>CAJBBX010000014.1 GCA_903951425.1 uncultured Chthonomonas sp.
CGACCTGCGGTTCGGCGAGAAGGCGCTGGGGTTGATGGACCACATCCGGCGCGTCACCAACGTCGAGGCGCTCCAGCAGATCACAGACGCCATCAAGGACGCGCAATCGCCCGAGGAACTCCTCCGCTACGCGGCAGACTAGGCGGCGCCGGCCCTCCGCACGTGTAGCGCCCTTGCGGCCTGCAGCACGACCGCTACGGGATAGGCGCCTGCCTCCAGCTTCAATGGCCCGCGCGATGCCAGCGGCGTCCGGTTGCCCATGGCATCTATCAGGACTGCGGAGCGCCACTGGCCGGTCAACTCCACCTGCACGGGGTTGACCGGTGTGCTGAGGGTCACCAGCGTCTCGCCGCCCCGCCGGAACGCATAGCTGGTCACCTCGGCCTCCTTCAGCAGCGCGCGGTCGAACCGTGCGCCGGCGAAGGTCTCGATGAAGCCGCAGAGCGCCGCGTAGGCGAAGCGCGGGCAGAACGTGTAGTCGATGAAGCCCCAGTCCGGGTCCTTGCGCATGCGGGGGCCGCCCACATCGCGGGCGCAGTAGAGCAACGCCGCCCTGTGCCCTTCGGCCCAGCACTCGAGGAGCTTCTGCATGGCGGTGGCGGCCTGCATCCGCTCCATGTCGAGCCGCCAGCAGGCCCATCCCATCTCCGTGTTCACAACGTCGCGCTTGGCCGCCCCGGCCTCGGCGGTTACGCGGCGAATGTCGGCCAGCATCTTACGCAACGCAGCCAGGTCGCCGTGGGAGTGGTACGTGAGCCAGTCGGTCATCTTTCCGATAGGCCCGGCCATGGTCGGCGTCCAATCGGGCTTCATCATGCAGTAGCCGCCGGGCGCTACCGGGAGCTTGCATCCTGCGGACCGGATCTCCTCCCAGGCCCATCGGTGCTGGGTGACGAACTCCTCGGGCGTGCCGCGCCAGAAGTCGAGGTTATCGGGCTCGTTCCAGATCTCGATGAACCGCGCGTAGCGGCCATATCGCGCCACCAGCGCCCGCACGTAGCGCCGGTAGGGTTCCTCGGCCCGCGGGTAGCGCCACGATGGGTCGGTGACAGCGGCGTACTTCGCCAGCACGGGCGGCGGAGCGCCGATCTGCAGGTCCAGCTTGATGCCGTTCTTCGCGCACTCGGCCGTGTAGGCGTCGAGCAGTGTGGTGTCGAGCCAGGCGTTCGCGCCTTCCTCGCCGGCCAGCGGAATATCGGGCCGGACAAGCTGGATGCCCGTGCGCGCCGTCATCTCGGCATCGAGGCGCCACGACTGCTCCGGCGTGAGGCCGGGCGGGTATGCGGGCCCGAAGTCGTTCGGCCAGCTCTGACGGCCGGGGAAGGTGCAGATGCCGACTTGGAACTTCGATGAAGCCCAGGCCGCCCGCTTGCCCGCGTTGTCGGCGCAGGCGGCCACGCTACGAACCCGCCGCCACCGGCACGTTTCGCCGGCGAAACCGTCCAGCGTCAGCAGGTACGCGCCCTTGCCCGCCGTCCGGGCCATGATGCGCCGCTCCGACGGGACCTCGAGCCCCGCCTGGCGCACGGGCCGGTTGTGCCAGTCCCACACGGTAAGCACGGCGCGGTCGCACCCCGATCGAGCGTCGACGGAGACCCGAAGCGCAACGGAGCCGCCGGGCTCGCAGAGCCAACGGTAGGCGGTTTCGGGCGCTATCTCCCCGGCGCCGGGTGTCGCGTCGCCGTCGGGCACACCCTCCCAGAGCGCGGGCACATGGGGCGCGGCGATGGCGGGGAGGTCCGGGCGGAGGTCCAGCACGAGCGGTTCCGGCGCGGCCATGGTCAGCGCACAGGCAATGAAAGCGATCATGCCGCTAAGTTCGACGGCCACCGGTCCAGGCCCTCCACATCATACGCCCTGCTCCCGGTCCAGGACCTCCCGGACCTTCTGCAGCAGGACTGCCTTGCCGAAGGGCTTGGTGAGCAGGTCGATGCTCGCGTCCCACGCACCCTTGTTGGCGATGGTGTCGGCGGTGTAGCCGGACATGTACAGCACTCTCACGTCGGGATGGGTCCGGGTCAACTCATGGGCCAGGTCGACGCCGTTCATGCCTGGCATAACCATGTCGGTCAACAGCAGGTCTATCTGCCCATCGTGCTCGGCGGCCAGGCCCAGGGCTTCCGCAGGGTCGGCTGCCACGAGGACGGTATAGCCGGCCGCCTTGAGGAAGGCGCGGGTCGTAACACGGACGGACTTCTCATCGTCGGCCAGTAGGATGGTCTCGCCGCCGCCGCTGGGCTCTTCGGTCGTCGGGGGCTGGATGCTCGTCGGCTGCCCGGAATCCCTCGGCAGGCAGAGGCGGAACGTGCTGCCGGAGCCCGGCCGGCTCTCCACGGCGATCGTTCCCTCGTTCTGCGTGACAATGCCATACACCGTCGCCAGTCCGAGGCCCGTCCCTTGCCCGATCGCCTTGGTGGTGAAGAAGGGCTCGAAGATTCGGCTCGCAGTGGCCTCGTCCATGCCGCAGCCGGTATCGGCGACGGTCAGTACCGAGTACGCGCCCGGCGCCGCGTAGGCGTACGCGGCCGAGTTCTCCTCGGTGACCTCGACCTGACCCGTGGAGATGGAGATGGCTCCGACGCCTTCGATGGCGTCGCGCGCGTTGATCGTCAGGTTCGCCAGGATCTGGTCGATCTGCGATGGGTCCATTCGGATGATGCATGGATCGGCGGACGGCTTCCATGTGAGGTCGATGTCCTCACCCACCACGCGCCGCAGCATCTTGAGCATATGGTCCACGGTGTCGTTCAGGTCGATGACGCGTGGGGCGATGGCTTCCTTGCGGGCGAAGGCCAGGAGGCGGCGCGTCAAGTCGGCAGAGCGGTGTGCCTGGGCCATGGCCTCGGTCAGGTACTCCCGAGCCGGATGGAGGGCATCGATCTGGTCGCCGCAGAGGTCCAAGTAGCCGATCATGCCCATGAGCAGGTTGTTGAAGTCGTGCGCGATGCCGCCAGCCAGTGTTCCGACGGACTCCATCCGCTGCGCCTGTAGAAGCTGTTCCCGGCTCTCGCGCAGGGCTTCCTCTGCCTGCTCTGTCTGAGCCAGGCGAACGACGAGGGTGCCGATGCCGTGCAGCAGCGCCTCCTCTTCGGACGATACCGCGCGGCGCCAGAAAACCGCCATGGCTCCCAGAGCCTCGCCTTCGTGAGGCTTAAGCGGGCAGACCGCCGACGCCACGAGCCCCGAGTCCCGTGCCCACTGGTGGTCGGAGATGAGTGGATCGTTGGCAATGTCGTTGGTCAGGAAGCCGTCCACAACGCCGCACGCCACGGCGCCGACCTTGTAGGCGCCACGTGGGATCCGGCTTCGGAGCGGCCCGTCCAGGTTCGTGTAGCGGCCGGCGCTGGCAACCATGTGCAAGCATCTGGCGCGGTCAGGGCACTGATGCGCCACCACATCGGTGGTAGCGTGGAAGCAACCCTTGAGGCACCGGTCGCCGGGGCGCATCAGCCATATCCGTGCCAGGTCGGCGCCGAAGATGGAGACGATGCCCCTGGCCACCGTGTCGAGCTTGTCGTCCAGCGAGCCGGACCCCAGCAGGCTCGCCTGCATCTCGCTCAGGCGGCGGAGGCGATCCTCGGCGGTTCGCCGGTCTGTGATGTCGAAAGCGACGCCGTGGAGGCGTGTGGCGTTGCCGGCCGCGTCGTACTCGTGCCGCCCCTGGCTGGTGAGCCACCGCACAGTACCGTCGGGCCAGATGGTTCGGTACTCGGTGCGGAACGGGACACGATCGGCCTTTGAGATCTCGCCAACCTGAAGAAGGGCGGCGAGATCGTCCGGATGGACGCGAGCAATGAACTCCTCAGGACTACCCCCCTGAACAGACCTGTCCAATCCGATCAGGGCGCTGTGCGCGCTGGACCAGGTGATCCGCGATGAGACGAGGTCCCAGTCCCAGGTCCCCATCTGGCCGGCGTCGAGGGCCATGTCGCGCCGTTGCTCCGCTTCATGCAGCCGTCGATCGGCGAGTTTCTCCTCGGTTATGTCGCGCACGAGGACGACCGAGCCCACGATGGCCCCGCCGGCGCCGCATATCGGCGCGAAGCTGTAGCTACCGATCCAGGTCTCGCCGGTGTCACGACGGCAAAGCGTGTACTCGACGCCTGCGCCGGCCTCGCCGCGCAGGGCCCGGGGCACCACCCACTCCTCCTGGCGCAGCGGCACGCCGTCAGCGCCGAGGATATCGATTGCATGCCGCCATCCCTCGAGTGTGGTCGGGCACTCGGCCTTCGTGCTGAAGCGGTGGAACGTGGCGAAGGCCGAGTTGAAGTCGACGATGGTCCCCTCGGTGTCCGTCATGAAGAGGGCATCGCCCAGGCTCTCGAGTGCGGCCTCCAGCTTGGCCCGCGCCACCAGGGCGGCCTCTTGTGTCCGTTTGGATTCCGTGATGTCGAGGATCACGCCGTCCCAGGTCGTCGAGCCGTCCTCCTGGCGGCGCGGCATGGCCCGCATGTGCCGCCACTGCGCCTCGCCGCCCGGCGCGTGCCAGCGGATCTCGACCTCGGCAACGGTCAGTTCGCGGGCGCTTCGGGCGAGGGCCGCCACCATCAGCTCCCGGTCTTCGGCTGAGACGTACCGCATCAGCGCTTCCGGCGACCGTCCTGCCTCTTCGACAGACACGCCGAAGAGGTCCGCCACTCCGGCGCTGACGTAGATCACGCGCGCCAGTGCGCCGGGCTCGGCGTGCAACTGGTAGAGCACGCCGCCGGGCAGGTTGTCGCCCAGGGTGCGCAGGCGTCCCTCGGCCTGGTCCCGTGCGACCCTCGCCCGCGCCATGGTGATGCCGACGCCGATGTCCTCGACCATCTCCTCGAGCAGTTGCGCTTCTTCGACGTCGAACGCCCCATCGCGATCCGAGTAGATGGTCATGGCCCCGATGACGCCGGTGTCGGTGCGGAGCGGCAGAGCGATGCTCGACCTAAAGCCCCGGCGGAGGCCCTCCTCGCGCCAGAGCCCGAGCCGTGGATCGTCTGCGTACGAGCCGATCACCACGGTTTCGCCCGTTCGGATCGCCGTGCCCGTGGGGCCGCACCCGCGAGGCGTATCGCTCCACACAATCTGTCCGCCTGACCAGTGGCGGTCTTTGTTGCCTGTCCAAGCGACCGGTCGCACGGTCCGTTCGGCATCATCCTCGGCGAACCCGACCCACGCCAGCCTGTGTCCGCCGACATCGACGATGGCGCGACAGACCTCGGCCAGCATCGTCGGCTCGTCCGGCGCGTGCGCCACGGCGCTGCGGCAGGCGCCGATGCAGCGCAGGGCCCTGTTCAACTGATCCAGCTTGCGCTCCGATTGGAGGCGATCGGTGATATCGGTCAGGGTGCCGATGAAGGTGCGCTCCCCGCTGAGCGAGGTCGTCACGCCGACCACCTCAAAGTGCCGCAGCTCGCCGTCGCCTCGCAGTCCGCGTACCCGGTACCGCATGGGGCTTGTGTCGCCGGCAACGGCGCTTGCCACATGCGCCTGGACGACGGCCCGGTCCTCGGGGTAGACCAGGTCCATGGCCGACGCGCCGATCAGCTCCGTGCGCAAGCGTCCCGCCATCGTGGCCAGCGCCTGGTTGACGTAGGTCAGCCGACCATCGTATGCCACCAGGACACCCCACGACGCTTCCTCGCTAAGTGCGCGGAACCGCGCATGGCTGTCCGCCAGGGTGGCCTCAGCCTCCTTGCGCTGGGTGATGTCTCGGACGAATGCGTAGCCGTATTCCACGCCTTCGTAGGTCATCAGGCTTGCCCGGACCTCGACGGGGATCATCGCGCCCGACTTGGTGCGGTGGCTGCCCTCCATCACAATGGGAAGGCCCGATCGCATGGCATCCCATATCTCCGGCCACCGCTCGAACTCGTCCGGACCCATGATATCGAACACGCTCAGCGCCTCCACTTCCTCAGGCGCATACCCCAGCATGGCGCAGACGGCGCGGTTGGCATAGGCGATGCGGCCGTCGAAGGTGGCCCAGTAGGCCGCATCGACCATGTTGTCTACGGCGTGCTCGGCGCGGGCAAGCTCGGCCGAGACGCGCTGCAGCTCAGCGGAGACCGCGTCTCCATCGGGCCGGAGTCGGGCGCGGGCGATGCCCCGGAACAGAGTGCGGACGGCCAGGCGGTCGAGCGGAGTGCGCAGGACGGCCGTGGCGGCTTCGGCGAGCCGCGGGGCGGCCTCCTCGACGGCTAAACCCGCGTCGGCGACGATGATGAGCGGAGACGCGCCGGCCGTGAGACGGGCATCGACGTCGGCGCAGTGCACCTGTTCCGGGGTCGCATCGCGGGTGATCCAGACGCAGGCGACCGCGGCGTCCGAAGGGGGCTCGGCATCGCAACGCACGGCCCATCCCGGCAGGGCATCGGAGAGCTGCCGCAGGGGGTCGTCCGCGGGGACCGAGCCGCAAACGACGACACGAAGGCTCTGCTTGTCCGCCACCATCATGGCCACCTCGTCAAACATCGGTGCAGCGAGCCACGCCGCGCGGCGGCGCGCCTTGCCGTGGGTGAGCCAGTGCAGGCAAGCAATATCAGCACGGGTCGCAGGGCATCCGCCTGAAGCGACGGCATGCCCGGCCATGCCGGTTCGGTGAAGGCCCCCCGCAACCGGTCACGATCCAACCTACCTCTAGCATAGCACCAGCCCCGTAGATGAGAGGCAGGCACCCGGTGCGCAAATGCCCTTCGGGCGGTTCCAGGCCCGGTTCGTGCAGGAAGCGGGCGCCGGGAAGGCGAACCTAGCCGAAGCACTGACGCCGTCGGAGGTCACCATGCACGCCACGTTACGCATCGCCGCACTGGCGGCGCTCTCGCTTTTCGCCGCGCGACTGCCCGCGCAGACTTCGGAGGTCCCCATGCTCAAGCCCGAGGAGTTCGTCATCCTGCCCTGGAGCTGGGCCAAGGGTAGCGTTGAGTATATGAAGGAGATCCGGGCCTGCGGTATGAACATGGCCGGGCTCGTCGATGTGAAGGACCTGGACGCCGTGAAGGCCGCCGGGCTGAAGTGCCTGGTCTTTGACGCATCCATCCACGCCGGCGACGCCGAGTGCGCCCTCTCCGCCGAGGAGATCGGCAAGCGCGTGGAGGCCGTGGCCGCCAAGGTCAGGGGCCGCTCCGAGGTCTTCGGCGTCTACCTGCGCGACGAGCCCAGTTCGGCGGTCTATCCCGGCCTCGCGAAGTGGAGCGCGGCCGTGAAGAAGGCGTTGCCGGGGCTCATCCCGTACATCAACCTCTTCCCGAACTACGCCTCGCCGGCCCAGATGGGCGCGGCGACCTACGACGAGTACCTGGCGAAGTTCATCGAGACCACGAAGGCGCCCTTCCTCAGCTACGACCACTACGCCCTAATGGACGACGGAACGCTGCGCGACGGCTACTTCCAGAACCTGGAGGCGGCCCGCAAGGCCTCGCTGGCGGCGGGCATCCCCTTCTGGAACATCGTGCTGGCCAACAGCCACTTCCACTACGCCGAGCCCTCCCTGGGCGGCCTGCAGTTCCAGGCCTACACGACGCTGGCCTACGGCGCCCGGGGGCTCTCCTACTTCACCTACACGGCGCCCGAGGTGGGCAACTACCGGCTCGCGCCCATCGACCAGTTCGGCAACAAGACGGCCACCTGGGACCTGCTGCGCAACGTCAACAACCAGATCCACCGCGTGGGTCCGACCTACATCAAGCTGAAGAGCGTCAACGTCTTCCACCACCCCACCGTGCCGAAGGGCTGCACCGGCATCGCCACGTCGAAGCACGTGGCCGAGCTGACCGGCGGCGAGTTCGTGGTTGGCGAGTTCGAGGACTCCCAGGGCACGCCGTACGTGCTGGTGGTGAACAAGGACCTCCATCGCAGCACGGCCTTCTCGGTGAAGTTCAAGCAGCCGGGGCCCATCACCCAGGTGAACTGCTTCACGGGCGCGCACAACGGCTGGGGCGGCGAGAACAACTGGCTGGCGCCCGGCCAGGGCATGCTGCTCTACGTGAAGAAGCCGTAGGGCCAGAGGGAGGCCGCTATGTGGATGATGGCCGCCGCGCTGGTGGCTTGCGCCGCGCTGGGTCCTGGGGACTCGGGCGCGGAGGCCCGAGCCACCGAAAGCGCTCGTGGGGCGCCGCCGGCCGCTCCGTGGTCCTACCCCGTCGTCCGCAAGGGCGAGCTGGTGCGCTACGGCAAGCCCTATCGCGCCGTGGGCGTCAACTACTTCGACTGCTTCTACAAGACCCTGACCGAGCCCGGCGACACGGGATATGAGCAGGGCTTTGCCGAGTTGGCCAAGCGCGGCATCCCCTTCGTGCGCTTCAACTGCGGCGGCTTCTGGCCCGTGGACTGGAAGCTCTACCGCGAGAAGCCGGAGGAGTACTTCGCCCTTCTGGACCGTGTGGTGCGCTCCGCCGAGCAGCGCCGCGTGGGCCTGGTCCCGTCCATCTGCTGGTACATGGCCACCTTCCCCGACCTCGTGGGCGAGCCCATGGACGCCTGGGGCGACCCGTCGAGCAAGACCATCGCCTTCATGCGGAGGTACACCCGCGAGCTGGTCACGCGCTACTCCAAGTCGCCGGCCATCTGGGGCTGGGAGCTGGGCAACGAGTACAGCCTGGCCGCCGACCTGCCCAACGCCTCGGAGCATCGGCCGCCGATCTGGGCCAACCTGGGCACCGCCGCGAGCCGATCGAAGCGCGACGACCTGACCCATGAGATGATCCGCACCGCCTGCCGCGAGTTCGCGCTGGAGGTCCGCCGCCACGACAAGCGGCGCATGATCATCTCCGGCAACAGCATGCCGCGCCCCACGGCCTGGCACCAGAAGAAGGAACTGAGCTGGACGGCGGACACGCCTGAGCAGTACCGCGAGATGCTCATCGGCGACAACCCGGACCCCATCGATACGCTCTGCGTGCACGCCTACGAGCCCGGCGACTTCGACCGGCTGGCCTCGTCGATGCAGGCCTCGCGCACATCGCGTAAGCTGCTCTACGTTGGCGAGTTCGGCATTCAGGGTGTGACGCCGGAGGTGATGGCCACCTTCCGGTCGCAGTTGGAGCGCGTCCTATCGTCGGGCTGCGCCCTGGCCTCCGCGTGGAACTTCACGCCCGCGGGCGATAATGGTTTCAACTTCGGCGTCGGCGGTCCCCGCGGCGCCATGCTTGAGGAACTGGCCCAGGCCAACCGCCGCCTGGCGCCGTGACCCGGAGAAGCGCATGCCTGTAGTCGTCGAGAACCCCTGCGTACCCGCGGCGCCCGCGCACGCCGACAGCGGCCGCGGCTCCACCGCCCGCACGGCGCGGCTGGCCGCCGACGTGATCGACCACTGCTACGGCCCCTTCGTTGAACTGCAAGCCCTGGGGGCCGCCTGTCCTGCGGCGTCCGAGGACGAGCCGCTGATCCTGCGCCAGGCCCGGGGCTTCGCCCATGTCCACCCGCGCCAGACCCCCGTCATCCGCGAGGGCGAGCTCATCGTCGGCGCCCGCGTTCGCGCCCAGGAGGGGCCTCCCGGCGGATGCTGGTACCCCGAGGGCTACACCTGGTACATCGAGCACTTCGCCCGCAACGTGCCGCCGGATCGGCCCGACCTGGCAGAGGCGGCCGGGCGCGGGCTCATCTCGCCGCAGGGCTCCTTCAACCACAAGGTTGTGGACTACGCGGGCTTCATCCGCACCGGATCGGCAGCGCTGGCCGCCAAGGCCCGGACCATGGCCGAGGAGCGGCAGGGCGACGAGCGCGCCTTCTGCGAGGCCTTCGCCCTGGGCCATGAGGCGATGATGGAGCACGCCGATACCTATGCCAGCGCCTGCGAGAAGCTGGCAGACTCGGGCACGGAGGCCCGAGCCACCGGGGAGGCCGTGGCCATCAGCGATGCCCGCGCCGCCGAGCTACGCGAGATCGCCCGCATCTGCCGGAAGGCGCCCGCAGCCCCGGCCGAGACGCTGCACGAAGCGCTGCAGAGCTTCTGGTTCGCCTACCTCGCCGCCGGCGACGCCACGGGCCGCATCGACGTCTACCTGAACGACTTCTACCAGGCCGACCTGGCCGCAGGCCGCATCACCGAGGCACGTGCGCAGGAGCTCATCGAGTGCCTGCTCATCAAGCTCCACGGCGACATCGTCGAGGGCGTGGTGAACGTCAGCTCCATCCAGACGATGACACTGGGAGGCCTGCTGCCCGACGGGACCGACGGCTGCAGCGACCTGACGCGGCTCTTCCTGCGGGCCATCCGAGCCGTGCGGCTCCTGCGCCCCACCGTCTACCTGCGCTGCACGCCGGACACGCCCGACGGCCTGTTCGACGAGGCCATGGAGATGCTGGGCGAGGGGCTCACAGAGCCGAGCTTCTATGGCGACAAGCCCATCGTGGAGGGCCTCGTGCGGATCGGCGTGCCGCTGGAGCACGCCCGAGACTACGCGCTCAGCGGCTGCACCGAAGTCGTCTCGCCCGGCCGCGGCAACTGGGGCGCGCCCAATGGGTGGATCAACCTGGCCCTGCTCACCGACGAGGCCATCCGCCACGCGGCCTCCGCCGGCGCCGGTCCCGACGCGCTCTGGTCCGCCGTGACCGAGCATGTGGAGCGCGTGGCCGACCTCTGCCGCGACGCCAACACGTGGGTCGACGACCAGGTGAACGACACCCGCTACACCGCCACGTTGCTCATGCCCTGCTGCCTCGACCGGTGCAAGGACGTGGCCCACGGCGGCGCGGAGACCTACTACGGCCACTGGGAGGCCATCGGCCTGCCCAACGCGGCCGACATGCTCTGCAACGCCCTCCGCATGGCGAGCCAGGGCCCCGGCGCGCTGACCGACGCCCTGGGCAGGCTGGACGCCGGGGACGCCGCCCTCACCGCGCGTCTGCGCCGGGGGCCGCGCTACGGCACGGGCGACGACGAGGTCGACCAGATCGCCGCGCGGCTCATCGACCTGATGGCCGATGCCCTGGAGCGGCGTTCCACTGCCCTCCGAACCAAGCTGGTGCTGGGGCACCTGGCCGGCGGCGAAAACATGCACATCGGCTACGGCGCGGCCATGGGCGCCACGCTGGACGGCCGCAAGCAGGGCCAGACGCTGGCCGACTCCCTGGCCGGTTCGCAGGGCTGTACCCAGGCCGGACCCACCGCCGCCATCCGCTCGCTATGCGCCCTGGACCACTCTAAGATGATCGCCGGCAACGTCTCCACGCTCCGTCTGCCGGCCTCCGACCTGGCTGACCCCGAGGGCCGCGCCAAGGTGAAGGCCCTGGTCCGCGCCTTTGTGGCTATGGGCGGGAGCCAGTTGCAGATCAACTCGGTAGACGCCGCCACGCTCCGCGCCGCACAGGAGCGGCCCGAGGAGCATCGCGGCCTGCTGGTCCGGGTGGCGGGCTACAGCGCCGACTTCACCAGCATCGGCAAGGCGCTCCAGGATGAGATCATCGCCCGCACGGAGGGCATTGCCGAGGAGGCAGCATGATGAGGCTGAGCCGTTTCGCCCTGTCCGCCGCGCTCTGCGCCGGAGCGCTCGCTTGCAGCCCCTCGCTGAGGGCGCAGACCGCCTCGATCCGCGTCGATGCCGCGGCGCCGGGCATCAAGCTCAACCCGCGCATGTACGGCATCTTCGCCGAGGAGATCAACCACGGCGTCGACGGCGGCCTCTATGCCGAGATGGTGGCCAACCGCGCCTTTGAGGAGAGCCGCCCGCCGGAGGGCTTCACGCTTCGCGACGGACGCTGGAAGGACGCGGGCGGGCATGACGCGGGCTACGGTTTCGCCGAGGGCGAGGCGCCCAACTGGTCGCTCGTGCGCCAGGGCCAGGCCGAGGGCTCCATGCGCCTCCTCACCTCGGGTGGCCTGAACGCCAAGACGCCCTACTGCCTCGAGGTCACAGCGCAGCGGCTGGCCGGCGACCGCGTGGGCGTGGCCAACTCGGGCTGGTGGGGCATGGGCGTAAAGCCCGGCGCCCTCTACGACCTGAAGCTCTACCTGCGGGGCGCAGCCTCGCCGGGCCTGTCCGTGCGCTTGGAGGACGCCTCGGGCCGCGCCTGCTCCACCACCGCCACGCTGGCAGGCGGCGGGGCCGGTTGGTCGGCGCGGAAGGCCGCTCTCAAGGGCACGCGCGCCGAGGCCGCCGCCCGGCTCGTGATCACACTCGCAAAGCCCGGCACGGTGGCGCTGGACTTCGTGTCGCTCTTCCCGCGCGACACCTGGAAGGGGCGGCCCAACGGCCTGCGGCCCGACATCGCACAGATGATCGCCGACCTGAAGCCCGGCTTCGTGCGCTTCCCCGGCGGCTGCGTGGTCGAGGGCGGCACGGTGGAGACGGCCTACAACTGGAAGCTCACCGTGGGGCCGCCGGAGCAGCGCGAGGAGCAGTGGGGCGCCTGGAGCTACCGCCGCACGCACGGGCTGGGGCTCTACGAGTACTTCCAGTTCTGCGAGGATTTGCGCGCCGCGCCGCTCTGGGTCGGCTTCGTGGGCCAGAGCTGCATCTTCCGGCAGATGGAGAACGTGCCGATGGCCCAGATGGGCTGGGTGCGCGACGGCTTCCTGGACATCATCCAGTACGCCAACGGCCCTGCGACCAGTAAGTGGGGCGCGCTCCGGGCCGCCGCGGGCCGCGCCAAGCCCTTCGGCCTGGGCATGATGGAGATCGGCAACGAGAACGCCGGCCCCGAATACGAGGAGCGCTACCGCATCGTCCACGAGGCCGTGAAGAAGGCCGACCCCAAGATGGTCTGCCTGGCCGATACCTCCTTCTACGCCATGCCGCCCTCCCTCTTCGACATGAACGACGAGCACTACTACAACTCGCCGCAGTGGTTCATGGGCCAGTTCAACCACTACGACAACCGCGACCGCAACCGCCCGCCGGCCTACCTGGGCGAGGTGGCCGTGACCTCCGGCGAGGGCGGCGATCTGAAGGGCAACCTGCTGGCGGCCCTGGGCGAGGGCGTCTTCCTGCTGGGCTGCGAGCGGAACGGAGACGTGGTGAAGCAGGTGAGCTACGCGCCGCTACTGGCCCACGTTGAGGGGCGTAGCGGCTGGCACGGGATGATCTACCACGACAGCACCCGCGTCTTCGGCACCGCGTCGTACCACCTCTGGAAGATGCTGGGGACGAACGTGCCCACTGCTTCGCTTCCCACGAAGGTAGCCTACACTCCCGGCGACGAGAAGCCCATCAGCGGCCGCATCGGCCTGGGCACCTGGGACACCTCGGCCGAGTTCGCCGATATCCGCGTGGAGCGTGGCGGCGCGGCACTGCCGTTGCCCGCGCCCGGCGACAGCTGGCGCAAGGAGGGCGGTCAGTGGACCGTGGCGGACGGCTCCTACCGCCAGGCCGCCGTGGGCACCGGCTTCGCCTACGCCGGAGATGAGGGCTGGAGCGACACCACGCTCTCGCTACGCGCCCGCAAGCTGGGCGGCGCCGAGGGCTTCCTCATCGCGTTCGGCCACGCGGGGGCGGACCAGTACTGGTGGAACATCGGCGGCTGGGAGAACAAGGAGCACGGCATCGAGTTCAACCGGACGCCCGTGGGCAAGCGCGTGCCGGGCCGCATCGAGACCGGCCGCTGGTACGACATCCGGATCGAACTGGCCGGGCGGCGCATCCGCTGCTACCTTGACGGCAAGCTGATCCACGACGAGACGGCGCCGAGCCTCGGCCGGTTCTTCGCGGTGGCCGGCCGTGACAACGTCCGCGGCGAGGTGCTGCTCAAGGCGATCAACACCGGCGACCAGCCCCTCCGCGCCGACATCGACCTGCAGGGCGTCGCGCCCGTGGGCTCCACGGCGCGGGTCGAGACGCTTACGTCGGGCAACCTCACCGACAACAACTCGTTCGAAGCGCCGCTCAAGGTCTCGCCGCGCACCTCCACCGTGCAGGTCTCCGGTCCCAGGTTCACCCATACCTTCGCGCCGCGCTCGCTCACCCTACTGCGGGTGAAGGCGCGGCAAGCTCCCTTGCCGTTCTAGCCCGGCTTCCGCAGTTAGGCCCCGAATCCGGTGGTCCTGTGATCTTAACTAGGCGACAGATGTCTGTGCGAAGTCTACACTACATCCTCGGTGATTCTTAGCTGCTCCGGCAGCCTCATTCGGA
>CAJBBX010000015.1 GCA_903951425.1 uncultured Chthonomonas sp.
GGCCGTGCGGGGCCCCGGACGCGGCGGGCGGCCTACGGGGGGTCCTTCGGCCCGTCGGCGGCCTCAGGATGACGGCAAAGGCAAAGGCCGTCCCGCCGCCGCGCCGCCCTTGCCGTCGCCCTGACGCGAAGCGGAAGGACCCCCCGGCGTGAGCCACCGCACCCTCATACCCCGGCGCGAAGCGGAAGGACCCCCCGGCGTGAGCCACCGGACATCCCTGTTCGGGCGGTATCCTGATGCTGTGGGCCGGCGTCCGGCCGGCTTACCGCTACACTGTAGCGGCGGGATTGGAGCGGCGCAATGACCGAGCCTCGGGGGACGGCGGGGGGCATGGGAAGGGCGATCCTGCTCGCCTTGCCGCTGGCGGCCGTGGGATCCGCCATGGCCTCCTACTCGGACCTCTACCCCTTCAAGAAGCTCGGGGCCTATCAGCTCGCGCCCGGCGCCATCGCGCTCTATGCGCTGGTCCTGGCCGCCAACGCCCTGGTGCGGCGGCTGTGGCCCCGGCGCGCTCTATGCCGGGCCGAGCTACTGCTCGTCTTCGCCATGGTCTCCATCGGCGTACTCATCGGCGGGGCGGGCGGCGACAGCGCCTTCATGCCGTCGCTGGCATATCCCTTCTACTTCGCCAACGAGAGCAACCGGCTGGCCGCGCTGGTCCATCCGCACACGCCGGGCTGGCTGGCGCCGCCGGGGCTCCGCGAGAGCGCCCGCTGGTTCTTCGAGGGGCTTCGGCCCGGCATGGCGGTGCCGTGGGCCGCCTGGCTCAGCCCGGTGGCGGCGTGGAGCCTCCTGCTGGCCGCCATGTACGGGGCCAGCGTGGCCGTCTCCCTGCTGGTCTACGACCGCTGGGCTCGGCAGGAGCGGCTCCGCTTCCCGCTCATGGAGATACCGCTGGCCCTCACCGGCGGACAGCCGCGCGACGCCGCCATCCGCCTGAAGGCCGGGTTCCTGCTGGCCGCGGGCTTCGGCCTGCTGCAGGGGCTACCCTACTCGTTCCCCACGTTCCCGATCATCGCGTCGCGCTGGGTGCTGCCCGCGCCCCTGGCGGCGCCCTGGAGCGCCTGGGGCGACACCATCGTGAACCTCTCGCCGGCGGTGGTGGGGCTCAGCTACATCATCAGCTCCGACGTCTGCTTCTCGCTGGTGGGCTTCCACATGCTCTTCCGGCTGATGAACGTGGCCGCCCTGAGCGCGGGCCTGCCCATGGAGATGGAGCAGGACTACTGGGCCTGGAAGGAGTACCAGGCGCTCATCTGCTTCGGCGGCTATGTCGGCTTCGCCGCCACGGCGCTCTGGCCCATGCTCTCATCGTGGCTGGGCGGCAAGCGCACCCGCGAGGCGACGCTGAGCCCCATCGAGGCCCGCACTGTGCGGTCCGACCGCCGGGCGGGGCTGCTGCTGGCGTTCTCGCTGGGCTGCGTCTTCCTCTGGATGCGGGCGCTGGGGATGTCGGCCGTGGCTGCGGGCGCCGCCATCGCCATCTACCTCGTCTTCGCCGTGGTGCTGACCCGAGTGGTCTGCGAGATCGGCCTCTTCCTCATCCAGCCGCCCATCCTGCCGTCGGATGTGCTGGGCGGGTTCGGCATCGCGCGGCACGGAGCCGACGCGGCGCTCATCAGCTTCGTCATGCCCAGCGTGCTATTCGAGCTGCGGGGCTCCATCCTTCCGGCCATGCTGCAGGGCATGAAGCTGGCCGACGAGGGCCGCGCTCCCACTCGGCGCGCGCTGGGGGCCATGCTGGCGGCGGTCCCGCTGGCCCTGGCGGCCGCCTACGTCGTACACCTGCTGGTCTTCTACCGGTACGGAGCGCTGCAGTGCCTGGATGTCTGGTCGGCCAAGGCGCAGGCCGGAGTGGGGTTCGATAAACTGGCGCGGCGGGCCGGGTCTGTGGCCGGCGTCCAGTGGTCCCGCGTGGGCTGGATGGCCGGCGGGCTCTCGCTGCTGGTGGGCATGCAGCAGCTTCGCCGCGCCGTGCTATGGTTCCCGGTGAACCCCGTGGGCATGGTCATGGCCGTGAGCTACCCCTCGGTGACGCTCTGGGCCTCCATGACCGTGGGCGGCCTGCTGAAGGTGCTCATGCTCCGCTATGGCGGCAAGCGGTGGCACGATGCGGGCAAGGACGTGGCCATCGGCGTGGTGCTGGGCCACGTGGCCTTCACGCTCTTCTGGTACGCATTCGACTATCTGACGGGCACGTCGGCCCGGCCCCTGGGGCTGGAGTAGGCGTCCCGATGGGAGATCATCCGATGATGAAGCCGCTCCTCCTCGCCGCAACGCTGCTGGCGGCCCTCGTGGCCCCGGCGACGCTTGCCGCGCAGGGCTCGCGCACCGTGAAGGAGACGTTCGAAGCCTACGCAGACGGCACGGGCCTCGGCCGCAACTGGTCGTCCGTCGGGCCGGGCCTGACGCTGTCCGACGCCGCCAACCACACGCCGGGCGGGCGCAAGTCGGTACTGCTGCCCGCCGAGAAGGGCGCCAGGTCGCTGCGCCGCAACCTGACCGAGAACCCCACGCACGGCTCGCTCTCGGTCTGGTGCATGGATAACGGCGACCCCACCGAGGCCTGGTCGGTGACCTGCGGCGACGGCGTCAGCGGCAACACGGTGATCGTCTACACCGTACCCTGGAGCCCCAGCGGCGGCAAGCAGCTGAACTGGATGTACCAGGTCGACCGGGTGAACACCGAGGGCAAGCCCAGCGGCATCGGCCGCACTGAGGGCTGGGTGCAGATCACCTTCAACTGGGGCAAGGAGGGCTGCTCCGTGAGCCTGAACGGCGCGCAGGTCTGGAGCGCCGCCGAGCTGACCGAGGGCTTCAGCTTCATCGAGGTTGGACGTTTCTGGGGCGCGGACCAGCCCTATGAGGCCCACGCGACGATCGCCTTCGACGATATCGCCGCCACCATGGACCAGGCGCCCGCCGAGGGCGACGCCGACGCCCTGGTGGGCAAGGTCCAGCGCCCCGCGTACGCCTACGCCGCCATGCAGGCCGGTCCCCTGCGCCGGCGAGACCTCGAGGGCAAGCCCTTCTGGGCGATGAACTACTTCGGCGGCGATGCGGCCGGCGCCCGAAGCTCGACCACGGTCCTGGCGGCGGCCCGCGAGTACAAGCTGGGCGACTCCTGGTACTCCTGGGCCAACTTCGATGACGCCGACATGGGCTTCCTGCGGCGCTATGCATCGGATGCCGGCCCGCTGCTGGTCACAACCGACCCCGACGCCATGCAGCGCCTCACCTTCAAGCTGACCCCGGAGCGCGAGCGGAACGTGAAGGAGCTGGACGCCCTGCGTCCCGGCCGCCTGGTGGCCGCCCTGCATGGCGAGTGGGACAACGCGCTGGACTTCTACTTCGGCGGCCTACCCAAGGGCACGTCCACCCGCAAGCAGGCCTACGAAGCCTGGGAGAAGCACTACAAGACCGTCCGCGACAATCTGAGTGGGCGGCTCATCAGCGTCAACGGCTACGGGTTCTACCAGCACTACGGAGCGCGCTGGGGCAGCGACCGGCTCATCGGCGTGGAGGTCTGCGAGAACATCCCCGGGAGCCAGCCGCACTACTCCTTCACGCGCGGGGCGGGGCGGCAGTACGGCCTCGCCTGGTACGCCCAGATGTCGCCCTGGTACGCGGGCACCATCCTCTCGTATGACCGCTACTCGCCCTGGACGCCCGGCCCCGGCAGCGGCACCTGGGGGCCCGACCACGGCCATTCGGTGAACCTGCTGGAGCGCCACTGGTACGCGGCCTGGCTGGGCGGCGCGGCGGTGGTCTGCGCCGAGGCCAACGGCTGGAACGCCTTCAACGACGACCGCGTCGAGGGCCTGCCCAAGCTCTCCAAGCTGGGCGAGGCGTGGCGCAAGTTCGTCGCCTTCACCTCGGCGCACCCCAAGCGGGGCGTGCCGGTGACGCCCTTCGCGGCCGTGATGGACCAGTACAACGGCTTCAACGGCGGCGACCAGCCCTGGCGAACCTTCAAGCGCACCCAGGGCGACGAGATGGCCACGGACCTCTTCCAGCAGTTCTACCCCGGCGCCTTCGACCGGGGCCTCATGGCGCGCGACCAGGGCTACCTGACCCACACGCCCTACGGCGACACGCTGGACGCGCTGCTGAGCGATGCCTCGGCCGACGCGCTGGCCTCCTACCCGGTGATCTTCTGCGTCGGCGACTTCGAGCCCGACGCGGCCTTCGCGCAGCGGCTGCTGCAGGCGGCGCAGCGAGGCTCCACCGTGGTGGTCCACCGCGCGCACGCCACGGGGCCGCTGGGGGGCCTCCTGCAGTCCGACGCGGCGTCCGAGCCGGTCCTGTCCGAGGGCATCGCGGCGGTGAAGGCGGGCAAGGGGTGGGTGATCCTCATCGACCGCCCGGCGCTCCGCGTCCCCCGAGCGCTGACCCGTGCGCTGGCGCAGGCCGTCCTGCCGGTATCGGTGGAGGGCCGCGTGCAGATGACCCTAGCGCGCACCGAGGCCGGGTGGGTCATCGGCCTCATCAACAACGAGGGCGTCCACAAGCCCTCGCCCACGTCAGCGCCGGTGATCGATCCCGCCGCCGCCGTGAAGGCGCGCGTCTTCCTGCCAGCGGCATGGCGCGGCCCCGTGACCGACTGGCAGACCGGCGCCAGGGCAGCCACGCAGTCCGCTGGCGCGCAGGGAAGGCTGCTGGAGGTTGCACTGGGTCCCGGCGAGGTGAAGGTGGTCTCGGTCGACCTGGCCGGCCCGAGCCCCAAGGCGCCCGCCAAACGCCCGGCCGGCAAGCGGCGAGGCCGGTAGGGCGGCGCATGGGGCGACGGCCCCACCGCGCCGCAGTCGCCCTTGCCCCTGCCGGGTCGTCCTGAACGGAGTGAAGGACCCCGACTCCGGCGCAATGGTGGCTTGCCCGGGACGCTGGGCCCGCCGGAGTACGAAGGTGCGGTGCAGGAGTCGGGGCCCTTCGTTTCACTCAGGGCGACGTCAAGGGCGGCTCACAGGTCGTCTGCCAGGTCGCCAAGCAGCTCATTGCTCTCGCGGATCAGCGCGAGCTTGCGTTCGCGTGTCCATCCCTTCAGTTGCTTCTCGCGCGCAATAGCGTCCTGTGGCGTCGCATGGGCTTCCCAGAGGACCAACCGCGTTGCGTTGAACCGAGCGGTGAACCCGTCGCCGGACCGCTGCTTGTGCTCGGCAACGCGACGCGCCAGATCACCCGTCATACCAACGTACAGCACTGTAGCGCGCGGGTTGGTCATGATGTATGTGTACCAGCAGCGCTGCCTCACACCGTCCTCCTCAGGCAACAATGGTACCGGTCTGGCGAGGCGGCGCACGACCCGACCGGTACCGGGCGCACCCTCGCCGGTCGTCCTGAACGAAGTGAAGGACCCCGACTCCAGCGCTACGGTGGCTTGCCTGGGCCGTTGGGCGCGCCGGGGTACGCAGGTGCGCGGCGGGTCCGAGCCAACGCTGCTACACTGCTGCAAGGGGGCTCGTTCCCCACGGCCTGTTCGCCGTCCGCATCGCCGTCCGCACCAGGAGGTGTGACATGAGGTGGCCATCAACCCGCCCGCAGAACGAACGACTCCGGCGCGTCCCGCACGCATGGATGGGAGTCGCGTTCGCGCTATGCGCCCTGGCGTCCACGGCCATGGCGCAGAACCGGCCCGAGACGCTCTGGCTCAAGACCGGGTTCATCTCGTACGTCGAGTCCGTTGCTGTGTCGCCGGACGGGCAGACCCTCGCCGTAGCCGGGGACACTCGCATTGACCTCTACCGGCTCTCAGACGGCGTCTGTTTGCGAACGCTCACGGGTCGCGGGTCGGCGGTCCGCGTTGTGGCATGGTCGCCGGACGGGACCAAGCTCGTCGGCTGCGGCTACAACGGACAGGTCTGGCTCTACCGGGCTTCGGACGGGGCTCTGATCGCCCAGGCCATGACGAACACGCGCGGTGACGGGTGTACCTCGGTCGCGTTCTCGCCTGACGGGCAGAACATCGCGACCGCATCGCCCGGCAACGTCACTCTGGAGATTTGGCGGGCTTCGGACCTCGGCCTGGCTCGACGCCTCCCCCTGGTCGGGGCCTGGTGCGTCGCCTATTCGCCTGACGGCGCCACGCTGGCCGTAGGCTTCGCTGATAAGCGTGTGCGTGTCGTCAACGCGGCCACCGGCGACGTGATCAGGACCCTGGGCGGGCATACGAACCTGGTTCGCGACGTCGCCTTCTCGCCCGACGGCGCCACGGTTGCGTCTGCCTCGGACGATAAGACAGCGCGGCTGTGGAACGCCGGCACCGGCGCGCTGATTGCCACGCTGAGTGGCCATACATGGACCATCGATGAGGTGGCCTTCTCGTCCGACGGCACGCGGGTCGTTACGGCGAGCTGGGACGGTGACCTGCGCGTGTGGCAGGCAGACACGGGGACGCTCGTCAGGGCAGTACCCACCGGCGCGGCAGCCATGGCCGCCTGCTTCTCGGAGAACGGGTCCAAGCTATTTGGGTCCCTCAGAAACCAGCGCGTCGCGGAGTGGGACGTGGCCGACGGCAGCCAGACGCGCGAGTTCACCATGGACCAATGGGGACTGAACTCGGTCGCGGTCAACCCGGCCGGCGACCGTGTGGCCGCGCTATCGGCCAGCAAGCTCTGCGTGTTTGGCTTGGCGGATGGCCAACTGCAGCATGTCCTCCCCACGTACGGGTGGCCGGTCGGCGGCGTCGCCTGGTCGCCGGACGGCGCGCTCGTGTACGGAATGGGCGGCGTCACCCTCATGTGGTGGGATACCGACACCGGCGCCTCTGTCGGCGGGTTCACGGTGGACGAGGCGTCCCTGAACTGCTCCGCGATCTCGCGGAATGCCTCCCATGTGGCTGTGTGCGCCACGGACGGCACCGTTGCCGCCTACGACCTGACGACCTCGACGCGCCTATGGGGCGTCGCGAGCGCGGGCGCCGACCCTCCGTCCGCCATCACGTTCGCGCCCGATGCGACGCTCGTTGCAGATATCGCGGACCCCGGGGTGCTGGAGGTCTGGCGGGTCAGCGATGGCGCATCGGTGCTGTCGCTGGCGGTTCCGTCCGATGACGGCCGCCCGACCGCCGTGACGTTCGCGCCGGATGGGCTTGAGGTAGCGGTGGGCACGAACTGGGGCCGCCTGCTGTTTGTGGACGTGGCGACCGGCTCAATCACCCGTGCGTTCTCGACGCCCGGGACTGTGTACAGCGTGGCCTACACGCCGGATGGGTCGCGCCTGATCATCGGATTCGATAACCTGGCGATGATCGTCAGTCGCTCCGATGGGCGCGTCCTCGCGACCTATGCCGAGGAGATGCAGCGCGGCGCCGCCTGCACCGACTTCAACGCGGCCGGCACGATCTGGTGCTACGGCAGGGCAGATCAGTGTCTCGTCGCGGCCACTATGCCGACGTTGACGGACCCGACATCGATCACGATGTCGGGCGCTGCCGGCATGGTCGGCTCCAGCGTCACGCTCTCGGCAGAGCTGACCTCCGGAGGCGCTCCCCTGGCGGGGCGTGAGGTCCACTTCTGGAGCGGCACCGCGTGGTGGGAGAGCGCCTACCTTGGGAGCGCGGTCACCGACGCGACGGGCGTCGCGAACCTCGCGTGGTCGATAGGACCTCCCGCCGAAGTGCAGCGGGTCTGCGTGGCATTTGGCGGCAGCGGCGCATACCAGTATTCCGATGCGATTGCGCTGGTGACGGCCGTGAAGCCGAGCACCAGGCTGTTCACGTTCGATAGACTCGGAGCCATCGACACAGCCATCGCAATGCGCGGGCATCTGTCGACAGGCAACTACACGCCGATCGTGAGACGAACCCTGTCGTTCACGATCAGTGGAACGGTCGTCGGAACTGCTGAGACCGACATCGCCGGTCGGGCGACGCTCTGGTACGTGCTCCCCAACACGCTGGCCCCGGGGCAGTATCCCATCGGCGTCTCCTTCGCGGGCGACGCCACATTCCCGGCCGCGTCCGCCGCCGCGACCCTCACGGTGACCAAAGGCGAGGCCTACGTCTGGGTCATGCCCCGGAGCGTCCAGCGTGGGACGGCTGCCTACATGCGCGTCTGTGTTCGGAGCGCCCGCCTCCTCGTCGCGTTGCCGGGGCTGGAAATCACGCACACACTCGACGGGACGCCGATCGGATCGGCCACGACCAACGCGGCTGGATGGACCGCCCTGCTGCATACGGTCCCCGCCTCGACCGCCCCCGGTGATCAGCTGCTGACCTGCAGCTTCTCCGGCAACGGCGCCTACCTGCCTGCCGGCGGCTCGGCGACGATCACCGTGACGCCGTAGGGGCTGTGCCTGTGCCCGCACCAGGGCTCTCCGAGCGCGTACCGTGTCAGGAGAGCCCCGCGGCGCCGGTCCGACCGTATACTACGGGTGGAGGTGAGCCAGTGACACTTCGGAACTTGGCCGCGCTTGCGGGCGTGGCCCTGGCGTCGGCCTGCGCCGCGTCCGGTAGCCTGACCTCTCGGCCCCAGCCGACCTCCTACGCCGCGCTGGCCGCCGGGCCTGGGCGGGTGCGGGCGCTGCAGGGGCGGACCTTCCGCTTCACCCTGGGCGACGGCGACAGCGCGCCGAACCGCCTGCCGACCATCACGAAGCTCCAGATGGCCGACCCGAGCCCCGTCTCCTATGCCATCGGCGAGTGGGGCTACTCCTTCCACCAGCTCAAGAACGGCCAGCTCGACGGCGCCGGGCAGCCCCACTACGGCGGCTACCCCACGCCCCCGCGCACCCGCGCCGAGGCTATGGAGGTGGTGCGCCGCTACTACCTGCGCCTGCGCGAGATCGCCATGGCGAAGGCCACACCCGAGCAGCGCCGCTGCTTCATCGCCATCAACGGCCACTACTGCTACCTGCACTACGCCTGCGAGTGGGGATGCGACGTGGTGGGCAGCGAGGTGGGCGAGAACATCAACAGCATCCAGGCGCACATCGCCTTCACCCGCGGCGCGGCGCGGCAGTACGGCAAGCCGTGGCTCATCGACTTCTCGCCCTGGTATGGGCCCTCCATCTTCGACGAAGACCCGCGCATGACCTGGGGCGAGAACTCCGGCCCCACGCACGGGCACTCCATGAGCCTCATCCTCCGCACTTTCTACGCCGCCTACATGGCAGGAGCCAACATCGTCGTGGCCGAGGGCGGGGCCATTAACGCCTTCCGCAGCCAGACGCCCGGTCCCGACGGCCTGCTGCCGCTCTCCACGCTGGGCGTCGAGGCGGCGCGCTTTAACCGCTTCGCCCGCCGCCACCCCGACCGCGGCATCTCCTACGCGCCCGTGGCCCTGGTGCTGCCCGTCGATCACGGGATATTCCCCGGCTTCCTGCCCAAGACCACGTGGAACGCCTTCCCGTACCAGCCGGGCGACCAGTTTGTCCTCGACGCCCTAAACGCCTTCTTCCCCGGCAGCCTGGGCGACCCCGACCAGCCCGAGCGACCCGACCGCCAGCCGGGCGACCCGACCTGGAAGGACCCGAACTACATGCGCACGGAGGCCCTGCGGCTGGTGGCCTCGCCGCATGGCGACATCGTGGACGTGCTGCTGGCCAACGCGCCCGAGGCCGTCCTGCGCTCCTACCCGGTGGCGGTGCTGGCCGGCGAGTTCGTCCCGGACGCGGCGCTGGCGCGCAAGCTCGCAGGCTACGTGCGGCAGGGCGGCACGCTGGTCGTCGATCCCGTGGCCCGGCGGTCGGGCCTGCTCGCATCGGTGGCGGCTATCCGCGAGCCCGCCGCAGGCAAGCCCTACAGCCGATTGGCCCTGGGCAAGGGCGCGGTGATCTCCCTGGCCGCCTCGCGGCCTGACGAGCCCACCGCACAGCGGCCACTCTCCCGCGTGCTGGCGCAAATGCGGCGCGAGCTAGTGCCGGTCGAGGTGACGGGCCGGGTGGAGACGCTCCTTAGCCGCACGCGCGACGGCTGGATCGTCACCATCATCAACAACGAGGGCGTCCGCAAGGAGTTCCGCAAGCCGGCCGAAGTCAACCCCGCCGCGGCCCAGACCGTGGCGCTGCGCTGGACCGGCCAGGGCCGGGTGTCGGCCGCGACCCTCTGGGGCCACGAGCGCGACATGCCGCTGGCCGTGGGCCGCCTGCGCGTCGCCGTGCCGCCGGGCGAGGTGCGGATCGTCCGCCTGACGGTGCGGTAGACCGTGCGGCCTGGGCGGCGTATACTCACACCGGCGGCTCACCCGCCCACGGAGGATGAACCATGCGCGCTGATGCTCTGATCTGCTCCGAGGAGCAGGCCTTCTCGCTGCAAGCCGTCGAGCTGGACGATCCGGGCCTCGGCGACCTGCTGGTGCGGACGATCGCCACCGGCGTCTCCATTGGGACCGAGTTCGCCCTGGTGCGCAACAAGATATCCTGGGGCCCCTATCCGATCTGCACCGGCTATCAGGGCGTGGGCGTCGTGGAGCAGGCCGGGGCCGACGTGCAGGGCTTCTCGGTGGGTGATACGGTCTACTACCGCGACAACCGCGCCATGCGGCTGGCCGGCGGCGAGCGCGTCTCGTGCGTCTCCGGCACGCACTGCAGCCACGCGGTGATCGACCCGGTGCGCACCCACGGCGTGGCCCTTCTCCCGCCCGGGGTGGACGTGGATGCGGCCTCCCTCTTCGTCCTTCCCGCCGTGGGGCTCTACGGCGTCGACATGGCCAACCCGCGCATGGGGCAGTCCGTGGTGGTCTACGGGGTGGGCATGGTCGGCCTGGGAGTGGTTGCGGCCTGCGCGCACCGGGGTTGCGTGGTGATCGCCGTCGACACCGATGCCGCGCGGCTGGAGGTGGCCCGCAAGATGGGCGCCGACCACCTGATCGACGCCTCGACGCAGGATGTGCCGCAGGCAGTCTTCGCGCTCTGCCCCGGCGGCGCCGACGTCGTCTTCGAGAGCACGGGCATCCCGGCGCTGCTGGACCGGGCCATCGAGCTATGCCGCGCCTTCGGCTCGTTCGTCTGGCAGGGGAACTACGGCGAGGCGCCGGTGAGCCTCCGCTTCCTGCCGCCCCACGGCCGCAAGCTGACGATGCACTTCCCCTGCGATGACGGCCAGGCCCCGTGCCGGCGCGCCGTCCTCAAGAACATGGCCATGGGCACGTTGCCCTGGGAGCGCGTCATCAGCCACCGCACGCCCGCCGCCGAGGCCCCCGCCCTCTTCGACCGCATCAACCGCGGAGCCGCCCCGGACGTGCTGGGCGCGCTGGTCCGCTGGTCCTGACCCCGACGCCTCAGGCGCCCCCGTCCCCGCGAATCCCTGAACCCAGGGGGTCTGCGGGGCCCGAGGCTACTTGGCTACATGGTAAACTACGCACATAGTCAAGGGGGCAGTGCATGAGTATGGACCGGTACCAGGTGCGGGCGGACATCATCAAGGCCATGGCGCATCCGAGCCGCCTGATGATCATCGATGCCCTCGCCTCAGGCGAGCGGTGCGTCTGCGACCTGCAGCAACTGGTCGGCGCCGATATGTCGACCGTCTCCAAGCACCTCACCGTGCTGCGCCACGCAGGCATCGTCGAGTCGCGTAAGGAGGGCCTCTGGGTCCACTACCGGCTTCGGGTGCCCTGCATCACGCAGTTCTTCGGTTGCGTGGAGGCGGTGCTGGCCGCCCGCGCCGACGGGGTCGCAGAGGCCTGCGCACGATGAGCGTCCCCGACGAGGTGGCGGTCCCGGCGCCGGAGTGCTCACCGGCCTCCGGCCTGCGCCTCTGGCAGGCGGCCGTCCTGGCGCTACTCGCCGGCGTTGCCTGGTGGGCCGTCTACGCCAACCTGGCCCCCGCCGCGCGGTGGCTCACCTACGGGGCGCTGCATCTACCGAAGGGCGCCCACCTCTCGTCGGCCCTGGAGTTCTTCCTCTTCGAAGTGCCCAAGGTCCTGATGCTCCTGGTGGTGGTCGTCTTCGGCGTCGGGATCGTGCGGACCTTCTTCACCCCTGAGCGCACCCGGGCGATCCTGGCGGGCAAGCGCGAGTCGGTGGGCAATGTGCTGGCCGCCATGCTGGGGATCGTCACGCCCTTCTGCTCCTGTTCGGCGGTGCCGCTCTTCCTGGGCTTCGTGCAGAGCGGAGTGCCCCTGGGCGTCACCTTCTCGTTCCTCATCGCCGCGCCCATGATCAACGAGATCGCGCTGGTCCTCCTCTTCGGCCTGTTCGGGCTGAAGGTGGCCGCGATCTATGTGGTCACGGGCCTCAGCGTCGCCATCCTGGCGGGCTGGACCATCGGCCGGCTGCGCATGGAGCAGCACCTTGAGCCGTGGGTCCTGGAGCTGCGCGGCGGCGGCGAAGCCACGCTCGACGAAGACCGGCTGGACTGGGGCGCCCGTGTGCAGGCGGGCCTGACGGCGGTGCGCGAGATCGTGGGCAAGGTCTGGATCTACGTGGTGCTGGGCATCGCCGTGGGCGCCGGCATCCATGGCTACGTGCCTACGAACGCCCTGGCCGGCCTCATGGGGAAGCAGGCATGGTGGTCGGTGCCGCTGGCGGTGGTGCTGGGTGTGCCGATGTACTCCAATGCGGCCGGGATCGTACCGGTGGTGCAGGCGCTGCTGGGCAAGGGCGCCGCCCTGGGCACCTCGCTGGCGTTCATGATGGCCGTCATCGGCCTCTCGCTACCCGAGACCATCATCCTGCGCAAGGTCCTCCGCCCGCGCCTCATCGCCGTTTTCGTGGGCGTCGTGGCCACGGGCATCACCATGGTGGGATATCTCTTCAACGCCCTGTTCTAGAAAGGAGACGCTATGGACATCCAAATTCTGGGAACCGGCTGCGCCAAGTGCAAGACGCTCTACGCCAACGCCGAAGCCGCCGTGAAGGAACTGGGGCTCGACGCCACGCTGACCAAGGTCGAGGACCTGCGGGAGATCATCAAGCTCGGGGTCATGACCACCCCTGCGCTGGCGGTTAACGGCAAGGTAAAGGTGGCCGGCAAGGTCGCCACGGTGGCCGACATAAAGAAGCTGCTGGCCTGACGCCGGCGCAAGTACGCTAGGAGACCGACATGGCCGATTGCTGCGCATCGAACGACAACATCCTGCTCTTCTCCTGCTCCGGCGGCTCCAACGTCGCCCAGATCGCCAACGACGCCGCGAAGGCGCTGGACCAGCTCGGCCAGGGCCGCATGTACTGCGCGGTCGGCGTGGCAAGCCGCTTGCCGAGCTTCATCGAGACGGCTAACGCCGCCGGTAAGCGCGTCGCCATCGACGGCTGCGAGGTGCACTGCCTGAAGAAGGGCTTCGAAGCCGCAGGCGTGCCTGTGGATGTCCACGTGGTGGTGACCGACCTGGGGATTGCCAAGGGCCACCACTTCAACTATCGACCGGACGACGTTGCGCTCGTGGCCGGTGCTGTGGGCGACAAGCTGGGCGCCCGTCCATGCTGCTCGGGCGGCGGCCAGTGAGCGCCGTCGAGACCACGATTGACGCAGGGGTCTGCGGCTTCGTGACGCGCGTTCGGGCCACGGCCGACTCCGACGCCATGGTCCGCTTCGAGATCGACAGCCCCTGCGCCAACATCCAGGGGCTTGCCGTGCGCCTACCGGCCGTGGACGCTTACGCCGAGATCGGCGCCGGCTTCGAGGGAGAGGTCTTGCGCACGGCGCGCACGTCGCTCAAGGCCTGCTGCAGCGGCTGTGTGGTACCCAACGGCATCTTCAAGGGCATGCAGATCGCCGCCGGGCTGGCCCTTCCCCGCGACATCAGCATGGGCTTCGAACGGGTGGAGGAGAAGACATGACTTCAACGGCCCTCGGCAAGGTGGTGGTCGTGTTGGTCCTGCTGGCCGCAATCATCGGCGTGACGCAGCTCAAGCGGCCGCCGGGGCCCCGCCCTGCCGATGCACCGGCGGCCGCGAAGGCTCTGCCGCGCCTGCTTGAGCTCGGTTCCACCACCTGCATCCCCTGCAAGATGATGGCCCCGATCCTGGATGAGGTGCGCCGAACCTACGCGGGCAAGCTCACGGTGGAGGCCATCGACGTCCGCAAGGAGCCGGGCATGGCCGAGAAGTACGGCATCGAGTCCATTCCCACGCAGGTCATCCTTGGTCCTGGCGGCAACGAGCTGTTCCGCCACGTCGGCTTCTTTGCCAAGGAGGACCTGGTGGCCAAGCTGACGGAGCTCGGCATCGCGCCGTAGGGAGGAAACCCATGCGACACCTCAGTCCAGGGCTGGTGACCCTCGTACTGCTTCACGGCATGGCTGCTGCCGGACAGACGGTGGAGAGTACCCACAAGGGCCTGAGTTCAGGCCCCTTGCGGCATGCGCGACTGGCTAGCCTGAGCGACGGAACGGTCGTACGCGCAGGCGCCCTCCGGGTGACCAACGCGCAACTCGCCGCGGAGATCAGCAAGGCGGCGGCCAAACTGCAGCCGCAGCTCCGGAGGAATGCATTCCTCCTGGCGGAGCAGCGCGTTACGCGACTCCTACTGGCCGCAGAGGCTACCGACTGGGCGGCCCGGACAAAGCGGGTTGCCGCAGCGGCCGACGATGCCGCGCGCACCGGCGCATACCTGCAGGACATCGCAGGCAAGGCCGTCGTGAGTGACGCCGAGGCCCGGGAGTTCTATGAGTCCAACAGGGATACAGTCGGCGGCGCAGCCTACGATGCCGTCGCCTCAGACCTGAAGCAGTATCTGCTCCAGCAAAAGCGGCAGGCGGTGCTAGACGAGCACATCAATGGGCTGAGCAATCGGAAGCCCATCGAAGTGGACGCAGCCTGGTGCAAGGTCCAGGCGGAGACAGCACTTGACAACCCGGTTGACCGGGCGCGCCGATCCGGTAAGCCGGCTCTGGTGGACTTCGGCTCCAAGGGCTGTCGCCCCTGCGACATGCTTGCCCCCATCCTAGATGAACTCCGAAAGGCGTACGCGGGCAAGTGCGCGGTGCTGTTCGTGCAGGTTACGGAGAACCAGATGCTTGCCGCGCGCTATGGTGTCAGCAGCATCCCGGTCCAGATCTTCTTCGACAAGGACGGCAGCGAAGTCTCCCGGCATGTGGGGTTCATCCCCAAGGACCTGATCATCAAGCAACTGGCAGGCATCGGAGTGAAGTAGCCCATGCAGTCCCTGTTCGCATCGCTGACCCACGCCGTCGAGGGCGCCCCCGGCGTCGCGCTGGCGGCCGCCCTCGCCTGGGGCGTGCTCAGCGTCCTGCTGAGCCCGTGCCACCTGGCAGGCATCCCCCTGATCGTGGGCTTTATCGCAGGCCAGGGCGAGATGACCACCAGGCGCGCCTTCTGGACTGCCTCAAGCTTCGCGTTCGGGATCCTCGTGACCATCGCCGCCATCGGCGCGCTCACTGCCGCGCTCGGCCGCATGGCGGGCGACCTGGGCGGCTGGGTCAACTACGCGGTGGCGGCGATCTTCTTCCTGGTGGGCCTGCACCTGGTCGGCGTGATCCCGCTGAGCTTTGCGGGCGCCGGGCAGGTGAACATGCGGCGGCGCGGCCTGCTCGCGGCGCTCATCCTGGGCCTGGTCTTCGGCATCGCCCTCGGGCCGTGTACCTTCGCCTACATGGCCCCGGTGCTGGCTGCGGCCTTCAGAGTGGCGCCGGCCTCGCCGATCACCGCCGCCGGCCTCCTGCTGGCCTACGGCATCGGCCACTGCGCGGTCATCGTCGCCGCGGGCACATCGGCGGAAGCCGTGCAGCGCTACCTCAAGTGGAACGAGGGTTCCAGGGGCATGGCCGCGCTCAAGGCCGCCTGCGGCGTGCTGGTGATGCTGGGCGGCCTCTACATGCTCTACACGGCATAGCGCCCCAGGGGGATTGACAACGGGCCCGGCGTACGCCTACAATAGTTCGACACTTCTCGAACTCTGGAGGCATGATGACGGAGACATCCGACCGCGAGTGCCGCATCGCCGCCATGTTCCGCGCGCTGGGCGACCCCACGCGGCTGCGCATCTTCTCCTTCCTCCGCTCCTGCTGCTGCCCCGTGACCGTGGACGAGAGCGGCGACGTGCGCACCGTGCAGGGCCCCACGGCGGGCGAGGTCTGCTGCAGCATCACGGGCTCCGACAAGGTGAGCTCCACCCTCTCATTCCACCTGAAGGAGCTGCGCGTGGCGGGGCTCATCACCATGGAGCGGCGCGGCAAGACCCGGGTCTGCGGCATCAACACCGAGGCGGCCGACGAACTGGCCGCATTCCTGTCCGGGGGCGCGACGCCGCCCGGCTGTGACGATTGAGGAGGACAAACCATGCCCGATAGCCCACTCACATCGCGCGAGGACGTGCGCGAGATCGTGCGGCAGAAGTACGGCGAGGCTGCGCTGACAGTGCTGAGCGGCGCCGGTGAGGCCTGCTGCAGCACCGGCAACACGGCGAAAGCTGACGAGAGATGCTGCAGCAGCCTGAGCAAGGACGCTATCACCGGTAGCCTCTACTCCGACGCCGAGGCCGCCGAGATCCCTGAGGACGCCTTGCTGGCATCGCTGGGTTGCGGCAACCCCACGGCCCTGGCGGAGCTCCATCCCGGCGAGGTGGTGCTCGACCTGGGCAGCGGCGGGGGCATCGACGTCCTCCTCTCGGCCCGGCGCGTGGGCCCCACGGGCTTCGCCTATGGGCTGGATATGACCGACGAGATGCTTGCCCTGGCCGAGCGCAACCGGGCACAGGCCGGCGCCGAGAACGTCCGCTTCCTGAAGGGGCATATTGAGGCGGTGCCGTTGCCCGACGCGACCGTCGACGTGCTCATCTCCAACTGCGTCATCAACCTCTCGGCCGACAAGGACGCCGTCCTGCGCGAGGCCTACCGGGTTCTGAAGCCGGGCGGGCGCTTCGCCGTGTCGGACGTAGTGGTCGACGGCCGCCTGCCCGAGGCCATCCGCCGCGATATGGAGGCCTACGTGGGCTGCGTGGCCGGCGCCATGGAGCGGCAGGAGTACCTGGACCGCCTCGCCGCCGCCGGGTTCGTGGGGGCGACCATCGAGCCCACGCGCCGCTACACCTTCGCCGACCTCGAGGCGTCGGCCTGTTGCGCCAGGGAGGTGGCCCTCCTGGATCCGGAGGAGCGCCTAGCCCTCGACGGCATGGTGATGGGCGCATTCATCCGGGCAAGGAAGCCCGAGGCATGACGCACATCCTCTACGTCTGCGTCCACAACGCCGGTCGGAGCCAGATGGCCGAGGCGCTGACCAACCATCTGGCCGCCGAGCGCGGGCTGGCCGTCCGCGCCGAGTCGGCCGGCACCGTGGCGGGCGAGCGGATCAACCCCGTAGCGGCTGATGTAATGGCCGAGATCGGCGTGCCCATAGATGGCCACCATCCTAAGCAGATCACGCAGGAGATGGTCGCCCGCGCCGCCCGCATCATCACCATGGGCTGCGGCGTCGATGCCGAAGCCTGCCCGGCACGGTTCCTAGTCACAGAGGATTGGGGCCTGGACGACCCTGCCGGGCGGCCCGCGGACGAGGTACGCGCCATCCGCGACCAGATCGCCCGGCGCGTAGACGAGATGCTGGACCAGATAGAGGCGTCCGGCCGCGCCGGCGCACAGGAGAACCTCCCATGACCACCAGCGGCACAGCGTGCGCGGCCCAAGAGCCGCGGCTCTCGTTCCTCGACCGGTTCCTCACCCTCTGGATCTTCCTCGCCATGCTGGTGGGCGTGGGTCTCGGGGCCTTCGCGCCGTCGGTGGTGAAGGGCATCACCGGCCTCTCGGTGGGGACCACGTCGATCCCCATCGCCGTGGGCCTCATCATCATGATGTATCCGCCGCTAGCCAAGGTGAAGTACGAGGAGCTGGGCGAGGTCTTCCGCAACACGCGGGTGCTGCTCCTCTCGCTGGTGCAAAACTGGGTGGTCGGGCCCATCCTCATGTTCGCGCTGGCCCTGGCCTTCCTCGGCGACAAGCCGGAGTACGCCATCGGGCTCATCATGATCGGCCTGGCGCGCTGCATCGCCATGGTGATCGTTTGGAACGACCTGGCCAAGGGTGACACCGAGTACGCGGCTGGCCTGGTGGCCTTCAATTCGGTCTTCCAAGTGCTCTTCTACTCGGTCTACGCATGGCTCTTCGTCAAGGTCCTGCCGCCGATGCTGGGCGTGAGCTTCGGCGACGTCGACCTCTCAAAGATCACCATGGCCGCCATCGCCCAGAGCGTCTTCATCTACCTGGGCATCCCCTTCATCGCGGGGATGCTGACACGGTTCACGCTGGTGCGGGCCCGGGGCCGCGAGTGGTATGAGACGCGTTTCATCCCGCGCATCAGCCCCCTGACGCTGGTGGCGCTCCTCTTCACCATCGTGGTGATGTTCTCGCTCAAGGGCGAGACGATCGTCCGCATCCCCATGGACGTGCTGCGCATCGCCGTCCCGCTGCTGTTCTACTTCGTGGCCATGTTCCTCGTCTCGTTCGCCATGGGCCGCAAGCTGGGCGCCGACTACTCCAAGACGGCGACGCTCTCATTCACGGCGGCCAGCAACAACTTCGAGCTGGCCATCGCGGTGGCGGTAGCGGTCTTTGGCATCCACTCCGGCGCGGCCTTCGCGGCCGTCATCGGCCCGCTGGTGGAGGTCCCTGCCCTCATAGGCCTTGTGAACGTGGCGCTCTTCTTCCGGCGGAGGGTCTTTGGCGAAGCGTAGCCCGGCGGCGGAGCATCGTCAGCACGGTCAGCGCGGTCAGTAGGGCCAGGCTTTTGACCTCGCCGTTGTCGTGACGGGCCCGCCCCGCCCCTACGCCCCCTCAGCCGTAGGCGAGCCCCGCCTCGCGCAGGGCCAGGATGTTCGCCAGCGGGATGCCGTCGTGCAGGGAGTGGTCGGAGGCGAGGACGTAGCCGCCGCCGGGGGTCGCCACGCGCAGGGCCTCGCGGACCTCGGCCTCGACCTCGGCCGGCGTGCCGTAGGGAAGTGTGCGCGAGGAGTCGATGTTGCCGATCAGGCAGAAGCGGCTGCCGTAGTTCGCCTTCATCCATGCAAGGTCCATGCCGGCCGTGCGCTGCATGGGGTGGATGGCCGAGATGCGCGTGTCGGCCAGGTCGGGCAGGTAGTCGGTGATGCGCCCGCAGCTGTGCAGGAGCATAGGAATGCCCAGGGCGTCGACGGCGTCGGTCAACTCCACGAGGTAGGGCAGGTAGAGCTTGCGGAACGTGTCGAGCCGCAGGAAGCCGTGGGTGCTGTCGCCCAGGTCCTCCGAGACCCAGATGGCGTCACAACCTGCGGCGGCGCACTGGCGGGCCGCCTCGATGTTGTACTCGTTGCACATGCGGAACACGTCGGTGAGCAGGTCGGGCTCATCGTAGATGGCGTAGCAGATGCGCTCGTAGCCCATCAGCATCCAGCAGGCGGTGAAGGGCCCCGCCACGCCACCGGTGATCGCCAACCCGTCGGTCTCCAGCCCGGCGGCAGCCTCGATCTCGGCGGCGCGGCCCGGTAGCGCGGGGTCGGGCGCACGGTAGGCGTCCAGGTCGGCCCGCGAGCCGATGGGGTAGGCCACCGGCGCGTCGATGGGCCACGAACTGGCGTTGGTGCGAAAGGTCGTGCCCCACTCGTCGACGTAGGTGTCGGCATCGAGGTACTCGGGCTGGAAGCCGCTGAAGCCGCCATAGGGTAGCCAGACGGCGTCATGCTCCAGCGCCAGGGCCAGCTCCACGGCGTCGCGGGCGTTGTAGGCCGCCGGCGTCCGGCCGGTCAGCGCCTCGTACATGGGGCGCTGGAACAGGAAGTCGAACAGCGGCACTCGGTCCGGGATGCCGCCGCGCACGGCGGTCAGGAAGCGCTCTCGTCGCGTCATGGGCCCTCACCTCTCGGTCCGGCGATTCTTTGGGATTCCGTCGCGCCGGCTTTCCGGTATCCGACGCCTCGCGCGAGTACCATCTAAAGCGACGGCGCTTGTTCCGGCCACGCCGCGAGGAGGAGAACCCCTTGTTCCGCTTTGTACATGCAGCCGACCTGCACCTCGGCGCCGCCTTCCGCGGTATCCGCACAGGCTCCGATGAGATGGCCGACCGTCTCTCCATGGCAACGTACCGCGCACTGGGCCGGATCGTCAAGCTCGCGCTGGACGAGAAGGCCGCGTTCGTCGTCTTCTCCGGCGACCTGCTGAACGCCGCCGACGGCAACCTGCGCGCCTGGATGGAGCTGCGCCGTGCCTCCGAGCGTCTGGCTGATGCGGAGATCCCCACCTTCTTTATCCGGGGCAACCATGACCACCTGGGCGGCCGATTGCCGCCGCTCACATGGCCCGGAGCCTGCACCTGGTTCGGCGCCGACGAAGGCGAGCCGCGTAGGCTGGAGGCCGGCGGCGGAACGGTGCAGGTCGCCGGTCGGAGCCACTCCCGGCAGGCCGTCGCCGAGAACCTGGCTCTGGGCTACCCTCGCCCGGACCCGGCCCTGTTCTCGGTTGCATTGCATCACACGAATTGCGGCTCCAACGCGGAGCACGCCTCCTACGCGCCCTGCTCGTTGCCCGACCTTCGCGCGATAGGCTACCGGTACTGGGCGCTTGGACACATCCACAAGCGGGCCATCCTGCAGGAGGCGGACCCGCTCGTCGCCTACGCGGGCTGCCCGCAGGGCTTGAACCCCAAGGAGACCGGTCCGCGCGGCTGCCTGCTCGTGACCGTCCACGACGACCTGAGCGCCGCCGCCGAGTTCCGCGAGACCGACGAGGTCCGTTGGCACATGGAGAGCCTCGACATTGCCGGCATGGCGGCAGTGGATGACCTCGAGGCTGCCGTCGCCGGGCTGGCGGAGCGCCTGCGTCCGGAGGACGCCGACCGCTCGGCCATCGTCCGTATTCGGCTAACCGGGCGCGGCTGCCTCGATCCGGTGCTCCGCCGGCCCGGCGCAGTGCCGGCCCTGTTGGAAGCCACCCGCATGGGTAGCTCCGCCGCCGGGCAGGTCTGGGCCGAATCCATCGAGGTAGCCACCGGTCCCGAGGTGGACCTGGAGGCGATGGCTACCGGAGACAGCTTCGCCGGCGACTTCCTCCGCCGCGCCGCCGCGCTACCCAACGATCCTGCGGCGCTGGCAGACCTGCAGGGAGCTCTGGAGCCGTTGCTCGCCCACAAGGCCTTCGGAGACGCTATGAGGGCATCCGGCGATGCGCCCGACGCGCTCTGGTCCGATGCGCACCTGGCGGAGCTGTTGCAGCAGGCCGTGGCCATGGGGATCGATCACCTGGCGGCCAAGGAGGGTGCGGTATGAGGATCGAGCGGCTGACCGTGAACGGTTTCGGTGTCCTCAGCGACATGCAGTCGCCGGCCTTCGGGCCGGGCCTCAACGTGGTCTATGGCGAGAACGGCGCCGGCAAGAGCACGCTGCTGGAGTTTGTGCGGGCCATCCTTTTCGGCTTCCGAGGAGCAGGCGGGCTGCAGTACAAGCCGATCTTCAGCGGCCGCCACGGGGGCGAGATCCATGTCGCCATGGCTGACGGGCGGCGCATCTGCATCGGCCGGGAGCCGGCCAACCTCGTGGCGGGCAAAGCGACCGCCACGCTGGACGGCGCGGCGCTCAGCCTCGAGGCGCTGCTGGGCGGCGCCACGCGCGACCTGTTCGAACACGTCTTCGCGTTCAGCCTCGCCGACATCGATGAAGCCGGGGCGCTGAACGAGGGCGACCTTCAGAACCGCATCTACGCCGCGGCCGCAGGCACGGGAGCGGCAGGCGCCCCGGTCATCGTCGCCCGGCTGAACCGCGAGATCGAGGAGATCTTCAAGCCCAACGCCTCGAACCCTAGGATCAATAGCATGCTGGCGACCTATCGCCGCCTGGCGGAGGAGCGCAAGCGGCTGGCGGGCGGGGCCGACCGTTACGCCGAGGCGGTCGAGGCGTTACGCCAGGCCTTGGAGCGCCTACGCCTGGCGAGGGATGCCGAGCGCACCGCTGCCGCATGGGTCGATCAGGTGGACCTGCTGAGCCAGGCCCACGCGATCTGGCTCGCCGCCCAGGCGCTGTCCATCCGCATCGAGGGCCACGAGGGCCCCGCCGCCTTGCCGCAGGGCGCCAGCGAGCAACTGCGCGACGGGCAGGCCGAGACCGAGCGGCTCCAGAAGGCGATCGGAGAGGCCGAGCAGGAGGTGGACGGACTGCAGGGCAAGCTGGCCGGCGTACAGGTGGATGAGGTCCTGCTGGAGCGGCGCGCCGCCGTGGCCGACCTGACCGGTAGCCGCAGCGAGCTCGAGCAGGCACTGCAGAGGCTCCCCGAGCTGGCGGCCAAGCTGGAGGCGGAGGAGGGACGCGTCGTCCGGCATGTTGCCGAGTTGGGCGCGGGCTGGACGCTCGACCGCGTGGCGGCCCATGCGGCGACCGTGGAGCTTACCGAAGGCGTCGCCGAGCGGGCGAAGGACATCGAAACCGCCGAGCGGACCGTCGCCACGGCGCGGGAGATGGCCGACCGCCTCTCCGCCGCGGCAGCACAGGCCGAGGGCGAGGCCGATGCCGCGCGCGACGGTTTCGGGCAGACCTGGCCCGGCGAGCCCACGGACGAGGCCGCCGTGGGCCACCAGAGGAGCGACGTCGCGGCCACGCGCGAGGACCTGCACGGCCGCAAGGCGGTGGAACTGCAGATCGTGCCTGCCGAGGCCAGGGTGCGCGAACTGGAGCAGCGCACCGCAGGCGTGCCGAACCCCGCGCAGGCGGCCGACCGCACCGCGCTGTGGCTCATCCCGGCGCAGGCGGTTGCGGTCATCCTGTGCGTACTGGCGCTGGGGGCCACGCTCGTAGCCGGCGTCGTGGCCGCCGCCGCTGTAGCGGCCCTGGGCATCGGCGCCCACCTGATGCAGCGCGGCAGGGCGGCCCAAGCGGGCCAGGTCGCCGCGGCCGCCGCTCGGGCCGACGGCGACACGGTCACGGCCCGGGCTGAGCTGGAGCGGCTACGCTCCGCGCTGAAGCAGCTCGACGACCGTATCGCCCTCCGCGCCAACCGGCTCGGACTGCCGCCCTTGCCCTCGCCGGCCGATCTCGACCAGAAGGAACGGGTCCTCGACGGCGTGGCCAACGCGGCGGCCGCTCGAAGCAACGCGCAGGCCGAGGTGCTGACCAAGGCCGCCGCGGCCAGGACCGCACGGGCTGCCTCCGACGAGCAGGCCCAGCGGCTGGCGGGCACCTTGATCGGGCTGGCGGACCTTGCCGCCGCCTGGCGGGCATGGGCTACGCAGCATGAGCTCGACCCGGCGCTTTCGCCTGCGGGAGCCAGGGCCCTGTTGCAGGCCGCCGGTAGCACCAAGCAGATGGCGCTCGCGGCCGATGAACTCCGCAAGCAGCGCAACGCCGCCGCAACGGCGATCGCCCGCATCATGGCCGAAGCAGGCGCCCTGGCGGCGGCGCTCGGCGAGGAGCCGCCGACGGAGGGCGGTTGCAGCGCGGCGATCAGCGCGTGGCACACCCGAACGCAGGCCGCCGATCGGGCAGCGGCGGAGCGCGCCGGTCTCCGCGGCCAGGTCAAGGCCCGGCAGGCGTCCATCGCGGAGCTGCAAGCCAGGCTCACCGATATCCGTGATGCCCTCGCGGCGCTGCTTCGGGAGGCCGGGTGTCGGACGATTGACGAGATGGCGCGGCAGGTGGAGCTCTACAACGAGAAGGTGCGGCTGCAGTCCGAGCTACGGCAGCGCCGGACTGAGCTACTGGTGGTCTACCGGACCGAGGATGCGCTGGCGGCCGCCCGAGGAGCCCTGGAGGCGGCCCGGGCCGAGGACCTGCCCCGGCAGTTGGAGGAGGCGCAATCCGAGCTGGGTAGCCTCCGCGCCGATCTCGCGGCCGCCCAGACCGACGTGGGCGCCAAGCAGAAGAGCGTTCATGACCTGGAGACCGCCGTCGACCTCGAGCGCGCAGGCACGGCCTTGGCCGACACGCAGCGGCAGATGCAGGAGGCGGCCGACCGGTGGATCGTGTTGCGGACCTGCAAGTGGCTTATGGAGCAGGCAATCAAGGTCCACGAGACCACGCGGCAGCCCGAGGTGCTCCGGCTTGCAGGCGATCACCTGAAGGCCATCACCGCCGGCAGCTACCAGCGCATGTTCACGCCCGTGGGCCAGAAGGACGTGGTCCTGCTGACCGATGGCGGACAGCAGAGGGCCTCCGCCGCCTGGAACCGCGGTCTCAAGGAGCAGGCCTATCTATCGCTCCGCCTGGGGTTCATCGAGAACTACTGCGCGGCGACGGAGCCGTTGCCCATCGTCATTGACGACGTGCTTGCGAACTCGGACCCGGACCATGGCCGCAGGGCTGCAGAGAGGCTGTGCGAGATGGCCCAGGCGCTGCAGATCATCTACCTCACCTGCCACCCGGAGACGGTCGATGGCCTCCGCTCGATCGCGGGGAACGCGGCAACCTACATGAAGTTAGGCGACCGGAAGCTACGAGAGCTTCCGGTCGCCTGAGCCGTTCCGGCTACGGGAGCAGTCGAGCGCTAGCGGCGGCCGAAACCGCCCGTGCGCAACTGCTCCCGCATCTTCTCGACATCCACCTTGACCCTGCCGCTGGCCGGCCGCGTGATCGCGGCCCGCCGGGCGCTTACGGCGCCCCAGATGATCAGGGCCAGCAGAACGGCCGCCGCCGCCCCGATGACAACGGGCGACTTGATCAGCGACTCCCACGGTGACTGCTTCTTGCTGTGTCGCACGGGCTACGGGTTGCTGTTGTACCAGGTGCCGTCGGCGCGCTGGTGGGCGATGCCCCAGAGCTCGTACTCGTTCTGGTACGGGCCGGCATCCGTGATCTTGTAGAGGTTCAGCACTTGGCCGTCGAGGCCGGCGCATGTGTAGGGCACACCCGCGTTGTCGGTCGCCATACGGCTGTGCATCGCCTTGGCGTGGCCGTCCACGAAGTTGGCGTTGAGCACCGTGGAGTGGCGGCCGGCGACGGGCGAGTAGAAGAGGCCGCAACCGAAGTCCGGCGGGCAATTGATGGGCTGCGAGGTGGGTACGCCGTCGGAGATCAGGCCGGTCTCAACCGGGAACGGGATCGACGCCAGCGTCTTCACAGCGCGGTCGGGATCGACGCCGAAGATGTTGCTCGGCGAACCGTTCTCCACGACGGCGAAGTTGAAGTTATACGACAGGTAGCGGATGGGCGGGGCGCTGACGCAGAGCCCCGGAAGGCCGGTGGCGGCGGAGACGTTGCCCCAGCCGGCGACGAAGTCGACTGCGCGCGGGCTCGACGGGCACTGCATGATGTTGGCGTTCTTCTGGTACGGCGAAATCTCGTTGTAGAAGGTCATCGTGCACGGCGACGCCGAGATGGCCATGTAGAGGCTGATCGGGAAGGTCTCGTCGTAGTCCTGAACGTACATCAGCGTGGCAGTGCCGGACTGCTTGAGGTTGCTCAGGCAGGAGATGGCCCTCGCCTTCTCTCGCGCCTGTGCGAAGACCGGGAAGAGGATCGCCGCCAGAATGGCGATGATCGCGATGACGACCAGCAGTTCGATCAGCGTAAAACCGGGTCTTGCTTGACGTCGCATCTTGTGCTTCTCCTTCAGAAGTTGGCCCGCTCCCAGGCGCCGCGGCACCCGGCCACGTCCGGGTCTAGACATGATGCTGTACGTAGAAACCCCGCAACTACCTCCAAGGGCGCCTTCATCATACGACAGTTGAGGCCGGCTGTCAATGCCTGCCGCCTGCCGTTACCTGCCCTGCAGCGCCTCGGCGGCTTCGATGGCGGCCTTCTGGGCCAGGATGTGGCAGCTCTGGTCCATGCCCTCCAGCGCCTCGACCCCCTGGAAGAGGTCGGCGCAGGCGATTACGACGCCGTGGCGGGGGATGAGCGTGGCCGCGACGAGGTCCGGTAGGCCGCCGATGCCGGGGCGCAGGCCCTCGACCACTGCCAGAGCAAGCTCCGGCGTATGCGAGGCGTACTCGCCGCATAGTTCTACGGTGCCCCAGCGGTCGGTCTGCTCGCTGGTGGGCGGGATGGGTCGACGCATGTGCGCGAAGGTCATGATGTTCTCGGCGTGGGCGTGGACGACCGCCGATACCTGTGGGAAGGCCTGGTAGACGGCCAGGTGCATGGCCCACTCGCGCGACATCTCGCCGTTGCCGCCCAGCAGCGCGCCCTGCTCGTCGGTGACCATGACCTGGTCGGGCTGCAGCCGCCACCAGTGACGCGACCCGGCGTACTTGGGCGTGCAGTAGATGCGCCCCTCGTGCCGCACGCTGAAGTTGCCGCCGGCCGCGTCGGTCATCCGCCGCTCGTAGACGTGGAACGCCGTGTCGCACAGGGCCTGCTTGGGATCGAACATCGCTACTCCTCGTCTTCTGCGCCGGGCGCCTCGATGCCCCTCACCACGCTCTGGAGGAAGCGGGCCGCGGGGCCGCCGTCTACCAACCGGTGGTCGAAGGTGAGGCTGAGCCAGAGCGCCTGGCGTATCCCGATGCAGTCGCCTACGACCCAGGGCGTCGGCTTGATGCGCCCAACGCCCAGGATGGCGCACTCGGGATGGTTGATGATGGGCGTGAAGGCGTCGATGCCGAACATGCCCAGGTTGGTGAGCGTGAACGTGCCGCCCTTCAGTTCGTCGGGTCCGGCCTGGCCCGAGCGCGCACGGGAGATGAGCGCCGCCGAGCCCTCGGCCACCTGCGCCAGGGTCATCCGCTCGGCGCCGCGCAGCACCGGAGCCAGCAGGCCCCGGTCCGTGTCGACCGCCAGCGCGATGTCCACGCTCCGGCGCACCTCGGCGCGGTCGCCCTGGAAGACGGCGTTCATGCGCGGCTGCTCGCCCAGCGCCCGGGCCAGGATGCAGACGAGCAGATCGTTAAAGCTCACCTTCAGCCCGGCCGCCTGGAGGGCCTTTCGGCGCGCCACGAGGGCCGTGGCGTCGACCTCGGCGGTGAGGGTAACGGGCGCCGTCGCATGCGAACCGCGCATCATTCGCTCGGCAATCTTGCCGCGCACGCCGGTAAGCGCAAAGGTCTCGACAATATCGTTAGTGGCCCCACCTGCGCCCGCCCCTGAGGCACCCGTCCTGGTGGCACTGGCCTCCCTGCCCGTGTCCGCCGCTCGCAGCACATCCTCCCGCGTGATCCTGCCCGCCGCGCCGGTGCCCTCCACGCCGGCGAGGGCGATCCCCTGCTCACGGGCGATGCGCGCGGCCAGCGGCGTCGGCGCGGGACGGCGACCGGCCAGCGCGGCGGCCTCAACGTCGCGGCCGACGACGGCGCCCTGCGGACCGGTGCCCTGCAGGAGGGTCCAGTCGATGCCCCTCTCGGCGGCCAGCGTTTGCGCCCAGGGGGAGGCCCTCGGGGTGAGGGAGGGAAGGGGAGACGGGGGGAAGGGGAGAAGGGGAGTACGGGCGTCCGTGGGCGTCCGTGTGGGTCCGTGGGCGTCCGTGTTGGTCCGTGCCTCGGCGGGAAGGGCCTCGCCTTCGGCGGTGATCCAGGCGATGGTGGAGAGGGACGCCACGTCTTCGCCGGCGGCGGCCGATACGCCACGCAGGACCCCGGCGGCGGGGGCTTCGACGTCCAGCGTGGCCTTGTCGGTCTCCACGGCGAAGAGGGGCTCGCCGGCGGCCACGGCGTCGCCCTCGGCCTTATACCAGTTAACCAGGGTCACCGTGTCGACGTTGGTGCCCAGCGGCGGGACGAGTACCTGGGTAGCCATGCCTAGAAGAGGCCCTTGACCGCCGCCACGACGCGGTCGATGCTCGGAACGTAGAGCTCCTCAAGCCCCGGCGCGAAGGGGGGCGGGATGTCCGGAGCGGAGACGCGGACCGGCGGCGCGTCGAGGTACCAGAAGGCCTCCTCGGCCACCATAGCAGCGATTTCGGCGCCCCAGCCGTGGGTGCGGTTGTCCTCTTCCACCACCACGAACCGGTGCGTCTTGCGCACTGACTCGAGTATCAGCTCCTTGTCCAGCGGCACCAGGGTGCGGGGGTCGATCACCTCGGCGTCGATGCCCTGCTCGGCCAACTGATCGGCGGCGCCCAGGGCGCGATAGACCGTGAGAAGCTTGCCGACGATGGTGACATCCTTGCCCGGGCGGCGGATGGCGCCCTTGCCGATGGGCACGATGTAGTCCTCGTCCGGCACCTCGCCGATGGGGCTCACGGCGCCCTTCTCGGCCCGGTTGCCCTTGCTCCCGTAGAGCAGCTTGTGCTCGAACATAAGGACCGGGTTGTCGTCGCGCACGGCGGCCTTGAGCAGGCCCTTGGCGTCGTAGGCCGTGCTGGGGGCCACGACCTTGAGGCCCGGCACATGGGTGAAGAAGACCTCCAGCGTCTGGGCGTGCTGGGCGCCGCGCCGCGTGGAGCCCACCGGAGCCCGCATGACGAGCGGGACCTTCACGGCGCCGCCGGCCATGTAGGTCATTTTGGCGGCCTGGTTAACCAGCTGGTCCATCATGCAGAAGAGGAAGTCGCCGTACTGCACGTCCGCGATGGGCCGCATGCCGGTCATGGCCGCGCCGACCGCGATCCCCGCGAAGCCCGACTCGGATATGGGCGTGTCGATGATTCGCTCCGGCCCGAACTCCTCCGAGAGGCCCAGCGTCACGGTGAAGGCGCCGCCCCAGCCGCCGGGGACGCCGATATCCTCGCCGATGCAGAAGACGGTGGGGTCCCGCCGCATCTCCTCCCGAATGCCCTCGCGGAGGGCCTCCGCAATGCCCATCACCGCCATGTCAGTCGCCCTCCCAGTAGACGTAGCGCTCCAGTTCGTCCGGCGAGGGCGCCGGGCTCGCATCGGCGAACGCGATGGCGTCGTCGATCTCCGTAGCCACGGAGGCCTCGGCCTCGTCCAGCGCAGACTGAGGCAGCGAGTGGGGCTCGGCCAGCAGCCGCGCGCCGGTGACGGTGAGCGGGTCGCGGGACTTCCACTCGGTCTCTTCGTCGTCCGGGCGGTAGTCGCAGGCGTCGCTGCGGGAGTGGCCGCACTGGCGGTAGGTCAGCGTCTCGAGGAGGGTGGGGCCTTCGCCGGCGCGGGCGCGGGCCACGGCCGTGATGGCGGCGTCGCGGACGGCCTCCACATCGTTGCCGTCCACCGTGACGCCGGGCATCCCGTAAGCCACGGCGCGGTCGGCGACGTGGGCCACGCGGAACACCTTGTCGAAGTGGGTCGAGGCGCCGTAGAGGTTGTTCTCGCAGACGTAGATGACAGGCAGCTTCCAGATGGCGGCCATGTTGAGGGCCTCGTGCCAATCGCCCTCGTTGGCGGCGCCCTCGCCGTGGAAGGCCACGGCCACCTGGTCGGTGCCCCGCATCCTGGCCGAGAGGCCCACGCCGGCGGCGATGGGGCAGCCCGCACCTACGATTGCTACCGCCGGGAAGACGCCTTGACGCACGTCGCCCACGTGCATGGATCCGCCCTTGCCGCGGCAGCAGCCGGTGGCCTTGGCCATGAGCTCGGCCATGATGATGCGCGGGCTCACGTCCTTGGCCAGCGCATGGCCGTGGGGACGGTGGGTGCCCAGCACGAAGTCGTCCTGCCGCAGGGCGGCGCAGACGCCGGTGGCCGAGGCCTCCTGCCCGATGTAGAGGTGTAGCGTGGAGGGGATGCGCCCCTGCAGGAAGAGCGCGTTGCACCGCTCCTCGAACCGGCGAATGAGGAGCATCTTGCGGTAGAGCGCCAGTAGCCGGTCGGCGCCGAGGGGTTCTGGCATCAGGCCGCCTTTCCCGAGCTGCCGTAGAGCCGCATCAGCTCGCGCACCTTGGCCTGCAGTGCGGCTCGCGCTGCGGCGGTGAGGTCGCCGGACTTGCGCGAGCCGAGCAGTTCGTGTACGTCGGCGGCGGGGTCCACCGAGGCGGCCGAGGCCTTCAGCGCCTGCGCGAAGACCCGCTTGAGGATGGTGCCCACGTTGAACTTCGCCACGCCGTTGGCCACCGCGTGGGGCACGCCGTCGGGCGGGAAGCTGGTGCCGCCATGCACCGCGAAGGGGATGCCCACGGCGGCGCGCAGGGCCTCCAGGCGTTCGCGGTCAATGGCCGCCCAGCCGTCGGTCTTTACATGTACATTGCCGATGGAGACGGCCAGGCAGTCGATGCCCGTGGCGGCCACGAAGGCGGCGGCCTCGGCGGGGTCGGTCATCTCGCCCCCCTGCTCCGCGCCGCCGGCCGCGTCGGGCAGGTGGCCCAGCTCGGCCTCCAGCGTCACGCCGGCGGCATGGGCCCGGGCGGCCAGGTCGGCGGTCACGGCCAGCGCCTCGGCGGGCGCAAGGTCGTCGGTGGAGAGCAGGAGGCAGTTGAAGCCGCTCTCCAGCGCAATATGGGCCTGCGCCAGGGTCTGGGCCTCGTTGAACATGACGGCCACGGGCACGCCGGCGCGCTCGGCGGCGGCGCGGGCGGCCGGGCCCAGCATGGCGACGCCGCGACGCTCCAGCCACGCGGCATCGACCATCATGCCGCCGAACCCGACGATGACCGGAGAGCGCTCGGCCTCGGCCGCGTCCAGCACGGCCTCCAGCGAATCGAGGTCCCACGACTCGAAGTAGCCGATGCCGTGGCCGCCCGCCAGGGCGGCCCGCAGCAGGTCGGGCATGGTGGCGAGGGCCATCAGGCGGTCCCTTCCGTGCAGCCGACGGCCAGGTCGTGCGAGGCCATGAGGGCCTCAACGGCGGCCGTGCCGGTGACGCCGGCGGTGCATCCCAGCTTGGTGCAGGCCAGGGCGCCCACGGCGCTGGCGTAGCGGAGGCGCTGCGGCGTGTCCCAGCCCTGCAGCATGCCGTAGATGTAGCCCGCGCAGAAGGCGTCGCCGGAGCCGGAGCCGTCCACGAAGGTGATCGGGTAGACGCCCGCGGTCCAGCGCCTGCCGCCCTCGGCGATGAGCGTGCCGCGGCTCCCCTGAGTGATGACCACGGATCTGCAGCCCAGGCTGAGGAACTTGGCGGCCTGCGCCTCGGGGTCCGTGAGGCCGGTGAGCGCCTCGGCCTCCTCGTCGTTGGGCGTGAAGACGTCGACGTGGGGCAGCACCGGCGCCAGGAGGCTCAGGTCCGGCGCGCCGCCCGAGGGCACCACCACATCGAGCATCACCTGCGTGCCGCGTGCGCGGGCCTCGGCGAAGACCTGCGCGGTGGCCTCCGGGTCCAGCGCGGGCAGCACGACGTAGCCACCCACGTAGAGCACAGCGGCGCCGGCCAGGGCCGGGTGGCGTAGGTCGTCGGCCACGAAGCGCGTGTTGGCGCCGAAGGTATGGAGGAAGCGGCGGTCCTCGCCGGCCACGGTGAGCACCACGGTCTTGGAGGTGCCGCCCTCGCCGGTGCGTATGGCGCCGGTGTTGAGGCCGCGCTCGGCGAGCTTGTTCATGAGGAACTCGGCGAACACATCCTCGCCCACCACGCCGCAGACCGTTACGTCGGCTCCCAGCCGCGCCAGGTCGGTGCCGGTATTGGCCGCGCACCCGCCGGTTTCCAGTAGGAAGTCCTCCGTGGCCAGTAGCGCGCCGGCGGCCGGCAGCTTCGGTAGCGGCGGCACGAAGATGTCGGCCACCAGGATTCCCGCGCAGGCGACCTTGCCGGTCGCGCCAGTCACATTAGCCACGGTTCGCTCCTTCGCGTTCGTCGTCGAGCCTCAGCGCTTCGCGCGCGTTGGCCACGCTTGTTGCCAGTACGTTCAACACTCCGCTACGCAGGGCGCCCAGGATGGCGGGCGCCTTGTTGGGGTCTGCGGCCACCCCGATCACACAGGGGATGCGGCGCAGGTCTTCGGCGCCGATGGCGACCACGCGGTCGCCCATGCCGGCGGCCACCGGACGGCCCTGCTGGTCGAAGAACGAGCCCAGGATGTCGCCCACGGCCCCGGCCTGGCGCATCCGGATCATGTCCGTCTGCGAGAAGCATCCCATGCGGACCACGGCGCTGTCGTTCTCGGCGTCGCCGATGCCCACCACGGCGACCTGCGCGTCGGCCGCTCGGGCCAGGGTGCCGCGCACGTCGTCGTGGCCCAGGAAGGCCTGGCGTACGGCGGGCGTCTCGGCATAGGCCGGCGCGAAGAGGCCCACGGCGGCTCCGCCGAAGCGCTCGGCCATGTCGCGGCTGATGTCGCCGGCATCCACCCCGCGCGATACGGCCGGCGAGCCGCCGATGGCCGGCACGAAGGTGCAACCCCGGGCGGGAGCCTGCCGGATCGAGGCCGCCACGGCCGCCACGTTGCGCCCCATTCCCACGGCCACCGTCATGCCCGCATGGAGGTGGCGGAGCAGGTACTCGCCCACGCGCTGGACCACAAGCTCGCGCTGGAGCGCCTCATCCGAGTGGTCGGCGCCGAGCAGCACATGCTTCACGCCGAAGCGCACGCAGATTTCGGTCTCCAATCGCTCCGTAAGGACCGCCGGCGCGTGGACGGTGATCTCCACGATCCCGGTCTCGCGGGCACGCTTCAGCAGCCGGCCGACCTTCACGCGCGAGAGCCCGAGGCGCTCGGCCACGTCGGCTTGCGTCACATCCTCGAGGTAGTAGAGCGCGGCCGCCCGCGCCATGAGTTCCAGTTGCGTGTCGGTTTCCATGCCCTGCCTGCGCAAATGTTCAGCGCCTGCGCATTTGCTCACGGCCCATTATGGGCGATGCAGGGCAAGGGGGTCAAGGGGTCGGCGGGGGCGCGCTATCCGGGGTTCTGGTGACGCCAGAACTCCTGGCGGGCCTTTTCGTCCTCGATCGCGGCGTTGATCTCACCGAGGACGGCCGACGACTCATGGCCCGCACGCTTGAGCCGCTCCATCAGCCTCTGTTCGCGCTGCCGCTGGTACATGACATAGGAGACAATCAGCAGCGCGATGCCTCCGACGAGCAGCAGAAGGTCAGCCATGGACACACACTCCTATCGAATCCGCGGGCGGGGAGTAGCCACGTCGCGCGGAACGAGGCCATAGAGCGCCTGCGGGTCCGCTGCACTTTGGGTTCTGTCCGACGGGTCAGACTCGTCCGGCTTGTCCGAAGCCTCCTCGGCCCAAGTGTTTCCGGCGCCGGCGCGCATCTATACACATATGATACGCGGCGCGGGCCGCGGTTTGGGGGGATACGTGACATGAGAAGGACGAGCGTTGTAGCGGCCGCCCTGCCGGCCGTGGTCTGTTTGGGATCGATGATCGGGTGCCGCGCCACGTCGGCCGAGGAGGTGCGGCTGGACGCCAACCGGACGCTGGGCGCGGCGGTGACCTTCCGCAACCTCTCGGTGATGCCGGTCTACGACAGCCGCGCGGCTACCGTGGACACCTACACCACGCTGGACGAAGGCCTCAAGGCCAGGACCGTCACCGTGAAGGAGAGCCCGCAGGGCGGCGACGTCAACAAGCTCTATGTCAGCAACCTGGGGAAGAAGCCGGTCTATATCATCGGCGGCGAGGTGATCCTGGGCGGGCAGCAGGACCGCTGCATCGGTAAGGACCTGCTGCTCAAGCCCGGCGCGAAGGCCGTGCCGATCACGGTCTTCTGCGTCGAGCATGGCCGCTGGTCGGGCGCCGCCTCGTTCACGGGCAGCGCGAAGACGCTTGCATCCCAGACGATCCGCCTGAGCGCGCAGGATGGCGCCGTGGTGGCCGCCATGCCGGAGTCGACCCGGACGCGGCCCGGCGGGCTGATCAACCGGAACCAGGTAGCGGGCGAGGCGGCGGGCTCGAACGAGCGGATCAGCCGGAGGCAGACCGACGTCTGGGCCGCGGTGGCGCAGAAGAACGCCCGGTTCAACGCCGCACCGGCGTCCGGCACCTATCGCGAAGTGCTGCAGGGTACGGGCGGGAACTCGGGCGCCAGCATCGACCCCTATGTCAAGGCGCTCTCCGGCGCCATCCCGGCGGACAAGCGGCTGGTCGGCGTGGTGACGGCGGTGGACGGCAAGGTGGTCGCAGCCGATGTCTTCGGCGAGCCGGCGCTCTTCCGCAAGCTCTGGCCCAAGCTGCTGCGGAGCTACGCCTCCGACGCGGCCGAGGCGTCGAACGGCAAGCCCGTGCCCGCCCGCCCGGTCACTCCGGCCTCTGCCCGTGCGTTCCTGGCTGAGGCCGCGACCGGCGCCAGCAAGGCGGTGGACCGCGCGGCCGACACCACCATCACGCGGCTCGAGGGCCGCAATGCCGTGCTGTACCGCTCCAGCGCGACGGCCGGAGGAGCCATGGCGGGCAAGGCCGTCCACGAGAACTACCTGGCCAAGTAGCGGATGGGTGGCGGCGTAGCCCGACGAGGCGACCGTTGGTACAATAGGGCATCGTTGCTCTGCATTCCCACGGATCATGCGTTCCGGAGCGGACTGGATGGCCTACATCAAGCGGATACTCTGCCTGGCCAGTTCGCGCCGGCCGCCGGCCGGACGCTGCATCGCCGGCTTGGAGTGTGATGACGACGGTCTGGGCGCCTGGGTGCGGCCGGTGAGCCCCCGGCGCTCGCGCGAGGTCTCTGAGGAGGAGCGGGCCTACCGCGACGGGTCGGAGCCCCGGGTGTTCGACCTGATCGATGTCCCGCTCCTCTCCCGTGCGCCGTCCGGCCACCAGACCGAGAACCACGTCCTCGACCCTTCGCGCTACTGGGAGCGCGTGGGGCGCGCGCCATGGGAGCGGGCCCTGGCGGCCGTGGCTCCGGTCGACGCGCCGCTCTGGGCGTCCGGAGGGTCCACAGTGGGCGGGCTCAACGACCGCGTGCCCGACGAGGCCGCCGCCGTCGAGGGCCGATCGCTGATGCTGGTTCGGCCGGCGCACCTGACGTTGGAGGCGACCGAGGAGGCTGGTGCGCCGGGCACGGTGCGGCGCCGGGTGCGTGCCGCCTTCGAATGGGCCGAGATCACGTACCGGATCACCGTCACCGACCCGGTGGCGGAGGAGCGCTGTCTGGCGGAGCCTGGAGGCATCCTCGTGCTGCCCGACGCCCTCGTCTGCGTTTCGCTCAGCGAGGGCTACAAGGGCTTCGCCTACAAGCTGGCGGCCTCGGTGCTGACGCCGGGGCGGGCGGGAGGGGCATGAGCGGCACACTCTACACCATCGGCCACTCCAACCATTCGAGTGAGGCCCTGCTGGAACTGCTTCGTCGCCACGGCGTGAATGCGGTGGCCGACGTCCGCTCGCATCCCTACAGCCGCCTCTACCCCCAGTTCGGCAGGGAGCTGCTGGCGGCGCGGCTGACCGAGGCCGGCATCGCCTATGCCTATCTCGGCAAGGAACTGGGCGCCCGGCCCGACGACCCCGGATGCTACGTGGGCGGCAAGGTCGACTTCAGCCTGCTGGCCGCCACTCCGGCCTTCCAGCGCGGGCTCGACGGCGTGGAGGCGGGCATGCGCACGCGGACGGTGGCCCTGCTCTGCGCCGAGAAGGACCCGTTGACATGCCACCGGACCCTCCTTGTGGCCCGGCATCTGCGCGAACGGGGCGTCGCCGTGAGCCATATCCTGGCCGACGGCACGTTGGAGACGCACGAGGCGGCGCTGGTCCGGCTCCTTCGTGAGTACAAGCTGGCCGAGCGCGACCTGTTCCATGAGCCGGAGGAGGTCATCGCCGAGGCCTACGCCCTGCGCGGCGCCAAGATCGCCTACGAAGAGCGGCCGGCCGCCGGAGCCGACCGGGGAGAGATCGAGTGACCCTCTACACGATCGGTTTCACGGAGACCACGGCGGAATCGTTCTTCGCACGGCTCGCGGCTGCCGGCGTCACGAAGGTCATCGATGTACGCCTGAACAACGTGTCGCAACTGGCCGGCTTCGCCAAGAGGCAGGACCTGCCCTACTTCCTCAGGGCGCTGGCAGGCATCGGTTACGAGCATCGCCCGGAGTTCGCGCCGACGCAGGAGATACTGGACGCCTTCAAGAAGCAGCGCGGCGACTGGTCGGAGTACGAGGACGCGTTCTCGGCGCTCCTCCACGACCGCTGCGCCGGATCCGTTGTTACGCCCTCCGACCTGGACGGGGCCTGTCTGCTCTGCAGCGAACGGGAGCCCATCCACTGCCACCGACGGCTGGTCGCCGAGCATTTGGCGGAGATGCTACCGGGCCTATCGGTCGTGCATCTGTAGGGGCCAGAGACTGGCATGACACATGGCCATCCGACCTGATCAGACAGGTCGGATGGCCATGTTGCCCTACGGCACCACGTTGAACGCGGTGTTCGCCGTCACCGGGAGGTACCAGGCGTCTCCCGCAAACTCGGCCGAGGCGGCGTGCGCGCCGGCGGGTTCGCCGGCGGGGATGGCCCAGGCTGCGGTGGCCCAGCCGTTGGCGGCCGTTGCGGCGGCGCCGATGGGGGTGCCGTTAACGCTGAAGGTGATTGACTTGCCGGGTTGGATCAGGTAGTCCGGCAGGCTGCGGACGTAGGCCTGGAGCGGGTGGCTTGTGCCTCGCTTGCCGCTGCGGACGTAGGGCCAGACGTAGAGGTCGCCGGCCGTCACGGTCAGCTTGCCGGTGTTGGCCGAGGCCATGAACCCGCCGTCGCCCGCCCACTCGCCGCGGATCACTCGCGTCCCGGCGCCGGCGCCTTCGGGTACGGTGTAGCCGATCGGGAGGCAGCCTGTGGCGTTGGTGTTGCCGGAACCCAGGGCTGTACCGTCGAGCCTGATGGTCATCAGCTTGCCCGAGGGCGCCAGCGTGTTGTTGGTGAGGAACAGGTAGGCCTTAAGGACTGTGTAGCCCTTGACCTGTGCGGTGCGGTCCACCACGTAGACCTTGGTCGCCACGGTCTGCGCCGTGAGTGTGGCGGTCGTCGATGAAGCAAGGTATCCGGCATCCCCGGCGAACTCCACCGTAATGGTCCTGACCGCGGAACCGGGCCCGATGACCCAATCGTGGGCGGCCTGCCCGTTCGCGTCGGTTGCCGCTGTGCCGATGGCTACGCCGTCAACCAGGAAGTCCAGGGCTCGGCCCACAAGCCATGCATTGTCGCTGAGGCGCTTGAGGTAGCCCTTCAGCGTTGCGGTAGTGGTGATGATCCCAGAGCGGTCCGGCGCGTATATGGACGTGCTGGTCCGCGGGGGTAACAGCGCGATGCCGTGGTTGGATCCGGCCCTGATCGCCACCACGCCGGCCAGGCCGAAGACCTTAACCGGTATGCTGCTGTTCGCTCCCGTGTTGTCGCCCAGCTCTCCCTGTTCGTTCAGTCCCCACGACCACGCGGTTCCGTCGGATCTCAGCGCAAGGCTGTATGGCCCACCGGCGGCGACAGAAACGCACCCGGTCAGGCTGGAGACCTGGACCGGTGTGAGGCTATCCGTCGTCGAGCCGTCGCCGAGTTGCCCGCCGTAGTTCGCTCCCCACGCCCAGGCGGTGCCGTCGGACTTGCCCGCAAGACTGTGCGCCGCACCTCCCGCGATGCTGGTCACGTCCGTCAGGCCGGAGACCTGAACCGGGCTCAGGCTGGTCGTAGTGGTACCGTCTCCGATCTGGCCGGAGCCGTTCTCACCCCATGCCCATACCGTGCCGTCGGACTTCAGGGCCAGGCTGTGCACGCCCCCTCCGGCGATGGCCATGATGCCGGTGATGCCGGGGACCTGAACAGGGACCAACCGTGCCGTCGTGGCGCCGTCGCCGACCTGGCCGGACCAGTTCGCTCCCCATGCCCATACCGTGCCGTCGGACCTGAGCGCCAGGCTGTGGTAGCCCCCGCCCGAAATCGCGATGACGCTTGTGAGGCCAGAGACTGGTACCGATGTCCATCGGTTCGTGGTCGTGCCGTCGCCGACGGATCCGTTGCCGTTGGCGCCCCAGGCACGGATCGTGCCGTCTGCAAGCAGCGCCAGGTTGTGCAGTGCGCCGGCCGCGACCGCAGTGGAGCCTGAGATGCCGGAAACCTGCACCGGCGCGGAGCGCGTCGTGGTGGTCCCGTCGCCGACGGTGCCCCATGTGTTCTCGCCCCAGGCCCAAACCGTGCCGTCAGACTTGAGCAACATCGAGTGGTACTGCCCGCCCGCCGCACCAACGACGGCTGCCACACCGGCGATCCGCACCGGAGCGTAGCGGTTGAACGTGGTGCCGTCGCCTAGTTGGCGATGGCTGTTGGCGCCCCAATCCCAGGCGTTGTCGTCAGCGGACGCCTGCCCGCCCACCATCCCCGTGCCCGAGCACAGTATCGCAAAGAGGCCGACCCGCCACATCGAGGTCTGCAATGGAAGACTCCTTCATTCCTGTCAATAGAACTCTACGAACTAGGGGGACGGAAGTCTCCATCACAAGCGTGATGCGTCGGGCCGGCGTCACTCTGCCCCGTTACGGCACCACGTTGAATGGTGCGTTTGCCGTTACGGCCTTGTACCAGGCGTCGCCGGCGAACTCGGCCGCGGCCGTATGGGCGCCGGTGGGTTCGCCGGCGGGGATCGCCCAGGTGGCTGAGGCCCAGCCGTCCGATCCGACCGCACCCGTCCCGACCTCGGAGCCGTTCACCTTGAAGGCGATGGCCTTCCCGGGCTGAATCACGTAGTCCGGCAGGCTTCGCACGTAGGCCTTCAGCAGGTGGTTCGTGCCCTTCTTGCCGGTCCGCACGTAGGGCCAGATGTAGAGGTCGCCCGCGGTGACGGTCAGCTTGCCGGTGTTGGCCGAGGCCATGTAGCCGCCGTCACCGGGGAACTCGCCGCGGATGGTGCGGACGCCGACGCCCGCGCCTTCGGCCACGGTGTAGCCCACCTGCAGATAGCCGGAGGTGTTGGTGTTGCCGGAGGCCAGTATCGTGCCGTCCAGCTTGATCACCATCGGCTTACCGGGGATGATGGCGTTGGTCGGGGTGTAGAGGTAGGACTTTAGCACGGTGTATGTCTTCACCTTCGCGGTGCGGTCGACCACGTAGACCTTGGTGTTCGTCGTGGTGGCCGTCAGCGTCCCGGAACCCGTCGATGGCTTGTGGTCCGCGTCGCCCGCATAGGACGCGCCGATGGTGTGCGACCCCGCCGGGGTTGCGATGACGTAGGTCAGCACCGCCTCGCCGGCCGCGCTGGTCGTCGCCGAGCCGACGCCCGTGCCCGCAACGCTGAACTCGACGCTCCGGCCTCCGAGCCAGGCGCTATCGCTCGTACGTTTCAGATAAGCCTTCAACGCCACCGGAGTGGTCACCAGACCCGAGCGGTTCACCGTGTAGAGGCTCGTCGTGCCCAGCGTGACTGCGAGAGTTCCGGAACCCGTGCTGCCCTGGTAGTTCTCGTCGCCCGTGAACGTGGCGCCCAGGGAATGGCTGCCCACGGTGAGGGCGTCTGCCACGGTGTATGGCAATCCAGCGATGCCCGTACCGTCGGTCGAAGCCGAACCCACAGCCGACCCATCCACTGTGAAGATCACGGTTCTGCCCGGGACCGGTTCCGTGCTCGCCAGAAGCACCGCGCCGAGCGTAATGCCTGCGCCATGCTCGCCGGCCTTGTCGGGAACAGACAGAGCAGTCTGCCGTTGCTCGGACAGCGCAGCGGACGCGGTATCACCGACGGTAATGCTGGTAACCAGGCTCAGCCCCGGCACCGCTACGGGAGTCAGGCGACCTGTAGTGGTCCCATCACCTATCTGGCCCTGGCCGTTGTAACCCCACGCCCGGACGGTTCCGTCAGACAGAAGCGCCATGGAGGTTCCGGTTCCGGCCGCAATCGCCGTCACGCCGGAAAGCCCCGTGACCGGCACCGGGGTCGGGCTGTGTGTCGTGGATCCGTCGCCAAGCTGCCCATATCCGTTCCAGCCCCACGCCCGCACGGTGCCGTCAGCCAGTACAGCCAGGCTGTGGGTCCCACCTACCGCGATGGCCACCACGTCTGTGAGGCCCGCGACCTGCGTAGGTACGTTGGAGTTCGTATAGGTGCCGTCCCCGAGCTGGCCCCAGGCGTTGTAGCCCCATGCACGCACGGTGCCGTCGCTCAACAGGGCCATCGCGTGCGACCCGCCCGCAGCGATTGCCCGCACACCGGCCAGACCCGATACCGCCACCGGCGTCGGGCTGTTCGCCGCTGCTGATCCGTTTCCCAGTTCTCCGGAGCTGTTGAGGCCCCATGAGAGGACAGACCCGTCGGCCAAGAGGGCATAGCTGGTCTGGCGACCGGTGGCCACCTCGGTAGCGGCGGAAACACCGGTAACGACGACCGGAACGCCGCTGTCTACCGTCAGTCCGTTGCCCAGCTGCCCGTTGCCGCCGGACCCGAAGGCTCTGATGGTGCCGTCTGAGCACAGCGTCACGGAGTGGAGCTCACCTGCGGCGATGCCGGCAATGGGCGGGAGACCCTCGATCTTGCGGGGTGCGTACGCCGAGTCCAGCGACCCGTCGCCCAGCGCACCGTAGCCGTTGTAGCCCCACGCGAACAGGGCTCCATCTCTGCGGATGGCCAGAGCATGGTAGTACCCGAAGGCCACGTCGGTGGCCGAGTCCAGGGCGGAGATGAGAGTCGGCGATACCCGCGCCTGGCTGTTGCTGCTATCGCCAAGGCGGTGCGCGTTGGCGAGGCCCCATCCGTACACATCGCCTTCGGAGGTGAGCGCGTGGCACTGCCACTCATGGGAGGTGAGGGCCGCGATGCCGGTGAGGCCCGGCAGCACAGCAGGCGTCAGCGTCGCGCCGGCTGAGCCATTCCCCAACGCGCCGTTGGTGTCACTACCCCAGGTGGCTACGGCGCCGCCGGTGAGTCGCGCGGCGCTGTGGGCGTACCCGGCGGCAACCGACAAAACCGACGACAAACCGACTGCCGCCACAGGCGAGGCTCGCTCGGTCTTCGTTCCGTCGCCAAGCTGGCCGTCGCTGTTCATGCCACAGGCGACGACCGTGCCGTTCGACAGGGCAATCACGCTGTGGAAGGAGCCGGCGGCGACGTCCACCGCTGGTGCAATCCCTCCGACGGGCGCCGGTGTGTTGGCCCCGAGGTGAGTCCCAATACCCAGCTGGCCGTAGCCGTTGAAGCCCCAGGAGAAGACGGAGCCGTCCGTCAGCACAGCAAGGGAGTGATAGGCGCCGGCGGCCACGGTCGCTACGTTCGTCAGACCCGACACCAGGGTGGGCGTCAAGCAGTGTGACCATGTGCCGACACCGGCCTGGCCTTCGCTGTTGCGGCCCCATCCCATCGCCCTGCCGTTTCCGAGGACCGCAAGCGAGTGGTTGAACGCGGCGGCGACGTCAACGGCGTTGGTGATGCCGGAGGCAGTGATCGGCGCATGGCGGTCCTCGGTGGTCCCGTCGCCAAGCTGGCCATTGCCATTGTAGCCCCACGCTCTGACGGTCCCGTCCGCCAACACTGCAAGGCTGTGGTGGGTGCCGGCGGCCACCGCGACGGCAGTCGTGATGCCCGGAACCGGTTCCGGGGTCGGGCTTGGCGATGTTGATGCGGGGCCGTTGCCCAGCTCGCCATAGGTGTCATCGCCGGCGGCCAACACCCGCCCATCCGTAGTCAGGAAGAGCACATGGACGCCACCAGTGGCAACGGCAGCGATTGGGGGCAACCTCAGCGTGGGCGCGGCGGTCAGGCGATCGGTCAGGAGCCCCGAACCCAGTTGGCCGTTGTCGCCGCGGCCCCACGTCATCGGTCGCCCGGGCGCTTGCGCCATGGCCGCGCAGGCCACGAGCGCCAGCCAAACGCCCAGAATCACACTCTTGCTCCTCGTCACTGGCAATACTCCTGTATGACAGTAGTTCCAATATGCATATTGGCTTTTGTGATAACACCGCACGCGTGAAAGCTACGGGTGATAGACCTCCACGCTGGGCGCCGGCGGGCTGAGGGGGGAGCCGCAAGCGGACGGCGGCTTGCGGCTCCCGTGGGCAGTACGGCTACAGCACCACGTTGAACGGTGTGTTTGCCGTTACGGCCTTGTACCATGCGTCGCCGGCGAACTCGGCCGCTGCGGTATGGGCGCCGGTGGGTTCGTCGGCGGGGATCGCCCAGGTGGCTGAGGCCCAGCCGTCCGATCCGACCGCGCTCGTCCCGATCTCGGAGCCGTTCACCTTGAAGGTGATCGACTTCCCGGGCTGGATCACGTAGTCCGGCAGGCTTCGTACGTAGGCCTTCAGCAGGTGGTTCGTGCCCCTCTTGCCGCTCCGCACGTAGGGCCAGATGTAGAGGTCGCCCGCGGTGACGGTCA
>CAJBBX010000016.1 GCA_903951425.1 uncultured Chthonomonas sp.
CGGGCCGGTTGGATCCTGCGGTCGTGGGGTGCGCCCACGAGACATCGGCTCCGGCACATCTGCTTCTGACCAACCATCGCCCCCATCACCGGCGCCGCACGGAGCGTCGCCGTATGCCCCCTATAGTGTGCGGTCGCCCGCCTGCGTGCGTCTATTGACGGACCATGCCATGAGTTGATAAGAGTTGACCACTGTTGGCCAACTCACCTACCGCTCAGCGTCGATCCATAATGATCCTGTCCGCCGTCTTGCTGAAGAGCCTCAGACCGAACTGCTTCATGCTCTTGCTCGATTCAAGCAGCGCCGGCACGCTTCGGACGCCGGCGTCGGTTAGCGTAATCTCGGTGCTGTATGTGTTGGCCTCAACATCCCACGGGCTCACGTCAAGCACCCCTGGTAGCTTGGCGATGGCGAGCTCAAGCTGTCTGGCACGGGTGGCGCTGCCGAGGCCACGGACCTGCAGTTCCACATAGTGCTCCTTGTCAACTATCGCGTCCAAGCCTTTCAGTAGCCCAGGGCACATCTCCTCGGCCGCCTCCTCGAGGCATGCCTTGCTCGCAAGCTCAACGGTGGAGTCAGGGGGCCCCGCCTTCTGGATGGAGTCCACATAGATGCGCTCTCCCGTGTGTGTGCGGAAGGCCTGCAACTCGATGCGCGCCTTGCATCGAACCTGCGTAATCTGCCCGAGCCCGCTGGGCAACTGGCCACGCCACACCTCCTGCGTGAACGCCTCCCCGGTCACAAGCACGTCGGCCCCGTACTTCCTACCGATCCGCTGCATCTCCACTGCCGCGTTGGATCCCCCTTTGACTGCCCGGTCCAGCTGCTCGGAGTCCCGCAACTCAGCCGACCGTGCCCTGTCGATTACCTTGTAGCCTGCGGCAATGAGAGCCCGACACACCGCCGTCTCGCACGCAGGATCCGGGAGGCGCCGCATCTCGCGGTTCTCCCAGTGGCGCTCCGAGATGGTCACCATCACCCTGACCCGGCGCGCCCGTGCTTGATCGCTCAGTTGGGCATCCACCTGTACGGCAGGCACGACGGCAGCAAGGCACGATGCAGTCCCAAGCATCAGGCCTTGGCGTACGATCCCACCCCCCAACACCGCTCGCCGGCTCCTGCCTCGCATCACTTGCCTCCTGTCTGCGCGACTTCCCACTTTACCGGCATACCTATCTTGATCTTGGCCATGAAGTCTTCGGGCTTGGCGCCGGGCGGGATCACCACAGTGCAACCCACGGTCACACTTGAAAGTCTGACTACCCTAATTTTGGCGATAGCTACCTTCAACACCTCTAGAATTTCCTTAGTACCTGGCTTGTAGATCACCTTGTCGACCAGTATGTAGCCCGAGCCGCCCACCTTCGGGGCAGACTGGGAGCCAAGCGCCACTGTGATCGTGGAACCGGTCACATCGGCGACGATGGGGGGCACCGGCGGTGGCGGAGGTATCGTAGTCTGACCCTGGGACTGCACAGTGAGGTTGCCTGTGGCGCTCGCCGGCTGGACCTGGGCATCGCCGCTGAACGAAACCGTCACGGCAATCGCCCCGGGTTGCGCTGTGGTAGGAATGCTGTACGTGATGGCGGCAACTCCTGCCGCGTCGGTCTCTGCCGTGCCGAGATCAGTCTGGCCCACTGTGAACTTCACCGGCCTGCGTGCCTGAAGCTTGGGTTCACCAGGGACGGTCAGGGTCGCCCGCAAGGAGACATCCAACCCAGGCAGGCCTTCTGCTGAAGGCACGGCGAGCGTCGCCGGCGGTGGATCGACTACCTGATCGCTCGGCAAGACGCAGTTCTCCCGAACCCACTCCAGCGCCGCGGTAGACGCATTGTGGACTGCATTCATTACCAGGTCATCTGCGCAAGAGGCCGTGTTCGGCGGACATTCGGGAGTGTCCGGTCGGGCGAGATGCCCTCGCACGGACACCGAGCCCTCTTTATATATGCTCGCTTGCCCGTCTGCCTCGCCGGCGCACTTGGCGTCAAGGAGCACGATGACTGCGCGATCTGGCGCAAGGAGGTCGTACAGCCCCAGATAGCAGTCGACGCCCGCGTGCTCCCGGACATCAATACGCCATGACCACTGCACGGGCGTGATATAATCCCTCTCGCGCTCAAACGCTTGCTTGGCGCGCAACCAGACATCGTACTCGCGCTCCCATTGGCGCAACCGCAAGTTGTAGTCGTAGTCCGACTCCTTGCGCCCCTTATCTGGCCTCTGCGGCTCAGGCGCGCGGTACTCGCCGGGGTACGGCGTCACCTTGTCCATGACGGGGGTGTATGCTGTGCTCTCCTTGCGAGCCGTAACGCGCAGGAGCCAGACGTGCCGAAAGCCTGACTTCTCGCGGATCATCATCCGTGTTTCGGTCGAACCCAGTATGTCCTTCTCAGCCACCAGGATGCCGAGTTGCGCAAGCGAATCGCTCCCCTCCTCCACGTCAAGGTTGTAGGGCTCCTGCCGCATGTCGTGAGCAACCGGCACGCGGGCGCGACCAAAGGGCCTTTCGCTATCGACCTCGTAGACTCGAAGCCCGGTACGAGCGACCACGGGCCGCCTCAGGTCGATCACCTTGTTGACCTCACGCCCCGGCACCCCAGTCAGCACGGGATACCGCTCAAGCTTCTTGGCGAGGATGCCGGGCGCGAACGCTGCGAACAGGGCAAAGGGATTGCCGCTGTCAGACTTGCCCTGCCCCACGACGGTATCGGTAGTGGCAGCTCCTTCCAGCAGTTTGGCCGCGGCTCCGGGCAGCATCTCACGGTCCCGCGAGTCGACGAAGTACGCTTCGGTGCATTCGTCGAGTTGCTCTGCCGTGAGTTTGGGCCGATCACCGATCGGGTACCACAGGACTTCATCCCACACTCGCGCCGCGCCGATGGCTCCCCACTTCCCAATGGCGGCGGTGCGCAGGTCCGGCCGGCTGAAGACCGCCACGCGGTTCGTGGTCCACTTCTCCTGGAACGGCAGCATACGCCAGTCGGACGCGGTGCGGGCGGTAACGACATCCAGCATCTTCGCGAGACGCTTGGCGTCAGGAGCGACAGCCGCTACGACGAGTCCATTCACGCCCTTCTTGGCTACGTCGCCCAACTGGCATGCAGCCACGCTGTCCGTCTTGCCGAGGTCGCGAAGTCGCACAGGCATGGCCGCATCCAGCGGCACTTTGGTGACCTGGGCAGTCTCCTGCGTAGCGAGCACGAAGATGAGGAACGCGCCAGGCTTCTTGGGACCGACCGAGGCGCGCTCAGCCTCCTCAGCCAGATCGAACGGCACCACTCGGACGTCCTCGCGCTTGTGCTTGTTGTCAGGCTGACGCAGCACGGAGGCCTGGAGATCCTCCGCCAGAGGCGTGGCGATCGGCCCCGATGTGATGATGAGGATGCGCTGGGGGTTCTTCGCGAGCTCGCGGAGCAAGCTGGTGGGGTTCCCCGGCGACGCCGCCCAGCAGGGACATGACACCGGCGAGGCAGCCAGCAACAAGAGCGTGAGCAATGCATGCGGCCATCGACCCATTTGAGAGATCCCCTCATTACCATCAACCTATTTGATCCATCCGCCAACGCGCGAGCCCGAGTGACCGACGGCAGACCTATGGCCGCCGGTCACTCGGACGCGTCCGGCGAGACGACGCAAGCGCTACCTCGTGCACGGCTCGTCAGTGCCGGTTGGTGCGGGAGCGTCCTGAGAACCACCCCGGTCGCTCTTGGCCGCATCGGCGCGCTTGGTAGCCTGGCTCGAGGTTGGGGTCGCCGGGCTACGCGGATCAATGGGGAGTACGCCACCTGTAGTGGGACGGGCGCTGGCCAGGTCCTTCGCAGCGCCACTCACTTCCAGATCGTAGGAGCCGGTATGGCCGCTCATCGCAGTGGTCGCGATGATGGAGTATGTAACGCCGTTTGTGACCCGGTAGGTCAGTTGGGAGTTCAACCCGGACCCGCTATCGTCATCGAAGTCGAGGACGTAGTATGTCGTCGCATCGCTCTTGAGGGCGAGTATCACGTATGTATCGAAAGCAGACGACGACATAGAGATCGTCACGTCCTGGTTGTCACATGCCGTGAACTGGTAGACATCCGCATACGTGCCCTTTGGAGACCAGACACGATCGCTTGAGCCGATGTAGCCGCTGCGCGTCGACGATCCGCCGCACCCCTTGCTTCCGCCGCCACAACCTGTAGATGCACCACAGACGACGACCGCCGCCAGAGCAGCGAGGAGCCGTCCGAACGAACCGACCCGCATCCCCTTACCCGTGATCCGCATAGCGCTCTCCTCCGGACTGCACCGCTCGCCGTGGCGCTTGGCGAGCACA
>CAJBBX010000017.1 GCA_903951425.1 uncultured Chthonomonas sp.
CCTGCCGGGCTCGGGCACGGAAGCGCGGCGGCGTATGCGACCGTGGCCTCGATACGCCTGTCCGCCCGGTGGCGAACAGGCACTCGACCGACGGTCTGGGGCTTACGGCCATGCAACCGGTGGCGCGTGTGGTCGCCGGTTGCCCTTGATGGTCGTCCTGAACGAAGTGCAGGACCCCGACTCAGTCGCAGCGGTGGCTTGCCATGGCGGTTACGCCTCGTCCCCGGCAGCATCGGCAACAGCAGGGAGTAGGGCGCGCACGGCTACCGCGATCGGGGGCACGGTCCGGACGGCAGTCTGTCACACGATGCCGTAGTCGATGCCGTGGTAGGCGTGGATGTACAGGTTGCGCAGCCGCGCCAGGTCTCGCCAGGGAATGTCGGGGTTGGCCAGCTTGGAGGGTTCAGGCAACTGGGGCGATGCCTCGCCGCTGATCTCAATCTCCCGGACAACTGCGGCCTGCGTCTTCCTGTCGGCCATGAAGTCGGCGCGGGACATGCCGGCAGTGTAGTCGGCCATGCGCGCCGACGCCTCGACGATGTCCAGCAGGAACGCGTCACTGCTGCGCATAGACCGCCCTGGACGTGCCGAGAACCTCGCCGCGGACGATGGCGTTGCAGCTCTGCTCCAGCCCTGCCCGGCTGACCAGGTCCACGGGCCGCCCCAGGATCGCTGCCGCATCGTCCTGCATGTGCAGCAGGTCGAGCAAGTCCCACTCGGCATCCGGCGTGAAGGTGACCAGGAGGTCAACGTCGCTGTCGCGGCGGAAGTCGTCGCGAAGCACGGAACCGAAGACGGCAAGCTCAGTGATGGCCCATCGCCGACGGAAACGGCGCATCTCCGGGCTATCGAGGTCGATCCCATGAGGTTGCATTCCTTGCTCCCGGCACATTATACAGCGGGAAGGGCGGCCGCGCGATACGGACGGCCCTCCCGCCGGCGCCGCGCCGCACCACGGCGCCGAACGACGCTTGCGCGCGCCGCGTATGGGACCGTTGTGGCCCTTGCTCGAACGTGTGCGGCCCCACGAAAGGATCAACGGATGAACCCTCTTGCACCGATCCTCGCCCTCGCGCTGATCTCGCCCGCCAACCAGCCGTCCCGAGGCGCCGACCAGTCGTTTCTGGGCATCTTCGCGGAGACCTCCGTGATGAAGATGGCGGGCATGCCGGCCATGCCCGAAATCCCCGACATGCCGGAGTTGCCTGACCTCTCCGACCTCAAGCTGCCGGATGGCGTGAAGCTGCCGGGAGGGCTCAAGCTGCCCGGCGGCGGGGCGCCCGCGGGCATGATGATCCCCGGCAAGCCGCAGCGCAAGCTGGAGGTCCGCCTCTGGTCTCCGGGCCTCGCACCGGCCGACGCGACGGCGGCTCTCGCGGTGCCGGGGGGCCTGAAGCTGGGCAAGAAGCTCGACCTGGCGCTCTACCGCCCGAAGCCCGAGGAGTCGGCCGGCGGCGGAAGCGAAACGCCGGGCGGCATGGCGGCGAGCTTCACCATCAAGCGCTACTGGGGCTCGTCACCCACCGTGAAGCCCGGCCAGCCCGAGGTCATCACGTTCGACGGCCTCACCGCCGAGCAGAAGGCGGCCTTCCGAGAGCAGGCCCGGCAGCCCAACGCGGCCCGCTCCTACTTCTACAAGCCCGACTGGACCACCGGCTACTGGCCCGCGGGCAAGGCGCCGGCCGGGATCGCCAAGGGCGCCGAGTTGGAGGGCCACTACGTCCTGGCAAGCACCTACACCGGCAACGTCGAGATCGATGTGCCGGCAAAGGTGAACTTCCTGGACCCCATCGAGTTCAGCGCGCCGGACCTCGCCGAACTGCCCGACCTGACGGCCGCGCTGGGGTTCCGCTGGAAGGCCGTGCCCAACGTCCTCGGCTACCACATGCAGGTCATGGGTATCCAGGGCAAGAACACCCTCATCATCTGGAGCTCGTCGGAGATCAAGACCGCGCCCGGCAACACGGTGGACTACATGCAGATGGCCGATGTCATCAAGGGCGTGAAGGAGACCTCCATGATGGCGCAGGACCGCGTGGACGTCACCGTGCCGGCCGACATCTTCGCCGACTGCGACATGGTCTTCGGCACGATGGTGGGCTTCGGCCCCGGCGCGGCGCTCCCCGAGGGTCAGCCGCTGCCCCGCGTCCAGACCAAGTCCACCGTGCAGCTCATGCTCGGAGGGAAGCTGATGAAGGAGGGCATGAAGCCCTGACGGCCGCGGACCGCCGACGCGGGGGCGCGGAGCCCGCCCGGTGACGTGCCGCGCCGGGCTGATCCACCTTCGGGCGCGTCGCCCGGGCCGTACTCACCGGACGCCGGGCAGGGGCGTGCAGCGCACTGCCCGGCTACCAATCGCCTGTGATGGACTGGTGGTAGTGGGCATCCGAGGCCGGGAGGTCGAGGACCCAGTTGCCATACTCGATGGCGCCGAGGGTCCGGTGTGTCGCGTGTCCGTCCGCGAAGACAAGATCGATGCCGCCGAGATGCCAGGCGGTTGGTTTGGTGCAATCCCCCTCGTAGCAGCCGCGACCGATGCGGTCCCAGATCAGGCTGGAACAACCGCCAGTACAGCTGGAGCAACCGGTGTGGCAGTCGATCCACGGATTGTAGCCGTCACAGAACAACACCAACCGCGCCGGCTGATCGATGCGCGCCGCGGGTATGTCGGCGAGGTCGTAGTTGCACGAGTAGCTCCCTCGCCGGGGCCGATGTGTATCGAGCGCCGGGTTGGTGGTGCTGAGGTCCCATCCGAGCCGCGAGGGGCAACCGAACAGCGCCTCGGTTCTCAGGTATGGAACAAGGGCCCAGAGCGTCGTGTACCGTTTGCCGTCGGGACCGGCGCCGGACGACCCGGCGAAGGCTGTGTATGCCCCACCGGGCGTCCGGTCGTCGTAATCCTGAACGTACATAAGCCAGGCCTGCGCCATTTGCCGGAGGTTCGAGACGCACGCGGCCCGGCGTGCCGTCTCCCGCGCCGCCGCGAAGGCCGGGAACAGCAGAGCAGCCAGCACGGCGATCACCGCGACCACGGTCAGCAGCTCGACGAGGGTGAGCCCCGACGAGGCGATGCGTCTAGTCGTTGGCAGGGCGGGCATCGTTCCGCTCCCAAGCGAATGTGAGTTCCGCGAGGCGAGCCCGTTCAAGCTCGGCTTCGGAGTACCGAGACGGACGGTAGCGCCGCAAGCGGGCGAGCGCCCGAGAGCGACAGGCATCGACGAGCCTGTGCGTCACCTCCGGCACGGCCCTGGGCGGACGGGGCGGCAGAGATGCGAGAAATGCCGCCTCCGACAGAGTGAGGTTGATCGCCTTCTTGCCGAAGTAGGTGCGCGCCGCATCGCGGACACCCATCGCGCCCAGGCCGAAGTCGGTATGACCCAGGTAGAGCACGAGTACCTCCTCCTTGGTCAGTAGATGATCCACACAGAGCGCGAGCGGTACCTCACACAGCTTGCGCCAGACGGTCCGGTCCCTGGTCAGGAACTCGCAGCGCGTCGCCTGCATGGTGATCGTCGAGCCGCCGCGACGGAAGGAGCCCGCCTGGATATTAAACCGGATGGCGCGATGGAGGGCCACCCAGTCGACGCCGGAATGCCGGTAGTAGTGGCGGTCCTCGCTCGCGACAATGCTGTCGAGCATGGGCGCCGACACCTCCGACAACTGAACCCACCCCGGTCCTGCGACCGCGTCTCGGCATGCCAGGACACGCCGTCGGACAACCGCGTACGCTCCACCGCATCCAGCCGCGGCAACAACCGCCAAGACGATCAGCGTAAGCGGGCGCCTCGCCCGCCGGGACCGGCAGGCGCGACCTGACTGCCGCTGTGGACGAACCAGGCGGAGGACACAGCCGGTCGTGATGGTGACACCGAGCAACGGGACCAGAGCCGTGTAGGGGAATGGCGCATCGATCGGCCACAGAGCCCACGCCCCTGCCTGCCATATGACGCCCGCCGCGGTCGCGCCAACGCCGACGGTGCGGCCAATGTGGCGCTGACGTGACGGGCCGTGTCGCGTCGCCGTTCCTGCGTCCGCCCGAGGCGGGTCAGGTTGTGGTCTGTCTCGGCTCATCACAGGCGGCGCCCACCCTCATAGTGAGACCAAGCAGAGACCCGATGAGCATATTGCCGCAACTGAAGTCGCTGAGGCCGAAGAGGGTGTTGAACATGCCGGCGCAGGCAACAGAGACCCAGACGGCGGCGACGCCGTCAGCCCATGGCGACTGCGAGTCTCGCAACGTCCGGCACACGAACCAGGCCAAACCCGCGATCAGCAACGCGCCTACGATGCCCATTTCGGCAAGCCAGAACAGGGCTTGGTTGTGTGGGTCAATCAGCGAGACGTTGGTTGGCCTTCCGGCTATCTCGATCTGTACTGGAAGGGACAGTCGGCCCACGCCGACGCCTTCAAACCAGTGGTGACCAAACGCCAGGGCGCCGGCCTTCATGAGCTCGGCGCGGCCCTTAACTGATCGAGCCGAGGAGGCGGCATTGACCGGGCCGGTACCTCGCACGAGGAACACGACGAGTAGCACACCGAGGGCCATGATCCAACCCACCCAACGGCGACGGGCCGGCACACGCCTGCTCACGAGCCACAGCATGGCCGCCAGGCCGGCGGCCACGCCGGAGCGCTCCCACGTGAGCATCAACGCCGCCAGCAGGGCCGCAGTGGCGACCATCGTGAACGTCCTTGCACCCGTCGTGGGCGCCGCCAAGACGCCCTGAACCGCGAGCGGCAGGACGAACACGGGCACCAGGAAGAGCATGGCGGGTGTTCCGAACGACCCGCCGGCACGGATCACGTCGCCGGACACGAACCGGTCCAACCCCATAATCCGATAGGTGATCGCGATGACGCTTTGGAGCAGCCCGCACGCGACCAACGCTAGGAGGTAGCCCTCGATGCGGGGCAAGAGACGGGCGGCGGCGAGACCGCACGCATAGCCCAGAAGAAGGCAGCCCTCCCGAAGCACCACCGAATCGGGTGAAGACGGCGCCAGGATGACCGCCGCGGTCAGGCTCAGCCACGCGCCGGTTGCCAGCCAGAGGCCGAACGGGCCCTGTCGTCTGGACGAGATCGGGTAGTAGGACCCAAAGGCCAGCGTGGCCAGGGCGAGCGCGGCTGCGCCAGCGCCGCGGGCGCCCCCGAGGCCGAAGTAGTGAAGATGAACGTCGCGCCACTGGTCGAGCCACCGCGGGACCGTGTTCGGCGCCAGGTAAGCTCGAAAGATCAGTAGCACAACGACCGCGCTGACCGCCGTTCGACCGAACCGAACAAGCTTTGGGGCGAGGTGACGACCAGGGCCATGATGCGCTTCACCCGTACCCGATGCGAACGCGGCGCCGGTCTGTCTCAGATCGGTGGACAGAACGCCGCTCAAGGCGTCTGCCTCTTCCGCCAGACACCCCAAACTACCGCGAGAACCGCGAGGACACAGAGGCCGACGACACCGGTGTTGATGGGGGGGCGGACGCGCCTGGCGGCTTCGCTCGCGACATCGACTCCCCTGCTCCGCTGCTCTTGCAGCGGCCCCTGGCCAGGCTCGTACAGGAAGGTCCGGACGGCGCTTCCGGCCGCGTCGGTCACGTTCGCGTGCCTTGACAGGTACGTGGCCGGGTCGTAGGCGTTCGGTTGGAGTGGCCGTTCGACGGCATGCTCCAGCTCGTATGTCACCTCTCGGACGAGGTCGGTTGGACCAGCGGCCGTCCGGACTCCGTATCCACGGAGCCTGGCACTCGTGGCCAGCCAGACACCGGAGAACCGCTTGTGACTGAAGAACTCCCAAAGGGACCCAATATGCGGTGAAGGTATCTCGAAGGTCGTGTACCACAGCACCTTCGGGGCGCCGTGCGTGGGGACAAGGGCTACAGACGCGGCGTGATTCCAGGCCCTGGTGCGCGCCGCCATGCCGTCGTCGGCCCACATGCCGTACTCGCGCTCCAGCCCTGGCGCGTTGAACAGGGACGGCGAGACATACCTGCTTTCCGTCGCCAGTTGCGGGGCGAGCGCCTTCGCGACGCCCGCCAGGTGCTTCGAAGGGATGCCATGGGTGAGCATGGGCGCAAACGGGATGCCGACACCCGGGAGCGGACAGAGCCACAGGCGATGGACATCGAAGCCGGGTTGGATCATGGCGATCCGGGAACCGGTCTCGGCTTCGTAGGTCTCCCTTCCGTCGAACAACTCCGTGACCGTGCGCCCGGTGGATAGGTCCTCGCGCCGGTACAGCAGGCTCTTGCCATCAAAGGAAAGCGTCAGGCGCAGACGGTACGCATGGAACGAGCCGTCATGGAAAGCCCTGGCACGCACGCCGTAAGCCAGCGTGAAGGGCTGCCTGAGCTGAAGGCGGCGCATTCTGGGGGCTGGAGGTACGGCCATGCTCCGGTGCTGACCGAACCCCGGGGCCGGCAGCAACGCACCGATCGCGCACACAACGGCTACTGCGGACCCTCTCATGTGATCGACACCTCCCTCACCTGCCCGAGGAACGGTTCACGGCCAACCGTCGCCCACTCAGGATGCAGGCTGTCACTGCCGTGCCGTCGAGCGGTTGATGGCAACGTCTCGGGCAAGCGTCCTGACGTGGGCTGCGGGGCCGGCGTACCGACACGTCCCGCGCGGAAACCGCATGACTGCCCTTCTGGGGCGGTACCACAGCCATCAGGGCAGTCACTCCGAGCAGCGACCGGCGGGGTCGTTGTACCAAGCTGTGTAGCAGTAGGCAGTCTGCGAGCCGTTCGGCATGCACGCCCAGTCGGTCACTGGGTGCCAAGGCACATTCCAGCACTCCCCCCCAATGCCGACGTAGTAGCAGTTGAAAGTCCACGACTGGGTCTGCCATCGGTTCTGAGTCCAGGGCGACTGGCTGCCGGTACACCAGAGGCCCGTCCCCGGCTCTGCGCATCGCCCCGGAACACATAAATCGTTGCTGCATTCAATGGCCGAGTGTACATAGAACTGTTGAGAGCAGTAGGTGTCGCTGAAGCAATTAGGCGCCGCGGTCAGGATTGCGCCACCTGGACCGCCAGGGACCCTTTGGGATGGATAGGCCGTAAGGCATCCGTCCGCCCAGGCAGCAACCGATATCGCCAGCATGACGGATACGTATAGCGATGTAGCTGTTGTATATTTCAAATGTGTATCCCTCCTATTGCCGATGGTCTCGCTGCTCTAGTGCGCGTTCTCTTCGTCCTGTCCTACGCCGAGCCGAGGCGCGGGTCTCGCGGCAAGCAGATTCTCGACATCCTCAAGCGCACCCACTCTGCGCACGATGCTGCCGGGGCAGAGCAACACATATGCTGGCGTCCCGCCGATCCCGAGCGATCTTGCGGCACGGATCGACTGGCTGACCCGGTCGGTGGCACCGCTCTCCGGTAGTGCGGGACGGCCTGTCTTCTCCAAGTTGGCCTCTGCCCTCCGTAACAGCGCTCCGTCGATTCCGTCCGAGTACAGGAGATCGTGGGTTGCCCAGTAGTCAACCGCATTCCCGGCGCGGTTTGCCAGCACCGCCGCGTTCATTGCGAGCGGGTGAATACTCGTAAGCGGTAGATCCCGGAAGACGAAGCTCAGGTCCCTCTCGTGTCGTCGGAGGAGGGCTCTGACCTTTGGCGCGGCCGCCCTGCAAGGCCCGCATTGGTAGTCGCCAAACTCGACCAGGGTGAACTGCGCCCCCGCCCACCCACGAATGTGGGGTTCGTTGCCCATCACCTCAGCCGGACAGGCATTGTACCGACCTACGGCGGCAAGCCGCCTTGTTTCCCGCGCCCAGCCGTACTGCCTTACCGCCATTCCCGCAAACACGCCCGTGAGCATCACGAATAGGACAACGATGGCACAGTCCCCTCTGCCAAGCCGGGCCGTCTCGGAGTCCTGCATGCTCTGCTCTCCAACTCGACATACTTACCGGCATCCGGTGCGGCGCCGATCCAGCCGCGCCGCGTTACGTGGCGCCGCACCAAGAATAACGGTCGGCCCATTGGGCAGTCCATAGGCGAATGACCTATTTCCGGCACCCAGTGGCCGAGCTCAAGGCGTGCCGTTCACCCAGCCGACCCGAAGGGCATGGACGACCAGTTGCACACGGTGCTCCAATCCGGCCTTTTCGCGCAGGTGTTCGAGATGGCAGTTAACGGTGCCAACCGAGACGCAGAGGAACGCGGCCGTCGCGCTGACACTTCCGAACCGCATATAGGCGGACAGAACCTCCAACTCCCGGTCGCTCGGCAACGCGTTATCCATAGCGTTCTCCAGATTATCAACTCGGCATTTAAACCATCGTCGATGACATGATCGGCCGCCACGCCACAGGCATATCAGTGCGGCGCCACCTCGCCGCTGACGTTACCGAAGTGTCTCCCCGAGCGGGGGAACCGCCGGGCACACCAGGCCCGGAGGCCACATAGATGGCCGTGAGAAGCCGGCCCGTCGCGCAATGCACATGCGACCTGTGTCGTCCGCGGTTGCGTCATCCTCCGCCTCACCCAGAAGATCATTGATCCATTGTAGATAAGCGTGGATGGGCGTCTTCTAGAGTACCGTGCTTGTGGCCGAGTCTTAGTGCCATTCGAGCCCGCGCGAATGGTAACAGGCAAGCACCCGACCATGGGGATTTCCAAGCCTGGCAAGTAGCGGTCGCAGTCGATGGCACCGAATGCCGCGTGGAGGGAAAGGGAGGCGGCCCAAAGGCGTGCCGCCAGCCGACATCTTCGCCGACTGCGACATGGTCTTCGGCCCCGGCGCGGCGCTCCCCGAGGGTCAACCGCTGCCCCGCGTCCAGACCAAGTCCACCGTGCAGCTCATGCTCGGAGGGAAGCTGATGAAGGAGGGCATGAAGCCCTGACGGCCGCGGACCGCCGACGCGGGGGCGCGGCCGATGCTTCGCCCCTACGGCCCCGGTCTCAGCGCCGCGCCCTGGCCGGCGGGCATCCCTTCGTGATCTCCGTCCTGACCCGGCGCATCCGAGGGCCGAACCAGGGTCTGGGTCTGAGCAGCGCCCATGCCTGCGGGACGGAGCAGGAGATCGGCGTCCGGCGCCGACGCCGGGCGCAAGAGGACGCCGGCCAGCGCAGTCCGGAGGGCGCTGGCCTCGATGGCGGGCAAGGCCTCGAGAGCCGCCGCCCTCACCTGCGTGTCTTTCGTCGAAGCGACCAGTCGTCGGACGGCGGCGGCGCTTCTCTCGTCGCCAATCTGCGTAAGGGCACTCAGTATGGCGAGTACGAGCTTCGGGTTCCTGTGCTTCAGGCCGGCATGGAGGCCTTGCAGCGCCTCAGGGCCAAAGTGCGGCGCGTCATGTGCTCGCACACGCTGCAGGCCCTGGTCGAGCCCCGCTGCCGCGACGTGCGCAGCGCCTTTGTCGTCGAGGTGCGCCGCCAACATGGCCACGACGCGCACATCGTCGACCTGCGCAAGATCCTTGAGCAGGCCGGCGCGAAAGGCCAGTTCCCGGTCCGCGAGCACGAGGCTCGCCAGTTGGGTGTATAGATTCAGGTAGCCGATCCGGCCTTCGAGGACCTTGGGAAGGCCCAGCCACCCGAGCCCGTCGAGAGCAAACAACAGCCCGACCGCCGCCAAGGGGCCCCATACAACGGCAAGACGAACCCTGTTCATGGTTCGGCTCGCTCGCAGCCAACCCCGCACGACCTCACGGAGGGCGTCCAGTGACGTCGGCGTGCAGATCCGGAGGATGGTCCCGAGCGCTCCTGACCGGACGTCTCTCCGACGTGAGCGAAGCAGCCGCACCAGGGCCGACGTGGCAGGATCGCCGATCAGCTCAAGCGCTTTGAATGCCGCATTCCGAGTTCTCTCGGTCCTCGATCTGCACAACCGCTCAAGCGCCACGACTGCCGGCACGCCGAGGGCCGCAGCGGCCGCGATGCGCCGGTCGCGGTCGGGTTGCGGCAGCAGGTACATACCATCCAACTGCCGGACGGCCCTCTCGACGTCAGTTACCTGCTTCAACCCGTCTGCCTCCGAACAACGCCGAATGGGCGCCCGCGCCTTGCGTGCCACGTTGCGCTACCTACGGGACCGGCCAATGCCGGCGCCCCTACGGCCCCGGCATCAGCGCCGCACCCTCGCCAACACCCGGGTCCGTAGCTGCGCCAGCGCCGACTGGGTAGCTCTCCATCGCACGTCCTTGCGCTGCCCGAAGAAGAGGCAGCGCTCGGCTTCGGCACCCTCTGGGTCGGCTACAGCCACGTAGACGAGGCCCGCCGGCTTCTCGGCGGTGCCGCCGTCGGGGCCGGCCACGCCGGTGATGCCGATGCCGTAGTCCGCGCCGAAGCGCCTGCGGATGCCGTCGGCCATGGCGCAGGCCACCTCGGGGCTGACGGCGCCGTGGGCGGCGATGAGATCGGCCGGTACGGCGGCAAGGTCGGTCTTGGCCGCATTGGTGTAGGTGATGGCGCCGCCGAGGAACGCGGTCGAGCTGCCCGGCACGTCGGTGATGCGCGAGCCCAGCAGGCCACCTGTGCAGCTTTCGGCGACGGCGACGGTCAGCTTGCTCTTGGTGAGCAGCTTCACCACCGCGGCCTCCAGCGTCTCGTCGTCGAAGGCGTAGACGTGGTCGCCCAGCCGCTCGATGATGCGGGCCACCATGGGCTCGATCAGCGCGTCCGCCGCCTCGGCCGAGGACTCCCTGGCCGTCACGCGGAGGTGGACCTCGCCGGTCTTGGCGTAGGGGGCCACCGTGGGCGCCTCAGAGGCCATCAGGTCCTTCAGCCGGTCCTCGGCCACCGACTCGCCCATGCCGCAGACGCGCAGCACGCGCGACCGGATCGTCCGGCCGCCGGTCCGCTCGGCCAGCCAGGGGACGATCTGGTTGTCCACCATGGGCACGAACTCATTGGGCGGGCCGGGCAGGGCGATGCCGGTCTTGCCGCCCATCTCGATGAGGATGCCCGGCGCCGTGCCGTTGGGGTTTGGGATGGCGCGGCCGTGGTCGGGCACGTAGGCCTGCCGCAGGTTGCTCTCCAGCACGCTCATGCCGCGCTTGGCGAAGAACTGCCGCAAGCCGTCGGCGATCCCCTCGTCCATGTGCAAGGTGTCGCCCATGGCCTCGGCCAGGGTCTCGCGGGAGATGTCGTCCATGGTGGGGCCGAGACCGCCGATGGTGAAGACCACATCGTTCTGCTCGACGGCCTCGCGGAGGACGGCCAGCAGACGGTCGTGGTTATCGCCAATGGTGACGCGGCGGTAGACGGAGACGCCGTACTGCGAGAGCACCCGCGCCAGATACGCGGCGTCGGTGTCCACGATCTGCCCGAGCAGCAGTTCGGTACCTACGGAGACGATCTCGGCCCTGAGGTCCATGGTTGGCTGCTCCTACGTGTGGTTGCGCTTCAGCCAGTCGATCAGCTCATCGGCCTGCGCGAAGCAGAGGCCGGTGACCGTGTCGGCGCAGCCGTAGTACATGGCGATGCGGCCCGTGGGCGCGTCGCAGAGGGCGGCGCAGGGGAAGGCCACGTTCGGCACGTCACCCACGCACTCGTAGAGCGTCTGCGGCGACATGATGTAGGGCGCCGAGCGGTAGATCACCTTCCAGGGGCCGGTCGATGTCCAGCAGCGCCACGCCGGTGCTGTAGACGAAGCCGTTGCAGCTCGTCAGCACGCCGTGGTAGACCAGCAGCCATCCCTCGTTGGTCTCGATGGGGATGGGGCCGGCGCCGATCTTGGTCGACTGCCAGCCGCCGCAGGGGCTCATGACGTGCCGGTGGCATCCCCAGTGGGCCATGTCCGGGCTCACGCTGTAGTAGATGTCGCCGAAGGGCGTGTGGCCGTTGTCGCTGGGCCGGGAGAGCATGGCGTACTTGCCGTTGATCTTCCGCGGGAAGAGGACCCCGTTGCGGTTGAAGGGCAGGTAGGCGTTCTCAAGCTGGTGGAAGGTCCTGAAGTCGAAGGTGTAGCCCACGCCGATGGTGGGGCCGTGGTAGCCGTTGCACCAGGTGATGTAGTATCGGTCGTCGATCCAGCAGACGCGCGGGTCGTAGCCGTACTCCCAGTGGCCGATCTCCGGGTCGTCGCACTGCCAGTGGATGCGCTCGGGCTCCAGCTCCCAGCTGATGCCGTCCTTGCTGCGCCCGGCGTGGAGCTGCATGTTCCGCTGGTTATCGTCGCAGCGGAAGACGCCCGCGAACTCGCTGCCGAAGGGCACCACGGCGCTGTTGAAGATGGAGTTGGAAGTGGGGATGAGATCCCGGGGGATCACCGGGTTCCCGGAGTAGCGCCAGACGACGGCGTTGCTCCCGGCCGGCTTCTCTTCCCACGGGATATTGGGCAGCGGATCGCCCATTACGGTCTTGCTCTCTGTCGGCATCGGTCGCTCCCTGCGCTGCGGTCTCGCGCCAGGCCCGCGGGCGGCGCTGCAGCCACTGCGGCCAGATTCGCCGCCAATGCGCCCGACTCCTTTGCCGGCCACGGGCGATAGGGCCGGGCGTGGCTGGGATAGCCCATATAATGGGATATACAGCGAAGCGTGGACGCTGCCGTGCAGGTCTGGTCCCGCGTGAGCACCAGAAGGGCGGAGTCGACCTCATGATCACTAGAGCCTTATACGCGGCGGTCGTGGCAGCCTGCATGGCCGGCCGGGCCAGCGCTCAGCCGCAAGCCGGGGGCCAACCGGTGACATGGGGAGCCGGCACCTATGGACAGCTCGGGAGCGGCCTTACCTCCGATCGCCTGTCTCCGGGCGATACGATCAGACTGCCGAAGTGCACCGCGGCTGCGAGCGGCGTGTACCACACGCTGTTCCTCACCTCGGACGGCCGCGTCCTCGCCGCAGGCCACAACGAGTACGGGCAGTTGGGCGACGGCTCAGCCCTGGGGTCGAGCCGAGCGGCCCCGCTGGCCGTACCGGGAATCACGAACGCGGTGGCGGTGGCCGCAGGCGCGTACCACAGTCTGGCCCTTCTTGCTGACGGCACCGTGATGGCCTGGGGATACAACGCCCACGGGCAGCTTGGCGATGGGACAACCACAGACAGGGCCACGCCCACGCCGGCGAGCGGTCTGGCCTCCGTGACCCATCTCGCGGCAGGCGGGCACCACTCGGTGGCCGTCCTGTCCGGCGGCGCCGTCTATACATGGGGCTACAACGCGGACGGACAGGTTGGCAACGGGACCACTACAGACCGACCAAATCCCGGCCCTGTAGTTGGCCTGACGGGTGTCGTTGCCGTTGCCGCGGGCGCCGCGCACACGTTGGCGCTGAAGTCGGACGGCGCCATGCGAGCGTGGGGCCACAACGGCCATGGCCAGCTCGGAGATGGATCGACGACGAACGCGAGCACGCCGGTCGCGGTGAGCGGGATCACCGCGGCAGTGTCGATTGGCGCGGGCAGCAACCACAGTCTAGCCGTCCTGGTCGCCGGCGCCGTTCAGGCGTGGGGCAGTAACAGCGGCGGTCAACTCGGCGATGGATCCACCACCAGCAGGCCGCTCCCAGTGGCCGCCCTGGGCATCACGACCGCTACGGCCGTCGCGGCCGGAGAGGCCCACAGCGCGGCGAGACTGAGCAACGGCACGGTTGCGACCTGGGGCGCAGACACAAACGGGGTACTGGGGAACGGTGCGGGCGGCGACACGTTGGTACCGCAGCCGGTGCCGGGCCTAAGCGGAATAGCCTCGATCTGCTCATCGAACATGCAGTGCCATGCCGTAACGGCGGGCGGGGCGGCCTTCGGCTGGGGTTCGGATGCATACGGGAGTCTCGGGGAAGGCGGCAGCAACTTCCGTTCGGCTCCCGCACCGATCTGCGCGCTGGATTCGGCGGTCCAGGTGGCCATGGGCGAATACCACACTCTCGCGGTGCGGGAGGACGGCGCTCTGTTCGCCTGGGGACACAACGGGTTTGGGCAGTTGGGAGACGGCACGTTGGACTCGAGCGTCTCGCCGCGCTACATCGGCGACCTACCGCCCGTCACCGCTGTGGCCGCCGGCTCTCACCACTCCGTGCTGCTCATAAACGACGGTACCTTGCGGACGTTCGGATACGGTGGCGACGGCCAGTTGGGCCACGGGCTCATGGTCGACAGCAGCGTCCCGGTTGTTGTGCCGGGCATCACCACCGCGACACAAGTCTCCGCGTCGGTCGGCGCCAGCTATGCGCTCTTGGCCGACGGAACGGTCTGGGCCTGGGGTGACAATACCTATGGCCAGTTGGGCGACCCGTCGGTGCTCCTCTCGACCGCGATGCCCGTCGCAGTGGTCGGGCTGTCGGGTGTGAAAGCAATCGCCGCAGGCCCGTACCACGTGCTGGCACTGCTGACAAACGGAACGGTCGTCGCCTGGGGTCTCAACGGCGACGGGCAGTTGGGCGACGGCGGGTACACCACTTCGTACGTACCCGTTCCGGTATTGGGGCTCACCAACGTGGTCGGTATCGCGGCGGGCCTCCACCATAGCCTCGCGGTACTGGCTGACGGCACCGTGCGCGCATGGGGGTACAACGGCGACGGTCAGCTTGGCGACGGGACCGGAGTGTCCAGCCCCACTCCCGTAGTGGTCACCGGTCTCTTCAGCGTCACGGCGGTCGCCTCCCGCCATAAGACCAGTCTGGCACTGCACGCAGACGGAGAGGTCTCTGCGTGGGGATACAACGGCTCCGGCCAGATCGGCGACGGCACCACCACTCAGTATCTCGCACCGGTGTGGGTGCCCGACCTGCGGCATGTGACCGCGGTCGCGAGCAGTACCCTTGGCGGCATCGCGATCTCACATTGGCCCAGCACAACGCTGACGGTACCCAGCAAGTCCGGCGCCCGAGGGCAGAGCATCACCCTCGGCGCGGTGCTCCTGGCGTTCACCGGACCGGTGGTGGGGCGGACCGTTACGTTCAAAGTGAACGGCTCCGCCGTGGGTTCGGCGGTCACCGATGGCGCCGGCATCGCAGGGCTGGCCTACACCATCCCGGACGCGCTGCCGACCGACAACGCCATCGTGGCGCGGTTCGTCGGCGACGATGAGTACAAGGGCAGTGCCGGCGCCGGCACTCTCACGCTCCCGCAGCGGGTCCCGACCAGCGTGTTCACGGTGGACCGGACCGGCATCATTACCACCACTGTGGCTCTGAAGGGTTACCTCAAGCGCACCAGCGACAACGCGTGGCTCGTCGCCAAGACGGTCGGCTTCACCGTGGCGGGCTCGAACGTCGGCTCTGCCACAACCGATGCGGGCGGCCAGGCCATTCTGAACTACGTGATCACCACATCGGCGGGACCGCACACAATCGGCGCTTCCTTCGCCGGTGATGCTCAGTACCAACCGTCATCCTCGTCAGCCACGCTCACGGCCACCACGACCAACACCAAGGTCTATGTGGTGGATCGGACGGCCAAGATCAAGACCTACGTGGTGCTCAAGTCCTACCTCTACACCCCGACCAACGCGATCATCCCCGGCAAGCCCATGACCCTCAAGCTGGACGGGACCGTGCTCGGGTCGGGTACCACCAACGCATCGGGGTACTACCAGTTCGGCTATACGGTGGCGGAGGGTTCTGGAACGGGCATTCGCATCATCCGGGGCGAGTTCCCCGGCGACGGCGGGTACATGGCTTCCGCCAACACCGGCAAGCTGACCGTGACAGCGGGTGACCTCTACATCTGGCCCTACGTTCGCAGCGGCAAGGTTGGGACCGCCCATCCGCTCCGGGCTTACGTACGAAGCCTGCCGGACTACGTAATCCAGCCCGGCAAGTCCATCACGTTCAAGGTGAACGGTTCAACCATCGGATCCGCGGCGGTTGCCGCCGACGGCTGGGCTGCGGTGACCTGGGCAATACCCCCGGGCGAGCCTTCAGGTGGCCACACGGCCAATGCCGAGTTCGCGGGAGACGCGTGGTATGCAGGGGTCACTGCAAACACTACGTTCAATGTCGTGCCGTAGACCAGGAGATCACGATGGCAAACTGTATTCAGCGAGTGCAAGCGGCGGCGCATCGGCGGCGCGCCTTCGCCGGCCCGGTCCTGGCGGCACTGTGTTGGGGTCTGGTGACGGCGTGCTCCCAAGCGATCGCAGGTGGCACAGGCTGGGCGTGGGGTGACGGTTCGGGCGGCGCGCTGGGTAACGGGTCAGGCGCCACCAGCTTGACACCGGTGCAGGTGGCGGGCCTTGCAGACGGCGTCGCCATAGCCGGCGGAGGGTGGCACAGCATGGCTCTCCGGTCCGATGGCACAGTGTGGACGTGGGGGAACAACGACTTCGGCCAGCTCGGAGCTGACTGGAACGAATCGCGTACGACACCCGGGCAGGTTGCGGGCATCGCGGACGTGGTCACGATCGCCAGCGGGCCGAACCACTGCCTGGCGCTTAAGGCGGACGGAACGGTATGGGCCTGGGGGAGCAACGACTACGGGCAGGTGGGCGACGGTACCACGACAAACCGTAACGCACCGGTCCAGGTAACCGGCATCGGTGACATCACCGCCATTGCCGGCGGCGACTTCCACAGCCTGGCCCTCAAGTCGGACGGAACCGTTTGGGCGTGGGGAGACAACTATACCGGCGCTCTCGGTGACGACACCAACACGTCACGATCCACGGCCGGTATCGTCCCCGGCCTCACCGGCGTGATCGCTATCTCTGCTGGGGGCTCGGACAGTCTTGCCCTAAAGTCGGATGGTACGGTCTGGGCTTGGGGATGGAACTGGTTCGGTCAGATCGGGAACGACAGCTGGCGGACCCAGTACACCCCTGTCAAGGTGATCGGCCTGACGGACGTTACGGCGATTGCCTCTGGCGTCTGGCACAATCTTGCAGTAAAGTCCGACGGAACGGTCTGGGCTTGGGGTTACAACGGAGCCGGAGTCCTGGGCGACGGTACCGATACCGAACGCTTCACGCCTGTCCAGGTCATGGGCCTGAACGGCGTGACAGCGATTGCTGGGGGGAGCGGACACAGTCTGGCGCTCAGGTCCGATGGAACGGTCTGGGGATGGGGATGGAACACGTACGGCCAGGTGGGCGACGGTACCACTACCGACAGATGGGTGCCAACTCTGATCCCCGCGCTGTCGGGCGTCACCGCCATCTCGTGCGGAGACCAGTACAGCCTGGCTCTGGGCCGCACAAGCACGGCCCTATACGCTCCTGACCGCACCGGCACGGAGGCATCATCCGTGACGCTCAAGGGCTACCTTTGGAGCGTTCCGGACAATGCTTGGATCGGTGGGCGCGTCCTAGCCTTCGCAATCGACGGTACCGATGTGGGCTCCGCTACAACCGACGCGAACGGTCAGGGCGCCCTCACCTGGACCATCTCAGCCGGCCCGACCGGCAGAACTATCGCGGTCCGGTTCGCCGGCGATGTCGCCTATAACCCATCGTCCACAGTGGCTTCGCTCACAACACAGACCCTATCGACCAAGGTGTACGTCGTCGACCGGACCGCCAAGGTCAAGGGCTACGTTGTCCTCAAGGCCTACCTCTACCTGCTGAACAACACGCCCGTGGCCGGCAAGCCGATGACCATCAAGCTGGACGGGACCGTGCTCGGGTCGGGTACCACCAACGCATCGGGGTACTACCAGTTCGGCTATACGGTCGCTGAGGGCGCCGGCTCCGGAACCCGCGTGGTTCGGAGCGAGTGGGCCGGCGACGCGGGCTACCTTGCCTCCGCCAACAACGGCATGCTGACCGTCACCAAGGGAGACCTCTACATCTGGCCCTACGTCCGCAGCGGCAAGGTCGGCACCGCGCATCCGCTTCGGGCCTATGTGCGAAGCCTGCCGGACTACGTGATCCAGCCCGGCAAGAGCATCACGTTCAAGGTAGAAGGTTCCACCGTCGGCACAGCGGCGGTAGCCGCCGACGGTTGGGCTGCTGTCACGTGGCACATACCCATCGGCGAGGCCACGGGCAGCCACACGGCCACCGCCGAGTTCGCCGGAGACGCCTGGTACAAACCCATCACATCAAGCACCGCGTTCAACGTGGTGCCGTAGCCGCCCGAGGGTGGAGCCGGCGGCAGCTACGGCATCGGGGGCGGCGGCCCCATGGTCCTGCGTGCCGCAAACTGGGGTCAGCCCGGTCAACAACGTCAGCCCTTGACGTTACTGACCTCGCTGACATCACTGACCGAGGCGACGCCTTCGGCGGGGCGCACCAGTAGCGCTGTGTCGCCGGCGGGGCCGGGCGGGGCCGGGCGAACCAGGATGTCGGCGTCGGGGCCGGGGGCGTGGGCGGCTCGGAGGAGCGTCTGGCTCTGCTGGTTGGCGTCGGCGCAGAGGCGCAGGTAGGGCAGGCAACGGCCGGCCGCCTCCACCACGTGGCGCTCGCGGGCCGAGCGGGCCTCCGTCTCGGCCAGAGCCTGCACCAGCGGCAGGGCCGAGGTGTCGCCCACCTGCTCCAGCGCGGCCAGCAGGGCGATGACGAAGTCGGGGTGGCTCCGGGCGGCGTCGCGGTTCAGGTAGCCGTTCAGGATGGCGCGGGCCGAGGTGCTCAGCAGCCTGCCTTCGCCGGCCTTCAGGCGCGGTAGGAGCCGGGTCAGGCCGTCGCGGGCCACGGCGCGGAGGCCCTCTTCGGGCCACGCCAGGGCCTCGACCAGCGGGCCCACGGCGGAGGGGTCGGCCGCCCGCGCCAGCTCCAGCGCCCGCCGGGTGTGGCGCCCTGTGAGGGCCAGCCGGTGGAGTTGCGTGCCGAACGCGCCCAAGGCCAGGGTGACGGGCATGAACCAGTAGGCCCGCTCGTTCCAAGCCTGCCACGTGAGGTAGAGCGACCCCGGAACGATGACCAGCCAGCCGGCGATGACGTAGATGATCCGCACCATCGGCGTCTCCCGCTTCGCCTCGGCGCGGCGCACCAGCTCCCGGGTCATCTCGTCCTGCGCTACCGTGGAGGCGGCGGAGCGCCCGCCGGCGTCGGCTCGCAACACGGCGGCAGCGTCGAGCCCGGCCGCGCGCAACTGCAGGATGCGCTCCTCCAGACCCGGCAGGGCGCCCCTGGCCTGCTGCCGAACCCGGTTCAGGCCCATGGTCCACGCGGGCATGGTCGCCAGCCTCCGGGCGGCGTCCAACGCCTGCGAGTTGCCCAGCCGGGGCAGCGCCCGCAGGGCGGCGGTGACGAAGGCCTCGTTCCGGTGCGCCTCGCGCGGGGTGAGCGCATCGAATAGCGTCGCCGTCTGCGTGGGGGTCAGGGCGGCGATGTCGGCGTCGGAGAGGCTCGGCAGCAGCGTCACCAGCCGGAGCCGCGCCACCTCGCGCACCCGGCGTTGCGGCCAGTTGAGCGCCTGCATGAGCGGGCCGGCCGCGGCGGGACCCAGTTCGGCGCACTGCAGCGCCGCCCGGGCCGCGTCCAGCCCGCCGATGAGCCGCCGCACGCGCGCCGCCACCCACCAGAGCGGCAGCGCCGCGGCCTTGACCCAGCCGTCGATGGTGTTGCTGGTCAGCAGATCGATCCCGGCGACGATGGCGTAGCTCCAGGCGACGCCGTTCAGCATCCAGTCCAGGCAACCCGGCCGCACGCCGGTGCGCGTAGCGCCGATGGCGCGGATCACCTCGTCAAGCGTCGCCTGCTCGTCAGGCTCGTGCCGGCCGGTCTGGCTCATGCTTACGGTTGCGGCGTGACCACGACGGAGGTGGGAGCTACCAGGTCGCCGAAGCTGTCCATCTGGGCCGCCTTGCTCGCCGGGCTCGACCCGCTACTCTGGTTCGTGATAGGCATCCCCTGGTTGTCGGCACAGTTGGGACCCACGCTGTAGAGCACGTAGTCCTTCCCAACCTTGCGGTAGCGCAGGTCGAGGCTCGATCCGTAGCCGGCGAACGGATCCTGGGTATCCCGGCAACCTACCTCGGTCAGCGCGAAGAGCCCGGCCGGGTACGCGCCGTGGCGCAGGCGGTGGATGCGCAACGCCAGCGCGGATCGGAGCAGGGCGTCGTCGGCGCGGTTCAGCGTGTCCTTGAACGAGGCCTGGCTGAAGGTCGGCATCAGCATGCGGGTGATAGGGTCAGGGCCCAGTAGGTTCTCGTCCTCTTCCCAGGCGTTGTAACTGCGCACGTTGGGCAGATAGGGTTGCCCGGCGGCGCCGATCTCCTCGTCGTAGGCGCGCATCAGGTTGGCCATGACCTCCCGCTTGGGGTAGCGCATCGACAGCAGCGCCAGCGCACCCCGCGGCGCCAGAGACTCGCTGCCGATGAGCTGTCCTGCTGAGCCCGTCCAGTCTCGGCTCCGCATCAGCTCCTGCAGGCCGGCCACCGTTATCCACTTCTCCTCGGTCAGCACGTCGCGGTAGGGCACGAAGCGCGGGCGCAGCCGCTCCAGCCGGGCCAGCGCGGCGGCCGCCTCGGCGTCGGTCAGATGCTCAACACAGTTCCAGGCCTGCAACCGGCCGATGCTCTCGCAGGCCACGCCCACCAGGAAGCCCATCATCGGGGCGCCTTTGGGGAGCATGCGGCCCATCTCCACGGCGTCCAGCGACCGGTCCATGGCCTCGCCCCATCGTCCCTGCTCGGACGCGGAGGCCGACGCCAGCGCGCAGAACCGGGCCATACTTCGGAAGCGGGCCAGTTCGGGGAAGGCGGTGTTGAAGGAGCGGCCCGGCTTGGCCAGGTAGGGCTGGTGGAAGCCGGTATGCAGGAGGTCCAGCGTCGGCGAGTTGGCGGCCACCAGGGCCGCGCGGTCGGCGGCGGCGTAGCGCTTCTCGTCGGCCGCAACCACTTTGGTCGGGTCCGTCTGCTTCAGCGCAGCCTCGATTTCGTTGTCACCCGCCAGCCGCTGGGCGGCTGCGTCGAAGGTGTCGTAGGCGTTGGGCGAAGGAAGATGGACGGCGGGCACGGCGATGCCGGGGTCCTCCAGGCAGTAGTGCACTCGTCCGGCCATGGCCACCACCAGCAGCGCCGCCAGGCCCAGGGCCGCCTGCCGTAGCCGCTTGTACGAGACGCCGGCCCTCTCGGCCACGGTCCGGGCCGACTGGGCATCCAGTGTGAGGCTCCGGAGCATGGCCTCCATCCGCTCCACGGGCAGCGGCTGGGCCTTCATGCACTCCACGGCCAGGCGGATGCGGGCGTCGGCGGCCGAGGCCTTGCGGCACTCGGCGCAGGCCAGGCGATGCCAGAGCGGCGCCTTGCCCAGTTCGCTTGCGGTCCATCGGCATGCCATCTCGCTAACCCTCCTGGGGCCGCTCCGGCGCGAGCGCCCGCTCCCCTGCCGCGGGCGGCGGGGCGAGCATCTCCCGGAGGCGCGCCCGGGCGGTGAAGAGGCGGCTCTTCACGGTGCCCAGCGGCGCCTCGGTGAGCGCGGCGATCTCGCGCAAGGGCATCCCCTGCATATAGAAGCAGAGGAAGGGCGTTCGGAACTCCTCCGGCAACGCGCGCAGCGCCTGGCCCACGGCGATGGTGTCCAGGTCGGCGGCGTGTCGGAGGTCCGGCACGGAGGCGGCGTCGTCCAGCGGCAAGTCGGCCTTGCGGTCGCGGAGCCAGTGGGTGTACTCATGATACGCGATGCGCCGGAGCCAGGTCCGCAGCGACGAGCCGCCTCGGAACCCGGCCAGGGCGCCCCACGCATGCATGAAGGCCTGCTGCGTCAGGTCGGCTCCCGCCTCGCGATCGCCGGTGAGGGCCGTGAGCATGCGGAAGATGCCCGGGTACTCCCGGAGCGCCCACCGCTCGCCCGCGGCCCGGTCGCCGTTCGCAATCTTCTGGGCCAGCCGCCTGTCGAACACGCCTCGCCTCCTGCCCTTCTTCTCCTATAGAGCCCGCGGGGGAGCGAAAGGTTGGCGTGCCGGCAAAACTCCGCAGGAAATGGCCAGGGTCAGGCCCACGGGTCTAGCAACACCTTGCCGCAGGCGCCGGTCATCTGCAGCTCCCAGGCCTCGCCCACGCGGCTCATGGGGAACCGGTGCGTGATGAGCAGGTCCAGTTGCGAGCGCACCTCGCGGATGAGCCGGAGCATCCGGGGCGTCTGCGTGAGGTTCCAGTGCCAGACGCCGTGGAGCGTGAGGCCGCCCGGGCACATGTTGCCCAGCTCGACGTGGCCGCCCCAGCCCACAAAGGCCATCTGGCCGCGCCGCCGCGTGAGGCCGATGGCCATCTCCTGCGCCGCAGGCACGCCCGTACAATCCACCGACTTGTCCACGCCCCGCGGGCCCGCCGCGGCCTTCACCTGCTCGAGCAGGTCGGGGTCGTAGGGGTTGAACGCGGCAACGGCGCCCAGTTCCAGCGCCAGGTTGCGGCGATACTCGTAGCTGTCGATGGCCAGGACCCGCGCGCCGCGATGCACCGCGTTGACGATGCCGCCCAGCCCCACCGGGCCCAGGCCGACCACGGCCACCGTGTCGAAGCTGTCCACGGCCATGCGGTGCATGGCGTTGAACGTGGGTCCAAGCCCGCAGCAGGCCATGGAGGCGTGCTCGGTTGAGATGTCGTCCGGAATGGGGATCAAGAGCCAATCCTGCTTGATGGTGTACTGCGCGTAGGTCGCCGTGCCGCATGCGCTGCCGCAGAGGGCCGTCGGGTCCACGCACCGCTCGCAGTGGATGTAGTCGCCCTCGGCGCAGAGGTCGCACTTGCCGCAGGGGTACTGGGGCATCACCACCACGCGGTCGCCCACCTTCACCTTGCCGGGCTGCGACACCTCGGCAACCTCTCCGGCTGCTTCGTGGCCCAGGCAGTCGCCGGTCCAACCCTCGGCGTAGCCGTGGTACTCGGTGCACATGGGCACGACGGTGTTGCGCACCAGCGCGAAGTCCTCGCGGACCGTGGGCATGGGCTTCTCGACCAGCGCGCAAAGCTGCCGGCCGGTGACGGCTGCGACTTTCATGGTAGGGTTCCTCCGTGTCGGTAGTGTACTTCCTGCGGGGCGCTCCCGGGCGCCTTGCATAGTCGTCCCGGTTGTGTTACCATTTGCCACTGGTGCAGCCGCAGCGACTCTTGGGGAGGGCGCCGATGCTCTGGTGGGGCCGCAAGGACGGTGAGGGAGCCGCGCGAAGCGGCCGCGGGCTGGATCATCTGGTACAGGCCGTGACGGAACGGTTCGACGGGGCCGCTGCCGGGGAGCTGCAGCGGCGTGGCTGGCGGCCGCTGACGCAGCACCAGCGGATCGGCTGGGCCGTCGCCACGGGCGACTACGCCGACCTGGTCCACTACCCCGAAGACGCAGTCGAGGCTGTACAGCGCTCCGAACACATGCACGAGTGGTGTACTCCCGTGCTGCACGCCCTGGATACCATCAACACCGACCACGCCCGCGCCCTGCTGGTGCAGGCCGTTCGGAACCGGTGGCGCGCCGGCGATTGGGACGCCTTCTGCGGCCAGTCACTCCGCGACGCCGACGTGGCGGCCGGCATGGCCGACGAACTGGCGGAGGGGTTCGATGGCCGCGTCGCGCGAGCGCTGGCCGAGGTCGGCTGGAACCCCGCCACCATGGACCAGTACGTGAGCCTGGCCATCGCCAACCGCGACCTGGCCAGGGCGGCCGCCTGCGGCTCCGAGGCCGTGCCCGCGCTGGTCCGCGCCATGGGCTGCCTCTCCGACACGCACGACATCGTTGAGGCCCTGGCGTCCATCCGCACGCCCGAAGCCGCCGCGGCCGTGGTGGCTGCCCTGCGGGAGAGCTGGGCCAAGGGCCGCGCACGCTGGACCGACTTCGATACCGTCACCGGGTGCGGAGCCGCCGCGGTGCCGCCGCTCATCGACCTCATGGTCAACGACCCCACGCACACCACCATCGCCATGGAGATGCTCACCGCGCTGGCCGGGCAACCGCAGGCCCTCGACGAGGCCGCCCTGCAGGCCCTCGCCGCCATGCCGGACGTCCACCATATCCACTATATGCCCGAAGACCCGCGCGGCTACGACGAGGTCCTGGACTGCTCCGGCCTCCGCGCGGGCGCCCTGGCGGAGATGGAGAGGCGACAGATACAAGCGCAGGGCTGAAGCGGCGCAGGCCGGGCCTGGCGCCGAACTCCGGTAAGATGAAGCCGGTCCGTGCAAGCCCGGCGACCGGTTCGCATCTCGACGACAGGTGAGGGTCTGATATGGCATCTGGACTGCGCGAAATGCTCGCGGTGGCGCGCACCGTGCGGCGCGACCTGGGGCTGGGGCGCGCCCTGGCCGTGCTGGCGCACAAGTGGTGGCGCAAGCTCCGGCGCCAGAGGCCGCCCAACACCGTGGAGGCCAACCTCGAGGTCTGGGAGACCCACGACTGGTCGGAGGCCGGCGACGAGTGGACCCCTTCGCCCGAGTGGAAGCAGGCCGTACTCTACGAGTTCCTCTATGAGTACATGCCCCGCCAGGGAGCCCTGCTGGAGATCGGCCCCGGCGGCGGACGCTGGACCGAGCACCTGGCGCCGCTGGCCCGGTCGCTCACGCTGGTGGACCTGACGCCCGCCTGCATCGGCCTCTGCCGGTCGCGCTTCGCCGAGCACAAGCATATCGAATACCATGTCAACGACGGCCGCTCGCTCCCCTTCGTGCCCAACGCGAGCATCGACGGCATCTGGTCATTCGACACCTTCGTCCACATCGCGCCGCCGGACATCCACAGCTACGTCAAGGAGTTCGCGCGCATCCTGAAGCCCCACGGCGTCGCGGTGATCCACCACGCCCGAGCCGGCGCCTACAGCCGAAGCTGGCGCAGCGATATGACCTCCGAGCACATGCAGGAGTTCTGCCGCGACTGCCGGCTCCAGATCATGCTGCAGCAGGACAGCCTGGCCGGCGGCGCCATCGCGCTCTACCAGATGACGACCAGGACCAAGCCCGACGTGGTTACCGTGATCCGGAAGGGGTAGGCGCCGGATCGCCGGCAAGGTGCGCGACGATCTTGCGTGGTCCCCAGTGCTTGTGGGCCTTGCGGGTCTCCAGGTCAATCGCCCTGATCCCGTCCGGCAAGGCGTTTGGGCACGAATGCGGCGCACGGCTTCGGTCCTGCAGCGTCGCCAGGTCCAGGCCGTCGTACCGGCCGAGCCACTTGTAGGCCGTCTTCCGGCTGATGCCGTAATGCTCGCACAGCTGGGTGATGCTGAACTGGCCGCTCGATGCGACTACCACATACTGGGCTCGTTCTTGCATGGGCTCCACTCGTCTCCAGGGCATGGCGTAGGAGGTGGATACGCCATGTCAGGACGGCACCGAGTGTCACCGATGTCACCGGTCTACGTGTTACCCATGTCTCCGGTCTGTACCCCCGGCAAGAACCCCCACCCCAACCCTCCCCCTCCCGCTCCGCGGCAAGGGGAGGGAGTAGGTGGGCGCCGCTCGACCGGCGGCGGCGTTCCGGTGAGGTCCGGCCTGCCCGAGTTGGGGCCGTGGCACGAGACGCAGCGCCGGTCGAGGACGGCGACTGAAGTCGCGGCCTACGGACGGCACGAAGCGCCCCTCCGGGCGCTCCAGAACGCTCATGGCGTCGTATGCCGTGCCCAGTCGCCGAAGGGCGACTTCCCGCTGTTCGTTGCCGCGGTTTCAGCCGCCGGTTCCACCCGCGGTTAACACGTACCCGGCCGTGGGTTATAGCGGTGTACTAACGAGCAGGAGATATCGTCATGACGCGCACCTTGCAGCGCCACGGCAACAGCGTGGCCCTGGTCTTCGACCGGACGATTCCTGATGCACTCCACATGACCGCGGACACGCCCGTGCACATCACGCTTCACGGTGGCGCCCTGGTGATCACCCCTGCCGATACCGGCGTGCCTGCGCAGGAGTTGGGCCAAGCCATGGCGCGGCTCCGCCCGCGCTACACCCGGATGCTGGAGAACCTGGCGAAGTGAGCCTGACGGCCGTCCGGTTCTTGAGCCTGGTCAACGTCCTCGCCATAAACGACGACACACTGGCTACGGAGGGAGGATGCACGGGGGTTCGGTACTGCGCGGTCGTTAGACCCGTCAGCGCGCACCATCCCTCTCCAAGCACCCACCAGCATCCGATTCCGCGGAGATTGCACGCCGCGAGTGGGTTGGGGTAACGGCCAGATCCTGCGCACAGGCCGGTGATATCGGCAACACTCCGAACGTAGATGAGGTTGGCCTCGCCCCCTGCGGAGCCGGCCAGCTACGCCGCATATTGTATACTCTGTCGCACTTCTGCGGCGCCGACGCGTTTTCAGTACGGCGCGCGTGATGATTGAACTTGGTCTACCCCTTATCAGGACTGCGCTCTGTTTCGCGGTCCGGCGCGCTGAAGCCGCGCCTGAGCCGGGCCGGGGTATGACGCTCGCCCATCGACGGGCGGCATTGCACTTATTGTGTTGGGCTTGGAGGCGACTATTGGCACTACCACAGGCCGTGCGCGACATTCGGGTTGCGTCGCCGCTACTTGCGGCGACCGCGGCAATGGCCATCGGGGCTATCGCCGTCGGTTGGGTGGCCGGCGGGTACCAGGCCAAGGCCTTGGACCAGCATATGCGCGCGGCCCTGATCCAGCGCGCGGAACGCATCGCTGGCGGTGTTAATCCCGGGTTCGTCGGCAGGCTCACGTTCACGTCTGCTGACCGCGGCACGCCGGCAGACGAGTTCGTCAGGACAAGCCTGAAGTCGTCGGCGCACATGGGCGACGTCCGCGGCGTCTTCTCGGTCCAGCGCCGCGGAGGCCGCTACTTCTTCGGGCCGGAGACCTACCCCGCCGGCGATCCCATGGCCAGCGCCCCCGGCGATGAGTACCGGCGCCCCCCCCCTGCATTGGTACAGGTCTTCACCCGTCGCCGGACACGGGTAGTGGGCCCCTACACCGACGAGTTCGGTTCCTTCGTATCGGTATTCGCACCCGTAAGAGCGTCGGGCGGCAACGCCGTCATAGCCGTGCTCGGTATCGACGTGCTGGCCACCGAGTGGGAATCGCGACTAGCGGCCGAGCGTTGGAGCCCAATACGTAATGCGGGTGGGCCGCTATGCCTGCTGCTGCTGAGCGCCGCGGCGGCGTGGCGCTATAGGCGGCTCGGCAACGCCCGGCCCAGGCTCCGACGCTGGGTCATGGCGCCGACGCTGGCGGCGGTTCTGGTGACGCTGGCAGCCTACGCTAGAAACGTAACGATGCGCTTCGATGCCGACGCGGCAGCCGATGTTGCGGCGTTCGCGGAGCATGCCGAGGATGTCTGGGTTCGTGGAATCGCCGGCAACACACTGCTCCTCAGGGCGCACACGGACGATATCCTGCAAGACGCGGCTCTGACGGGAGCATTGGACCGGCGCGATCTGCCCGCGATCAGATCACGGTCCGCGTTTCTGCTTGACCGTCTGAGGGCCGCTTACGGCGCCTCGGACCTATCCCTGTATGACGCGAGCGGCGTGGCCCTGTGGGGTGGGCATGGCTCCGCGCATCGGGGCGACGGTATCGGCTGCGTCTCGCTGGTTGCCGCCCAGCGCACCCGAGAGGACGCTTGGGGCGTGGAGCCGGGCGCCGAGGGTCTTATCACGCTACGGGTTGTGCGGCCCTTCAGCCTCCACGGAAGGCTCGCGGGCTTCCTCGAGGTAGGAATGCCGTTGGACGGCGCCCTGGACCATCTCGCCAAGGACGTGCAGGAGGACCTACTCATCGCCGTCCGGAAGCAGCCCTTGACGCGGCCTGAACTCGCCCTGGTTCAGCAAGCCGTCGGCGCCGGACAGGTGTGGCATGACTACCGGAATGCCGGTGTGATCGGCCCGGCCGGCTTGATGATGCCCCGGGAACTGGCCGCGTGGTACGGTAGCCGCGGCAGTTCGGACGCGCCGATGCCTGGGATGCAGATACGGGTTGGGCGACGGTACGTCGTATGCAGCTCGATCCCGGTCCAGGACGGAGCCGGCCGCATCGCGGCGGACCTGATCGTGATGCGCGATGTGACCGATCAGACCTATGGCGCGGCCGCAAGCCTGATATCAGGCCTCGCCATGGCCGTGCTCCTCTTCGGGACTGTGTTCTTCCTGCTCTGGGCGGTGACCGGTCAGGCCGAGGACCGGCTTGATGCTGTGATAGCCGACCTTACCGCCAGCGAGAGCCGCATACGGGCCATCACGAACTCCGCGCAGGACGCGATCATGATGATCGACGCGAATGGGCTGATCAGCTACTGGAACCCGGCGGCCGAGAGCACCCTCGGCTACACGGCAGAGGAGGCACTGGGCCAGAATCTACACAACCTGTTCTGCCCGGAGCGGACCAGGGCCGCGGCGGCCGCGGCCCACGGCGCCTTCGTGCTGACCGGCACTGGGCCGGTGGTGGGGCAGACACGGGAGATGACCGCAATCCGCAAGGACGGCGTTGAGATCTCCGTTCGCCTGTCACTCTCCGCCGTCCGCATGGACGACGCTTGGCACGCGGTGGGTATCGTGACCGATATCACGGAGCGGATTCGGGCCGAACAGCGGATCGCGGAGGCCAATGCCCAACTGGCACGCGCGGCCGAGGAGGCCCGGGCCCTTACCGAGCAGGCCAACGCGGCGAACCAGGCCAAGAGCGAGTTCCTGGCGAGCATGAGCCACGAGATCCGGACGCCGATGAACGGCGTGATCGGCATGACGGGGCTCTTGTTGGATACGGAGCTGACGCCCGACCAGCGGCAGTACGCGCAGATCGTCCGGTCCAGCGGCGACTCCCTGCTGGCGCTTATCAACGATATCCTGGACTTCTCCAAGATCGAGGCGCGCAAGCTGGAACTTGAGCCAATCGAGTTCGACCTCCGCACCGCCATGGAGGACGCCGCCGAGGTTGTGGCCGTCAAAGCGCAGCAGAAGGGCCTGGAACTCGTCTGCATGGTCGACTGCGACCTGCCCGCACTGGTGCGCGGCGATGCCGGCAGGCTTCGGCAGGTTGCCGTGAACCTCTGCAGCAACGCCGTGAAGTTCACAAGCGCCGGTAGCGTGACCCTCAGGGCGGCCAAGGAGTCGGAGACCGATACGGACATCACCGTTCGCTTCACAGTGGCGGACACCGGGATCGGTATTCCGCCGGAGAAGCACGCACATATCTTCGGCGCGTTCAACCAGGCGGATCAGTCCACCACGCGCAACTTCGGCGGCACCGGGCTGGGGTTGGCCATCAGCAGGCATCTCGCGGAGCTCATGGGCGGCGCCATAGGTGTTGAGAGCGTCGTGGGTAGCGGCTCAACCTTCTGGTTCACCGTCGTTCTGGGCCGCGCAAGCATCACGGGCGACAACGGATCGGAGCCGGGAACCGCGCTGCAGGGCGTACGCGTGCTGGTGGTCGATGACAACGCGGTGAACCGTCTGTTGGTCGGCACGCTTCTCGAGACCTGGGGTTGCGACCACGCCGAGGCCGAGGACGGCGCCGCCGCGTTGCATATTCTGAGGAGAGCCGCGGACGCGCGCCGGCCCTTCCAGCTGGCGATCCTGGACGTGCATATGCCCGGCATGGGTGGCGAGGAGCTGGCGGCCGTCATCAAGGCCGACCCGGAGCTCCAGGGCACGCTGCTGGTGATGCTCACCTCGCTGGCGGGGCTGGCTGTCGCGCAGCGGCTGGCGACTACCGGAGTGGCGAGGTGCCTGTCGAAGCCGGTGCGCCAGGCGGCGCTGCGGTCGTGCCTTGCTGAGATGATGACAGCGAGCCGTTCGGCCGCCCAGTCCGGCGCCTCGGAACCCACGCATGCGGAGCAACAGCCCACAGGCCGCATCCTGGTCGCCGAGGACAACCCCACGAACCAGATGGTGGCGCTGATGATCCTGCGGAAGCTGGGCTACCGCGCCGACGCGGTGGCCAACGGGCTCGAGGCGCTGGCCGCACTGGGTACCACACCTTACGACCTGGTCCTGATGGACTGCCAGATGCCCGAGATGGATGGCTTTGAGGCGGCACAGCACGTGCGCGACGCCGCATCGGATGTACTTAACCACTCCGTACCGATTGTCGCCATGACGGCCGGGGCCATGCGCGGCGACCGCGACGCCTGCCTGCAGGCAGGGATGAATGACTACATCACCAAACCCGTAAGGCCGGTCGAGCTGTCCGCGGTCGTCAGGCGATGGCTGGTCACGAGGAGCGACGGCCCGGCTCAGACTGAGTGAGCCGTCGCCCCTCGGGGCCGCCGCCTACTTCATTCCGATCCCCTCCAGTAGCGGCCGGGCGTAGGCCCCGCTGCGGCGGTGGGCTTCCACGGGGTCGAGGGTCTTCGGAGTGCCCTGCTCCACGGCCTGCTCCAGCACCACATGCGGGCGCAGCTTCAGGGCGCGGAGGGCTGCGGCAAGGCGCGGGTAGTCGAGGTCGCCCTCGCCGAAGTCCTCGGCCCAGACCCCGCCGCGTGACTGCCGCAGGTGCAATTCGGCCACCCTCGTGCCGTAGAGCTTCACGATGTCGAAAAGAGCCACCTGCGAGTTGCCTGCGCCCCGATAGATCCAGTGGGCGTCGAGGCAGAGCTTCACCAGCGCCGGATCGGTGCCCGCCATCATGTGGTGGAACTCGCGGGCCGAGGCGCGCATTTCCGGATCGTGGTTGTGGTAGGCCAGGATCATGCCCAGCTCCTTCAGCGCCTTGCCCAGCCGGTTCATGGCCGCCGACTGGGTGGTGAGCTGGGCGTCGTCCTTGTCCTGCGTCCCGCCCCACTGGATAGGGTTGGGGTTCGTGACGATGATCTGAGTGCCGTAGCCCTTGGCCCGCGCCGCGATGGCGGCGATCCGCGAGATGCTCTTGTCGGCCTCCTCGGCGATGTGCAGCGTGGAGTTTACGTAGAGCGAGCGCATGCCCAGCTTGTGCTTCTTGAGCGCCGTGCCGATGCGGTCCACATCCTCCGGCGTCTCGGCGATGGTCTCCAGACCGTCCAGACCCGACGCGACGACATCATCCAGCCCCTTGTCCAGATCGGCGCTGAAATCCCTGCCCTCCCGGCCGTAAAAGACCGACCAGGAGTAGATGTTTGTGGCCAGGTGGAACCCTTGTGCGTCCATGGTCGGCTCCTTTGCGGTGGGTTGCGCGATCAGCGCCCAGAGGATCGGCGCCAGCGCCCAGGTCGGCATGGTGATGCTCCTTTCGGCTCAGCGTTGCAGGATGGCGTCGGCCCAGTCAGCGTGGTCGGCCGCCAAACCGTTGCCACCGTCCCCCACGATCAGCTCCAGCTTCTTCGCGCCCTTCAGGCTCACGTCCACGCGCTGGGCGGCGCTCTCACGGGTCAGGACGCCCGGCGATTTCCAGACAAGCTTACCGTCGACGCGGACCTCCATGGCGATGGTGGGTCCCGTGGCCTGGTCCGCGCCCGCCCAGGCGGTGAAGCGACGCCACTTGCCGTCGAGGTCGTACACGGTGCGCGCCGGGGCGTGCGTGCCGACGCCGCGCTGGAAGCTGCGCCCGCCGACCATCATGGGCTTCTCCCAGACGCTTCGGTTGCGCTCCAGCTTGCCGTAGCCCTGGGTGTTGGCGGCCGGCTCCACCGTGTCCAGGTAGACGCCGTCGATGCGCTCCACCGGTCCCTCGCCCCGCTCCACCGGAAGGTCTCCCTCGCCCACGGAGCCGAAGAGGCGGACAGAGCGGAGCCACCGCTCGTCGGGTTGCGGTAGGCCGGGTCCGATGAAGAGCCGGCCGGCGGTGGGGCTCATGAGCGACGACTGTGGGCGCGACATGGGCGCGCGCTGTACGAGCCACGCGGCGACGCGAGCACCCTCGCCGCCGGCCATCACGTCGGCCTCGATCCGCGGTGCGCGGCCCTTGACGGGGACGATGAGCCAGACCCAGTGCTCCGGATCGGGTAGCCCGGTGGCCTTCCAGCCCTGGGCGGAGCCGGAGATGACCGGCGTCACGGGCTTGCCGTCGATCCGGATGTCCGCGAACGGCTGCCCGACCGCCGCCGGCCCCTCGGCCAGGATGGCCAGCTCCCAGCCCCTGCCTCCGCCGGTCTCCAGGTCACCGCTGAGCCGCACGCGGAGCGCCTTGTCGCCGTCGGCCAGCAGGCGGGTGGCGTCCGGCGCGAAGCGCGGCCCGCCGCCCACGGCCTCGAAGCGCGAGGCCCGAACCGTTAGTCCCGGCTGGGCGGGCGCCGTGTAGATCGGCCGTGGCGCCGGTAACCGGCCCGGCCGCTTGTCTAGTTCCAGCAGCAGCGTCTCGTAGGGCCGCAGCGATACGTGGAGCGGAGAGTCCGCGCCCGCCCCGGTCGCCACGAGGCGTGTCTCCGGGTAGATGCTCCGCACGGCGAGGCCCGCGGCGTTCGGCGGGGCGCCCAGGTCGCGCTGGAGGTCCAGTTCCATCTCGGCCGGCTCGATCCACGGGTTGCGGAGGCAGGCCAGCCCGCGCCCCTCGTGCCAGTGGCTGTAGCCATAGGGCTGGCGGGGCATGACGGCCTCGGCTTTGCCCTTCGCGTCGGCGGCGACGTCGCGCCACGCCTGCGGCAGGATGGGCCGCGTGTGACCGAGGATGGCCTGGTTCCGCTTCGCCCAGGCCATGAGCGAGCCCAGGAACCGCCACCGCTCCGGGTTCATATACTTCGGGTTGACGTAGAGCGAGATGAACCGGTTGCCGCGCATGACGGTGGTCACCATGTCGTCCTCGGGCGCCTCGTCGGTCTGGTGCAGGATACCCAGGACCTCCTGACCGGCGATGGGCATGAGGATGTCGCGCTGGCCGCGCAGGTTGTAGTAGTCGCGGCCCGTGGTGGCGCTCTGGCGGTAGGTGGGGCACGGGACCCGCCCGGGGGGCGAGTCGTCGCCGAACGCTCCGGTAACCGAGTCGCACCAGGCGTACCACCAGGGGCTCGGGTCCGGCCCGAAGCAGGTGGGCTCCAGCCAGATCTCCGGCGAGGTCGCTCGCACGGCCTCCATCGCTCGGATGAAGCCGTCGGCGATGGGCTCGATCGAGAGCGGGCCGGGCTCGTGGCCGTGGTCCGTGGCGTCGCAGCTCGGCACGTAGCCGTCCAGCTTCACCTGACGCAGGCCGTAGCGGGTCGTCATGTCCACCAGAGACCGCGTGAACGCCTGTCGGTAGCGCGGCCCACCCAGACAGGCCTTTGCGTCGGCCTCGTACCCTGTCTTCTTGGCCCAGGCCAGGTCCAGAGCCTGACCGTAGACTCCGCTGGGCGAGATCCAGAGGCCCGGGTTGGAGCCCATGGCGGCGCAGGCATCGCGGATCGGCCCGAAACCGTCGGGGAAGAGCTTGGGGTCGATTCCCCAGAGCGTGTCGTTCTTCGCCCAGCCCATGTCGATGGTGAACGAGTCCGGCGCCACCTTGCCGATCGCGTAGAGGTTCCAGCGGAATTCGTCCAGGATCTTCACGATGTCGAACTCGGTGTAGGGCACCGGCGAAGTCCACCAGCTGTTGTAGTTGAAGTGGAGCCCCGGCCGCTTGGGCCGTAGCGCCTCGCAGTAGGCCAGGAACTCCTCGCGGCTCCGGCCCGACCGCGTGGCTCCGATGACCGCCGTGCGGGAGGCGTATCGCTCGCCCGGCTTCGGCCGCACCCCCGGCGCGTGGCTCAGCACGATGCTCTCGCCATCCAGCCGCGTGGTGGCCACGGGGAACTCGACGCCGGCGAAGAAGGAGCGACAGAGGACGGGGTAGCTCATCCAGCCGGTCCGGGCCACCGGAGCCATGCCCGAGGCGTCCGCCGTGGCGATGGTGACCGAGCGGAGTAGGCCCAGCGCCTTCGCGGGTCGGATGGTGGCGCGGAGGCGGCAGAGCCCCGCGGCGGGCGCCTCGGTGAGCTCAAGCTCAAGGGCCGCGTCGTCGGCCTGCCAGCGGCCCAGCCATCCAGAGCCAGTGCGTTCCCAGGCGCCGGGCCCGGCGGCCGCTCCGCCCACGGCGCCGCCCTCGAACTCGAAGCGGGGAGCCCGCGCCGCCAGCCGCATGGCCTCCCCGGAGAGCCCGTTCCGCAGCATGAAGCCGCCATCTGAGCGCTCCAGGGCCAGAGGGGGCCCATCAACCCTCCCCCGCCGCTCGGCCAGCGCCGACGCGGCCGCCAATCCGGCGGGCAGCGAGATCACAGAGCGACGGGAAATGGACATGGCGGCGCCTCCGTCCCGGCAAGCGCGGCCCGGAGGCCGCAGTGGCCCAAGTCTACCTGTCAGGGAGGAGGCGATGCATGGTGTGGTCCACGGAGGCTACGACGTGTAGATGCTCCTCAGCTCAGCCGGGGTCGCGACGGTGGTCAGGGCGTCCTATACGCGCTTCAGTGTCTCAACGCCCTCGATCCGGCATGTACAACCGATCCGGGTAGGCAACGGCTCACCGAACCGCTCGCCTACATGCGTATGGCAACGGAACCCACAGAGGGGTCCCATGGGCCACACTCCGCCGCCGATCAGCAGTTGCGGCATACCGGCTCAACCCGCGCTATCCGCTCACGAACTGGATGACCGAGCCGACCAGCGCGACCACACCGACGAGTGCGAGGCATGTCGGGATCAGGCAGCCGCCGCTGGCCGGAGGCGTGGATGTGGAGGGCCTCGCCACCGGGGCCTGCGGTGGCGGCGCGGCCGCACGGGCCATCGCGTCCCTCGCCCTGGCGTGCCACTGGTCGTAGTCCTCGCGGCCCAGTCTGTAGGTTGCCGGATAGCGCTTCTTGGCTAGCTCAAGCGCCGCGGCGACGGCTGCATTGGTCATCTCGCCGATGTTGCTGGTCGCGCGGCTGTAGTGGGTCTTGGCCTCGTCCAGGTCGAGAGTTCCGAGCTCCAGCAATGAGCGCGCGCCCATGGCCCCCTTGATGGGCGCTGGAAGCGCAGCATCGTGCTGCATACGCTCGAATTCGTCCTCCAGCTTGGCGAGTCGCTTGCAGGTCTTCTGGAGTTCCTTGAGCTCATTGTCGGTTCGGTCACACACTACTGCCGCGTCGGCGCAACGGTGCGCCGCCTCGTAGGCCTTGATCTCGAGCAGCTCGGCCGCCATGCGCGCGAACCGATAGGCGCAATGGCTCTTGGCCTCATCACCCAGGTCGGCGACTACACCCAGGATGCGTTCGGCGTCGACCTTGATCTTGGGCAACTCGCCGGCGCACACGCGCAAAACCGGTAGCTCGAACAGCGTGTCCAGGTCCTGCAGGTCCAGCCGGCCGTCGGTGAACAACGCGAACTCGATTTCGCGCTCGGCCTCGGCGAACTGCCGGGCACGCCGCAGTCCATGCGCCAGGGCGACATGGTAGTCGGCGTCGTGCGGTTCGAGCGCCACGGCTTGCCTGAGGTGCTGGATGGATTCCTCGATGCGCCGGTCGGTGCCGGGCCCATCCAGTTCCCAGAGCATGGTGCCCAGGTTGTGCCGGTAGAGCGCCACGTCCGGCGCCCGCTCCACCAGCCCGCGCAGGATCTGCACCGCTTTCTGCACATCGCCCGCCCGCTTGGTAGCCAGCCCAAGCAAGTTGCGGACCGGGTGGGACTCCGGGTCAAGCGCCAGCGCCTCGCGGTAGGCGGCCGCGGCCACGGCGTGGTTGTCGGCCTCGGCGGCGGCGAATGCCCGGGCCAGCGCCTCGCGAATCGCTCCGCCATGCAACAGCAAGGTGTCGTACTGCTTGCGCGCCAGTGGGTCGAGGAGTGTCTGCTTGGCCTCGTTGATCGCCTGGTTGCCGGCCGGGTCCTTGTCCGGCGGATGCTCGCGCATCTTCCGGGCCCACGCGCGCTTGATCTCGTCCGCCGTCGCGGTGGGCGCGACGGCGAGTAGGTCGTAGTGGGTGACACTGGGTGGCACAGGCGCCCGTCCCTACGCGTCGGCCAGCAGCTCAATGAGCCGGCCGCGGGCCTCTTCTGCCTGGGTTGCGTCGTTCATCGAGATGTGCGTCTTAAGTGATACGAGGGCGGTACTCAGCGCCTCGGCGTTTGGCGGGTCGGTCGCTAGATGCTCCTCCGCCCGGCGAACCCAGGTTGCGTGCTTCTGCGCCAGCGGCGCTTGGTCCCAGAGCTCGTCCACGCGGTCCAGCGATGCACTGGGTGTCGAGGTGCCGGCGCGCAGTTGATGCTGAAGCGTAAGCTGCTTCTCGAGCGAAGGCAGGGATGCGGTCAGGACGACGATCCCGTTCGTGTCGTATGAGAACTGCAGCTCGACCTCGTGGGGTTCGCTGGTGCGCGACGGAGGGATCCCAACCAGCTCGCCCTCGGTGATGCAGTGTGTCTCATCGGGACGAACGGCGGAGCCATCGGGAGTGATGTCCTGAACCAATGAGACGTGCATGGCGTCCTGGTCGAGGCGCTGGAGGTGGTACCCACCACACGTAGTGGTAAAGGGCACCGGGGTGTTGGGCGGCATCAGCTCATCATAGGCCAGCACCCTGCGCCCGCCGATATCGGTCACCATCAGCGTGCCGAGCCCGTAGGTGCTGACGTCCTGCACCACGAGGCCCTTCTCGGGGCTGATGTAGCCTGCGCCAATGGCGGCTGAGACGCACGCGCCCAGCGACACTGCCAGGTCTGGGTCGCACCCCGCCACCGCCGGCCGGCCCATATGGTCAATGACGGCGTTGCGCACGGCCGGTACCCAGGTGGCGCCTCCGACCAACAGGACCTGGCTGATCTCCGACCTGCCCACACCGGCCCGTTCCAGAGCCTCATCGACGGCAGTCAGCGATTTTGCGATGAGGTCGGCGATCAGCTGCTCGAACTGCGGCCGGGTGATCGGCTCGTCGAGATCGACGTCGCTTCCGCCATCCTCGGCGTAGTTGTCCACGTGCACCGAGGCGCTCAGCACGCTGGACAGGTCCTTCTTGGCCTCCTCGGCGGCGCGCTTCAGCATCTTCTCGGCGGCAGGCACGGTCTGCGCCGTCGGGTGGGCTGCCATGAAGCGTGCATGCGCCCACTCCATGATCCTTTCGTCGAAGTCCTTGCCGCCGAGTTCCTCGACGCCCCACGAGGTCTTTACCTCCAGGACGCCGGCGATCATCTCCAGCACCGTGACGTCGAGGGTGCCGCCGCCGAAGTCATAGACCAGGAAGAGCCCCTCCTTGTCCTGGTTGTCGATGCCGAAGGCCATGGCGGCGGCCGTGGGCTCGTTGACGAGGCGCACGACATTCAGGTCCGCCATGGCTGCCGCGGCCATGGTCGCCTTGCGGCGCTCGTCGGTGTAGTTCGCCGGGACCGTGAGCACAACATCGCGAACCGGCCGGCCGACGCGCCCCTCGGCGATGCCCTTGAGGTACCGCAGGACGACGGCCGCCACCTCCTCGGCCGAGTAGCTCTGATTGCCGAGCTGGTACCGGTTGCCCTTGCCCATCCCGCGCTTGGCCTCGCGAACCTCCATGTTGTCGAAGCTGCGGTCAATGGCCCGCTGCCCGACGAGCAGTTCACCGGAGCGCGTAAGGCCCACCACCGACGGCACGATGGGGGTCTTGGTCTGTGGGTCGGGTATCGGTACGGGCTTGCCGTCCACGAAGTAGGAGACGATCGACGTTGATGTCCCGAGGTCGATGCCGATGGGTGGGTGGCTCATGACTGCTCCTCCGGTACTCCAAGCGAGGCGGGATCGGTGGCGATGACTTCGGCGGGCCGGTAGAGGCGGCTGCCGTTCTGGTAGCCCCAGCTCACGCATACGGCGATGACCGTGGCTGCGCGGCGGTCGCCCATGATCTCGGTTACCTTGTGCAGCCCCTCGACGTACGGTTCGCCGGGCTGCGGGGCGATGACGGCGAGGCCCTGCCGCTGGGCCAACCGGATGAAGGCATCGCCGGCGCGCTTCCACGCCTGGCGCCGGCTCTCGTCGAGGCCCGGCATACTGAGGGCGGCCTGGACGGCATCGAGGTAGTCGATGGCGCTCTTGTCCCAGTCGGTGATCTGCCTGTTCAGGCCCGCGACCTCGGTTCGCAACCGGCCAATCTCCTCGCCGGACTGGGCTGAGGCGACCAGGGCGTCGAGCTTGTCGACCGAGTCGGTCATGCCCTCGCGCAGCAGGCGAAGCACCCTGGCGTGCTTGGCGGCGTCGTCCAGCAGGTGCGCCACCTCGGCCGGCCTGGCATCGGTGTCCGCCTGAGCGGGCTCAACCGCCGCCACCGGGGCCTCGTCCGGCCCCACGGGCGGGCGGGGCCGCCGCAGGACCAACGCCACGCCGCCGCCGCCGACCGCGAGGGCCATCACGATGCCGAGCGCCACGGCCCAGGGCGGCAGGCTTGCGCCCTGCTGCGGTTGGGCGAGCAGAGGAGGCGCTGGCGGAGCGCCTTGCGTTCCCATGGGCCGGTAGGCTTCGGGCGCCCACGTTTCGGGGCTGAAGCGGGCGCGGGTTACGCTCGCCGTTGCAGGCGCGACGCCCCCCTTGCCGCTCAACGTGCAGCCCGCGACGTAGACATCGCGCCGGTAGCCGCCATCCGGCACGCTGAAGACCGCGCGACGGACCTCCGTGCATCCGAGGCGCCGGAGCCGTTCCTCTGGAGACGGCACGTCTGCCGGGGCGTCGTCGGCCTGGGTCCAGCTGTTCGAGATGACCGCGAGCACGACGGGGCCGCCTGCGGGGGATGCGCGTTCGGCCAGGTCCGCCAGGATGGCTTCCAAGTCCTTGCCGCCCCGTGAGCCCGGCTTGGGGCCGGTGGGAAGGCTGCTGAAGACGCGCTCACGGCTGTCGCCCGCCGCAAGGGTAACGGGCTCGCCAAGGCGCCAGACACGCCTCTCGGCGGCGGCTACCTGGACGGTGTCGCCGGGCGCCATGCTCTGGTTGAGCCAGACGGAGAAGACGCGGCGCATGGCGTTTGCGTGGACCGGGTCGCGCCGCATGTGGCCCGTGGTGAGGGCGGCCATGATCCGGTATGACCCGGACGGCGGCCCGCCTCCGGCCTCGGCCATGCGTGCGACCATCCACTGGTCGATCGCAGCTGCAGGCACGTCGTCGGCGCTCTGCGCCCGTGCGCCACCGGCCATCAGCCAAAAGGCCATGCAAACAACCGCAGCAAGCTTCACAACAGCCTCCAGCCTGCACATTGCGGCAACCGGACCATCCCGAGGCAGATGCCGTTAGCCGAAAGCCTGCATCCGAATGGCCACGTCCGCGTATGGAGTGTACCGAACTGGATACTATCGCCGGTGCGACAGAACCGGAAGGTGTGCAGCACGAATCTGGGGAACCGGCGCGTTTGGCGGAGTGGCGAGGCGTCGGGCCGGGCCGATGCGGGGGCTGGGGGCGTCTCGCGGCGCCCCCAGGAGTTCCGCTACGGCTACCGGGGCACTACCTACTTTCCTTCCAGCAGGACGTAGTCCAGGCCGAACATGTAGCTCTTAACCGCCTTGGTGTTGGCGCCGGTGATCTCCACTGTGAACCTGTGAGCGCCGGCCGTTAGCTCGACGTCACCCAGGACCTGCTCGCCGGTGGGCGCGACGCCCTCGTTGAAGAAGTCGGTCTCGCCGCCCAGGGGCTTGCCGTCCAGGCTGAAGCGCATGATGCCGTAGTCGATGGCCTTGGTGAAGTTGGCCTTGACGGTGTACTTGCCGGCCTTGGCGGCGGTGACCTCCACCGTCAGCTTGTCGCCGGGCTTGGCCTCGGTCCACCAGAGCTGCTTGTCGCCGCTGTAGTCCGGCCCGAAGCCGCCCATGTCCTGCGGCTCGGTCTTGCCGGCGGTGCGCTCGACGATGCGGATGGTCTCGCCCTCGGTGGCGCCCTTCACCTTCTTCGGCTCGGGCACGGTCAGGTCGAAGTAGCCCAGGCGCTGGTCCAGCGGCGCGGCCTGGTAGGGGTCGGTCCCGCCCGGAGCCAGGTAGAAGTAGACCGTGGCGGCGTGGTTCTGGGGCAGTTTGTTCGGGAAGTACTTCTCGATGCTGCCGAAGAAGGATGTCTGGAACGGCACGTTGTCGGTGATCTGCCACCGGTTCACTGAGGCATGGCCGCGGTTGTTGCCGCTGTTGAAGGGCTGGTTGTGGTAGGCGTTATAGAAGAGGGCCGGGTTGCACCAGGCGTAGCCGAAGTAGTCCTCGGAGCCGGTGCCGAAGGTGGATGGGAACTTCTCGCCGTCGACGTAGAAGAGCTCGTCGCCCTCGCCCCACCAGCCGCCGCGCGGGTTCCAGACGTGGAGCTGCACGCCGCACCAGCGGCCCTTGCCCTGGGCCTGCAGCATGGTCCACTCGATGCCGCGCTCGGGCTCGGCGGGCAGCAGGGCGTCGCGGTGCCACTTGGCGTGGAAGCGCAGGTACTCACTTGCGGGCCTCTCCAGCGGCGCGTGCGTGACGGAGGCCGTGATGGCGCGCGCCGTCGGCCCGTCGTTGACGATCTCGACCTTCGCGCTCTTGCCGAACGGCATGTACCAGAAGCTGTAGTAGCCCTCCTCGGTCATGCCCAGCGGTAGCGACTTGTAGAGATTGACGCCCGGCGCGGTGCCGAAGAAGTCGCCCAGCGGCGACCAGACCGCCGGCTCCTTGTCGCCGTCGAAGGTGATCTTCAGGGCCAGCTCGCGGAGGGCCATGATCTGGTCCTTGCGGTCGGCAAGGTCCACCTTGATGCGGAGCGCGGTGATGGCGCGGGCGCCTCGGATGTCGGCCAGCCGCACGCTCTTGCCGGGCTGTGCCTTCACGCGGGACTTGACGGTCCGCTCGCCCTTGCGGAGGCCGGCGGGGTCGGAGCCCAGGCCGTCGCGAAGCTGCAGGTCGGCCGCGGCCAGGGCCTCCATCTCCTCGGCGGTGAGTGTGCGCTTGAAGGTGGGCACCTTGGCCGCCTTGGGCAGGGCCTCGTAGGTGAACTGGTAGTAGGCGCCCCAGTCAGGGTCGGCCGTGATCTTGCAGGACTTCTGGAACGGGATCGGCACGTAGCAGTTCTTGCCGCTCGCGGCGTCATGCACGAGCGCCGGGGTGTTGAAGGGCAGGTGCTTGCCGTCGAACCACTGCTCGAAGGGCAGGTCGATGGCCGGCTCCGTTGCGCCGTCCAGATAGACGCGGACATGGCCCTTGGTGGGCATGGCGGACCAGGTGCGCCAGATGATGCCGGGCCCCTCGAGCTCGGCCATGACGACCTTGCCGCCCTCGCGCCGGATGATGCCGCCGCCGTCGCCGTTGGCATCCCACGCGATGTACTTACCCGCGACCTCGTCGTACTTGCTGGCGCGATCGTAGCTGGAGGCCTGGGCGCACTTGACGCCGGGCTGCGGCGGGAGCGCCAGAGCCTGCAGATCGGTCAGCTTCTTAACAAGGTCGACGTAAGTGTAGGTCTGTGCGTTGGCCGTGGCGCAGGCCAGCACGAGGAGAAGCGCCAGGGCTCTTCCAACTCGCATTCGTTCCTCCAGGGCGGGCGTTCGGCCCGCAGTTCGATGTTAGGTGCAACGGTCTTACGGTCGCTTGCGGCCCAGCGTGCGCTCGAAGAAGACGGTCATGTGCGTGTAGAGGTAGAGATGCCGGTCCTCGATCCCGTGGTGCTTGCCGGGGTAGATCATGAGCTCGCAGGGCTTCCCTGCGTCGTGCATGGCCGTGAGCATCCGCGCCGTGTTCTGCCAGTGTACATTGTCGTCCATCGTCCCGTGCATGAGGAGCAACCGGCCCGTCACGTCGGCGGCGAAGTGGACCGGCGCCCCCTCGCGGTAGCCATCGGGGTTCTCGGCCGGCGTGGTCATATACCTTTCAGTATAGATGGTGTCGTAGAGCCTGTAGTCGGTCACCGGAGCCACCGCCACCGCGGCCTTGAAGGCGTTGCCGCCCTTGACCATGCACATGCAGGCCATGTAGCCGCCGTAGCTCCAGCCCCAGATGCCGATGCGCCCGGGGTCGATGCCCGGTTGCGCGGCCAGCCAGCGCGCGGCGCCGACCTGGTCCGCGGTCTCCAACCGCCCCAGCTTCCTCGAGACGGCCTTCCGGAAGGCCCTGCCGCGGAAGCCGGCTCCCCGGTTGTCAACGAGCAGGATGACGTAGCCCCTGCAGGCCATCATCTGGTGCCAGAGGCCGCCCTTCCCGCCCCACTGGTCGGTGGTAACCTGCGAGCCCGGACCGCCATAGACGTGCATGATGGCCGGGTGCGGCCGCGACGGGTCGAAGTTGCGCGGCTTCAGCATCCGCGCGTGGAGGCTCACGCCCTCGTCTGTCGTGATCTCCAGTAGCTCCCACCGCTCGTCGGCCCGGTCCGGTGACAGCGCGTAGGAGCGGAGGGCAGGCAGGGGATCGGTCACGAGGCTCAGCGGCTCGACGCCCGGCGTGCGCAGGTCCCATTCAGTGGGGTGGTGCAGGTCGCTCCACGTGTGGACCCAGGCCCCGCCCTTCGGCGCGCAGAGGGCGCCGTGGCGGCCCGCGCCTCCCGCCAGCACCGTGTGCGGCCCGCTGGCCGGCGGCACGCTGCAGACCGACCGGCAGCGCGCATCGGGCAGCGCCGCCACGAAGACCACATCGCCCTGGTCGGGACGGACGGCTGAGATCGATTCGACATCGAACTCGCCGCAGGTGATCGCCACGGGCTCCCCGCCATCGAGGCTGCAGCGGTAGAGGTGCGTCCAGCCGCTCCGGTCCGACATCCAGAGGAACTCGCGCGTCTCGCCCACGAACCTGACCGTGGTGGAGCTGTCCACCCAGGCCTCGTCGGCCTCCTCCAGCACGACGCGCGAGGCGCCCGTGGCCGGGTCGGCGGCGAGGAGCACCAGGCGCGTCTGGAGCCGAGGCAGCCACTGCACCAAGAGGTCGCGGCCGTCGGGCGACCACTGCACTCCGGAGATCATATGGTCGCCGGAGCCCGCCGGGCTCGTGTCGACCCACGTCACCTCGCCTCCCGCGAGGTCGATGACGCCCACGCGGGTCTCGGGGTTGGGGTCGCCGGCCTTTGGGTATCGCGTCATGCGCGGCTCGGCGTGCGGCTCCTCGTAGCGGGGAAGGACGTACTCGGGCACGGCGGCCTCGTCCTGGCGGCAGAAGGCGATCCTACCGCCGTCGGGCGACCACCACCATGCCTTGGCCAGGCCCAGCTCCTCCTCGTAGACCCAGCCGCAACGTCCGTTGTACACGGCCCCGCCGCCATCATGTGTCAACCGCGTCTCCGCACCGGTGGCGACATCGATGGTCCAGAGGTCCTCGTCGCGCACGACGCCCAGCTTCGATCCATCGGGCGAGAGCTCGGGATGGCGGAGTTCGCCGGTGGCCGGGCTCAGCCTCCGCAGCGTCAGGGCCTCGGTATCGAACAGGAGGATGCGTCCGCTGCCCTTGAAGCGGGCGGGTGCATCGGCGGTGAGCAGGAGGCGCCGACCGTCCTGCGACCAGCGGATGGCGTGGATCGGCACGGGCTTCTCGTCGTCGGGCTCCTTCACCAGCGCCGGGTCGAACAGGGGCGCCCTGTCGCCGGTGGCCGGGTCCAGCGCCCACACGGTGGCTGCCTCGGTTCCCGGGTACTTGTCCAGGTAGGTGAGCTTGGAGCCGTCGGGTAGCCAGACGGGCCCGCGCAGCGTCTTCTCGGTGGGCGCAGAGGCGCCGAAGATGGCATCCAACGTGAGGCGACGACGCCCGGGGCGCGTTGACAAGGCCGGACCTCCCCATGGGACCGTCGAGGCCCCGCGATGCGCCAGAGATTCGCCGCGGGGGCGGCGGAGTCCTGTAATCCGTCATTCGCACCGACCGGCACGCTGGAATCCGGCGCCACAGGGCATTGAGCCGCTCGTCCCATCACCCAAGCGCCGTGCAGGTATCATCCGGCTACGCTACCGCATGGGCCGAGGCGCATGCCCTCCTTGGTCGGGCCGCCTACTTGTGGCGAGCCCTGGAGTGCAACGCAGAGGTAGTACTGAGGGGCATCGATGCACGTACCCGTCCGCAGGGAGGTGTCCGCCATGGCCCGCACCATCGTCCCGTTGCTCCTTCTCGGCATGGTTGCCGCCCGCGGCTCCGGCTCACCCGTAGCGGACCCACACGCCGCCGCCCGCCTGCCGGCGCCTGAAGAGCCCAGATACCTCCTTCTCTGGAGGCCGCCGGAGGCCGTCGCAGGGATGGTCCGCAGGATAGGCGCCACAGGCGACGGCACGACGCGGCTGCTCGGCTTCGGCCTGCCGTGCTCGACCTTTGCGGCGGAGAAGCAGGTGCCGGACATGGTGCGTTCGGCGTTCGCGGCCGCTCGCCGAAACAACGTGGCCGTGATGCTGCAGTTCGACTTCCATGTGGAGTGGAGGAACCGACCCGACCTCTGGAACTGGTTCGACCCCGCGAAGCCCGGCTACAACCCGAACAACAGGGCGAACGTCGAGTGGTTCGGATGGAACGGGCCGGTGGCGCAGGTGCGGTACCTGAACTGGGGCGCCCCCGAGCGGATGGCGCCCCCCGTCTGTTTCACGAGCAAGCGCGTCCGCGCCGAGTGGCGGCGGCTGATCGGCAAGGTCATCGTGCCCGCCATACTGCCCGAGTTAGCGCAGCTTCGGCGGGAGGGCAAGGGCCGCCTCTTCGCGGGCATCCTCGTCGGCTCGGAACCCACCGTCGACAACTACCGCAAGACCGACCCCGACACCGCCAGGATGATCGACGCAGACCGGGCGCCGCGAGGGCAACTCGGGTACCGGGCGCTACTGGACCGTGGGTACAGCGCGTCGAAGCCCCCGCCCGACATGGTCAAGGCGCTCGCGGGCATCGTGCAGGAGACCGTCGCCTTCTGGTGCCGTGCGTTTGTAGAGGCGGGTATTTCGCCTTCGAAGCTCTACCCCCACATCCCGGCCGGCGCTGACGATGCGGTTACCTGTACGCCCGCGTGGACCGCGTTCAACCAGTGGTCGCGCCCGGGTTGGTCCACCTATGGCGTCGGCCCGCTCAGGGAGGGGTTCGGTCCGCTGTACACGGAGCTCCGAAAGCACGGCGGCCCCGCCTGGGGCGGCGTCGAGGCCAATGTGGGTTTCCCCGGGACGCTGGCAGACTGGGAAACCTACCTGGCATGGCATTACAACCACGGCGCGGTACTGGTCGGCATCAACACCGGCGCCACCGGGACCGAACTGCCGGGCCTGCTGGAGAAGAGCGCGTTCAGCCCCGACGCCATCGCGGCCTATCGCAAGTTCCTCTCCGGCGCCAAGCTCGTGGCCAAGCCCCTGCCGGGCGTCGACGCCACGAAGCGCATACGGGCCAAGATGGCGACGCTACAGGCGGGCTTCCAATCGTGGTTGAAGGATAGGCGCGATCCATCACCGATTGCGCGGGACGTGGAGCGCGTGCTGCCGGCGCTGCTGCAGGCCGGCAAGCTGCCCGAAGCCGAGGCGGTCATCGACGCGGCCATACGCAAGGTAGCCGACAAGGGCGGGGCGAAGCCGTGAGAGGGGCGGCAAGCATTGCGGGGATTGCTCCGCACACGACGCTGGCGCTCGTTGCCGCGGCGGTCATGGTCTGCCCCAACGGGGCGTGGGCAGGTTCGCTGGCCGCCGGCGGCACAGGCGCCACCGAGACCCGGTACCTCACCTTCCAGCTGATGACCGGACTGCCGGGGTACGCGGGCCCACCGCCGATGCCCGGCCGGTTCTCGCTCAGCAAGGCCCAGGTGGCGGACTTTGTTCGCAGTGTCGTCAAGGCCATCGGCACAACGGGCAATGCTCGCCATCAGCTGGGCTTCGCCGTGGGGCCCCTCTGTTTCGATATGTCCGATGTCGAGACGCGGCAGTTCATCCGCGACGCCTTTTCCGTCGCGCGGGAGGCCGATGTGGCCGTCGGCTTCCACATCGACGACTCCATGTCATGGGGACATCGCAAGGACCTATTGGCCAACCCAGACAACCTCGAGACGGCCGACTGGCGACAGCTATCCAACACCGGCAGGCGCGCGGACTGGGGCCCCACGCCCACCCGGTTCCCACCCCAGATGTGCTTCAACAGCCCCGAGGTCGTGGCCGCCGTCCGGAAGAGAGCCGCCGTCATCGGCGCCGAGATCGCGAAGGAACTGAAGGGGCTATCGGCGGCGGGCAAGGCGCACCTCTTTGCCGGTGTCATCGCCGGATGGGAGACCGGCATCGGACGCGACTTCGAAACCGGCCGGACGCTCGGGTACCGGGCGTTGCGCCATCAGGGCTTCAGTGCCGGCGAGCCGCCCAAGGACGCGGACATGGAGCGCGTGCGCGTCGTCAAGGAGTTCATGGAGCTCTGGGGCCGTTCGCTGACCGTGGCCGGCGTCCCACGGCAACGGGTCTTCTGCCACGTCGCGTTCACGGATCAGGGCCTGCGCGCCGCCGACGCCAAGTCCTCCCGCGCCGAGCGCGTGCAGTTCGCACTGCCGGAGGTCGCCTTCAGCCCAGCCTATCGCCCTGGCTTCTCAACCTACCCCGAGGGGGCAACGTTCAGGGACATCCATGCGATCCTGGCCCGGCAGGGCAGTCCCGGCTGGATATCCGCCGAGGGAACCAACGTATCGCCCACCGGGATGCCCGGCGAGCCCACGATGGAGACCTACCTGGGGCGCATGTTCAACCACGGCGCGGTATGGGTCAACCTCTTCTCGTGGGGCATGGGCGGTGAAGCCATGCGTGACAACTTCTTCCGGAAGGCGACAGAGGGCCCCGAAGCCCTCGCCGCATACGCCAGGTTCCTTCGGGGCGCGCCGTTGGCGGAGGCCGCCGGGGGCTTCACGGTGCAGGGCTTCCAGGGCAAAGTGCGTCGCATCCAGAGGGAGCTCTCTGACTGGGCCGGCAGATCGGGCAGGCAGGAGCAGCTGCGTGCGACGGCCCTGTCACAGCGGCTGGAGCAGCTAATAAAGGAGAGGCAGTGGCAGGAGGCGGACATGGTCGCCGACCAAATCCTCGGCCTGATAGCCCGCTGAGCCCCGCCGATTGACCATGCGCGGGAGTTGCTCCAGTACCGCCTTGCGCCGGACGGTGCGCTCCCGCATTCAGGCCCTGCAAGCGTGCGGCGCAGGAGCCTCCGGCGGCGGCGTCGAACTACGGCAAACGCGCGGGACGAACCGCGCCCATGGGAGATCGATACGTGAGCCTTTCGCCTGAGATGGTCTGCGCCCTGCTCGTCGTCGCCGCGTTGCCGGCGGCCCTGGCCGGCACGCCCGACATCAAGACCGTCCGCCCCGACGGAACGCCCAACCGGGCTGCCTGGATGGCTCAGGGCGCCTTCGGGGTCATGACGCACTACCTCTTCCACCCCAGGGGCGACACGCCGGAGGAGCGCACCGCCGACCTGAACCGGACCGTGGATGCCTTCGACGTGCCGTCTTACGTCAAACAGGTCAAGGCGACCGGCGCCGACTGGGTCATCTTCACCCTGGGCCAGACCACGGGCGCTCTCTGCAGTCCCAACCCGGTGCTGGACCCCAGGGCGCCGGGTATGACCCCGAAGCGCGACCTCGCGCTCGAGCTGGCCAAGGCGCTCCACCGGGCGGGTAAGCGCCTGATCCTATACATCCCGTCGGAACAGAACTCCGAGCAGGCCATCCAGACCGCGCTCCGGTCCGACCAGCCGGGCTACGCCGAGCGCTACTTCGAGTTCCTCAAGGCCTACTCGCTCAAGTTCGGGAAGCTGTGCGACGGCTGGTGGTTCGACTCCTGCGGCCCGCACGACGACGCCTACTGGAACGCCTGGCTAACCGCCCTGCGCGCCGGCAACCCGGACACGGCGGTGGCCTTCAGCGGCGCCGAGTTCTGCTGCGGCGGACCCGAAGGCCCGATCTGCAAGCTGGAGGACTACCACGCCGGCGAGATCCACCTGCTGGAGGAGGGGAAGATACGCCGCGACTTCCTGCCGCCCGGCGGCGACATCGTGGTGGTGGACCAGAAGCTGCGGAAGCGCGGCCAGGAGGCCCGCACCTACATGCCCGACGGCCAGTTCATCGACGGAGTGCAGTGGCACTGCCTGTTGCCGCTGGACCTCACCTTCAACCCGGCGGTCCCCAACCAGTACTGCAACTACACCGACAAGGAGCTCTTCGGCTTCGTGGGTGCGGTGAAGTCCGTGGGCGGCGCCGTCACCATTAACGTGCCCATCGAGATCGAGACAGGCCGCATCCCCACCGACAGCCACGCCCAGCTTGTGCGCCTGGGCAAGTCGATGAAGACGGCGGGGAAGTAGGCGCGTGCCCCGCCACCGCCTCCTGTCTGCCGCGCTCCTGGCGCTGGCCTCGGCGCCTTCCGCGGCGGCGGCTGTAACGCTCTCCGGGATGGTGGGCGCTCAGCGGCTCTCGTTCCGGGTGACGCGGGTGGCCGACGAGGCCTCCTTCGCGGTGGCGCCTCGGGCGGCTGCGTATGTGGCGGTCACCGAGGTGCACGCGGGCGCAACGACACCGGCGCCGGTGCGGTACCTGGTCACGGGCGACGGCCTGGCGCCCTTTGAGCGGGCCTATGCCGCGCGGGGCTTCGGGCCAGTGACCTTCTTCATCCCCGTGGCGGGCGGGCGGGCGGGCGCGGTGCGAATCCGCAACCTGGCGGGAGCGGATCGCTCGCCATGCATCCTGGGCGTGCGCGGCGTGACGCGGGCCGAGATCGACGCCGCTCGGGCCGCCGACCGGTTCGCGCTCTGCGGCACGGTCATCAACCCCCTCCTCGGCATGCCGGAGGAGGAGCAGGCCCAGCGCCTGGCCACAGGCCTGCCGCCTATGCCGGGCCGCGCCGCGGGGCCGGGCTTCTCCTATGAGGTCTACTACGCGGCATGGACACCGGAAGCCGTGCGGGCGCAGATCGTCAAGGCGCGGGACTGGGCTCGGCGGCACCGGATGAAGGCGTTGCTGGGGTTCGTCTCGTGGTGGAACGGGACGCCGCGCCGCGTACCGGATGGCCAGGGCGGAGCCCTTGACGACCTGAAGTACCAGCAGGTCTGCTACACGCCCGGCTCCGAGCACCCGGAGAACCCCGAGCTGCGCACGCTGCTGGGGGCGCGGTACAACCGCCACTACCGGCTCTCGGTGCCCAACATCTGGAGCAACACGCCCTGGCTCACCATGAACAGCGCGACGCTCAACGCCTACCGGGCGCGGCGGATGGCCGAGGCCGTGCAGGCGCTGAAGGAGGTCTCCGGCGGCGACGCCTCGTGGGTGGCGGGCCTCTTCCTCGAGAACGAGCCGCGCTACTGGGACACGCAGTCGACCCAGGGCACGCCGCAGTGGGCCGGAGAGCAGTGGGCCGACTTCAACCCCATGGCCGTGGCCGACGCGGCCGAGGAGGGCGTGACGCTGGACCCGGCCGACGGCATGTCGCAGGCCGAGTTGGTCTGGCTGCAGGGCAACGTGGCGCGCTACTTCCAGCAGACGGCCGACGCGGCCAACCGTGCCCTGCGCTCGGCGGGCATGGCCGGACGCGTATCGGTCTATACGCACTCATTGCAGCTTGCGGTCCTCTTCCCTTGCGGTGCGCTGAACCAGTCCCCGGCGGACTGGGCACGGGCCTCGGGCGCGCGCACGGGCATCGAGGGCATCTGGAGCAACCTGTCGGACTTCGACCGTGTGCGCGAGTGGGGCCCTTGGTGCAACCTGAATCGCGAGGAGACCGACGGCCTGCCGCTGGAGACGCACCTCTGGGACCTGCGCGCGACCTATGCCGCGGGCGGCGAGTTCTACAACAGCTATAACTGGCACACGCTGAAGGGCGACGGTTATCCCGGCTACGCTCGCGGCTTCGCGGCGGCGTTGCCCGTGGCGCAAGCGAACCCGCTGGAGGCGGCGCGGGCAACGGACACGGAGTTGACCATCAAGCCGCCCCAGGCGCTGCAGGCCTTCGGAGAGATGGAGGTGTCAGTGGAGGCCGCAGGCGCCGCGTCAGTCGCGCTGGAGATGGTCTCGAACGCCGGAACGACGTTTTCGGCTCGGCGCGCTCCAGCGAAGGCCGAATCCACGCGCTTCGCGTTCCCCGTGCCGGCGGAGGTTCACTGGTCCGCCACGGCGAGGCTATGCCTGCATGCTTACGACCCCAAGGGCCGCGAACTCACCACCGGAGCCCGCTTCGCCCCCGGCGCCGAGAAGGCCGTCCAGCTACGCCTGGACCTCGGCGCGAGCAGGGCGCTGAGTCTCGTAGTCGTACGACGCGGGGTGGCCGCGGCTCGGTGAGGCTTAACCCCCGATCACCACCGTCCATGGCCGGATCTCCCAGCGCTTCACCAGCCCGTTGGCGACGTAGGGGTCGCTTGCCACGAAGGCCTCGATCGGGTCCGGGCCGTCGGTTCGCCAGATGAGTAGCGCCGTGTCGGCCGGGTCGGCGAAGGCGCCTCCGAGGAGCAGTTCGCCGCGCTCGTGGGCCGCCTGCGCCAGGGCCAGGTGCTCCGAACGAAAGGCCGGCCGGCGCTCCATGTAGTCGTCGGCCACGTGGTAGATCAGGGCGTAGAGCGCCGTCATCGCTTCTCCTCCGCCGGGGCGGAGGCCCAGCGCAGCAGGTTGCGGAGCAGCCGGTCCGCGGCCGGGTGCGAGCCGAGGTTCCCGGTGATGCGCAGCGTGTTTAGCACGATCTGCCCCTTGCCCACGCGGTATACGCTGAGCATCAGCCCCGAGGCGTAGTCCTGCGAGGCCTTGATCGCGCCCGCCACGGCTTCGGACGGCGGGTCCTGGCCCGTGAAGACCAGGTCCGGGATCACCTCGCGGTAGAAGGTCGTGTCCATGAGCCCGCCGGTGGGCAGGCCGGCAAAGATGGGGTGCGTCTTGGCCCACTCGTCCTTCAGGTAGAGCCAGCCGTGGATGCCCACGAGCGCCCCCTTGCGCTCGAGAGGCAGCCGGGCCACGGGGTCGTCGCCCACGCGGAAGGCCTCGGGCGCGAGGAAGGCCGCCGTGGCCCCCTGGCGCACGCGCTCCAGTAGCGCCTGCCACGCGGCCTCGTCAGCCGGTGCGCCTGAGCCGACGAGGATGACCTCCGACGTCCGGTCGAACGGTCTGGCCGCGCAACCGTGCGCCGCGAGCCACGCCGTCAGCTTCTCGTCGGCGCCCCAGAGGGCCACTTGCGGCGGGAGCGCGGGCATGGCGGCCGGGTTATCCAGGTCGAACCGGATGTCGCCGCCGGTGGGCGCCCCGCCCTGCTCCATGGTGGCCGTGAACCGGTAGGCTCCTGCGGGGCCGTCCACCGTGACCTCCTCGCTGAAGAAGGGCAAGGCGAGGGGCGCCTCGGCTCCGGGCGTCGAGGGCGGCACGGTGACCGTCACGGTGCGGTCAAGCAGGCGGCGCATGTCCGGCCCGATCATCTGCAGCCGCACGGGGTAGCTACCTGCGGGCAGGGCGTCCTCGTTGGCCAGCACGGCCTCCAGCCGCGCCTTGCCGCCGCGATAGAGGTTGCGCGGCTCGGCGAAGAGGCAGAAGCGGAGCGGCGCGAAGGCCTCGTAGAAGGCGTCCGTGGAGCCGGGCTTCAGGTCGCGGAAGAGCGTGAAAATGCCCTCGCCGCAGTTCACATGGTCCATCATGCCCGTGACGTTGTGGCCGATGATCTTCGGGTTGGACCGGATCGCGTCGAGGCCCAGCCTCCGCTGGTCGGCCACCTTGGCGAGGCTGGCCGCGAAGAAGGCCTGCGGGTCGGCGAAGGTGTCGGCGAGGCTCCAGGCGGTCCAGTCGCCCATGAAGCGCCGGAGGAGGCCTGAGTAGTAGAGGGCATCCTCGGCGTCGGCGTGGCCGATCTGCTCGAAGCGCCGCGTTACGCGCCAGAGGTCCACGGCGCTACCGATGCCGTACTCGCTGAGCAGCACCGGGCCGCTCGCCGCGCCCAGCTCACGGAGCCATGCCACGTCGGCTGCGGAGTGGGGTACGTGCGGGTAGGCGTGGACGTCGCCCATGTCGGTGGCGTAGCCACCGGGGTAGGCCATGCCGGTGGGGCCCTTGCCGGGGCCTTCGCCGCCCAGGTAGCCGTCCCAGCCCTCGGCGCCGGGGTTGCAGACGGAGCCGAAATCGCGCTGCCCATCCCAGCGCCCGCTGTTAAGCATCACCGCGCGGGTCTGGTCCAGCGACCGCACCAGCGGCAGCGAGGCGGCGGCATGGCGGAAGACGGCGTTGTCGAAGGTTTCGTTGAGCAGGCCCCAGATCACGACCGAGGGGTGGTTGCGGTCGCGCAGGATGGTCTCGCCCAGCGAGAGGTCGAACCTCGCCGCCATCTGCGGGCCATCCTCCATGGGGTTCGACGCGGCGTGCTCCTGGTACACCATGAGGCCCATCTCGTCGCACACGTCCAGTTGCGCCCGCGTGGCGCCGCCCCAGATGAAGCGGATGCAGTTGAAGCCCATGGTCTTGAGGTAGAGCGCGTCCTTGCGGAAGAGGTCCGGCTCCATGGCGATCTGCTGGCCGACCGGGTAGGCGTTGACGGTATGCGTGGAGCGCAGGAAGAGGCGGCGGCCGTTCAGCCGGAAGGCGCTGCGCTCCAGGCGGAAGTCGCGGAAGCCGATCCGCACCGACCGCTCATCGCGCGATCGGCCCGTCGTAACGCCCACCGTGACGCGGTAGAGGAACGGGTCCCGCACATCCCAGAGCCGGTGGCGCGGCGCCTGCAGGCGAAGCGTGACAACGGACGCGCCGGGGGCGACCTGCTTCCGCGCCGCCACCCGGTCCACCGTGCAGCCCACGGCGGCGGGAGCCAACGCGGCCTCCACCGCCACCGGCGCCGATCCCGCCGCGCTGCTCGCGAGGCTCACCCGCACGTCGACGGAGCCGCTCTTCCAGTCCGGCACGGCGTAGAGGTCGGTGATGTGTATAGCGGGCGTGCAGGCCAGTTCGACCTCGCCCACCACGCCGCCGTGATTGTACGACGCCCCCGCCGAGTAGGGGATCACCTTGGCGCGGCGCGGCGTGGTGTTGAGCGTCATGCCCTCGATGGGCGTGTGCGTCGGGTTCAGGACGCGGACGGCCAGCAGATTGTCGGCTCCGGGCTTCACTGCCGCGGTGGCGTCCAGCTCAAAGGGCGTCTCGCCGCCCTCGTGTCGGCCAAGCGGCTTACCGTTGAGCCAGGCCTCGGCCAGGTAGTCCACAGCCTCGAACCGGAGTAGCGTCCGGCCGCCGGGGTGCGGGTTGGCGGGCGCGTTGAACCTCCGCCAGTACCATGCCACGCCGTGGTAGCCGGGGAAAGCCTCCTGCAGCGCGCCGGGCGCCCGTAACGCTCGGGCCTCCTTGCGGGGCGCGGCGAACCAGCGGCCGGTTCGGCCCGCGTTGTCAGGATCGGTGGCGGCCATCCACCGGCCGGAGAGGTGCAGCGTGGAGCTGAGCGTGGTGCGGCCCGGCGTCGGCATGGCGATCCTCCTCTGGCCGCACTCGGGTGCGTCGGCCCGGCCCAGCACGGCGAACCGCACGGAGCCCTGCGCCAGCGCCAGCGGTCCCTGCGGCGTGGGACACACGGGCTTCCAGGCGAGCGTGTAGAGCCCCGGTGCGGAGGGCATCGGCAAGGGCGCCGTGAACCCGCCGCCTCGGGTCAGCCGGGCTGTGCCCTGCCCGCCGCCGCCGGGGCCCGACAGGGCAAGCGCCACGTCGATGGCCTCCACCGCGGGAGGCACGCACTCCGGCTCCACCGAGAGCGTCGCCCGCATCGGGAGCTTGCCTGGCCGGATGAGCCCCCAGCGCGACGGCAGCGCGCACTCCAGCCGCGCCGACCGGGCGAAGGCCTCCTGCTGCTTCCGGGGCGAGCCCACCGGGGTCAGCGGGCAGGGGCGGTCCCAGACCCGCAGCTCGGCCAACGCGCCCTTGAAGTGGCGTTGCTCCCCCGCGATGCCCAGTCCCAGCAGCATCGGCGTGGAGCTGGGCTTCAGGGGTGCGGGAGCGACGACCCGGTCCACCTGCAGGCCGTCTACATAGAACCGCATGACGCCCCGCGCCTTGACGATGGCCACGTGCTGCCACACGTCGGGCGTGAGCTGCACCGTGCGCGAGTAGACCCACGCCGTCCCCGTGCCGTAGGTGAAGTAGTAGGCGTTGTCCTTGGCGCCGTCCTGCTGCAGGGCGAAGCCGACGAACTCGGTACGGTGGTTCCCCAGGATGTCGGCGTACTTGCGCTGCCCCGGCGCGGGCCGGACCCAGCACTCGATGGCGAAGCTGTCCGTGAGGCCCGGCAGCGTGCTGGGAGCCTCGACGTGCGCGTCGGCGCCGTCCAACGCCAGGCAGGGCCGCCCGTCGATGTTTGCCCACGCCACGGCTCCCACGGTGCGCCCGTGCAGCCCGCCGCCGCCGCTGTCCGACGCGTCCACGCCGAAGCGGTACTCCAGGACCAGCCCCGGCCGGGCGGCCGCCTGGGCCGCGCACGCGGAGGGCAAGAGCGCGGCGAGTAGGGCCAGGCCCGTCCCGCACAAGGGGACGAGCGATCGGCAGGCATCAGGACCGAAGGACATGCTGGTTCTCCGTTCATCTGTCGCGACGCCGATAGGTTCACCCCCGCCGCGCCCGGCACCTGCCCGGCGTCCGGCGCCGCGCCTATCCCCAGCCGCGCTCCGCCGTCGCCGGCGCCCTCCGTGCGATCTGGGACTTGAGCTCCTCTACCCGGCTGATGCCGATCCAGATGCGCAGGCGGCGACCGTCGGCGGACCGGACCTCGACGAATGTGAGCAGGTCGTCGCCCACCACGCGATAGCCCCGCACGTCGCGCCACTCGATGCGCGACGCTCCGCCAAAGCCGTGCTTCGTGACGCCCGTCTCGTCCACCGTCACCAGCGCCGCCCGTTGCCGCCAGAGCCCCCACGCCCAATCGGCCAGCATCACACCGGCCAGGCCGAACTGGGCCGACGGGTCGTCGGAGCCGACGTACATGCGCGCCGCTCCCGCGGCCGCACCGCACACGGCGATGGCAAGCTGCAGCAGGAGCAACGCGCGCACCGGCCTTGTGCGGTAGTGGAAGACCTGCGCCACTGCGGCCATGGTGTGCGTTGCCGGCGGCGGTCCCAGGTCGTCGGGCTCCGCACCGCGCTGCCAGGCCCACTCCTTCGTGGCGGCATCCGTCGCCAGGGCGGCGATCATCCGCTTCAGCCGGTGGACGCCCGTTATGGCCGGATCGAACGAGAAATCGCCGTGGCGGGTGGTCACGCGGTACCTGTGCCCTGTGAGGACGCCTGTGCGCACGGGCTCTATGGCGAAGGCGGTCACGTCGGCCCATTCCGCCTCCACCGATCCGGCGGCGCTCCGGAATGCGAGGCCCCGGCAGGTGGCGGTCACGCTCTCGCCCCTGCGCCCTGCGCCGCCCCCCATGGAGCAGGCCACGAGCAGGGGCATCGCACCCGTGCCGACAGCCACCAGCACGAACGTCCCCAGCGCGCCGAGGGCGTATCCCAGGCCCATCTCGGCCGTTAGCGCCGCGGCCCGCGGAACCACCACGTCGGCGACCATGGCCATCGACGCGGCCAGTGCTGCCAGCCCGATGCGGCGCATCGCGGGTGAGTAGGCGAAGAGGGCCACCTCGCCGTCAGCGAGGCGCCCGGCCCCGTCAGACCACGCCGTCGAGGCGGCCGACGCGGCGCGCTCCCGCACGGCCGCCTTCAACGCCGCCAAACGGCTCCATTCCGGCCCCAGGGCGACCCGGCCCGACCTCGTGATGATCACGGCGAGCTTGCCGGATCTGGGGAGCGCCTCCTCGTAGTAATCGACCACATCGGCCCAGCCGGCCTTTCCCGATCCGCGGAACGAGCGCCAGCGGAGCCCCGCCGCATCGGCCCGCACGAAGCAGACCACTCCCCACGACGCGGCGGCCAGGGCGCCGGCGCCCAGGGCCGCGGCCAACCATAGGTACCCGGCGGCGTCCGACGGCGCCGGGCCGCCCGAGTATGCGGTCCAGGCCATCCCGGCGGCGGGCAGCACGCAGAGCCCGGCCAGAGCCGCCGCCGCTCCGGCGGGCCTGCTGGTAATGACGTTCTCGGTTGCGCCTCCTACAGCCATCGGGCCTCCCTCGTCTGTGTCGCTTCGGTCGGTCGTAGATACGGCCCCGCCGCCCGCGGCACCTGCCAATCCTCCCCCACGGTGCAGGAAGACGGGCCCGGCGCGTTGAACTGCGCAGCGAAGCGCGACGGCAGGGCGGGCAAGACCACCGCGTTCCTGCCCGCACTGGATGCGGCGCGCAGTCGTAACCAGCCCCGATCCGCCTTGAGTTGATATGGGCGCTCTGGGAACCAACGCTTGCTACACAGCGATCCGGGCGTCGGCCTCAGCGCGGCGCCGATGGAGGGGCCGCGTCATGTACCAGAAGCCGAGCGTCTGCATAGCGGTCAGAGCATGGGTATGTGCCGTGCGGTTGCTTGTGCATGGTATGACACCGTCGATCTGTGGGGCCCAGGTATCCACGGCGTCCGTCTCGACACCCAATCAGCTTCGCATCACCAACGGCGACTTCAGGGACCTCGGCGGCCTGACTGACGCCAATGCCAACGGTTGGCATCACGGCATCCCGCATGGCTGGGAATCCACAGCTACCGACATGCGGTACAGCGTGAACCGGCTCGACGGACCGACGCCGCCGACCTGCAATGTGTCGCAACTGGGCAAGCTCGAGCAGGCGGTGGGTCTCCTCGCGGCCGATTCGGATGTGGTACTCACCATCGACGTCTCAGAGCCCTGGGGGTTCGACGGCGGGGTAGGGGCCGCGATCCTGGACGGCGCCGGCGCTGTGTTGGCGAGCTCGACCTACCAGGCAGGCGCGGGTCAGACGCTGGTCGCGGCCAACGTGCCGGCCGGCACGGCGATCAAGGTCCAGTTCCATGCGTTGTGGGACACGACGCCTGGGCTCGACAATGTGACGCTGGTCGCGTTCCCGCCCGGGTCACGATCGACGCGTGCCAAGCCGAGGCCGCCCGCGCGCGGCGTCATGGGTGCCCTCGACGCGGCGTTCCGCGATCCGCCCAACGCGTACCGGATTGTCCAGTACAGCGGCCACAACGGCGCGCTGATGCCGATCGACAAAATGCAGAGCTATGGCATCGGCGGGTTAATGCTATTCATGAGCATGCAAAACTACATGCAAAATGAGCAAGCATGGGAGAACATGAAGGCCAATATCCGCCTGGCGAGGCAGGCGGGGATGCAGGTATGGGTTGCAGACGACAACGGGTATCCCAGCGGACAGGCCGGCGGACGCGTCGTCGAAGGTGATCCGGCGCTGGAGCTACGCGGCTTGCGTCCGCTGACACGGAGCGGGGAGGGCCCGGACGCCGTCCGGATCGACCTGCCCAAGGAGGCCCAGGGCTTCGTCTCGGCCGCGATCTACCCGATGAAGGACGGGCGGCCCGATTACGCTGCAGGCAAGCCGGTGGCGCCTTCGGCGACCTGCGTGGAGGCGGTCGGCCTCGCGGGTCCGTGGGAGCTACGCGCCTTCGCGCTGCAGGTGAACAACGACGAGGGTAGCCCGGCGCGAGGCACCATGGCGGGCTTCGGCACGACCGGGCGCTACCCCAACCTGCTCGATCCGCGCGCAGGTGAGAAGTACGTTGACCTGACGCACGCCGAGTACGTCCGGCGCCTCGGCACGCTCAAGGGCAAGATCGATGCCTTCTACACCAACGAGCCCCACCTCGGGCTGACATGGCACGCCGGGGGAGAGCGGCCCGGCGGCATTCAGTATGTTCCGTGGCACGAGGGGCTCCCGGCGCGGTTCCGGCGTGACCACGGGTACGACCTGCTCCCGCTGCTTCCGGCGCTCTTCGGCGGCGCCACGGACGAAGCGAAGCTCACGCGCCGGCACTTCCACCAGACGGTGGGGAACCTCTACTCGGACAATGTGTCGGGTCGGATCGGCCGCTGGGCCGACGCGAACGGCGTGCTCTCAGGCGGCCATCTGCTCCTCGAGGAGCGGATGGACATGCACGTCGTCGAGTACGGCAACTTCCTCAAGGCCATCGGCGACCAGCAGGCGCCCGGATGCGACGTGCCCATGCCCGACCCCGGCGCCTACTGGAACTTCTGGATGCCCCGCCTCATCAGTTCGGCAGCAGAACTCCGCGGCCGCACTACCGTCAGCGTCCTCATCGACCCGATCATCGATCGGGCGAAGCCCTGCCTGAACCCGACGCCCGAGCGAACCATGCGGATCGTGAACATGGCCGCGCTGGCGGGCGCCAATCTGGTTACCAGCTACTGTATCTGGGACCGGTACGCGCCCGACGCGTACCGTCGCCTGAACGATCAGGTGGGCCGGCTCTGCGCCATGCTCCGTGGGGCGCGCAGGGCAGCCACCGTCGCCCTCTACTACCCGATCGAGACCTTCCAGGCGTGGGTGTGTCCCACGCACAAGAACTGGGGAGACGCCATCTTCGGCCGCCCCGACGCGATGAAGTCGCTGTTCCAGATCCAGGATCCCCTCATCCGCGGCCTGTACAACCAGCAGATCGACTTCGGATGGGTGGATGGCGATGCCGTCCTGGCCGGCGCGCTGAGGGGCGGTCGCCTCGTCATCGGCCACCAGGAGTACGCCGCCATTGTCATGCCACAGGTAGAGCTCCTTCCCGTGGCCGTCATGCGCAAGCTGCAGTCGTTCGAGCGGGCGGGCGGGAAGGTGATCTGGGTGGGTTGCGTCCCGAGCCTTGGCGATGCGCCGTCGGAGCATGCGGTCGTGCGCCGGGCCGTCGCGTCCCAGGCTGCTGCGACGCCCGCCCAGGTGCCGGGACTGCTCGGCCCATGCACGCCGCCGGGGTTCCGGCTCCGCGTGGATGCGACCGGCGAGGGCCTGTACGTCGGACGGTACTTGCGCGACTCCCGTCGTCTCAACTACATCGTTAACAACAGCGCGGATCGCGTGTCGTTCCGGGTGCGCCTGTCAGGCGCCGGGCCGTCTATCGTTTGGATATACAACCCGGCGGACGGCAGCATCCAGCGTCGACCTGCCCCTGCGACCCTGAGCCTCGGGCCGTTCAGCAGCCTCTTCGTCGTGGAAGGGCCCCGAGTCGCCGCGAAGTGAGGACGCTCCGATCGCCCTGCTGGTGATCACGTCGGCGGCTACGCCTCCTGCAGCCATCGGGCCTTCCTCGCCTGTATCGCTTCGGGCGCTCGTAGGTCCACCCCCGCCGACGGCGGCGCCTGCCCTGCTTCCGGCGTGATGCAGGAACACCGGCCGGGTGCGTCGAACTGCGGGGCATCGGCGGCTCCAGGAGGGTGCGATATGGGTTCTGATCAGGAGTTCACGCGGCGGCAGGTGGTGCGCGGGGCGGCGTTGGCGGCTGCGGTGGCGTTGCCGGCGACCTCGCAGGGAGGTGTGGCCATGGCAGGCAAGGCGGCGCCCACCGGGCGCTTGAACGTGCGCGACTTCGGCGCGAAGGGCGACGGCAAAGCGGACGAGACCTCCGCGTTCCAGGCCGCCCTCGATGCGGCGGGCAAGGCCGGCGGCGGCGAGGTCTACGCGCCTCCGGGACGCTACCGGTTCGCCGGAAGCCTTCGCGTGCCGGTCTCGACGACGCTGCTCGGCTCCTTCCACACCGTGCCGGCGCACAACGGCATCCGCGACGCGGGCCTGCCCAAGCCCGGTGATGACGGCACCACGCTCATGCCCACCTCCGGCGCGGGCAAGGAGGATGGGCCGGCCTTCATCACGCTGGCCACGAACAGCGTCCTGCAGGGCGTCACCGTCTACTACCCCGACCAGGACCCCAAGGCCACCCCGAAGCCCTATCCTTGGGCCGTGGCCATGACAGGCAAGAACCCGGCGGTGCTCGATACCGAGCTGCTCAACCCCTACAACGGCATTGACACCACGGGCACCGAGCGGCACCTGATCCGCTGCGTCCACGGCCAGCCGTTGCGCCGGGGCATCAAGGTGGACCAGATCTACGACATCGGCCGCATCGAGGATGTCCACTGGAACCCCTGGTGGAGCATGTCGCCGCCGGTGATGAAGCTGATGGAGACCGAGGGCGAGGGCTTCATCCTTGCCAAGACCGACTGGGAGTACATGGTCAACTGCTTCTGCATCATGTACTCGGTGGGCTTCCGCTTCACCGCGTTCAAGCACGGCCCCGGCAACGTAGACCTGACGCAGTGTGGCTCCGACGTCGGGCCCATCGCCGTGCTGGTGGAGGAGTGCCAGCCGCACGCGGGCATAGCCTTCAACAACAGCCAGTTCATGGCGACCATCAAGGTGGCCCCAACCAACAGCGGCCCGGTAAAGTTCGGCAACTGCGGCTTCTGGCCCATCCCGACGACGGACCTGCACGCCGACCTCGCCGGCTCGGGGCAGGTGACCTTCAACGGGTGCCACTTCTCCGACTGGGCCCAGAAGACACCCGGCACGCCCTGCATCCGCGCCAAGTGCAGCGGCCTCACCGTGATGGCCTGCGACTTCATGGCAGCGGGCAAGAACCAGATCGAGATCGACGCCGCAGTGAAGAGCGCCATCGTCGTCGGCAACCGGCTACGGGGCGGCGAGAAGGTCGTCAACCGCTCGCAGGGGGCGCAGATAGGCCTGAACACGACGGCGTAGGTGGGTAGCGTTACGGCCCCCGCCGTCATCCTGACGCGAAGCGGAAGGATCCCCCGGCGTGAGCCACCGCACCTGCGGGACCACCCCGCCCCGCGGTTCATCGCGACGCCAACGGAAGTGCCGTGCAACGCGGATGCGCGGCGGGCTACCTATGGGGGGTCCTTCGGCCAGACGGCGGCCTCAGGATGACGGCCCCGGGGGGGCAGGCGTATCGAGACCACGGTCGCACGCGCAGCGCCGTCATCCTGACG
>CAJBBX010000018.1 GCA_903951425.1 uncultured Chthonomonas sp.
CGCCGGTCCTGGTCGCCCGAGGTCCGGATCACCTGCTCGTCGAACGATACGCCGGGGTTGGCATCGGCCAGTGCGGCCAGCATCTGCCCGGTCTGGGTGCGGGCCAGCAGGCTACCCCGGGTTCCCACGCGGTAGGTGGGGCCGCTCACAGCGCGTGGCCCTCGCCGATGTCATGCGGGGTTGCATCGTCGTGATCAAGGCCCAGCATCCGAGCCACCACGGCCACGGCGTCTTCCTCGCCGGCCGCGCTACGGAGCTCGGAGATGGGGAAGTGCATCAGATGCTTCACCAGGCGCCGGGTCAGCTCATCGACCGCGGCCTCATGCTCCGTGCTCAGGCCCTGCAGCCGCGGGCGCGCCCAGTCGAGCTGGTGCTTGCGGATCAGGTCGGCCCGGCCGCGGAGCTGCGAGATCAGGGGGGCCACGCCGCGCCGGGCGCACCAGTCGAGGAAGCAGCCGAGCTCCTCGGCGATGATTCTTTCGGCGGCTGGTACGGCCAACTCGCGCGACTGGCGGTGCGACTCGGACAGCGCCTTCAGGTCGTCCAGGTCGCAGAGGCGGACGAACGGCAGGTCGCGCACCTCGGCCTCGGTATTGCGCGGGACGCCCAGATCGAAGATGTAGAGCGGCCGGTCGCTGCGCCGCTCATCCAACGGGGCCAGCGCCTGCTTCTCAACGATGGGGTGCGGGGCCGCGGTGACCGTGAAGACGACGTCGGCCTCGGCGAGCGCTTCGCCCATCTGCCCGATGGCCAGCGGCGTGCCCCCGCCCTCGGCGGCCAGCGCTTCGGCGTACTGGAGCGTGTGGCTGACGATGAGCAGCGAGCGGTGGGGATACTCCTTCAGCTCCTTCACGATGCGCGTGGCCATTTCGCCGGTGCCCAGCACCAGCACCACGGCGTCGGCGAAGTCGGGCTTCAGCTCCGCGGCCTGGCGCAGGGCCAGCGATCCGATGGAGACCACCTGCTTGCCCAGATCGGTCTCGGTGCGCACCCGCTTACCGGCGATGACGGCGTGCTGGAACGCTGCGTCGAGGTGCGCCCCGGTGGCGCCCTCGCCCCGGGCGGCGGCCCAGGCCTTCTTCACCTGCCCCAGAATCTCGGACTCGCCCAGGACCTGCGAATCGAGCCCGGCTACCACGCGGAAGAGGTGCTCCGCGGCCCCATGTCCCCGGCGCACGTAGACGTAGTCCGGCAGGCGGCCATGGTCGATGTCGCCGTCGCGGACGAAGAAGCGCTCCACACGGCACGGCTCGGGCGCCCAGCAGTAGACCTCGGTCCGGTTGCACGTCGAGACGAGCACGGCGTGCTCGGCCCCCAGCGCGCGCAACTCGGCCAGCGCATTGGGGACCTGATTGGCGTCGTAGGCGAACCGTTCGCGAACGGCCAGCGGGGCTGTGCGGTGGTTCAGACCGGCGACGAGGAGCTGACGCAGGGGCATGGCATATCCTGACATCGATGTCGTATTATGGCCGGGCCATTGTACCGCCCGATGGGGGGATTCATCTACCCTGTACGTAGCAGCCCTATCCCTTGGTAGCCCGAAATCCTGAAGGCCGCCCCCGCCGTGTTGAGATCAGGGCCGGCGCCGCCGTAACGTCTACGGCGCTCGGGCCCCAGGGCTCCGATCACTTCGTATCGGCGTAAACGTTGTCCTTGATGATAACCCTGCCGCTCTTGCCCTTGCGGTTCACCACGCGCTTGGCCGTGTAGTGCTCGTTCTGGCAGTAGACCGTCGTGATGGCGCCCTTCTCGATGACGAGCGGCGTCGGGTCCAGGAACGAGTTCACGATGTACAGGCTGTTGTTCACGTTCAGCCTGCCGCCGACCTGGCGGATGAAGACAGGCGTGGCGGTCTTGCCGTTGATGGCGTAGAAGTGGCAGTTATCGAACGAGGCCCTGGCATGCCCGTCAATCCTTACGACCTCCGGGCTCGGCGGCTCATGCACCTCCGCCGCGCCGAACAGCCCGCATGACGAGAAGCGGACAGGCCCGTTGTTCTTCTCGCCGACCAGGATGCGCCCGAAGATCTGCGAGTTGGAGAAGCTGATGCCGCTGTGCCCCTGCGTCTCCTCCACGTTCACCGCCACGTCGCAGCAGTCGGCCCCGCTCTGGCTCAGCAGGTAGTTGCCGGGGCCGTCCGGCGCCGACGTCTTGAAGTGGAAGCCCTGCTGGTAGGAGATGCAGAAGCAGTTCGAGACATACTCCCAATCGCTCCGGCTGAGGATGAACGCTGTCGAGCTCTTCATCATCCACTTGCCCAGCACGTCCAGACCCTCGGGCTCCGCGTGCAGCCAGAACGGCCAGAAGTGGATGTTCTCGAGCCGGCCCACGTCGTAGCACTTGTCCACGAAGAGGCCCTTGTAGATGGCATGGGCGTAGAGGTTGCGGATCAGGTGCCGCCCGCACGGGTTCGTGCCGAAGTCCACCGCCATGTACGGGTTCACCAGCAGGCAGTCCAGGATGCTGATGTTGTCGCCGATGCCTGCGATGGTCCAGGGGTAGGGCTTGGGCTCCGGCGCGGCGACCTGGTTCGGGTAGTAGACGATGAGCCCCTTCAGCGTGGCGTTCCGCTCCATCTGGATGAACGGGGCGCCCTTGTCGCTGCCCTCGCCCTCCACGGCCAGCAGGACGCTACCCGCCAGGATGGCCGCCTTGGCGTTCACCGGAGGCGCTGAGATGCGGCTGTTCGGCTCGATCCGCGTGGCAACCGGAGGCGCCTCCCACTCGCCCACCAGCGACGCATTCGGCGGGATGCGCAGGTGTCCCAAGACCAGGAACATGCCGGCCGGCACCCGCACCCGCCCGCCTCCGCTCTGCGATGCCTCGTCCAGCGCCTTCTGGATCGAGGCCGTGCAGTCGGTCTTCCCGTCGCCGACCGCGCCGAAGGCGGTGACGCTCAAATCGATCGCTTGCGCGCTCACGGCCAACGCCGGCAGTAGCGCCGCGCAAAGGAGTCTCTTCATCATCTATATGCCTCCGGGTGTGACCGACTGGATGGACGGCCCGTAGCGTAGTTCGATGCCGGACCGCGTTGTACCTGCCGTCCGTTGCCTTGTCCGTCTGCAGTCGGCCCGTATGGATTGGCCATCCTGCAATCTCCGGTGAACAAGCCTGCGATCAGCGAGCCTTGACCTTGCATCTAGCCGAGGTACAATCCTGCATCCAGCCGGCACATGCCGTCTGCAGGAGTGAGACCCATGGCGTCAGATAGGCTGTATCCGCGTTACCTGGCCGACCGGCTGAGCGCGGCCTTGAGCGATACGCCCGTTGTCGTCATCCACGGTCCGAGGCAGTGTGGCAAGACCACTCTGGCGCGAGCGTTCGGCGATTCGGCCGGCTACTCATACATCACGCTGGACGATCCTGTGGCGCTGTCTGCGGCTCGGGCGGATCCGACGGGATTCGTCCTCGACCTGCCGGCACGGGCCATACTCGACGAAGTGCAGCGTGCACCCGCGTTGTTCATGCCGATCAAGGCCTCGGTCGACCGTGAACGCCGGCCCGGCAGGCTGATCCTGACCGGTTCCGCCAATATGCTATTCGTGTCGCAGATAGCAGATGCGCTCGTCGGCCGGATGGAGGTGATGCGGCTCCACCCGCTGTCGCAGGACGAAATGGCCGGCACACGTCCCCGCTTCATCAGTGCGCTGTTCGCAGGGGAGTTCGGCCTTCAGCGGTACGAGCGTCTCGGCCTTGGCCTGGTTGAGAGGATAGTGGCTGGTGGGTATCCGGCTGCCATCAGGCGCGCGTCGCCGTCGCGCCGTGCTGCCTGGTACAGGGACTACGTAGCCGCGCTCCTCGAGCGGGATGTCCGGGATTTGGTGCGCGTGGGCACGCGCGAGGCGCTTGGCCGGTTGCTTCAGTTTGCCGCCGGGCGGAACGGCCAACTCCTGAACACTGCCGACATGGCCGCCGCATGTGGAGTGAGCAGGCCTACGGCAGGCGAGTACATGAGCCTCCTTGAGCGGCTGTTCCTGGTCGACCAACTGCCGGCGTGGCACACCAATCGCCTGAGCCGGCTGGTGAAGGCGCCCAAGCTGTACCTGACCGATACGGGCATCGCCTGCGCCCTCATCGGCCTCATGGCGGACGCCATGTGGCAGAGCCGGTCCGAGATGGGTCCGCTGCTGGAGGCATTCGTGCTTCAGGAACTGCGCAGGCAGGCCAGCTGGCTCGAGGAGCCCGCCGTGTTATCCCACTTCCGCGACCGCGACGGCGCCGAGGTGGACATCGTGGTGGAGCACGGACGTACTGTCGTCGGTCTCGAGGTCAAGGCCGGCGCTACCGTCACCAGTTCGGACTTCCGGGGCTTGCGCAAGCTCAGGGATGCGGCCGGCGAGGCGTTCATCGCCGGCGTCATCCTCTACGACGGCGAGATGTCGCTGGGGTTCGGCGACCGCCTGTTCGCCGTGCCTGTCCGTGCCATGTGGGAGACGGTATAGGCGCCGCCGGCGTGAGGCGCGGTCGCCCGTCCGATGCGCCCTCAAGGTATCGTAGACCATCGCCGCCAACGAGGACATACCCTATGCAGATCATCATCGCCCATCGCGGGGAATCCGCTGACGCGCCTGAGAACACCATGGCCGCCTTCCGGCTGGCGTGGGAGCGTGGGGCCGAGGCCTTCGAGCTTGACGTGCACCTCACCGCCGACGGCCGGCTGGCCGTTTGCCACGACGCCTCCACGCTACGCACCACCGGCGTGGACCTACGCATCGCCGAGAGCCGCATGGAGGATCTAGCCAGGCTGGACGCCGGGTCGTGGCGCGGCGCGCAGTGGGCCGGCGAGCCAATTCCCTGCCTGGAGCAGGTCTTCGCCGAGATGCCCGACCGCTGCCTCTGCTTCGTGGAGGTCAAGTCCGGGCCCGAGGCCGTGCCGGCGCTGGCGCGGCTGCTGTCGTCCATGGCGCACGTGGAGCGGCGCGTCCATGTCATCAGCTTCCGCGCCGAGGCGCTCGACGCCTGTCGCAGCCTCCTGCCCAGCGTGCCCACCATGCTGCTCAGCGGCTTCCGGCGCGAGGGCGATGTCTGGACGCCCACGCTGGCCGATCTGCTGCAGCAGGCCGAGGCCGTCGATGCCGTGGCGCTCTCGGTGGCCTGCGACGGGCCGGTCGACCGCGCTTGGGTCGCCGAGGCCAACGCGCAGGGAATGCCCGTGCTGATCTGGACCATCGACGACCTGGACGCCGCCCGCCGCGCCGTCGAGGCGGGGGTCGAGTGCATCACGTCCAACCGCGCGGCCTGGCTCCGCGAGCGACTGGTAGCGGCTCAAGCCGAACAGGGAGGGAGCGACCATGGGTAAGGACGTCATCTTCGTCATGCAGGCCGCGCACTTCGCCGCCGAACGGCACACCGGCGCACGCCGCAAGGGGCAGCGCGCCGCGCCCTACGTCAACCACGTCATCGAGGTGGCCGAACTGGTGGCCGGCGCCACCGGCGGCGACGACCCGGTGCTGGTGGCCGCGGCCCTGCTGCACGACGTGGTCGAGGACGGCTACGGCACCTTCGAGGAGATCGAGGCGCTCTTCGGCTCTGAGGTGGCGTCCGTGGCCCGCGAGGTGACCGACGACAACTCGCTCCCCACCGCCGTGCGCCGCCGCCTGCAGGCCGAAGCCATCCGCGGCCGCTCCGACCGCGCCAAGATCCTGCGCCTGGCCGACAAGACCAGCAACCTCCGCTCCCTGGCCACCGACCCCCCGTCCAGCTGGTCCGCCCCGCGCCGCGCCGAGTACCGTGCCTTCACCCAGGCCGTAGCCGAGGGCTGCCGAGGCGTCTGCCCTGCCCTCGAAGCCCTCTTCGACGAAGCCCTGCGCCAGGCCGAGGCGGTAGAGGCGGAACGGGGGGAGTGAGGGAGGCGGGCCGGAACCCGCACCTCGGCGCAGCTCTTGAAGCCCAACGCCTTGCCGGCTGCGAACCGGCGCGGATTGCAGCCGTCTACATGAGTCGGGTGCGTCGAGTCCGCTATACGCCGCCCCTCCAGGAGGCACACTGGATTGATCGACGCCCTGACGACCGGTCTCGACCGCGCTCGGAGCCGACAGAAGCTTGTGCGCGCCTGCGCGTGGGGGCTGGGGGCCGCCGCAGTCTGGTGCTTGCTGCTGCTGGTCGCCTTCCGGCTGGACATGCTCCTTGCCTTCACCACCGCCGCACGGTCGGGCTGGCTTGCGGGCCTCGGCGCGGCCATGGCCGCCATCCTCCTCGCCCCGCTGGTTGCATGGCGCCTCTGCCGACCCTCCGATGAGCAACTGGCGCTGCTGGCCGAGCGGGCGCATCCTGCCTTCGGCGAGCGGCTCCTCACCTCCGTGGAGTTGGCCGCCGAGGGGCCCTTGCCGATCTCCGCGCCCACGGTCCGGCTGGCGCTGGCGCAGCAGGCGGCCGACGCGGCGGCGGGCTTCGACTTCGGCGCGTCCATCGCCAACCGGCCGGTCGCGCGCTGGGCCTGGGCCTGCGCGGCGGCCATCCTCCTGCTGGTTCTGCAGGCGGCGCTGATGCCCGGCGCGTTCGGCGTCTTCCTCCAGAGGCTGCTCCACCCCGGCGCCGACATCCCCGTCTTCGCGTCCACGCAGGTCTGGGCGCTGCCCGGCGACACCGTCATCCCGCGCGGGTCAGACCTGCGGATCGGCGTCCTGACGGCCGGCGTTGAGCCCGATATCGCCACCCTGAAGTACCGTTTCGAGGGCGGCGAGTGGCAGTCAGCCCGGCTCTCATCTCCCGCTACCGTCCGCGAGCCTGTCTCCCAGGCGTCGGCCGCTGCCGGACCCACGCCCGTGGCCACCCGCCGCTTCGGCTTCAGCCTGCCGCAGGTCCGGCAGAGCGTCACCTTCCTGGCCATGGCCAATGACGGCCGCTCCAACCCCCATACCGTGCGCGTGGAGGAGCGGCCCATGGTGCTGCAGGTGAAGATGCAGTTCACCTACCCGGCCTACCAGCGCCGCGCACCCGAGACCCTGCAGGCGGCAGCCGCCAACGTGGCCGCGCCGCTGGGCACGCATGTGGAGATCGAGGCCACGGCCAACAAGCCCATCGCCTCGGCGCGGGCCGTGGCGGAGGGCCGGCCGGACTGGAACTGGCAGGCGCGGGGCGCGACGCTGACCACCGACCTGCGCGTGGCCGGCGACCTGGCCTACGATCTGCATCTGCGCGACCGCAACGGCTTCGAGGCCCGCCCGGCGCCCCGCTACTCCGTCAACGCCCTGCGCGACCAGCCGCCCTCGGTGCAGATGCAGAAGCCCGGCGTCGACCTGGAGCGCGCGCCTGGCGGCTTCATCGACGTCCGCGCCACATCGGCCGACGACTACGCGGTGGAGCGCATGGGCATCGCCTACCGCGTGGCCGGACGGCGCGGGGGCATCGCCCTTCCGTCGGCGGCCGGTCCTGCCGGCGCGAGGCTGGGAGCCGGTCGGGTGAACCTGGGCCCGCTGCGCCTGAAGGCCGGCGACCTGCTCGCCTACGAGGCCACCGCCACCGACGGCGACACCGTTTCGGGGCCGCACACGGGCAAGTCGGCCACCTTCAACGTGCGCATCGTGGCCGCGAACGAGATGCGCTCGCGGCTCGATGCCGAGATCCTGCAGCAGCAGGACGAGCTGAAGCGACTGACGCAGGCCCAGCGCGCCGTTCGCGCCGCACTGGAGCGCGCCCGCCGTGACGCCAAGCCGCAGGCCGCCGCCCAGGCCGCCGCGAGCCAGCGGAGCATCGCCGCCCAGGCCGCCTCCGTGGCCGCCCGCATGGCCGACACGCGCCAGAAGCTGGAGGAGAACGGCCTGGCCCATCCCGCCGAGCTATCGGCCCGCGCCGAGGCCGCCCAGGCCCTGACGCAGCTGGCCGCCGCCCCCATGCGCCAGGCCGCCGACGCCATGCAGCAGGCCGCCGGCAAGCCCGCCGGCAAGCCCATGGACGCCGCACAGCAGCGCGAGCAGGCCGTGCGCCAGGAGCTGGAGCGGATCGCAGGCCTCCAGGCGCCGCCCGCCAGCGCCTCGGAGCTGGCCCGCGAGGCCCGCCGCCTGGCCGATGAGCAGCAGCGCCTGGCCGAGGCATCGGCCAACCTTGCCGAGCGCAAGGCCGCCGGCGCCACCCCCGAGACCGCCGCCCAGCAGCGCGACCTGGCCCAGCAGCAGGGCGAGCTCCGCGCCGAGACCCAGGCCCTGCGCCAGCGGCTGAACGCGCCGGCCGCGGCCGCAACCCCCGCCGCCGAAGCAGCCCGCCAGGCGGCCCGGGAGATGGACGAGGGCGCCGTGACGCAGTCGCAGCAGCGCGCCCAGTCGCAGATGCAGTCCGGTAGCCCGCAGCAGGCGGCCGATGAGCAGAACCGCGCCGCCGAGGGCCTTCGCGCTGCCGCCGACGCGCTGGAGACCGGCCTGCCGCAGGACCGTAACGCCCGCGCGCTGGCCTCTGCCGCGGCCAAGATGGAGTCGCTGGGCGACAAGCTGGTCGACCTGGCCAACCAGCAGCGCGCCGCACAGAACAAGGTGCAGAACGCGGCCACTCCGGAGGAGGCCCGCAAGGCCGGGGCCCTTGAGCGCGACATCCGCGCTGCCGTGGAGAACGTCAACTCCCAGATGTCCGCCGCACCCGCCGCGCAGGAGGCCGCCTCCAAGGCCGAGCAGAACCTCACCGCCGCCGCGCAGTCGCTGGAGAAGGGCGAGACGCGCCCCGCCGTGACCCCCGCCAAGGAGGCTACGCGCAACCTGCTCCAGGCCGCCCAGGAGGCTCAAGAGGCCGCGCGGCTCATGCGCAGCGAGAGCGAAATCCGCGCCGCCCAGGCCGCCGTGCAGCAGCTGGCGCGCGACCAGGCCTCCGTGCGCGAGCAGACCCGGCAGGCCGAGGCACAGAAGGCCGGCTCACCGGAGAAGGACGTGCGCGAACGGGCGCAGGCGATCCGGCAGAAGGAGTCCGACCTGCAGAACCGCGCCTGGCGCATGGAGGCCCAGATGCCCTCGCAGATGGCCAAGACTGTGCTGGCGCAGGCCAACCAGCGTATGGACGAGGCCCGCCAGGGACTGGACAGGCAGGAGACCGGCGCTGATACCCAGCGCCAGCAGCAGCACGCCGAGCAGACGCTGGGCAGGCTGGCACGGTCGCTGGAGCGCGCCGCGCAGGCGTCGCTCTTCCAGCAGCAGACCGGCCAGAGCCAGACCCCCGAGGCTCAGCTCGCGGCGCAGCTGGGCGATATGGAAGCCGCCCGGGAGCTCGAGGCCCAGATCCGGCAGGAGACCCAGGGCATCCAGAGCCGCCGCGAGGCGCAGCCGAACCAGGAGATGACGCCTAAGCTCCGCCGCGAGACCGAGATGGCCGCGCAGTCGCAGGCGCAGAACCAGTGGCAGACCTACAGCATCGGCGACCGCCTGCGCGACATGCCCGACTATACCCAGCCGCTCCGCCAGGCCAGCCGCCAGATGGAGGAGGTCCGCGCCCAGCTCGAGAAGCGCGAGACCGGCCAGCCCACCCAGGCCAATGAGGAGAAGATCGTCTCGCAGCTGGACCAGCTGGTGGCCCGCGCCCGCAAGGAGATGGAGCAGCAGCGCTCGAAGATGCTCGGCTCCAGCAAGCCACAGAACAGCGCCCGCAAGGCCGACACGCCCTCGCCCAAGTCCAACGCGCCGTTGGTGCAGGCTGACTCCGCCGCGCTGGGTGCCTTCCGGCCCGGCGGCAGGGGCTTCGGGCCGCTCTCGCCCAAGGCGCAGCAGCTCATGCGGCAGGGGCGGCAGGAGCGCGTGCCGGCCGAGTACCGCGAGCTGGTCAATCAGTACTACAAAGCCCTATCGGAAAGAGGCCGGTAAGACCCCATGCATCGCCCATCGTTTCGCCTGACCCGCGTTGCCGCCTGTGTCGCGGCCCTGCTCGCCATGCAGCCCGCCGCCCTGCAGGCCCAGCGGCGCGACCCCTTCGACGTGGAGGCTCGCGAGTATCTGGGCACGCCGCGCTCCGAAGCGGCCGTGGTGCGCGGTCTCGACTTCCTGGCGTCCCGGGTGCAGGCCGACGGCCACTGGCTCAGCGGCAACTACGACCGCGACGCCGCGGTGACGGGCCTCTGTGTGCTCTCCTTCATGTCGGCGGGGCACCAGCCGGGGCGCGGCAAGTACGGCGCCTTTCTCAGCAAGTCTGTGGACTGGCTGGCCGAGAGCGTGCAGCGGAGCGGCCTCGTCTTCCGCGGCGGCAACACGGGGCAGCCTATGTACGGCCACGGATTCGCCACGCTGGCCCTTGCCGAGCTCTACGGCATGACCCACCGGTCCGACCTGCGCACCAAGGTGGAGGAGGCCGTGCGCCTCATCTGCCAGGCGCAGAACAAGGAGGGCGGCTGGCGCTACCAGCCCCAGCAGGCCGACGCCGACCTCTCGGTGACCGCCGTGCAGGTGGTGGCCCTGCGCGCCGCGGCCAACTCCGGCATCAAGGTCCCGGCCGACACCGTCAAGCGCGCCGTGGGCTACATCCGCAAGTGCCAATCGAAGCGCGACGGCGGCTTCAGCTACCAGGCCGGGCAAGATAGCTCGGGCCCCGCCCGCACCGGCGCCGCCATCCTCTGCCTCTGCCTCTGCGGCGAGAAGGAGAGCGACGAGGTGCGCGCCGGCATCAAGTGGCTCCAGACGCACTCCTTCGCCAAGAACGAGTGGACCTACCGCGAGTACTACTCCTACTGCATGTACTACTGCACGCAGGCCTTCTACCAGATCGGCGGCGAGTCGTGGAAGAACTGGTTCGAGCCCACCCGCGACCGGCTCGTGGGCGAGCAGCAGAAGAGCGGATCGTGGAAGGATGGGCCCGGCGAGGAGTACGCCACGGCCATGACCGTGCTGGTGCTGCAGGTGCCGGCCGGGTTGCTGCCGATCTACCAGAAATAGCGACGGACGCCAGGGGGAAGAGAGACGCATGAGCGAGAAGACGAGCCCGGCCGGTATGCCCGCCGATGACCTGGAGGCCCTGAAGGGCCTGCGCACCTCCTACGACGCCATCCGGGAAGAGATCGCCCGGGTGATCGTGGGGCAGGAGCAGGTGGTGGAGCAGCTCCTCATTGCGGCGCTCTCCCGGGGGCACTGCATCCTGGTGGGCGTGCCGGGCCTGGCCAAGACGCTGCTGGTCAGCACCGTGGCCCGATCCCTGGCCCTCAGCTTCAAGCGCATCCAGTTCACCCCGGACCTCATGCCCGCCGACATCACGGGCACGGAGATCATCCAGGAGGACCCGGTCACCCACGAGCGCGCGTTCCGCTTCGTCTCGGGGCCAGTCTTCGCGAACATCGTGCTGGCCGACGAGATCAACCGGACGCCGCCCAAGACCCAGGCGGCACTGCTGGAGGCCATGCAGGAGCGGCACGTCACCTCCGGCGGGCGCACCCACGCGCTGCCCAACCCCTTCTTCGTGCTGGCCACTCAGAACCCCATCGAGCAGGAGGGCACCTACCCGCTGCCCGAGGCCCAGCTCGACCGCTTCATGTTCATGGTCCGCGTGGATTACCCCACCGCCGATGAGGAGATGGCCATCATGCGTGCCACCACCGGCTCGGCGCAGGCGACGCCCCGCATCACCCTCCACGCCGAGGACATCCTCCGGCTGCAGGAGACCGTGCGCCGCGTGCCAGTGGGCGACCACGTCTATCGCTACGCCCTGGCCCTGAGCCGCGCCACGCGGCCCGGTTCGGACGACGCGCCCGACTTCGTCAAGAGCTTCGTCAACTGGGGCGCGGGTCCGCGTGCCTCGCAGTATCTGATCCTGGGCGCCAAGACCCGGGCCGCACTCCACGGCCGCCTCTGCGCGACCACGGACGACGTGGCCGCTATCGCCGGGCCCGTGCTGCGCCACCGCATCCTGGTGAACTTCAACGCCGAGGCCGAGGGGGTCTCGTCCGATACGATCGTCGAGCGGCTGCTGAAGGCCACCCCGAAGCCCACCGAGGGGCGCGCGTGACCCTTACCCGCAGGTCGGAGCCCGGCCGATGAGCACCGAGCAGGGCGTCGCCGCGTCGTCGCGCCTGGCCACACCGGAGCTGCTCGCCCGCATCGCCGGGCTGGAGTTGCGTGCGCGCGCCGTGGTGGAGGGCGTCATTTCCGGCATGCACCGGAGCCCCCACCGGGGCTACAGCGTGGAGTTCGCCCAGCACCGCGACTACACGCCAGGCGACGAGATACGCCACATCGACTGGCGCGTCTACGGCCGCTCGGACCGCTACTACGTGAAGCAGTTCGAGGAGGAGACCAACCTCCGCGCCTACCTGGCGCTGGACGCCAGCAACAGCATGCGCTACGGTTCCGGCGCCATGACGAAGCTGGAGTACGCCTCCACCATCGCCGCCGCCCTGGCCGGCCTGCTCATGCGCCAGCGCGACTCCGTGGGGCTGGCCCTCTGCACCGACAGCGTCGCCGGCTTCCTGCCGCCCTCGGCCACGGCGCCGCACATGCGGGAGATCCTCCGGCGGCTGGAGCAGGTCGAGACGGCCCCGCGCACCGACACGGGAAAGACCTTCCACGACCTGGCCGAGCGGATCCGCCGCCGCGGGCTGGTGATCATCCTCAGCGACCTGCTGGACGACGCCGAGGCCATCGTCCGGGGCCTGCAGCACTTCCGGCACAACAAGCACGACGTCATCGTCTTCCACATAATCGACCGCTACGAGCTGACCTTTCCGTTCCGCGAGACGGTCGTCTTCGAGGGGATGGAGGAGGAGGGGATGCTGCCCGCCGACCCCAACGCCCTGCGCACCGACTACCTGCGGCTGATGGAGGAGCACATCACGGCCCTGCGCAAGGGCTGCCGCGAGATGGCCATCGACTACGTGCAGATGCCTACCGACGCGCCGCTGGACTCCGCGCTGGCCCACTATCTGGCAGACCGGTCGCGGACCGCGTGATGCGACCATGAACGGCCTCAGCTTCGCCAACCCGGCCTTTCTGGGCGCCCTGGCTCTCGGTGCGTTGCCGATCCTCATCCATTTGGTGCGCAAGCGGCGCATCCGTGTGGTGCCCTGGGCGGCCTACGAGTTCCTGCTCCGATCACGCAAGCGGAACCGGAAGCGCATCCGGCTCGAGCAACTGCTCCTGCTGACCCTGCGCATCCTGATCCTCTGCCTCATGGCCCTGGCCTTCGCGCGGCCGCTGATCCGCAACCTCAACTCGCCCATGATGCCCCGCGATGCCCGGGTCCACGCCATCATCGTGCTGGACAACTCCATGAGCATGGGGAGCCGCCGCCAGGGCGTCTCAGACTTCGACCGCGCTCGCAAGGCGGCAGAGGCCATCCTTGGCCGGGTGCTGCGGCAGGGCGACGCCGCCTCCATCGTGCTGGCCTCTGCTCGGCCCGCAGCGCTCCTGCGCGACCCCTGCTTCGACCTGCAGACGGCGCGGCAGCGGCTGGGCGCGGCCCGCCTCAGCGACCTGGGCACCGACTTCGCCGCCACCGCCGACTTCTGCGCCTCGCTGCCCAGCCGCGAGGGCCTGCGCCTGGAGACCTATTGGATCACAGACAGCCAGCAGGCGGGCTTCGCCGGCCTGCCGCCGGAGCGAGCCGAGCGTGTCTGGCGTCGCCTGACCGATCGCGGGCCGCTCTTCTGGGTGAGCACGGCCGAGGGCGAGCGCGAGAACCTGAGTGTCGACGCGCCGCGCTTCAGCCGGGAGATGGTGACGCCCGGCGCGCCTGTGGGCATCGAGGCCCTCGTCCGCAACCGCACGCGGCAGGCGCGGACGGGCCTCTCGGTGGCCCTTCGTATCGACGGCAAGCCCGTGGCCTCCACGCTGGTGGACGTTCCGGCCCAGGGCTCGGCGCCCGCCCGGTTCGTCTTCCCCTTCGACCGGAGCGGCGTCCACACCGGCTCCGTGGAACTGGGCGAGTATGACGGCCTCGAGCGCGACAACAGCGCCTGGCTGGCTGTGCGCGTCCGCGACGCCCTGCGCGTGCTGGTGGTGAACCCGACGCCCTCCAGCGATCCCGCCCGCGACGAAGCCTTCTACCTGCTCACCGCGCTGGCCCCTGCCGGCGCCTCGGAGGGCGCACGTGCGCCGGTGCAGCCGACCCTCCACACCGGAGCGACGCTGGCCGGCCGCGACCTGCGCACCTTCGATGCCGTGGCCCTCACCGGCGTGCAGAACGTGGCCCCGGCCGACGCCTCCGCGCTACGCGACTTCGTGCGGAACGGCGGCGGCCTCCTGGTGGTTCCCGGGGCCACCGGCGACGCCGCGCGGCTCAACGCGGGGCTAGGCGGAGCGGGGCTGCTGCCCGCCACGTACGGCCGCCGCTACGCAGCGGCCCTGGACGAGGCCCCGGCCATGAACCCCGCTTCGGTGACCCATCCGGCGCTCCGGGCATTCCGCGGGACCGACGAGGTGGACCTGGGTAGCGCCCGCTACACTGTGAGCTACGACCTGACGCCGCGCCCCAATGACCCCGACGTCGCCGTGGCGTGCCGCCTCACCGACGGTCGCGCCGCCGTGGCGGAGGGCCGGGTAGGCCAGGGCAGAGTGATCCAGATGGCCGCACCGCTAAGCGCCGCCGGCGGCAACCTGCCCTATAAGCCCGCCTACGTGCCCTTCGTGCATCAGCTGGCCGCCTACCTTGCGGCCGATGCATCGGCGCAGCGCATCGTGCAGGTCGGCAAGCCGTTGGCGGCACGCTTCGACGTGAGCCGCGCCGGCGCACGGGCCCTGCTCACCGACCCGTCGGGCGTCGCCAGGGACCTGCCCACCACCACCGGCGCCGACGGCGTCCTCTTCAGCCATCCTGCCGCCGAGCGCGCAGGCATCTACAAGCTGAAGGTGGGCGCGGGTTCATCGGCCGGGGCCGAGGCCTTTGCCGCCAACACCGCCCCGTCGGAGTCGGACCTGCGCTCGTTGGATCGGGCGGGCGTGCAGTCGGCTCTGGGGGCCGTGCCCTTGCGCTTCGCATCGGCCAGTGACGATATGCCCACCGTGGCACGCACCGCCCGGCGTGGTGTGGAGGCCTGGCGCGTGCCCGTGTTGCTGGCCCTGTTCCTGCTGTTCCTGGAGGCCCTCCTGGCGCGGCGATTCGGGAGGCGCGGATGAACGGCACGTTTGAGGCGTGGCGGAATTGGCTACTGGGGCTCGAGGCGCCCTTCGTGGGCCAGATCTCGCAGGCGCGGCTATCCTTTGCCGGCGGCTGGCCGTCATGGACCGCCGGGGCGCTACTGCTTGCAGGCCTCATCTGGTTCGGCTATCAGTACTGGCGCGACGGCAAGAGCCCCTCGCTCTGGGTGAAGACGCCCCTCCTGCTCCTGCGGATGCTGGCGCTGGCGGCGGCGGCCCTCATGCTCGCACAGCCGGTGCTGCGGTTGACGCGGCAGGAGAAGCAGCGTGCCGCGGCCATCGTGCTGGTGGATGTCTCGGACAGCATGGGCTTCCGTGATGCCCGCCTGCCGGCGTCGCGCGCCGCCGCCGTGGAGCGCGCCACGGGGCTCAGGGCCAGGTCTGCATCGAGGTCCGAAGTGGCAGCCCAGCTCCTGGCCGGACGCCCTGCGCTCCTCCGCACGCTGGCCGGCCGGTTCGATACTCGCGTCTACGCCTTCGCGGCCGGCGCGCAGTCCGTGGCGCTGAAGCCGGGAGCCGACCCCGCCGCCGCCGCCCGAGCGCTGGCCGCAGCGCCCCTGGGCCGGACCTCCACGCAGATCGGCCCCGCCCTGAAGCAGGCGTTGGACGACGTGGCCGGACGGCCCGTGGCGGGAGCGCTACTGCTGACCGACGGCGGCAGCAACCAGGGCGATGACCCCGTGGCCTGGGCGCGGCAGGCAGCCAAGCAGGGCGTGGTCGTCTCGGCCGCCGCGCTTGGAGACCCGACCCCCACGCGCAACCTGACGCTTACCGAGGCCCTGGCCGACCAGGTGGTGCGCAAAGACAACACCGTTCAGGTCTTTGCGGGCCTGCAGCATCGTGGGTACGAGGGCCGCACCATCACCGTGAGCCTGCGGCGCAACGGCGCGCCATTCCAGAGCCAACCGCTCCGGCTGGGTCCCGCCGGCCGCAAGCAGACCGTCACCTTCACCTACACGCCCAAGGAACCGGGCACGTTCGCCTACTCGGTGCAGGCCTCCATCCTGGAGGGTGAGACCACCTCGCAGGACAACGGTCGCCGGTTCATGCAGCAGGTGGTGACCAAGCGGCTACGCGTCCTGTACGTCGAGGGCGAGCCGCGCTGGGAGTACCGCTACCTGCGCAACGCCATCCTGCGCGACACGCAGCTCGACTTCGCCTGCCTGCTGACGGAGGCCGAGGACCCCGGCGCCGGCGAGGGCAACGTGGCCGTCACCGCCTTCCCTGCCGACGAGCAGGCCCTCTTCGCCTACGATATCATCATCCTGGGCGACGTGCCCGTCTCCCGGTTCAACGACCTGCAGCTCCGGAGCCTCCGCCGCTTTGTGGAGGACAAGGGCGGGAGCCTGATCGTCATCGCCGGCGAGAAGCACATGCCCCACGAGTATGCGGGCACGCTGCTGGAGGCGGTCCTGCCGGTGAGCATTCGTTCAACCCCTGAGCAGGTGATCACCGACGATCCCTTCTTCTGGGAGGTGACCCCAGCCGGCCGGCAGGATGCCCTGCTTCGCATGTCGGACGATCCCGCCGAGAGCGCGCGCATCTGGCGCGAGCTGCCGGGCATGTTCTGGCAGGCGGGCGTGGAGCGGGCGAAGCCGGGCGCCACCGTGCTGGTGGTCAACTCGGCGCGCTCCAACGCATCCGGCAAGCGCGTCGTGCTGGCCATTCAGCCCTTCGGCGCTGGCCGGTGCCTCATGGGCCTGGCCGACAGCACCTGGCGTTGGCGTTGGCGCGTGGGCGACCGATACTTCTACCGCTACTGGGGCCAGGCCATCCGCGCCATGACGCCCCACGAGAACCCGGGCGGCAATCGCTACGCCCAGGTGAACGCCGACAAGAGCGAGTACAACCTGGGTGACCGCGTGGCCCTCACCGCGCGGCTACTGGACCGCTTCTACCGGCCCGTCAAGTCGGCTACCGTCACGGCCTCCATTTCGGGGTCGTCGGGCGTCTCTCTGCAACTGCTCATGCGGCCGGTGCCCGGCTCACCGGGCCTCTTCTCCGCCGAGGCGCCCGCCGATCGCGTGGGCGACTACAAGGTGAGCGCCGCCTCGCCGGCCGCCCCCGGCTCCGCCGCTACCGCCCGCTACCTGGTCCAGAGCCAGGCCCTGGAGCAGCAGCAGCCTGAGATGGACGAGGCCCTGCTCCGGAAGCTCACCGCCGCCTCCGGCGGGGCCATGCCCGCGCCGGACCAGGTCGTCGACTGGGCTAAGGGCCTCCGCGGACGGGAGCTGACCGTTCGCTCCGAGATCGAGTCCGAGGTCTGGGACTCGCCCCTCCTGCTGATCCTCTTCGTCGCCCCGCTCCTGCTGGAGTGGCTCATCCGCAAGCGCTCCGGCCTGGCCTGAGCCGCCCAGCCACGCGATTTTGTGGGAATCTGACCCGGTTCGGCTCTCTGGACTTGATCATATAGCGATCTAGAGATATACTGGAGTTGGAGGATGGGCCAATGAGCGCATCGACGACCACCGGACTGATCGATATGGAGACCCTGGAGCGCGTAGCGCCGGTGATCCGGCTGACCGCGCACCCGCTACGCCTGCGGATCATCGACTACCTGCGCCGCGAGGGCGGGCCGCGTTGCGTGACCGACATCGGCGAGGCGCTGGGCTCCGACCAGAGCGTCACCAGCCAGCAACTGCGGATCCTGCGCGACCAGGGAGTGCTGGGCGCCCGGCGCGATGGTTGCCATATGTTCTACAACATAACGGATCCGAGCGTCCTGCTCCTGCTCGACTGCATTCGAGAGCACCACTGCTGCAGGAGCAGCGACGGCCCGACAGCCGCACGAAGCGCCGCGCAGACGGCGCACTGAGCCACCTGACGAGGAGGAATGCCATGACCAAGACAACGATCGGAACCGCCGTCGGAGCCGGCGCCGTGGCGCTGGCGGCCATTTGGATGTTCGCCAGGCCGGGCGAGGCGCCCGCGAAGGCCGAGGACGGCAGCGCGAGGGCCGCCACCTTCACCGCTGAGGTGGCCACCGTGGGCCTGACCTCCGAGCCGCGCATCCTGCAGGTCACGGGAACCGTGCGGCCGGAGTTCGAGGCGCAGATCGCCGCCAAGGTGATGGGCCGCGTTCTGGCCGTGAACGCCCGTGAAGGCGACGCCGTGCGGCGTGGACAGGCGCTCGTGAGTCTGGACGCCAACGACCTTGACGCCGCGGTTCGGCAGGCCGGGGCCGGCGTGAACGCCGCCGTGGTCGGCGTGGCCAACGCCCGTGTGGCCGCCCAGATGGAGCAGGCAGCCAGCGACGCCCGCATTACCGCGGCGCAGGCGCTGGTGAGCCAGGGCGAGGCCGCCGTGAAGGTAGCCCGCGCCCGGTACGACCTCGTTGTTGCCGGGCCGCGCAAGCAGGAGCGGAGCCAGGCGTCGCTGGCCGTGACCCAGGCCCGGGCCAACCTGAACCTTGCAGAGCTGAGCCTGAAGCGGTTTGAGACGCTGGTGAAGCAGGGCGCCATCTCACGGCAGCACTACGACCAGGCCCGCACCCAGTACGAAGTGGCCCAGGCCCAGCTCGAAGCCGCGCAGCAGTCGCAGAGCATGACCGACGAGGGGAGCCGATCCGAGGACGTGCGCGCCGCGCAGGAGGGCCTGCAACAGGCCGAGGGCGCGCTGGCCCAGGCCCGCGCCGGGCTTCGGCAGACCGAGGCGGCGGCCCTGCAAGTGAACGTACGCAAGCAGGATATCCGGGGCGCCGGCGCGCAGGTCAGCCAGTCGCAGGCGGCCTTAAGCATGGCTCGGGTGGCCCGCGGCTACGCCGTGATCGCCGCGCCCTTCGACGGTGTGGTGAGCGGCCGCATGGCCGATCCCGGCGCCATGGCCGCGCCCGGCGTGCCCCTCCTCCGCGTGCAGGGCGGCGCCATGCGCCTGGAGGCCGCGGTTCCCGAGAGCGCACTTCGGCGCCTGCGCCAGGGCGGCCGCATCGAGGTGGCGCTGGACGCCACGGGCGGCAAGCTGGTGATGGGCACGGTGGCCGAGATCGCACCGCAGGGCGACGCCGCCAGCCATACCTTCAACGTGAAGATCGACCTTCCGCAGGGCGCCGGCGCCCGGTCTGGGATGTTCGGCCGAGCGCGCATCGTTCTTGGTACTGAGGCGCGCATGCTGGTCGCCTCCCGCTCAGTAGTCCAGCGCGAGGGCCTGAGCTATGTCAGCGTCGTGGGCGAGGGTAGCGTGGCGCGGCTGCGGCTCATCACCGTGGGCGAGGCCGACGGCGACCGCCTGCCGGTGCTCTCCGGCCTGAGCCAGGGCGATAGGATCGTGGCGGACGCGGCCCAGGGCATCCCCGACGGGGCGAAGGTGAACGCTCAGTAGACCGCCCGCAGGATGTGACCCAGCTCGTGTCGGAAGGAGATGCCCCATGCGCGTAGGAATCGCAGGCCGTCTAGCGGCCGCCTTTGTGAACTCGAAGCTCACCCCGCTGATCATCATCGCGTCGTTGGCCCTCGGCGCCTTCGCTGTGATGAAGACCCCGCGGGAGGAAGAGCCCCAGATCATCGTGCCCATGGCCGATGTGCTGGTGCAGATGCCCGGCGCCACGGCCAAGGACGTGGAGCAGCGCGTCACCAGTCCCATGGAGAAGCTGATCTGGGAAGTGCCCGGTGTTGAGTATGTCTACTCCACCACCAGCCCCGGCATGGCCATGACGGTGGTGCGCTTCCTGGTGGGTCAGAACCAGGAGGCGGCGTTCGTACGGCTTCGCGAGAAGCTCCAGTCGCACTATGACATCATCCCGCCCGGCGCGTCGCTGCCCATCATCAAGCCTCGCTCGATCGATGATGTGCCGATCCTGGCCCTGACGCTCCACTCGAAGCGGTACGATAGCTTCCACCTGCGCCAGATCGCCTCCCGCGTGGAGACCGCCATCAAGCAGGTCGATGATGTCTCCGAGACCAGCATCATCGGCGGCCGCCGCCGCGAGGTCCGCGTGACGCTGGACCGCACGAAGCTCACCGGCTTCGGCCTGACGCCGGACGGCGTGGCCATGGCCCTGGGCGTCTCCAACGCGCGCTCCGATATTGGCAGCTTCAGCCGCGGCGATGCCGAGATTGCCGTGAAGACCGGCGAGTTCCTCCGATCGGCACGCGATGTGGCGTCCGTAGTGGTTGGCGCCGCAGGCGGCCGGCCCATCTATGCTCGCGACGTGGCGACGGTCACCGACGGTCCCGAGGAGCCCACCAACTACGTGCTCTACGGCGCCGGCCCGGCGGCAGACTCGGGCACAGAGGCCCGAGCCTCCAGCGGCGTTACCGAGGGCGGCGCGGGGCGTGAGCTGGAGCCCGCCGTCACCATCTCCGTGGCGAAGCGGCAGGGCCAGAACGCCATTATCATCGCGCACCAGGTGCTGGCCAAGGTCGAGTCGCTGAAGGGGCAGATCATCCCCTCCGACGTCACCGTGACGGAGACCCGCAACTACGGCGAGACCGCCGGCGAGAAGTCGGGCGAGCTGCTCTTCCACATGGGCATCGCCGTGCTCTCCGTGACGCTGCTCATCGCCATCGCCCTGGGCCGCAAGGAGTCCGTGGTGGTCCTCGTGGCCATCCCGGTGACGCTGGCGCTGACGCTGCTGGTCTTCTACCTCTATGGCTACACACTGAACCGCATCACGCTCTTCGCGCTCATCTTCTCCATCGGCATCCTGGTGGACGACGCCATCGTGGTGGTTGAGAATATCGTCCGGCACTACCGGATGCCGATCCACGAGCGGCAGGCGCCACTGGCGGCGGCGATCCACGCCGTGGACGAGGTGGGCAATCCCACTATCCTGGCCACGTTCGCCGTCATCGCGGCGATCCTGCCGCTGGCCTTCGTGGGCGGGCTCATGGGCCCCTATATGCGACCAATCCCGGTGGGCGCCTCGGCTGCCATGCTCTTCTCGCTGATCATCGCTTTCGTGGTGACGCCCTGGGCCGCCGTCCGCCTGCTGAAGAGTGAGCACGGCGCCGAGCATGGCGGCAAGCACAAGGGCGGCGAGGGCGACGACGGCCTGACCCGCATGTACCGGGCGATCATGACGCCGATGCTCCGCAAGCCCGCCGCGCGCTGGACCTTCTTCGGGTCGGTGGCGCTCATGCTCGGCGGCGCCATGGCGCTCGTGGGCATGAAGGCCGTCACCGTGAAGATGCTCCCGTTCGACAACCGGAACGAGTTCCAGATCATGGTGGACATGCCCACCGGCACCAGCCTGGAACGGACCGCCGCCGCCACCCGCGCCCTGGCCGACTACGTGGCCACCGTGCCCGAAGTGCGCAACTACCAGCTCTACGTCGGCGCCGCCAGCCCCTTCAACTTCAACGGCCTCGTGCGCCACTACTTCATGCGGCGCAGCACCTACCAGGCCGACATCCAGGTGAACCTAGTGGGCAAGGGCGAGCGCAAAGCCCAGAGCCACGCCATCGTCAAGCGGATCCGGCCCGAGATCGCCCGCATCGCCGAGAAGTGGGGCGTGCGGGTGAAGGTGGCGGAGGTGCCGCCAGGCCCGCCCGTGCTGCAGACGCTGGTGGCCGAGGTCTACGGACCCACCGACGAGGGCCGCGCCCGCGTCGCCAAGCAGGTGCTGGGCATCTTCCGTAGCACTGGAGGGGTCACAGACGCCGACTGGTACATGGACGACGACCAGACTACCTACGGCTACGTGGTGGACAAGGAGAAGGCGGCCCTGAACGGCGTCGATACCGCGTCCGTGAACCGCACGCTGGCCATGGGCCTCGCCGGCGCACAGGTAGGGCTGGCGCTCGATCCCTCGTCCCGTGAGGATGTGCCGCTGAAGGTCCGCCTGCCACGCTCGCAGCGGAGCGGCCTTGCTGATCTGACGCAACTCAACGTCGCCTCGCGAAGCGGTCGCCTGACGCCGCTGACCGAGCTGGTCACGGCCACGCCCATCGCCTCGGATAAGTCGATCTACCACAAGAACCTGCTGCCCGTGGTCTACGTCACCGGCGACGTCACCGGCAGTCAGGAGAGCCCTGTCTACGCCATCCTGGCCATGAACAAGGCCATCGACAAACTGCAGCTGCCTGAGGGCTACAAGCTCAACGTGCTGACGACGCACGTGCCCTATACCACCGACAAGCTGCAGATGAAGTGGGACGGCGAGTGGCACATCACCTACGAGGTCTTCCGAGACCTGGGCATCGCCTTCGCCGCGGTCCTCGTGCTCATCTACATCCTCGTGGTGGCCTGGTTCCAGTCGTTCAAGACGCCGCTGGTCATCATGGCTCCCATCCCGCTGACGCTCATCGGCATCCTGCCGGCGCACGCCATGCTGGGAGCGTTCTTCACCGCTACCTCCATGATCGGCTTCATCGCCGGTGCGGGCATCATCGTGCGGAACTCCATCATCCTGGTGGACTTCATCGAGTTGCGGCTGAAGCAGGGCATGACGCTGGAGGCCGCAGTCATCGACGCCGGAGCCACGCGGTTCCGGCCCATGCTGCTCACCGCCGCGGCGGTCATCGTGGGGTCGTTCGTCATCCTGTTCGACCCGATCTTCCAGGGCCTCGCCATCGCGCTCATGGCCGGTGAAGTGGCATCGACGCTCCTCTCCCGCCTGGCGGTGCCGATCCTCTACTACATGCAGCGCTCAGGCGAGCGCGACCTGCACGAGTGCGCGCCCAACGGCCGCGACGCCCAGGGGCGCCCGCTATCCGACGGCGCCCGTGACACCTCGGAAGACGAGGATGTCGTGACCTGCGACATGCCTGCCCCGGCGGCGCCGTAAGGCCCGCGACCCAAGGAGACCCAAGCCATGACCATTGACAGATACCTTCGCCTGATCGCCGGGGCCATCGTGATGGCCACCGTGGCCCTCGGCCACTTCGTGAACCCCTGGTGGTTCGCCTTCACGGCGTTCGTGGGGCTGAACCTCTTCCAGTCGGCCTTCACCAACTGGTGCCCCATGATGACGATGCTGGCGAGGATGGGCGTGCCGGCCACCGCACCCACGTCCTGCGACAAGCCGTAGGCGCCCAGAGGCAAGGAGGTCGCACCATGAAGATCATCACGTTCGTCGGCGCCCTGCTGGCCGCCGCCGCCGCCCTGGCCCAGGCAATCGGCGCCGTAGCCGACACTGGTGGCACGGGCGTCCCTGCCCGTGACCCCGGCCCAACCACCCAGCCGCGCTCCAAGCCCGCCGCGTTGAAGGTGACGCTGGCCGAGGCCGCGACGCTGGCCTTGAAGAACAGCCGGGCCCTGAAGGGCGCCGCACAGGCCGTGGAGGGCGCGCTGGCCGGGGTCGATGAGGCCCGCGCTTCGGCCAAGCCCTCCGTGGGCGCCACCGGAACGTTGGCGCGCATGGACAAGGGGCTCTCGGCCACGCTGCCCGGTGCGGGCGATATCCTGCTGAACCGGGAGAACCAGGGGAGCGTGGCGGTGCAGGCCATGCTGCCCATCGACATCACCGGGCTGATCCGCACTGCCGTCAAGGCATCCGACCTACAGGTCGCCATGGCCCGGCTCGAAGTGGAGCAGGTGCGCCTGAGCGTGGTACTGGGCGTCCGGACCGCCTACTACGACGTGCTCCGGGCCCGGGCCTTCGCTGAGGTCGCCGAGGCCGCGCTGAAGAACGCCCGGGAGAGGGCCTCCATGGCCGACGCCTACGAGAAGGTCGGCACAGGAACCAAGTTCGACGTACTGCGCGCCGAGACCGAGGTTGCCAACGTCGCCCAGTCCGCGCTCATGGCCTCCAACGGCGTGAAGCTGGCCACCGCGGCGTTGAACCACGCTCTCGGCATCGACCAGAACACCCCCACCGAGATCGCCGGTGCGCCGGATGCCGCCGCGGCGCCTGAGCTGCCCGCCGCACTGGAGCAGGCCTACGCCCGGCGGCCCGAGGCGGCCCAGGCGGATGCGGGCATCCGGGCCGCCGAGCTGGGCATCCGCCTGGCCCAGCGTAGCGCCCTGCCGACCCTGGGCGTGAGCTGGACCGGCCGCTACACGCCCGACGACGCCGGCCTTGCGCCGCAGAAGACCAGCTGGATGGCCGCCGCGCAGGTTAACCTGCCGCTCTTCGACCAGGGGATGGCGAAGGCCAGGGTCCGCAAGGCCCGCGCCGACGTGGAGGCCGCAGCCACAGGCAAGCAGGCCCTGCTTGACGGCATCGCGCTGCAGGTGCGCCAGGCCCATCTCGACCTGGCCAACGCAACCGAGCGCCTGGCCGTCACTGCCGCCGCGGTGGCGCAAGCCGAGGAGCAGTATCGCCTGTCGCAGGTGCGGTTCGAGACCGGCGTCACGCAGATGCCCGGCGCCTCGCCGCTCCTCGAGGTGAGCGATGCCCAGACCGCCCTGACCCAGGCCCGCATCAACCATCTGGCCGCCCGGTACGACATCCTCTCCGCCCGGGCCAGGCTGGACGCTGCCACCGGCGCGAAGTAGCCACTGTCGCTCGAGACGGGCGCGGACAGCCCCTACCCGGCGCCGGGTCTGGCTGTCCGTGCCCGTTTCTCTACGTCTGTCCCGTGCCTACCGCCCGACGCAGACCAGGGATCGGGCCTCGAGCAGATCGACGCCCATGGTCGCGGCTGCGGGACCCCGTACGCCCGTCCAGCGCCGCCTACGGTAAGTTGGCGCCCGTGCTTGTGCAGACGAGCTTGCCGTGCTTGACGCCCCGTGCGGCGATGAGCGCCGAGGCGACGTGGCGGACGGCGGCAGCGGACCCCCGCAGGACGACCACCTCCATGCACGCATCGTCGTCCAAATGCACATGCGTTGTGCAGATGATCTCGCCTCGGTGGCTGTGCTGCATCCGGTTAAGGGCCTTCTCCAGGGCAGGGTTGGAGTGGTCGTAGATAAGGGTGGCGGTGCCTACCACCTCCGCGGCGTCACCCTCCCACTCCGCGTCGACCAGGTCATCGCGCATGAGGTCGCGCACGGCCTCTGAACGGCTGACGTATCCGCGTGCTTCCACCCTGCTGTCGAAGGCACGGGCCAGGTCGGCCGGGATCGAGACACTGAACCGCACCGTCTCATCCATGTGAGCGCTCCTTGCGACGGCAGCCGCCCGCCGCGGGAGCGTTGTACCGCACGTCGGGCTCTCCGCGCGCCGGTCAGGCCACCGCTTCGGTGGCATCGCGGATCACTGGCGCCAGCCGGTGCGCCACGACCGCTCCGATGCAGGCCCCAACCACGCCCAGGCCGAGCTTGGCGCCAAAGTACCAGGCCGGGTAGAAGTGCTTCCATACAAAGGGTGACATCACAAGATACATATAGCTATACCCAACTGCCGCTCGAGCAGCCCCGATACCCAATGCAGCCGCCAGAGTGCCCAGCCGGCGCCCGCTGAGGACGACGATCAACTCCACCACCGCCGCCATGGCAAGGAAGTAGGGCCACCAGACCGGGTTTGGCCCGCTCCCCACGAACTGCCCGAGGATGCCCTGCCCGACGATCAGCAGCGTGGCGGCCCCCGGGCGCGGTACCAGCCGCAAGCCCAGGACGAGGCAGGTGGTGAAGGGGATCGAGAAGATGAGCGCGTCAACTCCCGGCGCCTTGGCCAACCCGATGCGCCATGGCATCACGGAGACGTGCATCAGGCAGACCAGCACGGACAGCGTCGCAAGCTGAGCCGCCGTGAACGGCCCGGCAGTGCGCCGCCGCACAGCCAGCGCAAAGGCCGTGAGGGTGAGCGCCGCTGTGGCGCCTACCGTGTAGAGGTACAGCGTCGTCAAGCTCACGTGATTCCCCCGATCGTGACCCCGCCGGCGCGCGCCGCGGACCATGCGGCCCAGGCCAGCCCGGCGGCCATGGCGGCCAGCGCCATCAGGTCGACGGCGCCGAAACGAAGCCTCCTCGACGCCACACGGCCCGGGCCGAACCCACGCGCCTCCGCGGCCAGCGCGGTCTGCCGCGCCCGGCGGATGCCGGCGACGAGCAGCGGCGTCAGCAGGAGGCGGTACCGCCGGAAGGCCGCCCCTGGGCCCGAGCCCGAAACGCCGCGCACGGCCTGCGCCGCCAGCACCCGCCTCGTCTGCTCCAGCATCTCCGGCAGGAACCGCAGTCCCACGATCACCATGAACGTGAATGGCCACGGCGCCCGAAACGCCTGCATGGCGAGGAGTAGCTCAGACGTTGTGGTGGTGCGGATTACGGCGGCGCCGGATAGCAGGCCCACCCAGAGTCGGCTGCTCTGAACGAGCCCGTAGACGAGGCCCTCGCGGCAGAGCGAGAGCCCCGGTATGGGCGTGAACAGCTCAGTGCGGCCCGGCGGGGCGTAGAAGAAGCCCTGCGAAAGGGCCGAGCCCAGCGTCGTGACCGCCAGGATGACCGCCAGGCCCCCGGCGATGCGTGGCGCCGGCCGCGACGCCGCGAACAGGCAGGCCGACAGGCCCGCCAGCCCGAAGAGGTGGATCGGACGCACGAGCAACGCCGCCATGATCGACAACGCGGCGCAGGCGGCCAGGCGGGTGCGCGGATCGGTGCGCCACGGAAGCGGGCTCACGGGCTTGTCGGGCCGTCTGAGACGATCCGGCCGCTCCGAAGCGTGATCCGCCGGTGGGCGAAGCGCTGCACCAGCTCCTCGTTGTGGGTGGAGAGCGCCACCGCGGCGCCCGCCCGGCGGGCGTGGTCGGTGATCAGGGCCATCGTGCCCAGCCAGCCCGACCGGTCGCTGCCGCTCGTGGGTTCGTCAAACAGAACCAGCGGTGGCTCCATCGCCAGCGCGGCCCCCACCGCCAGGCGTTGCCGCTCGCCTCTGGAGAGCGTCATGGGATGCCGCCCGGCATGGTGCGCCAGTCCCAGCCGCGCCAGCATCGGCAAGGGATCGCAGGCTCGGCCCAGGTTCCGCGGCCCGAAGGCCACCTCCTCGGCGCACGTGGCGCAGAACAGCTGCTCGTCGGGGTCCTGGAACAGGAATGCAGCCTGCCCTGTGCCGCGCCAGAGGTCGGGCCGGCCCCCGCGTGCCGACCGCACCGAGCCTGACGTCGGCTGGGCCAGGCCCGCCAGCAGCCTGAGGAGCGTCGTCTTCCCGCTTCCGTTTGGACCCGTCAGGGCGACGATCTCACCCTGACGCAGCTCCAGGGTCACGCCGCTCAGGGCCGCGGGCCGATCACGGCCATAGCGGTACGAGAGATCTGCCGCGGCGATGACGACCTCGCCCGGTGTCTCCGCCCGTTCGGGCGCCGTGTGCGGCGGTTCCGGACCCGGCGGCGCCACATCAAACCGGCGCGCGCGCAGCCTCTCGCGCACCTCGGCACGGTGCTCCGACACCAGGATGCAGCAGCCGTCGGCCGCCAGCTCGAGGAGGACATCGCAGGTATCGGCGACTCCATCGGCGTCCAGGTCGCTCGTCGGCTCGTCCAGCAACAGCGTCCTCGCTCCCATAGCGAGCGCTCCTGCCAGCGCAACCCGCCTTGCCTCGCCGCCGGAGAGCTCGTGAACGCTCCTGCCGGCCAGACCGCCGATACCCATGCGCTCCATCCATCGCCCGGCGCGGCTGAGCGTTTCGGCCGGCTGGAGCCCCAGATTCTCGCAGCCGAAGGCCACGTCCTCCGCAACAGTGGGCATGAAGAGCTGCCAGCGGGCGCCCTGGAAGACGGTGCCGACGTGACGGCTCAGCTCGGCAAGAGGGGTGCAGGCGGGAGGTCGACCGGCCACCACCACGTCGCCTGCGACAGCGGCGGGTACGCAGCTTGGTATCATGCCGTTCAGGGCATAGACCAGCGAGGTCTTTCCGCAGCCCGATGGGCCGGCTAGCAGCACGAGGTCGCCCGCCTCGGCCTCCAGGTCCACGCCGCTGATCGTGGGCCGGGCGGCTCCCCGGTGCGTGATGGAGAGCCCCCGGACGTGGACCAACCTAGAAGACCCTGCGTACCACGAAGCGGTCGTCGCGGCTCTCAGTGTTAAGTAGCTCCTCAACGGTGAGGTGGCTGAAGCCCACGTGGTCCAGATGCGCGCTCGCCAGCGCAACGGCGTCGGCCATCTCCGCATCGGTCGGGCGCTTCCAGGGCGCTCCGGGCATGGGAACATAGCCCATCACATGGAAGGGAATGGTCCGGTCGATGCCTTCCACGAAGCGCACGATCTTCTCCAGGTCGCCAAGGCCGCCGAACCCGGGGATGAACACGGTGCTGGCCTTCATCGCCAGTCCGGCGTCGTATGCGGCCCGGAAGTTGCCCAGCACACGGCCAGCCGGCAGGCCCGTGTACTCGCGGGCCAGGTTGTCGTCATGGAACTTGATGCTGACGTTTGTGGCGTCGAGGTCCTTGGTGACCAGGTTCCATCCGTTGGTATGCCCCAGCGCCGTCCGTACGCCGACGCTGTGCTTGAAGAAGGCAAGCAGCTCGGGCAGGCCCTTGTTCGTGGTCGGCTCGCCTCCCATGAAGTGGACGGTATCGAACTCCAGCCCTTCGATGGCCTTGGCGATCTCCGGTATCTCGAAGAAGCGCTCGGGGTTCGGGGCGTTCTTGAGCTTGTACGTGCAGCCGAGGCACCGGAAGTTGCAGAGGTGGTTGTGCAGCGTGAGGCGGCGGTACCGCTCGGAGTAGGTGCCCTTGTAGATAGCCATTGGTCGCTCCTAGTCGTTGGGATCCAGGCTCCATGCCGACTTCGACGTGCCCTTGAGCCACTTCGCGTGGCCGTCGTAGTAGGCGGAGGTGAAGCCGTCGGTGTGGCGATAGTCGACGTACGGCACGGGCTGCAGAAAGACTGCCCCCGAGCCGACCCAGTAGCAACCGCCGGAAGCTGTCAGCGGCTTGGAGTCGGCGATGACGATGGTGCCGGACGGGTCTGCAACCGCCGAGTCGGCCGGCCCGTACCAGAAGCCGCACTGCGTGGCCGAGATGCAGCCGAACCCATCGCGGAAGTTAAACGCATTCACCCCGTACCCGAGGTTGAGGCCCGAGTAGCCGTCCATGATGTCCGGCGCCGAAGGGCAGCGGTAGATGTCCCAGTTCTTCACGTAGGGCTGGATCGAGGTCATCCACCAGGCGCCTGCGCCGACGTACTTGATCCAGGTATTGGTCTCGTCGTAGTCCGTGGAGTACATGCGGTAGGCGGTCATCATCTGCTTCAGGTTCGACGTGCAGGCAGCGCCTCTGGCCTTCTCCCTGGCTCTGGAGAAGACCGGGAAGAGGATGGCCGCCAGTATGGCGATTATGGCTATGACAACCAGAAGCTCGATCAGTGTGAAGGCTCTCCGCCGCATCCTTGGCTTGTCCCTCTGTGCCGGGTGCACTCTGATGTGTGTGACGTGTGATGAAGACATCACACGTAACCAGACTACCCGACGGGGGATGTCCTCGTCTACGGCAGCGCCGCCCGTGCCGGATCGGCACTGAGATCCACGGCGTTCGCGTTCCAGTAGTCGCTGAGGCCCGGTGCGGTCTTGAGGCCCTCGAGGTCTCGCACGACGGCCTGCAACGGCAGCACCCGTTGCTGCCACCGCCTCTCGCGCCGCCCTTGCCGTCGCCCTGAACGATCAGGCGCTTACGCGTCGCGGGAGTGCAGGAAAGAAGCCCGACTCCGCCGAGCGTCCTGAGAGCGCCCCTCCGGGCGCTTCCAGTCGCCCAAGGGCGACTTCCCGCCGTCCGTTGCCGCGGTTTTGTCGGCCCTGCTTCAGGCGGTCGCACTCAGTCCCTTTCGGCGCGGCAACGAACGGCGCTTCCAGTCGCCGAAGGGCGACTTCCCGCCGTCCGTTGCCGCGGTGTTAAGCGCCCCGGTTCAGGCCCGGGCCTCTTCCCACGACACCAACACCCGCCGGGGCCGGTGAGCGTCGCTACCGGATCGCTGTCAGCGGATACAGGTCCCCGTGCACTCGCCGCCGTTCTCCAGCGCGGCCTGCAGGGCCGGCAGGTGCTTCTCCAGCGATGCGGTCTTCAGGTTCGTCATCACGCGGACCAGGTCCGGGTAGGCCCTGACGGCGAGGATCAGTCGATCATACATCGCCGCGTTGGCCACCTCTTCGTCGACACCTGCCTGGGCGGCCTCAAGCAACGTCTCCGGTGCTGTGATCTTGCCGAGGTACGGGTTGGCCGGGTAGGCTACCCCGTACCTGGCCAGGGCGCTCTGCAGGGCTCCGATGTGGTTCGCCTCGGCCGCCATGATGTTCGAATAGGGCTGCACCGGCCCGAACTTGGCGATGATGGCGTTGTAGCCGGCATAGGCGTTGTACTCGCCCACCGGGCCGGCAAGGGCCTCCAGCAGCGCGGTCTGGGCTTCGACCGTGATGGGTGGCGGCGCGCCGCCACCGCGCCTCTGGGCCGAGGCGGCGCCCAGCAGGGCCACTACCAGGCCGAACGCGGCGAGCAAGGACAGTGTCTTCTTCATGATCCGATCCTCCTTGTTGGTAGACTCACTGCGGATGGCGCGGTTCGCACTTGCCTCCGTAGCGGTTCGCCCTCAGGACGCCGGCCGAACGGCTCGGTTCCCGGAGCAAATGCCGCCAAGCGTGGGGCATTGGGCGGGAACGATGCCGAAGCCCTGTCGTCCTGAGGTGGGAGCGTAGACCCTATGAGTGCCGGAACCCCATGTCGGTGATGACAACCGAGCAGAACTCCGATGCCCGTCTGGTGGCTGCGGCGGCCCGCGGCGACCAGGAGGCGTTCGGGGCGCTGTTCCGTACGCACTACCGGCGCGTCTACAACTTCGCCTTGCGGCTCACGAGCGACGGGGACTCGTCTGAGGACATCACCCAGACGGCCTTCGTTCGGGCGTACGAGTCCATCAGCAGGCTGCGCGATGGCCAGGCATTCCTGAAGTTCATGTTTCGCATCGTGGTGAACCTGGTTCGCGACCGCGCAAAGTCGGCACGGCGCAAGCCCTGGGTATCTTTCGACGATATGACAGTGGCCGGCGCCGGTGCCGAGCCCGTGGAGTTCGCGGACGAGTCTCTGGACCCGCACCGGATCACGGCGGGCGCCGAGATGCACCAGGCGTTGC
>CAJBBX010000019.1 GCA_903951425.1 uncultured Chthonomonas sp.
GATGCACTTGGCGTAGCACCCGCCCTCGAAGTTAAAAATGCCGTCGTCGCTCCAGCCATGCTCGTCGTCGCCGATCAGTCGGCGCGCCGGGTCGGCCGAGAGGGTGGTTTTGCCCGTGCCGCTGAGGCCGAAGAAGAGCGCCGTGTCGCCCGCGGCGCCCATGTTGGCGGCGCAGTGCATGGAGAGGACGCCCTGATCGGGCAGCAGGTAGTTCATGATCGTGAAGATGCTCTTCTTCATTTCGCCGGCATACTCGGTGCCGCCGATGAGGATGAGCCGCTTCTCAAAGTGGACCAGGATGTACGCCTCGGAGTTGGTGCCGTCGACCTCAGGATCCGCGTGGAAGCCCGGAACGCAGACCACCACAAACTCGGGGACGTGCTCCTCGGTAGTTTTCCAGTTCGGCCGGACAAAGAGCTGCCTGGCGAAGAGGTTATGCCAGGCGAACTGGGTGATCACGCGGATGGGTACCCTGTACCGCGGATCTGCGCCGGCGTAGCAGTCCTGGATGTAGACGCGCTTGTCCTGCAAGTAGGCCGTCACCCGCTTGAAGATGGAGTCGAACCGCTCCTCGGAGATCGGCTGATTCACCGGGCCCCACCAGATCTTGTCCTCAACGCCTGCCGTGCGCACCACGAACTTGTCCTTGGGGGACCTGCCCGTGTGGAGGCCTGTGCGTGAGACGAAGGCGCCGCCGGAGGCGAGCAGGCCTTCGCGCTGGGCAAGCGCGTTCTCGACCAGCGCTGCAGTCCCCAGGTTCCAGTGCGCGAAGAGTGCGCTCTTGATACCGTGGTTCTCGAGGCCGAAGCGGCTGGGCCGGACTCCTAGGTTGTGCATATGCGATCCTCGCGTGGGTTGGAATGGATCCCGAATAGGGCACATAGTCTAGCATACGTGGGTGACGGCCCGAATGTCCTCGCACACGGGCGGGCTCGTCGCGGCAGGGCTGTGGTACTATCGGACATCGTGTGCCGAGGGCCGTCCGGCGGCGCATCACTGTGTTGTGTCCATGGGAGCTCCCAATGCCAACTGTCCGTGTTCGAGTTACATCTCGTGCGTCCGAGCAGGTCGGTCAGCCCATCCTATACCGCCTCGGCAAGGACTACAACGTCACCACCAACCTCAGGCGTGCGCAGGTCACCGATGAGTCCGCCATGGCTGAGGTTGAATTGACCGGCGCTATCGAGGAAGTCCATCGTGCCATAGCCTGGCTGCATACCACGGGCCTTCAGGTCGATGCCCTGGATCGGTCGGTGGGCGACGGCAGCAACCTGTAGTCGCCGTTTTCTGATATCGCGCGCCCGCTGGTGGCGCGCCTGTCACGCCCCGAAGGAGGGAACGCCATGCCTGATCGACTGGACAGGGCGCTGCTGGCGCGGGGCCTGGCTCCAAGCCGCGAACGCGCCCAGATGCTGATTCATGCCGGCCTCGTGCTTGTGGACGGCGAGGCCGCGAGCAAGCCGAGCATCACCGTGGACGACGGCAGCCGCATCGAGGTCACCGGGGAAGCGCTGGCCTACGTCGGTCGCGGCGGCCTCAAGATGGAGGCCGCGTTGCGCCACTTCCGGGTGAACGCGAACGGCGCCCGTTGCCTCGATGTCGGCGCGTCGACCGGAGGTTTCACCGACTGCCTTCTGCAGCGTGGCGCCGCACAGGTGGTGGCGATCGATGTGGGCCACGACCAGCTCCACCCATCACTGGCGGCGGACCCGCGTGTGGAGAGCCATGAGGGTGTCAACGCGCGAAACCTGGAGCCGGCGCAGTTCGGGCCTCCGTTCGACATCGTGGTGATCGATGTCTCCTTCATCTCGCTCACCCTGGTGCTGCCCGCCGTGGCCCCCATGCTGCGCCCTGGCGGCTACTGCATCGCGCTGGTGAAGCCGGAGTTCGAGGCCGGGCGCGAGGCTGTGGGTGAGCGGGGCATCGTCCGCGACGAGGCCGACAGGCGGCGTGCCCGCGACCGTGTGACCCTCTGTGCTACACGCGACCTGGGCTGGGACAAGATCGGGCTCATCCCGTCGCCCGTTGTGACCGGCGGCAACCGCGAGCATCTGGCGTGCTTCCGCAAGCCGCAGGAGGCGCCCGAGGCATGATCTCCCCGTTGGCGGCCCTCCTCTGTGTACTTGCCGGTGCGGCTACGGCCGGGCCGGCGCCCTCCAAGCTACCCCGCGGGCCGATACCTGACGGCCTTGGCGTGAACATCCATTTCACCGATCCCCGCCCAGGCGAAATGAAGATGATGGCGGAAGCGGGTGTCACCTGGGTCCGCATGGATTACGACTGGAATCAGGTCGAATTCGAGAAGGGGCGGTACCGGTTCGACGCCTACGATCGCCTGATGACCGCCCTGAAGCCCCACGGTATCCGGCCGATCTTCATCCTTGATTACGTACATCGCCTCTACGACGAGGCCCAGTCACCCCACTCCGACGAGGCCATCGCGGCCTTCGCGGCCTTCGCGTCGGCCTCGGCGAAGCACTACGCGGGTCAGGGCGTTATCTGGGAGATGTACAACGAGCCCAATATCTTCCCGTTTTGGCGGCCCAAGCCCAATGTCCGGGACTACATCCGCTTGGCCACGACGGTGGGCGAAGCCATCCGCAAGGTTGCGCCGAAGGAGGCCTACGTCGGTCCCGCCACCTCGGGTATCGACTATGGGTTCCTTCAGGCCTGCTTCGACGGCGGGCTACTGAAGTACTGGGATGCAGTCTCGGTGCATCCCTACCGCCCCATGCCGCCCGAGACCGCGGCCGGCGACTACAGCCGGCTACGCGCGATGATCGCCCGGCGTGCGCCGCGTGGCAAGCGCATACCGATCATCTCCGGTGAATGGGGCTACAGCTCCATTGCGGGCAACGTGAGCCCGGCCGTCCAAGCTCGGTTCCTTGCGCGCCAGTGGCTCACCAACCTCTCCTCCGGAGTGCCGCTGTCGATCTGGTACGACTGGCACGACGACGGCCTCGATGCCAAAGAGCCGGAGCACCACTTCGGCACGGTGCTGAATGAGTACCACGCCGACCGTGACCCGGTCTACGACCCCAAGCCGGCATACCTGGCGGCCCGCCAACTGACGAGCTTCCTCCGAGGCCATCGGTTCAACAAGCGGCTGCAGGTCGGCGGCGCTGGCAACCACGTGCTGCTCTTCAGCAAGGGCCGCGACGTTCGCGTGGTGGCGTGGACAACCTCCGCCGAACCCCAACAGGTCACGCTGCCCGCGAGCCCAGGGGTCCTGGAGGTCACGGACCACCTCGGCCGGCGCCTGGACGATGTTCAGGCCGCGGGTCCCGGCGCCGAACTGCGGCTCACCGACGCGCCGCTCTACATCCGGCCTGCGGGGAGAAACCGTGTGCTGTCGTTGGCCACCGACTGGGCAACGCTCGGAGAGGAGTGGCCGACGGCGTATGCTCCCATGGCCCGTGTGGGCGCCACTGTCCGCAATACCACCGGCGCCGCGGTCACGATCGCCACCGGAGGCGCCTCGACGGCGCTTGCCGCGGGCGCCTCGCACAATGTGTCGACCGCTGTCGGCCTGCAGCGATCGGAGCAGGGGCCCGCTGTGAGCCTGTCGTTCAGCGTCGATGGTTCCGCGCCCATCGTACAGGCCGCACGGGTCGCTGTGACCAATCCACTGGTGGCGTCGGTCGAGCCGCCCAGGGGCGGGAAGCTCGTGCTCAGCATCATCGATCCAATCGGTAGCGGGTTCGCAGGCACTGCCCTCGTCACCGTGGAGGCGCCGGGCGTGCCGCCCCGCAGCTTTCAGCGTCCCGTCCGGCTAACGGGCGGCGCGGCCGCCGTCCGCTGGGTCATCCCCGCAGACATGGGCTCGGGAGGCCAGGTTCGTGTCGCCGGCGAGTTGCGCGACACAGCCGGCAGGCGCGTCCTTGCCATGTCGCCCGTTGAGTACCGGCCTGTGGCCGCGTGGAGGGTCGGAGAGAGGGATGCGTCGAAGTGGATCACCGTGCTGCCTGACGGCGATGCCAAGGTGCCCTCGGAGCAGACGCTGAGCGTTGTCGCGGCTCCCGGCCCAGATGCTCCCGCCGAGGCCGCCGTGGATCTCAAGTATCGCTTCGCCTCGGGCTGGAAGTTCGTCTGCGTGCGGACGCCGGCCGACTCGGAGCGGGGAATCGAGGGCAAGCCGAAGGCCATGGGCGCCTGGGTGCATGGCGACGGCCAGGCCAACCAGTGCCGCGCCCGCTTCGTCGATGCCACGAACCAGACCTTCCAGCCCGATGGCGAGACCATCAGTTGGACGGGCTGGCGCTGGGTGGTCTTTCCCATGGACGGTTCGAGAAGCGGGCGATGGGGCGGCGCCGACGACGGTGTCATCCACTACCCGATCCGGTGGGACTCGCTGTTCCTGCTGGACAGCCCCGGTGGCCGCGCGACGCAGGGACAGCTGCTGATCGCTGGGCCAACCCTTATCTACTGAACGAAGGAGTGACGCGTATGGAACCATTCAACGGTCTCGGCCTCGGCCTCCACAACATCAGCCGGCTGTCGGCGGCGCAGACGCGGTCGATCTCGGCCGAGAACCCCGACGGCTCCAAGGGCAAGGGCGGCATGGCGATGCCGCCGGTCGACGCCAACGGCGCCCCCGTAGGCTCCGCCCGCGAACTGGGGCAGGGCTGGAAGGTGCGGCCCTGCATCACCGTGCCGGCACGGGCCACCGTGACTGTGGCCGACATGGACGGCCCCGGCGCGATCCAGCATATCTGGATCACTGTGCATCCCGACTACTGGCGTCGGCTGGTCCTGCGCATCTACTGGGACGGCGAGGAAACACCGTCTGTGGAGACGCCCCTGGGTGACTTCTTCTGCATGGGCTGGTGCCAGCGCGCCAACGTCAACTCGGCGCCCATCGCTGTGAACCCGGCAGGCGGCTTCAACTCATACTGGGAGATGCCCTTCCGCAAGTCGGCCCGCATCACGGTGGAGAACCTCTGGGACGAGCCGTGCCACGGTTTCTTCTATCAGGTGAGTTACGCCCTGACCACCGTGCCGGTCGATGTTGCCTACCTCCACGCGCAGTGGCGGCGCAGCAACCCGCTGCCCTACGCCACGGACCACACGCTGCTCGACGGTGTGCGCGGCCAGGGCCACTACGTGGGCACGTACCTTGCCTGGCAGACCAACAACTGCGGCTGGTGGGGCGAGGGCGAGATCAAGTTCTTCATGGACGGCGACAGCGATTTTCCCACGATCTGCGGCACCGGCACCGAGGACTACTTCGGCGGCGCGTGGGACTGGGAGCAGCCTGCGGGCCAGTACTGCATCTACTCCACGCCCTACCTCGGCATGCCGCAGGTGATCACCGCCGGCGCCGAGGGCATGTACCGCAGCCAGCAGCGCCACGGCATGTACCGCTGGCACGTCATGGACCCGGTCCGGTTCCAGTCTGACCTGAAGGTGACCATCCAGGCTCTGGGTTGGCGCTCCGGCGGCCGCTACCTGCCGCTGCAAGACGACATCTCGTCGCTGGCCCTCTGGTACCAGGCCGAGCCGCACGCGGAGTACCCCACGCTACCGGATCGCAACGGGCTCGAGGTGATCTAGCTTCCGGGTATGGCGAGGCCGCTCGGCGTCTCGGGCGGCCTCACTTCAGCCAGGACAAGGGGTCCAGCGGGCTATTGGGCTCAAACGGATGCGGACCCGACAGCACTTCGATGTCGTCGCGGCCCTCGGCATCGGCCAGCAACCGTCCGCAGATCTCCACCACCTCCACATGCTCGGTATCCCGGATGCGCGCCACGCGGGTCCGCTCCGGGCCGCCGCGCCCGCAGAGCCCAATGGCCGCACGCACCGCCGCCGCGCCGTCCTCCATGACGATGGGGATGCGGCCCCGGTACGCTCCGCCCTCGCCGCTGGTTCGGTGGTTGGTGTAGGTGGCCGCCATGTCGGTATGCTCGATCAACCGCCGCGTCACGATGTCGGCCAGACCGAGCCCCGCCGCGTTCCCGTGCGACGCAGGGCTCACGTCCATAGTGCAGACCATGCGGACGTTGGGCCCGTCCCATGTGGTCTCGGCGATCGACGGCATTCGTACGCGTCCAAGGACGTGCGTGTCCATGCCGGAGCCGCTGATGTCCTTGCCCATGTAGTCGACGACCAGCACATCGATCTCGGGCAAGGTGAGCCGCGGCGCCAACCCGCGGGCACGGTCCAGGAGCCGCGACTCGGCCTCGCCGCCGATGTCGGCCACGGGCAGTGCGTGGATCTCGGCCGTCTGGCCGTACTGGTTCTCCAGCACCGCCACGCCGCCCAACACGTTGGCGGCCTTGGCGACGCGCCGGCCCACCTCCGGCATCACGTTCCGCAGGCCGTCCGCGCCGAACCAGTGGATCGAGTCGGCCCCCTTGCGCTTGCCGAGCCCGATGGCGCACATCTTGCAGAGGCCTGACTCGATGGGCCCGGTGAAATCGGTGTGGTGCTTGATCCGGTTGATGAGCAGCACCCCGTCGGCCGACAGCGCGTTGACATCGCAGTAGACGGGGTACCCGTCGTCGAGCGTGTCCACCTGCCGAACCTCCATCGAGGACCGGACCTCAGCCCCCATGGACCCGGCCGTGATGCCGTACGATGCCAGCACTTCGGCCTGCCCCTCGGCAGTGGCGCCGCCATGGCTGCCCATGGCGGGCACGATGAAGACCTTGAACCCGGCTTCGTGTACTGCGTCGACCACGGCTCGCACCATGGCCGCGATGTTGGCGATGCCGCGGCTGCCCACGGCGAGCGCAAGCGTGGAGCCGGGAGGCAGGGAGTTGGGGCCGCGCACGATCTCGGCTGCCGCTCGGCCCGCACCACCTGCCGGGTCCGTCTCGCGCGGGGCTTCCACGCGCTGGCGGACCACCCAGACTTCCGGTAGGGCGATCTGCGGGTAGTCGAAGGCCGTGGTGCTGATCTCGATCTTCAAGGCATCCTCCTGACGCTCCGGCATCGTACCGGCTGCCTGCCGCCGTATTCGACTCTAGCACACTGCCGACGGTGCGGGTTTGACGCTCGCCGAGTCCGTCGTCCATAATGACAGGTACCGTGGGTCGGGTCCATGCCTGTCGGGGAGGATCACGTGCCGTTACGCTGGGGAGAGGAAGCCGATGTGAGCGTGCCGCTACTGTCGGTCGTGGTGCCGGCCTACAACGAGAGCCACCGCCTCGGCGCGTCGCTTCGTCGGATGGTCGAGTACCTCGACGGTCGGGGCGAAAGCTGGGAGATCCTTGTCGTAGATGACGGCAGCACTGACGACACGCCCGATCAGGTGCGCCGCGTCACCGCTGACGAGCCGCGATGCCGGCTTCTGCAGTACGACTGCAACCACGGTAAGGGCTATGCGGTGCGCTACGGCATGGTTCGAGCCGCCGGCGATTTCGTGCTCTTCTCTGATGCCGACCTGGCCACGCCCATCGAGGAGTTGGAGCACCTCCTGGCAGCCATTCGCGCGGGATCGCCGGTGGCCATCGGTTCGCGTGACATCCCAGGCGCCAGGCTGGAGCGGAGGCAGTCGGCCATCCGCGAGCTTGGCGGCAAGCTCTTCAACCGGTGCGTGAGACTGGTGGCCGTTCCCGGCATCCACGACACGCAGTGCGGCTTCAAGATGTTCACCCGTGAGGCCTGCCGTAATGTCTTCGGCGTCTGCCGCATCGATAACTTCTCCTTCGACGTGGAGGCCCTCTACCTGGCCCGGCGCCTGGGCCTGTCCATCGCCGAGGTCCCCGTGCGCTGGAGCCATCAGGAGGGGAGCAAGGTTCGGTTCGTCCGCGATGCCTGGCGCATGCTCCTGACGCTGGTGCGTATCAGGCTCACTGCGTACCCGTGCGGCCCTGGAACCCGCGTCGTCGCGGCCGGCGCCGAGTCGAGGCGCTAGCGGCGGCCCATGGAGAGCCAGGAATATGACCGCATGTACCGCCTGGAGGGGTCCTACTGGTGGTTCGTGGGCAGGCACGACCTGGTCAAGCGGATGCTGCGCCGCCACGGCGTGCTGCGGCCCGATGCCAGAGTACTTGACCTGGGCTGTGGGACCGGGGCCATGTCCGTCGCGCTGGGTTCCCAATGCCATGTTGTCTCCGCAGACCTGAGCCCGCTGGCACTGTCATATAGCGCCAGGCGAGGCATCAAGAGCCTCTGCGCCGCGGACGCCCAGCGCCTCCCCTTCGCCGACCACTCGTTCGACGGCGTCATCGCGTTGGACATTCTGGAACACCTGCCCGACGACGCCGCGTCAGCTAGGGAGATCTGCCGTGTACTCAAGCCCGGCGGCCGCGTGGTCATCACGGTGCCTGCCTACCAGTCGCTCTGGAGCGGCCACGACCTGGCCCTGATGCACCAGCGGCGCTATGTGGCTTCGGAGGTGCGCGCGCTCTTCGAGGCGGCAGGCCTGCGGGTTCGCAAGCTCTCGTATGCCATGGCGTTCCTCTATCCGGTGGTCTGGTTCGTGCGTCGGCTAACGGCTGCCCGGACGAAGCAGGAGGCCACGCTGGTCCCGGTGCCGGCATGGGCCAATGCTGTGCTGGCCGGGCTACTGCGCGCGGAGAACGGCGCCATCTGCGCTGCCGACCTCCCATTCGGTGTGACGGTCCTCTGCGTCGGCGAGAAGGCCTAGGCCGATGGCTCCGCTGACGGTCATCTTGGTCTTCTTGTTGGTCGCCGTGGTCGGCGTGGCCTACTACGCGATCCGCATCGAGCCTTTCCGCATCCTGATGCCGGAGTATGAGACCCCCTGCCCGGGCCTGCCCGAGGAACTGGACGGCCTCCGCATTGCGCACGTCACCGATATCCACATCGGTGTCACCCAGGGCAACCGCAAGGCCGTGGAGCGAGCGATCAAGGCTGCGCGCGCGGACCTCTTTGCGCTGACCGGCGACTACCTCTACGGCCATGGCGGCGGCGAGGAGTTCGCGCACTGGCTTCCCGGCATCGGCGGCGTGCCGTTGCCCGCGCTGGCTGTGACCGGCAACGGCGAGTACAAGCGGTTCGCGCCGCGGGAGCTGGTAGTCGAGGCCTTGCGCGGTTGCGGCATCCCGGTGTTGAGGAACGATTGCACGCTGGTGCCGGTGCGCGGCGGGGAGCTACAGGTCGTGGGAGTTGACGACCCGCATACCGGGCACGCCGACGTCGATGCGGCGTTTGCCGCGGCAGACCCGGACCGGTGGACCCTCATGCTGGCGCACTCGCCCGATGCGCTCTTCGACATGGAGGGCAAGCGGTGCGACCTGATGCTTTGCGGCCACACCCATGGCGGCCAGGTGAAGTTGCCCATACTGGGCGCCGTCAGCCGGCACCTGCGGCGCGGGCGGGCGATCTACTCGGGTTGGTACGGCCCCACCGAGATCGAGGCGGTCGTGGGGTTTGCCGTGGGCGGGCTCAGGGTCTTCATCTCGCGAGGCATGGGAACGGCGCGCCTCGCCATTCGATACAACGCACCGCCGGAGTTGCCGATCCACATCCTGCGTCGCGTGGCCTGATCAGCGGGCCCTGAGGCGCGGCCTCCAGCGGTACCAGGGGCGTTTCGTCTGCACGTCGATGGCTGCCATGATGCTGGGCGCGAAGTCGCGGCTGGGCTCAAAGAAGGGGAGCGTTTCAACGACGCGGATCGTGATCTCGATCTCGCGGAGTTCCCTGGCGCAGATAAAGCAGACGGCCACGTGGGCGCGCACAGCCTCGGCGGCCACTGCGTCGAGGTAACCCTCCACCAGGTCGGGCAACTGCTCCTGCACCTGGCGGCAGAGGGAGAACTCGCCGACCTCGTCGTTATAGAGGCTTCTCTCTTCCATCGCTATCCAAGTCCAGCACCGGTCGTAGGTGCTCCCGCAAGAGGGCGCGCGCCCTGAAGAGATGCGTCTTGATCGTGCCGGAGGGCTTGTCCAGCGCTTCGGCGATTTCCTCGATACTCAACCCCTGAATGTGCCGCATGACGATCACGGTTCGGTACTTGTCGGGCAGGGCCATGATGGCCTCGTCGACGATGTCAGCCACCGCTCCGCGGACCGCCGAACCCTCGGGGCTCATGCTGCGGTCGGTGTCGGCGGGTTCGTGCCCGGTCTCGATCTCCTCGTCCAGCGAGAGCGCCCCGCGCGTCCGCCGGGAGCGCATGAGGTCGATGCTCAGGTTTGAGGCGATCTTGTAGAGCCAGGTGAGGAAGCTGGCGTCCTGTCGGAAGTTGCGCAACGCCCCATAGGCCTTGACGAACGTCTCCTGCACCAGGTCGTCCGCGTCGTCCGTGTTGCACACCATCCGGTAGATCAGATTGTAGACCTGGCGCTGGTAGCGGCGGATCAACCTGTCGTAGGCTGTCGCATCGCCGGCCAGCGTGCGCTGAACCAGCGAGGCGTCTCGAGGATCGGGTGGGTTTGGCGTTGGTGGCATCTGGGCGGCGCTCTACTTCCATGCTCCCATTACGGCATCCCTCCGGCGCAGGTTTCGCCGCTTGGCCGCTACGCTGAGCGCAGGCCTCATCCTTTGATCCCCGACATGGTGATGCCTTGGATGAAGGTCCGTTGGGTCAGGAAAAAGAGCAGCAGGATCGGCGCGGTCATCACAGTGGAGACGGCCATCAACTGGCCCCAGAACGAGCCGTACTGGCTGGTGAACATGGCCAGGCCCAAGGAAAGCGGGAACTTGCCCTCGTCGTACAAGTAGACCAGCGGGCCGATGAAGTCATTCCAGGTAGCCAGAAAGGTGAAAAGCGCCACGGTGGCCAGCGCGGGCTTCGCCAGCGGCATGACCACGCGGCGGTAGATGTCGAACTCGCTGCAGCCGTCCAGCCGCGCCGCGTCGGTCAGGTCGCCGGGGATGGTCATGAAGAACTGGCGCAGAAGGAAGATGAAGAACGCATTGCCCAGGAATGCAGGAACGGTGAGCGGCAGCAGCGTGTCGATCCAACCCAGCGTCTTGAAGACGGCGAACATCGGGACCATGGTGACCTGCGCGGGCAGCATCATGGTGGATAGGAGCACGGCGAAGAGCGGCTCCCTGCCCTTCCATGGGATGCGGGACAGGCCGTAGGCGACCAGCGAACTGCTGAGGAGCACCCCAACCACGTTGGCGGTGCATAGGACCATGGTGTTGCGGAGGTAGAGCATAAACGGGAAGTGCGTGAGCCCGTCCTTGTACTGGGTCAGAACCCAGTGCCTGGGCAAAATGGTGGTGAAGACCTCGGCCTCGGGTTTCAGCGACGTCATGACGAGCCAGACGAACGGCGAGAAGAAGACGACGCTGAGGATGATCAGCGCCGCGTAGACGAGGGTGACGTTCAGTCTGCGTCCGGCCGAGAGGGTTCTTGCCATGTGAATGCCTATGCGTACTCCTTGGCTGGTAGATTCGCGATTGGCTCGACGAACTCCTCCGCGCGGATGGCTATGCCCGGGAGGCTCGTGACAGACGGTCCAGGACAGCAGTCCAGTGGGACCCAGACGGCGGCTGCGAGATCACGATGACCTCCACGCCGGCCGCCTCTGCCTGGTGCAATCGGGCGTAGAGCACGGCGGCGTAGGCGTTGGCGTCGTCGGGCATCGTCAGCTGCAGCACGCCTGGCTTGGGTTCTGCCTCGCGGGCGAACCGCAGCCACGCGACTGGTCGGCCTTTCGCGGCCTCGTCGTAGACGCACGCTTCTGATGCCTCGGTCACGATGGTCCGTGCGCTCGGCGCGTAGTGCCGCGCCATGGCCCCCGGCGACCGATGCGGTCTACCGGGCGCCGCAGACCCAGCCACTGAACGCACGCCTGCCTCGTTCCACAGCTCCTCCGCGGAGACCGGCCCTGGCCGCAGGATGGTGGGCGGGTCGGTGGTGGTATCGATGACGGTCGACTCGATGCCCGCCGCGCAGGCGCCGCCGTCCAGCACCAGGTCGATGCGTCCGGCCAGTTGGCTCAGCACGTGGGCGGCCGTGGTGGGCGAGATGCGCGCGCTCCTGTTGGCGCTGGGAGCGGCGATGGGCACGCCCGCGGCCTGGATCAGCGCAGCGGCAACCGGATGCGCGGGCATCCGCAACGCCACCGTTTCCCCGCCGGCCGTTACTACGTCGGGCACCTGGCCTGATCGAGGCGCCACCAGCGTCACAGGGCCAGGCCAGAAGGCCCGGGCGATGCGCTCGGCCACGCCGGGCCACCGGGACGTCAGGCGCGCAACATCGCTGCGATCAGCGATATGCACGATGATAGGATTGGCCGCAGGGCGTCCTTTGGCCTCGAAGATCGCGCGAACCGCCTCGGGCGACAGGGCGTTCGCCCCCAGGCCGTAGACGGTCTCGGTGGGGAAGGCCACGAGACCGCCTCGGCGCACCACCTCCGCAGCCTCGCTCAGCGCCGCGCCGAGCGGGGCGACGGGATCGGCCTCAAGCGTTCGCGTCATCGGCTGACGGGCGCGATCAGCGCATGGCCTCTATGAGGACCGTGGCAACTTCCGGCCGCGTGAACTCCAACGGCGGGATTTGGCCGGCGCGGAGCATCTCACGGACCTTGGTGCCGGAGAGGGCCACATGGTCCTCGGCGCCGTGCGGACAGGTCTTTGCGCTGGCCATGCCCTCGCACTTGTTGCACCAGAAGCTATGCTCGAACATGAGGGGCGTGATGCCGATGGCAGCCGCGTCGAACTCCGAGAAGATGCGCTGGGCGTCGTAGGTTCCGTAGTAGTTCCCCACACCGGCATGGTCGCGACCCACGATGAAGTGCGTGCAGCCGTAGTTCTTGCGGACCAGCGCGTGGAAGACGGCCTCGCGCGGCCCTGCGTAGCGCATGGCCGCCGGGTTCACAGAAAGCATGGCCCGGCCGGCGGGGTAGTAGCCGCTCAGCAGCGCCTCGTAGCAGCGCATGCGGACGTCGGCGGCGATGTCGTCCGACTTGGTCTCACCGACCAGCGGGTGCAGCAGCAGGCCGTCCACGATCTCCATGGCGCACTTCTGGATGTACTCATGCGCGCGATGGACGGGGTTGCGGGTCTGGAAGCCTACCACGGTTCGCCAGCCCAGCCCGTCGAACCGCGCGCGGGTCTGCGCGGGGGCCAGCCGGTACTCGCTGAAGTCTGTGTGTGCAGGAAGGTCGAGGACTTCCACCGGGCCGCCCACCAGGGTGTCGCCCTGACCGTAGACGGCGGCAACGCCGGGGTGCGCCGCGTCGGTGGTCCCGTAGACCTTCTGCGCCTCGAGCTCCCGGTCGTAACCGTAGACGTCGGTGACCGTCATACCAGCAAGGAGCGCGCCCTGCTCGTCTGTGAGCGCGACCAGGTCGCCGACCTTGGCTTCGCCGCTGGTGGGAGCCAGCGTGATGGGCATGGACCAGGGTAGCCCGCCCGGCAGGTGCATCGTCTGCGCGACGCTGCGGTATGTCTCAGCGTCCATGAAGCCCTCCAGGGGGCTTACGGCGCCGATGGCGATCAGTTCGAGGTCGTTGATCTGTCGGGCGGTCAGGGCGATGCGGGGAGCGCTCGCCAGACGGCCGCTCAACTCGACGCGGGCGTCGGCAGACGCCAGGCGGTTGACGAGAGTGCCGCCGTGTGGTGCGATTGTGGGCATATCAGGTCCTTCCGGGCGCAGGCGCGTGGTGTGCTGGGGCCTGCAGCAAGGAGTCTACCCGCCGCATGGCAGGCTTGCGGGCGAGGGGGCGGCGGCTGCCGAACATCGACGGTAGGTCATGCGTCAAAGGTGAGTGTGGGAGCGCAGTATGCAGTCTGAGTGCCGAACCATCACAGGCGATGTGGCCGACCTGGACGTAGCGCTTGTTCGCCGCTGCAGGTCGAACGACGCAGCGGCGTTCAATGCCATCGTGGCGCGCCATAAGGCTCGCGTCTACCGTTTTATCTGCCGCATGGTTGGGCCGGGAGCGGACGCTGATGACCTGGCGCAGGAGACCTTCGTCAAGGCTTACACCAGCCTCCCGGGTTTTCGCGGTTCGGCATCACTGTCCACGTGGCTGCTACGCATCGCCGGCAACCTGTGTATTGACTACCGCCGCCGCCGCAAGCATGCCCCGGCGCGGGCCGTATCCCTCTCGTCTATGCTGTACGCAGATGGGGAGCGCGACGGCGCCTTGGAGCCGGTTGACCCGCATGGCGGTCCCGAATCTGAGGCGCTCCGCACCGAACTGCAGGGCCGAGTGCATGCGGCCATTGATGCACTCCCCGACAAGCTACGGATGGTGGCGTTGCTATACGACATTGAGGGCCTGACCTACGATGAGATCAGCCACGTGGTGGGTTGCCCCATGGGCACGGTGAAGTCGCGCCTCTTCAGTGCGCGTTCATCGCTGCGCGCCGCCCTGGGTCCCTACATGGGCGACCTGGCTCTGGAGGCCCCTGTCGAGGCCGAACGCGGTGGAGGGGGCAGGCCATGATGCGCCAGGCCTCATGCCGCAGGGCGCAGCGTGTCCTGGACGAGTTTGCCGCCGGATCGCTTCCTGCGGGCGAGGCATGGACCGTGCAGCAGCATTTGGCCTCCTGCTCGGCTTGCGCGCAGATGCTCAATGACTTCAGCGTCTTGCGATCGGCCACGGCTACAATGGAGGCTGACGCGCCGCCCCCCGGGTTCGAGGATGCCGTCTTGCGGCGCATCGCCTCGCAAGGCGGGCGGCGGGCCCCATGGCCCGTTCACCTCCGGTGGGTCGCCCTGGCGGCTCCCGCAGCGGCTGTACTGGCTCTTGCCGTGCTGGCTCCGCACTCCGAGGCGCCTGGGCCACCGGTACGGGTTGCCGCGCAGTCTCCGGTTGTCTCCGCGACATCGGACACGGGCCTGCTGGCCGTGGCCGCCTCCGATCCGCTGGCGGACCTGGCGGCTGCCAACCTCGTGGAGCGCACCGGCGAACCCGCCGGTGCGAACCGGGATGCTGACCTCTAGGCGGGCCGCCTTGGCGCTGCTGACCGCATGCGCGCTTGCGCCTCGAGGCGCTCTGGCCACTCCGGACGATGCCGCCCGGCCGGTTCGTCCGGTACTCCGCGTCGCGCTGCAGGATGCCCGCGCCGCCGCACTTGGTCGCCGAGTTCTGCAACGCTACCTTGGCGTGGGCATGGCCTGCCGCTTTACCGCCGTGGAGACGACCCGGGTCCTCTTGGGCCGTGTGCGCGAGTCACGGCAGGTCGTGCTGCATGGCGGCGCTGGAATGGAACGCCGGGAGTACACCTATCCCGCTCGGATGCGTGGCGATATCCTGCTGCTTACGGCCGATGCGACTTACCACTTGCGGGCCAGGCCCACGCCGAGGGTGCTTGTCGGCGCCGCGCAGATCGAGGCAGGGCGCAGGCGGGCTCTCATGGCGCTACGGGCGACCGCGGCCGGCAAGCTGCGGCTCCGGGCTGTGGGGACGGATGAGGTAGCCGGCCGCTCAGCGGATATCGTTGAGATCGGCGGCCTGCCGGGCCGTGCAGTGCGGCGCCTCTGGATCGACAGGGCAACCGGTGTGCGCCTGCGGGTCGACATTCTGGACAGCCTGGGAGCCACGCAGACCACCAGCTACTACACTCAGATCGACTACGGGGCGAAGCCCGATCCGGGGCTCTTCTCACCGGGCTCGCTACCGCAGGCGCCCAGGATCCAGCAACCCTAGGACCGGCCCGAAGCCTGCGCTCCGGGCCGTGAATACCTGCTACAGGACGACTTCGCGGCCCGTCGCACCGCTCCGGTAGAGCCCCTCCAGGATCGTGATGACGTCCAGCGACTGCTCCGGAGGCACCGGGCTCGATGCGCCGTTCACGATCGCTTCCGCGAAGGCCATGCACTCCTTGGCGTGCGGCTCGCCGCCTTCTTTGTTTTGGAGTTGCGTGTCCAGATGCTGCTTGGTGGCGTTGTTCGTGGTCAGCAGCACGTTGTCCGGCCAGTGCGCGCCGCCCTTGTCGCCGTAGAGCCACATCTGCATGTCTTCGCCGTGGGTCTTCGGGTGGTTCAGCAGCCACGAGACCTCCAGGACCAGCGTGGCTCCGTTGGCGAACCGGACGAAGGCCGCCGCAAACTCCTCCACATCCCAGAAGTCGGGGATCGGCCCGCCCCAGTTACTGAAGGCGCCGGGCAACTTGCTCAGCTTGTCCTGCGTGATGCCCGTGACGGTTACCGGCTTTGGGTTGCCCATCATCCAGAGCGTCAGGTCCAGGATGTGGACGCCGATGTCGATGCACGGCCCGCCGCCTGCATGCTGCTTGGTCACGAAGCCCGCAGAGGTGGGTGCGCCGCTCCGGCGCAGCATCCAGCTTCGGGCGTGGTAGATGTCGCCCAGTGCGCCGCCGTCGATCTCCGCCTTTAGCGCCTTGGCCGCACCGTCGAAGCGGAAGTGCTGGGCGGTCATCAGGAGCTTGCCCGAGGCGTTGCGGGCCTCGATCATCTGCAGGATGTCGGCCGGCGTCGGGGCCAGCGGCTTCTCGCAGATGACGTGCTTGCCGGCCTTCAGCGCCGCGATGCTCAGCGGGGCGTGGTAGGCGTTGGGCGTGCAGATGTCGATGATGTCGATGTCCGGCGCCGCGAACAGTTCCTCGGGGCTCTCGTAGAGCCGCGACACGCCCTGTGCCTCGCCTTGTGCCTTGAGCACGTCGGCGTTTATGTCCGCGAACGCCACCATCTCGGTGTGCGGGCTCTCTTTCCAACCGGGGAAGTGCGTCCGGGCGATGCCGCGAACGCCGATCACGCCAACCTTGAGCGGTGCTGCCATGGGTGTCCTTTCTAGAGCGTCTGCTCCAGGGTTTGGGAGTGTAGTGATTGAGTTCCGGCTAGAGGCACCGGTCCACCTTGTTGACGGCGGCCGCCATGGCCTCGGCATGGTGCGTCTGCGTCTTCATGTTGAAGCCGAACCGCAGGGCCCGGCCGAGCAGGTCGAGCGTCTTGGGGCACATGTCCTGGCTGTACGTCACGCTACCGGCATAGGCCGGGTGGGTCCACGGTGAAGCGGCGTGGTGGTGGCTCCGCTTCTGCAGGATGGAGTCCCAGTAGCGGTAGATGTGCCGGTCCGGGAAGCTGTCGGTATGAGCCGCACCGCACGGCAGACCCTCGGTGGTGAGGGCGTCGGCGAAACGGCCCACCAGAGCCGCGTCGTTCACGATGATCGCCGCGCTGATCCCGCAGTCGCCGTCGGGGTCGTCCACATGCTGCCGGACGTAGTGCCGCGGCTCGGCGAGGCCAGCCAAGAACGTGTGCTTCATGGCTCGTGTGTGAGCCAGGATTGCATCCAGGCGGCCCAACTGCACCAGCGCCAATGCGCCCAGAAGCTCGCTGGGTCGGAAGCAGCTGGCGGAGAAGGGAGGCTCGCCCCAGCCATCGGTGGCGATGGTCTCTTTCATCCACATCGGAAGCGCCGGGTCTGAGGCGAAGCAGGCCCGCTCGTGGACGCCGTAGTCGTCGGTCACCACGAGGCCACCCTCGCCGCAGGTGATGATCTTGAAGTAGTTGAGGCTCCAGGCCCCCGCGTCGCCGATGCTGCCCACCGGTTTGCCGAAGTACTCGCCGCCGATGCACTGGCAGCAATCCTCCACCACGGCCAGCCCGTGTCGTCGGCATAGGGCCATCAGGTCGTTGATGCGCGCGGGGACGCCCTGCATGTAGACGGGTATGACGGCCTTGGTCTGCGGCGTGACCTTCGCCTCGACGTCGCGCGGGTCAAGGCCCAGCGATTCGTCGATCTCGGCGATGACGGGGACCGCCCCGCAGGCCACCACAGCCGCCGCAGTGGCAATATAGGTGTATCCGGGGATGATCACCTCGTCCCCTGGGCCCACGCCGACGCCCTGCAAGGCGCAGACCAGCGCGCTGGTGCCGGAGTTGACCATCAGCCCGTGCTTCCGGCCCAGCCGCGCGCAGGCTACGGCCTCGAAGGCGCGGACCCGGCTGTCCTCGACGAACCTGAACAGCTTGCCGGTGCGCAGCACCGCCTCGACGGCCTGGACCTCCTCGTCGCCGATGCAACTGACTCCCGGCCCGCCGCCCGTGGAGGGCAGGGGATCGGAAATGGTCGGACTTCCGCCGTCGATCGCCAGACGCTCGCTCATGTCGGTACCTCCCGCTGTTGTGCGCCTATACGGTTCGCCGTCGGACCCGCGACTCCTGCCCGCTGGAGGCCCCCACTGGTATAATGGCCGGTGGCAAAAGGGGCGAGGGCGCGCATTGATGGCGACGGGCACGGTGGCGGTGAAGCTGGCAGTGCAGGATGTCTGCGTCCGGTTCGGGCGTCGGGACGTCTTCGGCAGCGTCAGCCTCAGCGTGGAGTCCGGCGGCGTCGTGGCTGTGTCGGGTCCCAACGGCTCCGGCAAGAGCACCCTCCTGCGCGCCGTATGCGGCCTGCTCACCCCGTCCGGCGGCGCGGTTCGCCTCACCGTGGCTGATCGGGCGGTGCCCCAGCAAGATGTTCGGCGGCATATCGGCTTGGCCGCCCCCGACCTGGGCCTCTACCGCTCCCTGACTGCTGCCGAACACCTCCAGTTCGCTGCGCAAATGCACGGCGTGGACGGCTCTATTGATCGTCTGCGCGACCTTCTGACCCTCGTCGGCCTCCGCGGCCGCGGGCGCGACGCCGTGGGCTCCTACTCCACCGGCATGCGGCACCGCCTCCGCTACGCCCTGGCGCTGATCCACGAGCCCGCGCTCCTGATGCTCGATGAACCCACGGCCAATCTTGACGCCGAGGGGGCTGCCGTGGTGAAGTCCATCGTGGAGCGCCAACGCAGCCACGGCGCCGTGCTCATGGCTACCAACGAAGCCTCCGAGACCTCCTGGGCGGACCATGTCTGCGTTCTGGGCGCCGCGCGGACATGACGCAGGAGAGGAAAACCGTAGGCCTGCTTTCCGGCGCATACGCCGTGCTGCGCAAGGAGCTCCAGACCGAGCTGCGCGATCGTGCCGCCCTCAACGCCACGCTCCTCTTCTCGGTGGCCGGGCTCGCCATCGTGGCCTACGGCGTGGGACCCGCAGTGCTGCCCGCGGTGGTGCAGTCTGCCCTCCTTTGGGTTGTCCTCTTCTTTGCGGCGTTCAGCGGCTTAGCGCACGTCTTCACGCATGAGGAGGAGGCCGGCACGTCTGCCTTTCTTCGTCTCACAGCGGATGCCCATGCGGTGTATCTCGGCAAGCTGCTCTTCAACCTGCTGCTCACGGCCCTGATCGCGCTGATCACCGTGCCTGCCGGGTTGGTCGCCGTGTCCGCTTCGCCAGACCGCCCGTGGATGTTCGCCGCTGTGGCGCTGGCCGGCGTGCTGGCATTGGCTACTTCGGCAACGGTCGTGGCCGCCATCATTGCCCGAGCGCAGGGCCGCGGGGCGCTGTTCGGCGCCGTGGGACTGCCCCTCCTCCTGCCCGTGCTGCTCATCGCCGTTGACGCCACGAAGAACACGCTGGAGCCCGAGATGATCGCCGGCCTCGCCGGCCGCGAGATTGTGGGCCTCTGTGCCTTTGCCGTCATGGTCATTGCGGCTTCGTGGCTAGTTTTCCCGGCCGTATGGGAGGAGTGACCCGTCGTGATGCGTATTGCTACGGTGTACCCATGAAACCACTAACCACTCCAACACGAGTCTGCGGGGCCTGGTGGAAACTAGGCTCGGCTCTCTTCATGTTCGCCACCATCGTGGTCGGCCTCGCCGTCGCTGGTCCGGTGAGAACTCCGGACGGCGTCGCGATGTTCACGATGGGCGGCCACGGCGCCAAGCTCATCTTCTTCCATGTGCCGTGCGCCTGGCTTGCCAGTCTGGCTTACATCGTTGGGGCCATCTACGCCGTGCGTGTGCTTGTCTCCGGCAGCAAGTCGCTTGAGGTCCAAGTGGACCTGGACATCAAGGCCTGCACCGCCATGGAACTGGGCTTGGTGTTCGCACTCCTGGCCACGGTGACCGGGAGCATCTTCTCGCACAACGAGTGGCTCACGTTCTGGAACTGGCGTGAGCCCCGCATGGTATCAATCTTCGTCATCCTGCTCATTTTCGCCGCGTATCTGGTGCTGCGGCAGGCCATCGACAATCCGAACCGTCGGGCCCGGTTGGCCGCAGCCTATGCCCTGATCGCAGTGGTGCCCGGGCTGTTCCTGATCTGGGTGCTGCCGAGGATGGTGGCCACTCTCCACGGTGACGCCAACCAGGCGGTGATGGGCAACAACCTTGGTGGAATGTACCGACCGGTGTTGCGCTATCTGGCGCTGCCGGCGTTTCTCGGCCTGTTCGGCTGGATGTTTCAGCTGGGCGTCAGGGCCAAGCGCCTCGCGGTGCGCCATGCGGCCGAGTAGTCGCGGCCGGCGCCGATAGGGAAGGGTAAGCCGCAAATGTCCATGTGGTCACTGGTCGTCGTACCGCTGCTGGTCTGGATCGGTACGGTTGCATACCTCGTCAAGATCGACCTGCAGCTATCGAAGCTTGAGGCCGCCACGCAGGAAGTCGATCTGTGAAGCCCGGTTACATTGTGGCCCTCGTGGTGCTGGTCGTAGCCATGTGCGCCGCCATCTACAGCTTCAGCGGCGTCGTGGCCCAGCACGCCGATATTGCGGCCGCCGTCAGCCGGCCTGGACAGACGCTGCAAATCCCCGGCAAGATACGCAAGGAGACGGTGAAGTACGAGATCACCAACGGCAGGGGCTCGCTAAAGTTCGTGATCGAGGACTTCGCTGATCCGACCAGGACCATGCAGATCGTCTATGCGAAGCCCAAGCCGGAGAACTTCGATGCCGCGGTCAGTGTCGAAGCCATCGGCGAGTACCGCTCGGGCGTGTTCGAGGCGCACAACCTGTTGGTAAAGTGCCCATCCAAGTACAACGACCAGGCCAGCGCGGCCAAGTAGGCGTAGCCGAGGGAGCCTGAAGGGAGCCACATGGAGATCGGTCGTTGGCTAATGGTGCTGGGGCTCGCGTCCTCGGTCCTCTGTGTCGTCCTCTACGCGGCGGTCTCGAGGCAGGCTCGGGCCATCATGTGGGCGCGCCTGATGTTCGCTCTCGCCGCATTCTGTGCCGTGGGCGGCTTCTGGCGTCTCATGTTCCTGGTCTCGAACTACCGCTTCCAGTACCAGTACGTGTACGACTATGTCTCCGCCGACCTGCAGGGAAAGTTCCTCTACTCCGCCACGTGGGCGGGGCAGGAGGGCAGCTTCCTGCTATGGGCGGTCTGGACCGGCATCCTCGGCCTCTTCGTGATCTGGAAGTCCGGGCGCTGGGAAGCGCGTGTGATGCCCTTCTACGTGGCGTCGCTGGCGTTCCTCTTCGGCATTCTGATCTGGCTGAGCCCGTACGTCATGCTCCCACGAGGTGGCGCCGACGGCTACCCGATGGATATGGCCTGGCCGCCGGTTGACGGCAATGGGCTGAACCCGTCGCTGCAAAACTACTGGATGGCCATCCATCCGCCCACCATCTTCCTCGGCTTCGTGGGCTTGGCCGTGCCCTTCGCCTATGCGTTGGCCGCCCTGGCTTGGAAGGATCACTCCGACTACGCGGCCCGGTCGCTTCCGTGGACCGGCCTGGCGGTGGCCTTTCTGGGTATTGGCCTCTTCATGGGCGGCTACTGGGCCTATGAGACGCAGGGCTGGCATGGCTTCTGGGCATGGGATCCGGTGGAGAACGCCTCACTCTTCCCATGGCTGGCGTCCATAGGCTTGCTCCACGGGTTGCTTGTCCAGCGGTACCGCGGCGGCATGGCGCGAACCAACCTGGTGCTGGCCATGCTCGGATGGGTGATGTTCATCTACGGGACCTTCCTAACGCGGTCCGGTGTGCTCTCGAGCTTCTCGGTGCATGCCTTCAGTTCGCTGGACAAGGGCGCGCTCTGGTTGCTGATCGCCATGGTGGCGCTCTCGGTGCTCGTTAGCTTCGTGCTGCTTATCTGGCGCTGGAAGTCCATTCCACGGCCGCCGGCCGACGCCTCGCCCCTCTCGCGGGATACGGCTCTGTCTATCTGCGTCACGCTGGCGTTGGTCTCATCTATCGTCGTGGCGGGCGGTACGTCCTGGCCGCTGATCTCGCGGTGGCCCCTGCTGCACAAGATCCCGTTCCTTGCCGGCCTCACTGCCGACACGGGCGTGCGCGTCGAGCCCATCTTCTACAACGTCTCCGGCGTCGTGTTGCTCACCCCCGCCCTGCTGGCCATGGCGATCGTGCCCGTGCTCACGTGGCGCAAGGCCAACTCCGAGCAAGCCATGTGGCGCCTCATGGGGCCCTGGTTCACCGCCATCGCGCTGGGCTTTGCCGTCGCGTGGTTCGTGCAGCATGAGGCCGCTATCGGCTTCAAGGCCGACACACCGCGCCTGGTGGTGGTGATCGTCTCCACGCTGAGCCTCTTTGCGGCGTTCGTTAACATCGTGGCCCTGATCAAGGCGTTCCGGGGTGGATTGCTTGTGACCGGGGGCTGGCTGGCCCACGTCGGCATCGGACTGCTCATGGTGGGTACGGTGGTCTCCAACTCCTACGAGAAGTCAACCGACATGATGCTGCTCGAAGGCGCCGATCCCGCGCCGACCCCGTACGGCTACTCGCTGCAGTTCGAGGGTTGGACCCACGACGGCAAGAGTCACGATGAGGTCCAGAAGGCCTGGTGGATGTTTGACCACGCGGTCAAGATCAACGTTACGCCGTCCGACGGCAAGGGCAAGGGGTTCGTGGCGCAACCGCCGGTCTTCTACCACCGCCAACTGGTCATGAACCAGGAGGAGGGCGCACCGCAGACCATGCGCTGGCCGCATATCCACCGCGAGCTGCAGCGCGACTTCTACATCGCCATCGCCAGCGACCCGAAGCTCATCCGTCCATCGGCGACATTGCGGCCTGGTGAGACCGCCTCGATTGGGACGCCGGGGCTGGAGATGACCCGGTACTCGGTTCGGTACAAGAAGATCTACACCGAGGGCGAGATGTCGGCCGGCGGCATCATCGGCGCCGAGATGGAGCTCAAGACGCCCGACGGCAAGTCGATCCCGATCCGACCGGGCATCCGCATCGGCTCCGCCGAGGGCGGCGCCTTGCAGGTCAACACAGAAGTGCCCGACCTTAACGGTGCTGTGATCCTGGAGGGCGGCATCGATCCGTCCACGCAACAAGTGACGGTGGCGTTCGAATTGCCGGATGCACCGGCTCGGTGGACGATCCCGGTCGCGATCACGAATAAGCCCGCCGTCAACCTGGTCTGGCTTGGCGTCGTGCTATTGGGGATCGGTTCGCTGTTGGCCACAGTCCGCCGTAGCTTGGAGGCGGGAAAGAGCCAGTTGGCCCCGGCGCCGGGGTCGGTCGGAACGCCGTAGCGGCTTTCGGGCCGCAGCAGGGCAGACGCACCGAGGGCGCGCCACACGGCGCGCCCTCGGTGATTCGGGCTACAGCTTCTCGGCTACCGACTTGCCCTGCATGAAAAGCTGCAGGTAATCGCGGCCGCCGGCCTTGCTGTCGGTTCCGCTCATGTTGAAGCCGCCGAAGGGCTGCACATCGACCAGCGCCCCCGTGCACTTGCGGTTCAGGTAGAGGTTGCCCACGTGGAAGTCGGCCCGCGCCCTCTCCAGCCGGGCGCGGATGCCCGAGAAGAGCGCACCGGTGAGGCCGTAGTCGGTGCCGTTGGCGATCTCCAGCGCGTGGTCGAAGTCAGCGGCGCTGATGACGGCCAGCACCGGTCCGAAGATCTCCTCCTGCGCGATACGGGCATCTGGCGCCACGTTGTCGATGATGGTGATCGGCACGAACTGGCCGTCGCCGTCTGGGACGCCGCTCTGGTAGACCAGGTCGCCCTCCTGCCGTCCGATCTCGATGTACTCGTGGATCTTGCGCACGGCTCCTGGATCAACCACCGCGCCGAGGTCGATGCCCTGGCAGGCGGGGTCGCCCATGGTGAGTCTCGGCGCCAGCGCCAGGACCCGCGCCATGAGGGCGTCGTGGACGTCGTCAACCACGATCAGTCGCGAGCAGGCCGAGCACTTCTGGCCCTGGTAGCCGAAGGCTGAGGCTACCACGGCCGCAGCGGCGGCATCGAGGTCGGCGGTCTCATCAACGATGATGGCGTCCTTGCCGCCCATCTCCAGCACGGTGCGCTTCAGCCACTTCTGGCCCCGATGCACCTTGGCGGCGCGCTCGTGGATGCGGACGCCCACCTCGCGTGAGCCGGTAAAGGATATGAAGCGGGTCAACGGGTGGTCGACCAGGACGTCGCCGACCGAGCTTCCGGGGCCGGGCACGAAGTTGACAACGCCCGCCGGTAGGCCCGCCTCCTCCAGAATCTCCATGAACTTGGCGGCCACAACGGGCGACTGCGAGGCGGGCTTCACCACCACCGTGTTCCCCGCGGCGGCGGCGGCGCCGGTCATCCCCGCCATAATGGCGAGCGGGAAGTTCCAAGGCGAGATCACCACGCCCACGCCAAGCGGTACGTAGCGGACCTCGTTCTCCTCGCCGGGACTGGGCGTCGAGGGAAGGGGAGCGGCCAGGCGCATCATCTCTCGGGCGTAGAGCTCGAGGAAGTCCACCGCCTCAGCCGCGTCGGCATAGGCCTCGATCCAGGACTTGCTCACTTCGACGACCAACCAGGCCGAGAACTCGTAGATGCGCCGTCGTAGGATGGCGGCGGCCTTCAGGATGATACGAGCCCGCACCACCGGGGGCACAGCCCGCCACTCATCAAACGTGGCGGCGGCGCAACGGATGGCGCGGTCGGCGAGCTCAGGCGTGGCGCTGCCCGTGCGCCCGACGATGCGGCTGGGTGCGACTGGGTTCGCCGAGACGATGGTAGCGTCGGTTGTGATCCGTTCGCCGCCAATGATCAGTGGATAGTATTGGTCAGCCTGCGATGCCACCAGATCCAGCGCGGCGCGCATGGCGGCGGCAGGTCCGGGCTGCGTGAAGTCAGGGTAGGGCTCATTCGCGTAAGGGGGGAGCATGGAAGCCTCCAGCGTGATGGGGTCATACTGTGTCGGATTATAGCACCGCGGACCGGAGCCGGCCGGGACGCCGGAGCCGCAAGCTCAGGGGGTAGCGGGCCATGCTGACGATCGAGCAACTGAGGTGGCTGGCCTCACCGGAGGGCGCCGCCGAGCGCCGAGCCGCTGCCGTGGGCGCTGCACTGCCGCAGAAGCTGCTCCTGAGCCTGCGCCGCCGGCTCTCTCCGTGGCAGGCCGCCGCCGTAGCGGAGATCATTGACCTGCAGCAGCGAGCCGCCCCGCGCTTCGCCCAGGCCGACGGCATGCTCTTTACCCGGCAAGGGCTGGAACAGGCTTCAGGCGTGGGCACGGCCGAGTGGCGCGCCGCGCAGATGCCCCGTGACGCCCTCGTGTACGACCTCTGCTGCGGCATCGGCGGCGACGCCATGGCGCTTGCCCGGCGCGGACCGGTGGTGGCCATCGATCGCGATCCTGCTGCGGCCTTCTGCGCCGCGCACAACCTTGCCCTCTCGGCGTCGGGGCGAACCACGCCGGTGGCGGTGGCCGATGTGGGCTGCCTTCGCGGCTCGCCCGATGCCTTCGTGTTGGACCCGGCGCGACGGCGCGACGGCCTGCGCCTGCGCGATCCGGAGGAGTGGTCGCCGCCACTGAGCTTCGTACACGAGCTGACCGAGCGGTGGCCGTCGGGCGCCGTGAAGGTCTCACCGGCCATACGGGATGACGTCCTGGAGGTTCTGGGCGGCCGCGTGGAGTTCGTTTCTGAAGGGCGGGAGTGCAAGGAGGCTGCGGTCTGGTTCGGCGCCGTCGGGCCCGAGGCCCTTCGCTCAGCCGTTGTGCTGCCGGCTGGGGTTCGGCTGAGCCGTGATCTCGGGCTTGGCCCTGCCGATGTCACCGATCTACAGGCATGGCTCATGGAGCCCGATCCTGCGGTGATCCGCGCGGGCCTGCTGCCGGAGCTCTGCGCGCTCGTCTCCGGCGCCCTGATCGACCATGAGATTGCCTACGTGACTGTCGAAGCCCCGGTCGCCACGCCGTTTGGTCGCTGGCATCGTGTCCTCGGCCACTCGACGCTACGGCCGAAGAAGATTGCCCAGGAGCTGGCTCGACTGGGCCTCCACGCGGTGGCCGTGAAGAGGCGTGGCGCGCCGGTGGAGCCTGAGCAGCTGATGCGTGACCTGCCGCGCACGGGCGGCCGGCCTGCCGTCGTGGTAGCCACGCGACTGCAGGGACGCCTGATTGCCATCATCTGCGGCGAGGGCGAGCAGGAGCCGGGGGCGTCCGCGGCGTAGTTATGAACGTGCGCAAAGAGCATCGCCGAAGGAGTGTGACATGGCAAGTGACGTAGACCGACCGGGCGCCATCGGGCGCAGGGATCTGCTGCGGGCTGCGGCAGCCGTAGGCGTCACGAGCGCCGCCGGCGGAGCCGCCAGGGCGCAGGCGAACTCACGGATCGGGCTGGGTTTTATCGGCGTCGGCGGGCGCGGATCCTGGCTCTTCAACGACTTCCTCCGCCGGTCGGCCGATCCGGCTACGGGCCTCGACATCGTGGCGGTCTGTGACGTCTGGGACCGTCGGGCGCAGGATATGGCACGGGCCGCAGGCGGCAAGCCGAAGGTCTTTCGTGACTACCGTGAGGTCCTGGCCATGAAGGGCGTGGACGCCGTCGTCGTGGCGACACCCGACCACTGGCACTCCAAGATCACCATCGAGGCCATGAAGTCCGGCCGCGACGTCTACTGCGAGAAGCCGCTGACCCTCTACTGGGAGCAGGCCAAAGACGTGGCCACCGTGAGCAGGGATACGGGCAAGGTCGTGCAGTGCGGGGCCGGTTCAGGCTCCGACGGCGCCTGGTGGACCGCACGCGACGTGATCAAGCAGGGCGGCATCGGGCCCGTCATCTGGATCCAGGGCGGCGCGTTCCGCAATGACCCGTCCGGCGACTGGAACTGGGGCATCCAGCCCTGCAAGCCGGGCGTCGACCTCGACTGGGACCTCTGGCTGGGCTGGAAGCACGGGCTGGCGGCGAAGCGGCCCTACGATGCCGAGCGGTACAGCCGGTTCCGCAAGTACTGGGACTACAGCGGCGGCCTCGCCACCGACCTGCTCTACCACACCTACGCCCACCTGGCTATCGCGCTGGACCATGAGCTTCCCACGCGCGTGGTCGCGGCCGGCGGCCAACCGGTGCACAATCTGAAGAACGACAACCGCGAGGTTCCCACGCTCTTTACCGTGACCACGGACTACGCCAGCCAGCGGCAGTGTGTGCTGGTCGGGACGCAGGAGTGCGAGGAGGGGGTCGCCGAGGTGGTGCGCGGCCAGAAGGCCGTCCTCTCCACGGGCGGCCCCGGCGTCATCATCCGCCCGCAGGCGCCGTTCCGCGACGAGATGATGAGCCTCGCCCGGTCGTTGGACTGCTACCGCGGCGCCGAGTTGATCACGCACAAGGAGGGCGACCGCACCATCCTTGACGAGATTCGTGTCGCCTCAAAGTACAACTGGGATCACATCGGGAACTGGGTAGACTGCCTCCGAAGCCGCCAGCAGCCAACGCTCAACGCAGATCGTGCGTACAGAGTGATGGTGCCGATCGCATTGAGCGTACTCTCCTACCGGAGCGGGCGCGCCATCCTGTTCGACCCCGACAAGCAGGAGATCACTCGACGGGTTCCGGGTTCGGTTTGACGGGGCTCGCCGGCCCCGGAATGGGAGACCGGCCGCCTATGGTTCGACGTAAGGTCGTGGCTTACGGCCTCGCCTGTGTCCTTAGCGCAGTGGCCCTCTGGTTGCTGCCGCTCTGCGAACTCACGGTGCGGGGCCTGCTCTCCACCTCCGGCAGGGGTGACGTACCGCCCCTGCCGCCGGAGACCGAGCCCATGCCGGCGTCGCTTTGGTGGAGCCGGTCCGTCTTCTCTTTCGTGACTGCCATGGGCGGCTTGAACCCGTCGATGGTTCTGCTCGTGCTCGTCTCGCTGGCGTTGCCCCTCGGCTACTGCTTCCTGCGTAGCGTTAACGGTAGCTTTCGGCTTACCACCGGCGTGGACTGGGACAGCGGGCTCCTGTTCCGCACGTACCTCCACGGTTGGCCAATCACCAAGACGATCCTGGTACTCGTAACAGCCGCGCCCGTGCTGATCGCGCTCTACGGCATCCTGGCATGGTTGCCCCTGCCCGAGGTCCTGGAGGCCGCCCTGAAGGCAGCGGCCACCGGCGCACTGGCGTGGCTCTCGTTAAGCCGCAACGGCATCGCCGGAGACCTTGAAGACGGCAACTATCTCTTTCCGTCGGATAGGGGAGTGCGGCGCAACCTGTTGTCCTCCGGAGCGCTCTTCGGGCTGGCCGTCTGGATCTCCCTACCTGCATTCCAGGCGGTGGCCCCTGTAGAGTGGCTCGCCTTCTGGACGGCCATCGGCGGCGTCGGGTCACACACCTGGACGCTACTGGCCGCGTTGGGCGCCCTCGTGGTCGGAGCCGGCGCATTCGGCATCGTCTGGCTGGCAGTGGTCCTGGGGCCTGGACTCCACCTGCGGTGCGACATGCGGCGCTGGGCGCCCCCTGCGGCCATGTTGGCGCTGATGGGCGGCTCAGCGGCCCTTGTATGGCCCGCAGTGGCCCTAGGGAGGTTCGACTACAGCGTGCCTGCTGACGGCCCGGCGCCGGCCCGACTTGCATCGCTGGCTCAATCCGATGGGGCCACCGGGCCCCCTGCGCCGCGGTTGCTCCTCGTAGCGGGCGAGACGGCCACCCGCGTCCGCATCGGCGGCGATGGTGGCCCGCTGCCTGCACAGGGGGCCGAGGCCGCCCGCCGCACCGAGGCGTTGCTGGTGCGGCGCGGTTACCGCTCGGCCCTGGCGGCGCCCGCCATGTGGGGCTTGCACCGTGCCGCACAGGTCGCCATGGACGCGCCCGAGGCGATGCGTCTGGAACTGCTGGGCGCCACTCGGGTAGGGGATGCGACGTTCTCTGCGATGCTCATGGACCGAGCGCGGCGCTGGCCGGCATCTGCCGCCGCCCGGCGTGCGGCCCTCGCGCTGGCCGACGAGAGCCAGTTCAAGTGCGTAGATCCGCGCGCATCGCTGATGGTGGGTGACCTGCTCGCTCGAGTGGGTCTGACTGCCCGAGCCCGGGTCCTCTACACACGCGCGGGAGTGCCTGCATCACGTCTGTCGGAGCGGTTGGAGCGTGTGCCGGCGGTCACCCCGTCTCGGGTCGAGGGCACGCTGATGGTGGATGGACGGCCTGCGGCCGGGACGTCGGTGGCCCTCACGGACGCCCGGTCGGCGTGGCTGAGCCGCCAGGAGCGTGCCGTCGGAGCCGAGCGGCCGGCGGGCTGGCTCAGGGGCGTGGCGGCCACTGCACGTGTCTCGACGCAGGGGCGCTTTGTCCTTGATGACGTCACTCCCGGCGAGTATCGCCTGCTCATCCAACGGCCGCCACACGCGGCTGACGGTGACGGCCAAGTCTGGCGCGTCACCGCTGCGTGGGATTTGCGCGAGCCGTTCTACGTGGCCGGCCGCAGGGCCGACATGGGGGCGATCGGACTGGAGGCGGCTAGTCCTCGTCTTCCTCGGGAGCCATCTGGGCAAGCACTTCGTCGGCGCTGATTGGGTTGGCCACCGGCGTGTCCTGAACGACGTGGCCGTCCTTGAACCGGATGATCCTCTTGGCGTGCTCCGCGATCTCCTGCTCGTGTGTGACGATTACGACGGTTTTCCCTTGCCGGTTCAGGCCCTGGAAGATCGACATGATCTCCTGGCCGGTGCGCGTGTCCAGGTTTCCTGTGGGCTCGTCGCCGAAGATGATAGGCGGGTCGTTGACCAGCGCACGTGCAATGGCGACGCGCTGCTGCTGACCACCGGAGAGTTCGTTGGGCTTGTGGTTCACCCGGTCGCCGAGACCCACAATATCGAGGCACTTGCGGGCGACCTGCTCACGGTGGCGCGTGGTGTTGTAGAGCATGGGTAGTTCCACGTTGCGCAGCGCCGAAGTGCGGGGCAGGAGATTGAAGGTCTGGAAGACGAACCCAATCTTCTTGTTGCGTATCTCGGCCAGTTGGTTGTCGTTTAGCTTGGCAACCTCGACGCCGTCCAGCGAGTATGAGCCCGCTGTCGGTCGGTCCAGGCAACCGATGAGGTTCATAAACGTGGACTTGCCGGAGCCGGAAGGGCCCATGATGGCCACGAACTCGCCGGCGGCAACCGTGAGGGAGACGTGCCGGAGCGCACGCACCTCCATCTTGCCCATCTTGTAGGTCTTGCTCAGGCCGTGCACTTGGATCAGCGGTTGCGCTTGTTCGCTCATTCTTTCCTCACCTGCGGCGGCTTGGGGCCGAGCAGCTTGGCTCGGCCCAGGCTCGCGGATCACTTTGCGCGGCTCTCCATCTGGCCCATAAACTCGCCTAGCATTTGCTTGGCGCGGCCCGTGAAGGGGCTCTTGGGCATACTGTCCGGGTTCAGCGGGTTGAACGGCTTGGGGTCTGGAATGGAGGCCGGGTCGAACGACCTGCCGACGCCTGCCGTGCTGCGTTCGCCCATGGCCCCGCCTCCGCCGCCCATTCCGCCGCCTGCGCCCTGCCCGCTACTCAGCTCGGAGGCAAGCACCTTGAGTTGGCGTTCGGTCAGGGGCTTGGTGATGGCCCTGCTCAGCTCCAGCGCCGCGTCGTTGCTCATGACCATCTTGGTCGTCCAGGGCTTGACGGCTGGCAGGGATCGATGTTGGCCAGAACCTGGTTCTTGGTGACCAGTGAGCCCTCGTCCACCAGCAGGGCGTCGACCCGTCCACCGGCCTTGGATTTGATATCGACGGTCGTCCACGGCATCAGCACGCCGGTGGCCGACACGGTCTTCTTAACGGTGCCGAAGGTGACCTTGCTGGTACGGTACTTCACTTCATCCTCGGTGCTCGGAGCCCGAAGGCGCGCCGTCGCGAAGAAGCCGGTGCCGAGTACGGCCAGAGCAACCACGGTGACAATGACAGCTCGCTTCATCCGTTGCCTCCAGCAGCGACCTTGTCTGCCGTTCCCGTCGCCCGCGCCAAGCGAGCCTCAGCCACGTGGAAGTCGTAGATGGCCTGGACGGCGTTAGTCTCGGCCGTCACCAACTGCGACCGCGCGGTAATCACATCGACGACCGTTCCGGCGCCGTTGGTATAGCTCTCCGAGGCTGCCTCGAAGTTCGCCTTCGCCGACGCGGTAGCCGCCTCGGCGGCCGCCGAACGGGCTCGGGCCTCTTCCTTAAGCAGGTACGCCTGCTCCACCTCAAGCTGCACGGCCTGCCTTTGTAGCTCTAGTTGCTGGCGCGCCTGCTCCTCGGCGGCAGTAGCCGATCGGACCTGCGACCGCGCCAGGCCGGCATCGAAGAGGGGATAGGTGACTGCCGCGATGACCGACTGGCTGTCGCCGCCGTCGGGGTTCAGCCAGTAGGACGCACTGGCGTTGGCCTCCAGGACGACGCCGGAGCTGATCTTCGCGAGCCTCGTGCTCTGCCGGCTCGACTCGATGCCGGCGTCGAGCTCCTTGAGGTCCGGTCGCTCGCGCAGGGCTGCGTCAATGTAGGAGGCCGCCGTCCGTGCGTCGGGCTCGGCGGACGGAGCCGGTGTCGGCGTCTCCGCCAGCACGACAGCCACCGGCGTCGAGATGCCCATGGATTTGCGGAGGGTGATCTCGGCCAAGCGCGCATCGTTCTTGGCGATGCTCACCTGCACCATGGCGTTGGCGTAGTCGGCATCGGCCTGAAGGGTGTCGATCTTCCTGACGGTCTGGGCCTCTACGGCTGCTCGGACCGACTCAAGGGTCGTCCGAGCCCGTTCCGCATTGGTGACCTGGACCCGAACCAGCTCGCGGCTCCTGAGCACCTCGTAGTAGCCTGAGGTGACGTCGAGGATCACGCCCAGTCGTGTGTCGGCCAGGCCATAGCGCGAGGCCGCAGCGCCTGCCCGCGCCGAGGCCACATTGGCCTCCCGGCGGCCGGTATCGTATAGCAGTTGTCGAACGGTGAGGGAGGAGACGGTGGACTCAGACCTGACGGTCACGGCGCCGCCGTCCATGTCGGACCGGGATCGGTCGAACGAGTACTGGACCTTGGGGCCGACGTGCGGGAAGTAGTCGGACATGGCGGAAGTCACTCTCGCCTCTGAGGCGTCCTGTCGGCTCCGCGCGATGGCCAGCGACGGCTGGCTCTTCAACGCGATGCTGATGCACTGACTCAGGGTGAGGGGTTTGGAGAGGTCGGGCTGGGACTTGGGTTGCTGCTGGGACAGGGCCCAGGCCGGCGCGGTGGCGGTCGCTAGGATCGCCGGCGCCAGGGCGACAAGTCGCCGGGACGGCAGGCACAGATGGCGGTACACCATGGCGGGCGAGGGTCTCCTTCTCGGTTGCACTACTCAATGAAGCATACACCTAGACGGCTCTAAGGAAGAGCCGTTTCATGGATGTCACCGGCGCCACGCGGCAGGGGCCTCTCACCACTCGCGAACGGGCTGCTCCAGACGTCGCACGACCACCCGGCCGGGCCTGACCAAAGCCTGACACGCGAGCCTGGCGCCTCTCGGCAACCCCGGAGCCGTGTCGAGCCGGTCGCGCTCGGGCTGCTCCATTCGGCTCAGGAAGCCGCCACCTGAGACCACCTCCACGCAGCACGACAGGCAGGCACAGTTGCCCAGGCAGGCGTGCGGCAGCGCAACGCCCGCAATTCGAGCCGCATCAAGCAACGTGTGGCCGGCCGGCGCAAGCGCCTCGGGGCCGCCATCGGCGAATACAACAAGGCACTCTCCGACGTCGGCGCCGCTCGTCGGCTCCGGGCCAACGATCCTCATTCTGTCTCTGCCAGCTTTCGGCACCAGGCCGCCTCACCGGCACGGCGACGCCCGTCCATGAACTGAGCCAGCCGCCTCAGGCACGCGGCTACCTCCGCCTCCGAAGTAGCGACCGCCACGGCGGCGAGCATCTCGCGCTCGGCGTCAGCATCGGAGCCAAGGGCCACGAACCGCTCTGAAGCCTCCATGCGTGCTGTCGAGGAGAGGCCGCGTCCGGCGATGATGATAGACTCCAGCGGATCACTGTCGTCCGCCGGAGCCGCCAGCGCACGGTAGTCATTGAGGCAGGCGGCCAGGATGTGACCCTCCGGCCGATCAGGCCCCAGGTCGTACTCCTCAAGCCTCGTGGAGATGGCCGCGTGTTGCCTCAGGGCCATGCGGAGGGCTTGGAGCCGATCCTCTGCCGACGGAGTGAGGCAGGCTACGGCATACCAGGCGTCCACAAACCAGGGCGCCTCCCGGCACGACGCGTCCGCAGCCCGAAGCGCTCCCTCCACGTCACTCACAGCATGGCGCCGCCACGCGATCCGCAATAGGGGACCTGCGCCACATCCGGTTGACACACTCTCTGACTCGTCCAGCTCGCACGCGTCCGCCGAGGCAGGCAGGGGCCATCCCCGGGGCGGTTCAAGGCCGTAGGCGCCGAGGTCGCGCACGATCTCGTCAGCCTCGTCTGGGTCCTCGTCGCGGAGCGCCGCAAACGACGCCCATGCTCCCAGTCCGGCAAGCCCCCGGGCCACCGGCTGAAGGTGGCATTGCTCCGTGTCATACCGAAGCACAACTGGACCTCCAGGCGCCTCCCCCGCCGGGAGGTAGAGCCCGTAGACCGCATGGTCATCCTCGGCGACCGGGTGGAACGACGGGAACATGCCGCACCATGTAGACCAGCCGTCAAGCGCCTCCTCCGGATCATGCGGGCCGATCGGCCCAAGGGCCTGCCCCTCGCAGAGCAGGCGACAGAACGGAAGCGTGAGGTCGAAGCCCCAGCGGGCCAGGTAAGCGGACCGTAGCCGTTCAGCCTTCACGATAACAAACCCCTCGGTTGGCGGTAAAATGAATGCGGGCACAGGCGCAGTGGAGGCCATTTGCCCGCGTGACGGATGCGTGGGCGCCTGAGTGGCAGTGGCAGTGTACTGTATTGCCCCTCGCTGTTGACACTGCCGCAGAGGCTGTGCTATAGTGTCCAGCACACTCGGTGAGCCACTGGTTCGCCGGGTTGTTGTTTGTGCGGTGGTCTACGCGCGATCGTGCCGGGTTACCCGAGTGGCCAAAGGGGGCTGACTGTAAATCAGCTGCGGAACGCTTCAGTGGTTCGAATCCATTACCCGGCACTCTCACTCTCGCATTTGACCAAGACGTGAACGTAGTTGGACCGCTCGCAGGGGCGGAGGTTGTGCCCACTTAGCTCAGCGGCAGAGCACTTCTTTGGTAAAGAAGAGGTCATGGGTCCGATTCCCATAGTGGGCTCCACACCCTGAGTCGTCAAACCGGGTGCCCTGGCAGGTAGCTATGCGGTCGTTCGGCGCAAGGGGACACCCCCCCCCATGCCGATGTCACCGCTTGGCCCACTGTCGGAGCACGGTATGTCTCAAGCCGGAGGAATTGGATGGGTAAGCAGCGATTTGAGCGCAACAAGCCGCACGTGAACATCGGAACGATCGGTCACGTGGATCACGGCAAGACGACGCTGACGGCAGCGATCACCCGGTGCCTGGCATCGGCCGGCGGCGCCAAGTATGTGGCGTAC
>CAJBBX010000020.1 GCA_903951425.1 uncultured Chthonomonas sp.
CGATCTCGGCGGGCCTGCCCGGCTCGAAGAGGCCGACCGGGGCCGTCAGGAAGAAGAGACCGAAGGAATCCGGCGCGATGGTGCGCCGAACGGTGTAGCGCAGCCGCACCGTTCCGTCGGCGCTCGACCACTGCCCGCCCGTGACCGTGAACGGGAACTCCACCGCGTGCCGACCGTTCACCGTCAGCGTGAAGCCTCCCGCCTCGGGCTCGGTCGACCAGCCGATGCCGCCGGCCCAGACCAGCGTCACCGTGTCGGAGCCCGGCTTCGGGCGCACCGGCGCGGTTCGCCACCGGAGACTCTGGGCGCCGTCGCTCTGCCGCACGGGGTAGGTGGGCGCCATGTCGTCGCGATGCGTGTGCCAGGGCTCCGCCTTCGCCGTGGAGGCGACGACGGCGCCGAAGCCCTCGGACCAGTCGGCCGGGTCGGGCAGCCCGGTCTCTGTAACGCGCTTGCGGAGCCACTCGACGGGGATCTCGGCCGCCGGGCGGAAGGCGTCGCCCGCGGCGTAGGCCTCCAGGCGGGCGCGGAGCCAGGCGGCGGCCGGGTCGGCGGCTCGGGCGGTCCGGCTCAGGTTCAGCGTGCTGACGAGCAGCTTGCCGCGGCCCACGCGCGCCTCGAAGAGGTAGGCCTTGCGGGCCATGCGCCAGGGGACGTCCAGGCAGGCGATGATGGGCCGGATGCCGCCGGGCACGTCGTCGAGCATCACCACCGGACGGTCTTCCATCATGTTCGCGGCCTGCAGGTCGCCATAGCCCTCCGGCGCGAAGCCGCGCACGGCCGGGTGGTCGGCCACCTGGTTGCCGTAGGTGTGATCGGCTGCGTCGTCGCCGTGCCACCATGCCGTCTTGAACCGCGCCTGCAGCGTGGGGAAGGTGGCCCCGTCGTCGGTGACCAGCACGGAGCGGCCCCGCTCCAGCTCGTCCAGCGTGTTCGGCGTCAGGCTGCGGACGACCAGCACATCGGATGCCTTGCCCGGCGCCGGGGCCGGGTAGACCCAGATCGGCCACTCGTTGACCAGGGCGCCGCAGCGTGCTGCCAGCGTCAGCTTCAGCGGCACCGAGGCCCTGGGCGCGCGCGCTAGCCCGGTCCACGGCCCGATGACGCCCCGCCCGCCGACGCGCGCCGGAGGCTTCAGCGTGATCGCCTGTGCGCCCAGACGGGCCGTCAGAGCACCCAGCTTGCCGGCGGAGGCGGGCCTGTAGTCCGACAGGTAGAGCCGCACCGGCACGCCCTCGCCGCTCCCGTACGCGGCCCGGTCCCGGTCCCAGAGGAGCACGCCCGGGCCGATGAAGCGGCGCGACAGCTCCGGTGTGAGGGCGCGGGGCCGGTCGAACTGGTCGACGAAGCCCGTGCTCTGGCTCCAGTAGTCGCGGAAGAGCCACTGGTGGTGGCCCTTGATGTGCGGGTTGAGGCGCGCGGCCTCGATGTTCAGCTTCAGCTGCGACGCCTGCAGCCGGGCCGACGCACGGCGCATGGCGGGGAGCTCGGCGGCCAGGCCGCGGCGGTGCACGGCGCTCTGCATCGCCTCGAGCCAGGTGGGGCGCACCCCGCCGGCGTAGAGCGGGACGTCGGCCGGATTGGGCAGCACGGAGAGGTTGGACATCTCGTGGACCACCAGCGGCGCGGGCGGCGGCGACGGCGTGCGGTACTTGCCGATCTTGGATCCCCAGGGGATGGCCCACTCCTCGAACTGCGTGCTCAGGTAGTCCAGTGTGGGCCGACGGGCGCCGGGCGGCACGCCGTCGGTATCGACCACGGGCCGCGTGGGGTCGAGGCCCCTGGCCGTGCGGTAGAGCTCGGCCGACAGCACGGTTCCGTTGTACTGCTCGTTGCCCATGCACCAGGCGAGAACCGAGGCGTGGTTGCGCATCTGCCGGATGTAGCCCGACCAGACGGCGCGGTAGAGGTCGTGCCCCGCGGGCGTCGCCGCGGCGAAGAAGGGCTCATAGACCACGGGCAACTCGGGCTGCACGAGGATGCCCACCTCGTCGGCGGCGTCCAAATACTCCTCGGGCGGCATGGTGGAGTGGTGGCGCACGGCGTTGAAGCCGTAGTCCTTGCGCGTCTGCAGGTAGGCCCGCCACTCGGGCAGCGTCGTCGGTCCCGTCACGGTGGTTGGGAAGGTCCAGTCGTCGCCGTAGCCGTGCAGGAAGAGCTTGTCGCCATTGAGCAGGAACTCGCCGCCCCGCACCTCCAGCCGCCGCAGGCCGAAGCGGATCGTGCGCCTGTCCAGCGTCGCGGCGCCGGAGGTCAGCGTCACCTCGGCGGTGAGGAGCTTCGGGGAGTAGGTCGTCCAGAGCGGCGCGCCGGGCAGCCGGAGGTCCAGCGTGGCCCGAGTCCCGGCAGAGGCGCGGGTGCGCCAGGCGGCCGCGCCGGAGCCGCGCACCACGCACTCCAGCACGGCATCCGGCGGCACGGCGCCTGAGGTCTCCACGTCGACCCGCGCGCGCCGGCCGGCCGGATCGGGCCGCACGAAGATGCTCTCCAGGCGCCCCTCGCCCGTGGTCTCCAGCGTGACGTGGCCGAAGATGCCGCCCCAGTCCACGTCCATGTAGTCCATCAGGTCGAAGGCGCCGGCCAGCGGGTCGCGTTCCTTGTGGCGGCGGCTGTCCACGGCGATGACGACCTCCTGCTCGGCGCCGGGCCGCAGCAGGTCGGTCACGTCGGCTCGGAAGGCGACGGGGTAGCCCCAGTGCTCGCCTGCGGGCCGGCCGTTCACCCAGAAGCGCGCCGACCGGTGGACGCCGCCGACGCAGAGCCAGACCCGCCCGCGGCTGAAGCCCGCCGGCACGCTCACCGTCCGGCGATACCAGCCCACGCCAAGGCCGTGGGTCCGCATCCGTTCGGCCGGCTGCCCCACGCCCTGCGCGTCCCAGCACCCCGGCACGCGGACCGAGCGCCCAAACGCCGCGCCGCCGCGCCACTCGGCCTCGCCCGCATCGTCGGCCACATGGCGGAACCGCCACACGCCGTCCAGGTTGAGCGAAGGCCGCCCCGACGGGAAGGCGCACGCATGGACGGCGGAGAGGAGGAGGGTAAGGGTGGTGAGCGTTAGCCGTAGCGACACGGGCGTACCTCCGGGTTCGACTTCTGTGCCCCCTCGCAACCCCTACTCGTAGCTCACGCGCTCCAGGATGCCCAGGCTGCGGAGGCCGGCGGCGGCGTAGACGGAGATGGCCTCGAGCAGGCGTTGGTGGTCGGCGGTATAGGCGTCCAGTCTGGCGGAGAAGACCTCCAGCAGGCCCACTACGGCGCCGCGGACGCGAAGGGGCGCGAAGACTGCCGACCGGGGCAACGAGGCTTGGTCGTCCGGCAGCGTACCGTGGACGCCGCCTGCACCGTCAACGTAGTAGGTGGCCGTGCTGCCGGATCGGGCTGCCAGGTAGTCGGGGTAGACCGTGGTCTTGCCGCTACGGAGGACGGTTGCGGCCACGCCGGAGCCGGCGGGAGCCACGGGGAGCAGTGGCCAGCCTGTCGTGTCAGCTACGCCGGTTTCGGCGGACCAGGCGTAGATCATGCGTAGCCTGGCCTCCGCCGCACCGTAGGCCGCCAGCACGAGGTTGTCGCAGGGCACGCTCTTGCAGAGCGCGTCCGTGAGGGCAGCGCACAAGCTCGCCTCGTCGGCCGCGCCGGCGACGCTGCTGGCTACGTCACACAGCAGGGTCATTTCGGCCGTGCGCGACTGTAGGGCGGCCACGGCCTCCTGCCGGTTGGCGATCCCCTGCTGCAAGGCGTCCTTGAGCCGGCTGTTGCGGATGGCTACAGCGGCGATGGCGGCGAATGGCAGCAGGTCGTCGACCTCCTCCTCGGCGATGGGCCTGTTGGTGAGGGCATTGTCGATGGCGATGGCGCCGAGGGCGTCGGCGCCGGCGCGCATGGGCAACACCAGGTGATGCAGCACACCGTGCATATGATGACCTTCGGCATGCCGGTGCTCGGCCTGCATATCCGCAACGTAAAGGTATGGCGCCTCGCCCTTCAGCACCGGCGCGAAGCCGGCGGCGCCCGGGTCGTCAACATGGAGCCAGATGTGGCTTTCGTCGGTGAGGCCGCCATTCCGGTCGGTGCCGTACGCTCCCTGGATCAACCCGCTGTCGGCATCGTAGAGCCAGACGCCGGCTCGGTCGAACCCATAGGCGCTGATGACGGCCTGCCGGATGCGGCGAAGGACAGACTGCTCGTCGGCGCCGGCGTTGACGGCCGCCGTCAGCTGCATCAGCTCCCGCATCTGGTTGACGCGTCGCTGTAAGTGCGCCGTGCGTGAGCCGACCAGCTCTTCGAGGTACGCCTCGTAGCGCTCGTTCTCGGCTTCCAGCGCCTGCTTGTCGAGGATGGCGGTCCGCATCGCCGTCGCGGCAGCGGCGACCCGGCGGACCGTGTCCTTGCCCACGGGCTTGGCCAGGTAGTCGAAGGCGCCGGCGCGAATGGCCTCCCGTGCGGTCTCCAGGCTCGGCGCGCCGGTCATGACGACGACCTGTGTGTCGGGCCAGTGGTCGCGGATTCGGAAGAGCAGGTCAATGCCGCCGGCGCCGGGCATCATAACATCGGTGATCACGATGTCGGCCGCGCCCGCCTGCATCACCTCGAGGGCGGCGGAGGCGGATGCGGCGGTCACGGCGTCGTGGCCGTCAGCGGCGACGAACAGAGCCAGCGTCTTGCGGATGCCGGTCTCGTCATCAACAATGAGTATCCTCGCCATGGCGGCCTTTCGCTGGCATCGGTGTGAGTGGTAAGTCCATTCTACTGCACCGACAGGCGGCAGGGCGCGCTTCTGTCAGAATGAGAGTGGCTCGCCGCGGTTCCGGCGATCCGACGGGGGTTACACTTGGACGCCGTGCAGATCGGGTACCAGACCATCGCGTTCGGCCCTACATTCGAGGACCTGCCCGGCGTGCTGGACGCGCTCGCGGCCCTGGGGTACCGGGGCATCGAGTTCGCCCAGGCGCCGCAGGCCCTGCCGCCCATCGAGGCCCTGCTGAGGATGCTGGATGACCGCGGATTGCACCTTCTCGGCCTGGCCGGAGGCAGCATCTTCGACCGCGCGGCCTACTGCCGCGACGTGCGAATACCTTATCTCTATGTCGAGGCGTGGAACCCCGCCCACGCCGAGGACGCCCTGGCCGCGGGCCACCGCCTGGCGCTCCATCCCATCACGTTCCGGCCCCTCCACCGCATGGCCGCCGCGCACACACTGCTGGCAGAGCATCCGGAGCTTCTGATCATCCCGGACAGCGCACACCTGCACATCGTGGGCGATGACCCGGCGCTGGCCCTGCGGCAGTGCGTGGGTCGGCTGGCATCGGTACACCTGAAGGACTGGACGCCGGAGTACGGCCGTTCAGCCTACCGCTACTCGCGGGGCTTCACCGAACTAGGCGAGGGCGTGGTGCCGCTGGAGCCCTTCATCGCCGAGTGGCGCAAGGGCGCTCCCGGCGTCTGGGCCGTGGTGGAGCAGGACCGGTCGCGGACCGACCCGCTGACCAGCGCCTACCGGAGCGCTTGCTGGCTGGCCGACCGCAAGCTGCTCCCGAGGCCCGCGCCTCCGGGCGGGCCTACGCACCGTGTGCGCCCGGCCATGGTGGCGCCCGAGGCGTGCCCGCCGGAGATGGTCTCGCACTTTGCGCGGTCGCTGGCGGTCGCGTCGTCCGAGGACCTGGAGCAGTCGTACACGAACATTACGGAGGCGCTCCGCGAGGTATCGCAGGCCGACCTGGCGTCGCTCTGGGCCTTCAGCCCCAGCCGAGACCTGGGCACGCTTGTGGGCGTGAGCCCCCCTTGCAGCGCGGTGGAGCACCGGACGCTGCAGTGCGGCCCTGCCCTGAGCGGCATCGCCGTGGACCGGCAGGCGGCCACCCTGTTTGACCTGACCACGCCGCAGCCCGGCCTGCCCTATGGCCGGCCCGATGCCGAGCTGTGCGCGCCGGAGGTGGTGAACGCGCTGGGTATGCGCTCCCTGATTTCGGTCCCCATCGCGGACCCGAGCAACGCCGACCACGTGCGCCTCATCGCCAACCTCTTCTATCGGGAGCCCGATCCGGGCGTCTCGGCGCGGGACCTGGGGGCGCTGGGAAGCCTGGTGGGCCGCGCCGCCGATGCCGCCATGGACCAGGTCTGCGCCTACGCCGCCGCCGCGGTGAACGTGGCCGCGGGCAGGGGCAAGGACGCGGGCCAGTTCCTCGACCGCGTGCGCGACCTTGTGGCGCGGCTACTCGTCTGCGACGGCGTCACCATCTTCGTGGTCGACTCCGTGGGCGACAGGCTGGAGGCCGCCAGCACCACGGGCCTGCAATGGCGCGTGGACGAGGGCGAGCGGCACTACGCCAAGGGCGAAGGCATCACCGGGGGCGTCTGGGCCAACGAGGAACCCGTGGTGGGGGCCGACGCCCACGAGGCGCCGGGCCGCGTGGCCAAGAGCGTGGAGACCGTGGGGCGGCAGTTGGGCTCGTTCCTCGTCGCGCCGCTACTCGACTCCGGCGGCGAGGTGGTGGGCGTGGTGCGGTGCCAGAACAAGCGCTCCGCCGACGGCCGATGGGCCATGTACTCCGATGACGACCTGGCCATCCTCGACGCCATCGGGCAGGCCGTGGTGCCGCACCTGGTGACCCGGCTGGCCGACGAACGGCGCATCGCAGCCCTGGGACGCCTGACCCACGAGCTGAAGGTGCCGCTGGGCTCGATCCGGGGCGCCGTGGACCTGATCCAGCACACCAAGGGCGTCCGGGAGATGCTCCCCTACGACTACCTGGGTGATATCCTCTCCTGGTGCGACATCATGCGGCGGCTGGTGGGCAACGCGGACGTGCTGCGGTCGGCCCGGGCTTCGCTGCCGCTGGATTGCCGGCCCACGTTCCTGAAGTCGGAGGTAATCGCGGCGGCGGTGCGGCAGGCGGGCCTGCTGCTGCGCGGCAAGCGCTTCAGCGAGAACCGCATCCAGTACGACGATTTCGAGACGGTGCCCCGCCTCTGGATCGACAGGAGCCAGTTCCAGCAGGTGATGTTCAACCTGCTGTCGAACTCCATCAAGTATGCGTTCAGCGATCCCGACGCGTTCAACGTCGAGATCGCCGGCGATCGGCGCGGGGGCGATTATGTGATAACCTTCCGCGACCGGGGCACGGGCATTCCATCCGGCGCCGACGAGCGCCTCTTCCAGGAGGGCGCCCGGGGCCGCAACGCGCTGGAGCGCAATGTGGCGGGGCAGGGCCTGGGGCTCTTCGTGGTGCGGCAGATCGTGGAGGCTCACGGCGGCTCGGTCCGCGTGACCCACACGGCCCAGCCCACCGAGATAACCATCACGCTGCCGGGTGAGCTGGCGCATCGGCCGCCCGGGCAGAAGGGATAGGCAGGATCGTGGCAAAGAGGCTTCTGTTTGTGGATGACGACGTTACGCCGAACTGGTACCACGTGTCGGCGCTGGAGCAGAAGGGCTTCGAGGTCCTCCAGTGCGTCATCCCCGACAGGGCGGTGGAGGAGGCCGGCGCCGGCTGCCCGGACCTCATCGTGCTGGACATCATGATGCCGCCGGGCAAGCTCTTCACGCCCAAATCCAGCGACAACGGGCTCATCACCGGCGTGCTCCTCTACTCGGTCCTCCGCGCACACTGCCCGGATACGCCGGTGGCCGTGCTGACCAACGTGCAGAACCCGCAGACGCTGGCGCGGTTCACTCCGGGACCGCGGTTGCGGGTGTTCCACAAGGTAGATTGGCTCCCGACCGCGTTCGCCGAGGAGATGGCGCGCGTGGCCGAGGCGGGCGGCTGGTAAGCTAAGGGGCCGCTCAACGGACGCCGATTGCGACGATGAGAGGCGAACGGCGGTACCATGGTGCCCGTACGTAAGAGAATGGCGATCACGGGATACCTGTTCGAGGGCCCCGCGCCTGCTAGTTAGGAGGTCTGTCTTGTCTGACCTTATTGCGGGTATGCCGAGGCTGATACAGGCCGGCATGGGAGTACAGGTTTCGTGCGCCCGCCTGGCTAACGCAACGGCGCGCCTCGGCGCGCTGGGCGTGGTCTCCGGTGTGGGGCTGCGCCATATCGTCGTGGAGCAGGTGCGAGCGGGCGACGAGATCGCCATCTCCCTGGCCCAGACGTTCCCGATCAAACGCTACGTCGAGGATCTGCTGAGCTACGCGCGCGGCGGGTCCCGATTCCATCTTGAGCCCCCCATGGACCTGCCGGACCCGGTCCGTGGCGCGCTCGCACGGCGTCTCAGCGTCATCGGCGCCTATGTCGAGGTGCTGCGCGCCAAGTCCGGCCATCGCGGCCGGGTGGGCGTCAACGTCATGTGGAAGTGCGCCCTCACGGTGCTTCCCACGATCTACGGCGCCATGCTCGGCGGCGTCGACGCCCTGCTCTGCGGCGCCGGCGTGCCCATGGAGCTGCCGGACATCGTCACGAACCTCCGCGCCGGCAACGCCGTGGAGTACGAGGCGCTGACGGGCACGGGCACGCACGTCCTGCTGGAGGCCCCCGGCGACGAGGGCGCGGCCCTGCTGGCGCAGCATCCCGCCCCGCACATGATCCCGATCCTCTCCAACTTCGCGTTCCCCAAGCGCATCCTGGACATCTGGAACCGCGACATGGAGGGCGCGCGGCCTTTCGCCTTCGTGCTGGAGAACCACCGCGCCGGCGGCCATAACGCCCCGCCGCGCAACCGCGTCTCCTTCGGCGATCCCGACGAGATCGACGCCTACTTCGACAAGGTGCTGGCCATGGGCGTGCCCGTCTACGTTGCCGGGGCGCTGGACGAGGGAGGCTCGCGCAACGACTACCTGCGCTGGCTGGCCCGCGGGGCCTACGGCGTGCAGATCGGTTCGCGGTTCGCGCTCTGCAGGGAATCCGGCATGAGGGATGACCTGAAGCAGCAGGTCGTCGATCGCAACCACACCAAGGAGACCACCGTCCTCACGGACAATGTGCTCTCGCCCACGGGGTACCCCTTCAAGGTGGTGCCGCTGGAGGGAACACTGGCCGATCCGACGGTCTACGAGGCCCGCAAGCGCATCTGCAACCGGGCCTACCTGGTCACCTCCACTTGGGACACGCGGCCCGACGGCACGCGGCGGGAGCGATACATCTGCCCGGCCATGCCGGAGAAGCAGTACCGGACGCTGGGCGGCGACGTGGCCGACCTGACCGGCCGCGTTTGCCTCTGCAACGCCCTGCTCTCCACGGCGGGCCTCTACACCGACGTGGAGCCGCCCATCATCACCCTGGGCGAGAGCGGCGTCCACGCAGAGAAGATGCTCTCAGCCCGTGAGATCGTTGAGGACATCCTGACGCCCGAGGTCGTGGCCGAGCAGGAGAGGGCGTTGGCTTTAGCTTGAGGAGGTGAGGGGGTGAAGGGGAGAACGGGCGACTGTTTTCCTACCCTCCGATACCGTTTCACCTCCTCACCTCCTCACTTTCTCCAGCGCCAGACGGTCGCACTCCTTGCCGTCGGCGTCCAGCGCTTGCATCGTCAGGCGCGGCCCGTCCAGGCGGAAGGCGTGGTAGATCGGCACACGCGGCTCCAGGTTCACCAGGCCATACCTCGGGAGCTTGGCCTCCTCGCCGCGCTGGCCCACCGCCACGGTCATGAGGTAGATCGGCGCGGCCGAGCCCTCGGGCAGCGCCTTGTTGCCCCGGATCGGGTAGCTGCGCTGAAGCCGGTGGACGTGGCCCGAGAGCGCCAGATCCACGCCGTACTTGTCGAAGATCGGGCACCATTCGCGGCGGATATCGGGGTAGTCCTCCTCCAGCGAGTAGGGCGGGAAGTGGAACACGACCACCTTCCAGCGCGCCTTGCTCGCCTTTAGCGTCGCCTCGAGCCAGGCCCGCTGGGCCGGGACCGAATCGGTGGCATCCAGCGCCACGAAGAGGAGGCCTGAGTACTCGAAGTAGTACGAGCGGCCACGGCGCAGGGCCGGAGCCCCGTTGGCGGGTAGCGCGAACTGGCTCAGGTAGCCCTCCGGCCCCAGCCCGTCGATGCAGTCGTGGTTGCCCATGGAGGGCATCACGGGGCGCTCCGGCGCGTAGGCGGCCAGATGGCGCCAGAACTGATCCCAGTCCTCGCGGTGCTGTCCCGTGCCGACCAGGTCGCCGGAGATGGTGCAGAAGGCCTGGTCCGGGAGCCGCTCCAGCGCCGCCGCCAGCAGCGTGGCCGCAGCGGGCTGGTTGTGCGTATCGGAGAGCCAGACGAAGGAAAACGGGGCCGGCCGCGCCGGAGCCGTCCGGAAGCGGTGTAGGCCCTCGGCGCCGGCGATGCAATACTCGTAGGCTGTCCCGGGGCGCAGGCCGACGGCAGCGGCCCGCCAGGTCCGCACGCTCGGGTTGTTCACGATGCGCGAGTCGGTCAGCGTGGTCGAGGCGGCGGGCGCGCTCCGCCAGGCCGTCGCCGAGCCCGCCGGCCGCCACTGGAACCTGCCTGACCGGACTGCCGCGCTCGTGCGCCACTGCACCGCCACCGAGGTCCGCGGGTCGCCCGACCAGGTCAGGTGCAGTTGGTCCGGCGCCCGGCCGGCCGGGTAGGGCGTGGTGCGGAAGCCGCCCACCAGGTGCGCCTCCCGGGCGCGGCCGCGGATGGTGGTGAGCAGCACCTGGCCCTTCAGCGCGTCGGGTAGCTCGGTGATGACCAGGTCCGGCCAATCATGGTAGATGGGCGAACCCTTGCGCATGGCGAAGCGGCGCTGGCCGCTCGGGTAGAAGCTGGAGAGGCGCAACGCCGCGCCGCGCTTCAGAGCGCCGACGGCCACGAAGTAGTGCGGCCGGTGCTGGTCGAAGCCGTTGATGCCCAAACCGATGGGGCCGGCGGCGAAGTCGCGCTGCCAGACCTCGTACTCGTACTCCTCGTTGCGGACGCGCATGTCGGTCCGCGTGAAGCCCCGCGCCCGGAGCCAGAAGGGCGGGACCTTCTGCTCGATGGCCCGCATCACCGAGACGCGGACGGGCACGTTGGCCGTGAAGCGCCAGTAGCGTGTGCCGAGGACGGCGCGGTCGGCCTCGGTGACGAAGCGATCGACGGTGGCGGCGTCGAGCGTGAGGAGCCCCTCGCGCCCCAACTGGGAGCGCATGCGGGCGATGATGCCCTCCACCGTCCTGTCCACGGTCGGTTCACCGGCCGTTGCCGCGCCGCAGCAGACGGCCGCCGCCGCCACGCAAATCCACCGTCCGAGCAGCATCGCCACCTCCGCTTGTCGAGCCTACCCCAGCATACGGCCGGCAAGGAGCCCGCTACGCCGGAGCAGGCGTTGCGCGAACGCCCTGGCCTGCCTGCGGTCGGCGCCCCGGTCCACCGAGGCTAGAGGCGGCACACCATATCGTAGTTGTTCAGTTCGCCTGCCATGAACTCGCCGATCTTCCGGAAGCCCAGCTTCTCGTAGAAGCGTCGGGCGCGGACGTTGCGCTCCTGGACGCCGCCCCAGAGGTTCACGGTGCGTATGCCTCGTGAGCGCGCCATGCGGAAGAGGACCGCCGCCATGGCCGTGCCGACCCCCGTCTCCTGCAGGCCGTCCAGCACCGACGGCGCGAACGCGGCGCACTCGCCTTCGGGTAGCTCGATCCCCTCGGCCCGGTACTTCTCCGCGTCGATGTGCCAGACCCCGATCTGGAGCAGCATGTAGGAGATGAGCCGGCCGTCAGGCAGTTCGCCGACCACGCGCAGCAGGTCGGCTGGCGCCAGCGTGGCGCAAATGGCGTCCGCCTCCTCCTGCGTGAAGGGGTGCGGGCCGTAGAGCGACCGGGTCCGCTCGGAGAGGCCTGCGAAGTAGGCGCCAAGGCGCGGGCCATCGTCGGGCCGCAGCAGGCGCACCGTCATCTCCTCGCCGGAGCGGAGCCGCGTGCGGGCCACGGCCGGCGCCGGGGAGCCGGGAGGCAGGAGGGCCAGGTGCGACCCGCAGCGGCAGTCGCTGGAGCCGAAGCCGCGCACGGGCTCGGAGGCGCCGGGGATGGACAGCAGCTCGGCGTGGAGGGCGCACTCCGTCGGTCCGCCGCCGGGCAGGGCCTCCAGGTCCACCACTTCGGCGTGGGGCAACAGGTAGTCGATGTGCCACTTCAGCACGCCCGTGGGCCGCAGGTAGCGCCGCACCCGGCCGCGGATGCCTCGCAGGGCGCTGCCGCTGTAGGCGTAGAGGCCGGCGGGTAGCTCGCGCTCGCCCAGGGCGCCGATGGGCGCGCGGGCGGCCTCGGACAGCCGCAGCCAGAGGCGGTAGGCTCCGGGTTCGACGGTGATCTCTTCGGGGTCGATGGGCATGGCGGGCGGCTCCTCGGGTCGTTTGCCGGAGGGGCGATCCGCCGCGTCCGGCAGGCTACAGGGTAGCATGAAGCGAGCCGACCGGTGCGCCGGCGGGGACTCGAGGAGGTGCAGGACCATGGCGGCGAAGAGCCCACTAGAGCGAGCGACGGCGTTGCTGCATCTCTGCCGTAAGTTCCGTCCGGCCACGCTGGCCTACAAGGCCAAGCTGAACCGCATGGGCGTGGACATCCACTTCGAGAGCCCGCGCGCCATCGGCCTGCCCCGAGGCGCGGGCTTCATGTACAGCGACTCGTGCGGACCGGACCTGGCGTTCGTTCTGAAGCAGCTGCCCATCGGCCCGGAGGACGGCATCATCGACCTGGGCTGCGGCAAGGCCGGGGCGCTCATCACCATGGCCGAGTTCCCCTTCGGCCGCATCGACGGGCTGGACCTCTCCGAGAAGCTGATCCGCATCGGCCGGCGCAACCTGGAGATCTGCAAGCTCAAGAACGCCACGCTCTACGTCGCCGACGCGACCACCTTCGACGACCTGGACCCTTACACCTACCTCTACTTCTACAACCCCTTCCCCGAGCCGGTCATGGAGAAGGTGATGGAGAACATGCGGGAGTCGCTGCGGCGCAAGCCCCGGAACATGACCATCGTCTACTTCCACCCCTTCGCCAAAGGTCCGGTGGAGGTGGCCCTGCCGTGGGACGAGAAGAAGGTCTACGACCACTCCACGCATCCCATCCACGTCTACTTCAAGGCGGCAACCGGCGCCAGGACCTGAGCGCTCCGCGCGGGCAGGTAGACCTGCACGCTCTGGTCGCGCCCCTGCGCGGGCGCGGACTGCAGCAGGTACGTGGCGCCCGGCTCCGTGCGCCCGAACCCGCCGAACTCGGGCCTGTCCGTGTCCAGCTCCACCACGTAGTCGGTCGCGTCGGGCACGGGGATGCGGAGGCCGCTGTAGGAGCGCTCGGCGTCGAAGTTGAACGCGAAGACCAGCGCGCCACGCCGCACGACCAGCACGCGGGCCTCTTCGTCCAGCAATAGCTGCTCTATGAACGGGTCGGCCAGCAGCCGCCGGCGCTCGTCCAGCGCCATCATGGCCCGGTCGAACTCGTTCAGTCCCTGGTAGCGCAGGAAGCCGTCGTCGGCCAGCGACCACTGCCTGCGGGCGTAGTGGTACGAGTAGCCGTTGCCCTGGCGCGGGAAGTCGATCCACTCGGGGTGCCCGAACTCGTTGCCCATGAAGTTCAGGTAGGCGTCGCCGGCCAGCGCGAAGGTGATGAGGCGGATCATCTTGTGCAGCGCGATGCCCCGCTCCACCACGGGATCGGCGGCGGCGCGGTCCATGCTCCAGTACATCCGCTGGTCCATGAGCCAGAAGGCGAGGGTCTTGTCGCCCACCATGGCCTGGTCGTGCGACTCGGCGTACCCCACGTGCTTCTCGGTATGGCGCCGATTGAGAAGCGTGCCGACGATGTCGCCCAGGCTCCACTCCTCGTCCTTGCGCTCCTTCAGCAGGCGGATCCACATGTCGGGCACGCCCATGGCGAGGCGGTAGTCGAAGCCCAGGCCCCCCTCGGCCACGGGGCGAGCGAGGCCCGGCATCCCGGAGACATCCTCCGCCACGGTCACCGCGCCGGGCCGCACCCGATGCGCCAGATCATTGGCCAGCATCAGGTAGGTCACGGCGTCGGCGTCGACGTTGTCGCCAAAGTAGTCGTCGTAGCGGTTGAACGGGCGCCCGAGGCCGTGGTCTAGGTAGAGCATGCTGGTGACGCCGTCGAAGCGGAAGCCGTCGAAGCGGTACTCCTCCAGCCAGAAGCGGACGTTGGAGAGGAGGAAGCGGAGCGGCTCGGCCTTGCTGTAGTCGAAGCAGAGCGAGTCCCACGCCGGGTGCTCGCCGCGCGGCGGGGCGTGAAAGTACTGGTGGTCCGTGCCGTCAAACCGATTGAGCCCCTCCGCCGCGTTTCTCACGCTGTGCGAGTGGATCAGGTCCATGATGACCGTGAGGCCCAGCCGGTGCGCCTCGTCGACCAGCGCCTTCAGCTCATCCGGCGTGCCGAAGCGCGACGAGACGGCGAAGAAGCTGGAGACGTGGTATCCGAATGAGGCATAGAAGGGGTGCTCCATGACGGCCATGAGCTGCACCGCGTTGTAGCCCTGCCCGGCGATGCGCGGGAGGACGTCGCGGGTGAACTCGCCGAAGCTGCCCACGCGCCCCTCCTCCAGCGCCATACCCACGTGCGCCTCGTAGATGCGCAGGCCGGGCGGCGGGGCGGGGGCCTGGTGGCGCCAGGCGTAGGGGTCGGCGGGGCTCCACCAGCGGGCGCAGAAGCTCGTGTCCGGCTCCTGCACCACCCGTGTGGCGTAGGCCGGCAGTCGGTCCATGGCGCTCTCGCAGTGCGCCACGTGGACCTTCAGGCGCCCCTCGTGTGCGATGGCGCAGCCGTGCGGGCCGTCGGGCAGGAAGATCGACCAGACGCCCCACTCGTCGCGGGCCATGGGATGGGCGCCCCGGTCCCAGCCGTTGAAGTCGCCGATGAGCGCCAGGTAGGTCGCGCCGGGAGCCCACTCGCGGTACCAGAGGCCGGGCGCGCCGTCGCGCGCGCCGCGGTTCAGGCCCAGGTACCGGTGGCCCAGGCTCACGGAACCGAGGAGCCCGCCGCCGTCCTCCATCCGCGCCAGGGCGTCCCGGAAGCGCCGCAGCCTCTCGCGGAGCTGCGGCTCATAGGGCTCCAGCCAGGGGTCAAGCCGAACAAGGCCCACGGGTTCCAGCGTCGGTGGTCTGGTGGTCATGAGGCGCCCTCCCCGGCAAAGCGCGGCCCGCCGCCTGTGGGGAGTGTACCTGCCGCGCCGTAAGGCCGGGGCCTGGTTGCCCTCTGCCCTTGCCGTCATCCTGAGGCCGCCGTTTGGCCGAAGGACCCCCGTAAGCTGCCCGCCGCACTTCCGCATTGTACGGCGCCATGGGCCGGCCCGGGCCACCAACGGCGGCCTCCTCTCCCCTTCCCCCCTTCACCGCCTCACATCCTCACATCCTCACCCCACACGGTCGGGTACTCTCGTGGGGTGTTGCCCGACGCCGGTTGGGCGCCCTCTGGGGAGTGTTCGCCATCATCGCCTTGTACAACATCGGGCTCCTGCTGCTCTCGCCTGCCATCGCGCTGGGGCTGGCCTTGCGGCTGGCGCGCGGCAAGTCGCGCGCCGGGTGGGGCGAGCGCTGGGGGCGGTTGCCCGCCGTCGCGCCTGCGTCGGGCCAGCGCGTCTGGGTCCATGGCGCGTCGGTGGGCGAGGTCTCGGCCGTCACTCCCATCCTTCGCGCCCTCAAGGCCGCCCGGTCCGACGTGGACGTGGTCATCACGTGCATCACGCCCGGTGGACATGAGACCGCCTCCAAGCTCGTGCCCGGCCTAGCCTCAGCGGCGCTCTACGCCCCGTTTGACGTGCCCTTCGTCGTGCGCCGCTTCCTGCGGGCGTTGCGGCCGGACCTGCTCGTGGTCGTCGAGACCGAGCTATGGCCGAACCTCCTGCACCAGGCCCACTGCGCCCGCGTGCCCGCCCTGCTGGTCAGCGGACGCATCTCGGACCGGAGCTTCCCGCGGTACCTGCGAGCCCGGCCCCTCACGCAGGCCGCGCTGGGCCTCTTCCGCCGCGTTCTGGCCCAGACCGAGACCGACGCCGAGCGGCTTCGTGCGCTGGGAGCGCCGGTGGGCATCGTCTCCGTGGTCGGCAACCCGAAGTTCGACCAGCGGACGCCCTGCCTGACCGACGCCGAGGCCGCCGCACTCCGGCTGGAGCTGGGCCTGGCCGCCGACCGCCCCACGCTGGTGGTTGGCAGCACCCGCTCCACCGAGGAGGAGGAGGCAGTGCTGGGCGCCTTCATGACCGCCCGCGCGGCGCTGCTCGGCCTGCAACTGCTCCATGCGCCTCGCCACCCGGACCGCGCCGACGACCTGGCCGCGCTCATGCGGCGCGTGGGGCTGGAGCCTGCCCGCCGGTCGGCCCGCGAGGCCGCCGTCGACGGCGTGGTGATCCTCGACACCTTCGGCGAGCTGGCCCGGGCCTACGCCGCCGGCGACGTGGCCTTCATCGGCAACAGCCTCTCCGAGCCGGGCGGCGGCCAAAACCTGCTGCAGCCGCTGGCGCAGGGCAAGGCCGTACTGCACGGGCCGCGCATGCAGAACTTCCGCGACATCACCGCGCTGGCGGCGCAGGCCGGGGTGGCGTTCGAGGTCCGATCCCAGCGCGAGCTGGCCGACGCCCTGCTGGAGCTACTGGCCGACCCCGACCGCCGGGCCCGGATCGCCCGGACCGCGCTGGCGCTCATCGAGGCCAACCAGGGCGCTTCGGAGACCTACGCCCGGGCCATCGCCGAGGCGCTGGAGGGCCGGTGAGCGTGTCCGATCCGGCCGGGCGTCCGTGGGCGCTGAGGGTGCTGGACGGCTCCGCCACGGGCCCCGGCGCAGGTGCGCTGCGGCTGCTGCTCTCGGGTCTGGCGCTGATCTACTCCGGCGGGCTGAAGCTCTACCTGGCGCCCTACCGGCTGGGCCTCCGCAAGCAGGCGCGGCTGCGATGCCCCGTAGTGAGCGTGGGCAACCTCACCACCGGCGGCACGGGCAAGACGCCCTTCACGCTCTGGCTCTGCCGCCGTCTGCAGGCCCAGGGGCTGCGTCCCTGTATCTTGAGCCGTGGCTACCGGGGAGCGGGCGAAGGCGGCGCGGTGATCGTCTCCACTCCCGACGAAGTGCTCCTCGGCGCCCGCGAGGCCGGAGACGAGGCCTTCCTGCTGGCCACCTCGCTGCCGGGCGTCCCCGTGCTGGCGGGGCGCGACCGCCGCGTCACCGGCCGGCTGGCCGTGGAGCGCTTCTCGCCGGACCTCATCGTGCTGGACGACGGCATGCAGTTCTACCAGCTCCACCGCGATGTGGAGGTCGTGCTTCTCAACGCCGTGCGCCCCTTCGACAACGGCCGCCTGCTGCCCCGAGGCCTCCTGCGCGAGCCGCCCAGCCACCTGAGCCGGGCCGGCTTCGTGGTCCTGACGCACGTCGATGAGGTCGCGGGCGACCAGGTGGCGGCGCTGAAGCGACGCGTGGCCGCCATCGTCGGGCCGGGCCGCGTGGCCGAGGCCGCCTATAGCGCGGCGGGAGTGCGCCCGTCGGCCGGCGGCGAGGCCTCCCCCGCGATGTCCCTGGCCGGACGCAAGGTGGCCGCCGTATCGGCCCTGGGCCACCCCGAGGGCTTCGAAGGACTACTGGAGCGCGTGGGCGCCGACGTGGCGCTGCGGCGGCGCTTCCCGGACCACCATGCCGTCACGCCCGACGAGATGGAGCAGGCGGCCCGCGACGCCCAGGAGGCCGGCGCGGAGCTGTTGGCCATCACCGAGAAGGATGCCGTGAAGCTCCCCGTGCGCGAGTATGCCCTGCCGGTGGTAGTCTTGTCGGCAGAGTTGGACATCATCGGCCATGAGGCGCTGGACGAGGCGATCCGGCAAGCCCTGGCCCGGGCAGGGAGCAAGTCATGAGCCAGGCGCCGTCGCTGGGGAACACGCGGCCACAAACCAACACGAAGCTATCCAAACGGCTGGCCCGCGCCGTGGGCCTGGCGGTGCTGAAGGGTCTGGTGGCCCTGCTGCCGCGCCTGCCGCTGCCCGTGGCGCTGGGGCTCGGCCGGGGCCTGGGCAACCTCATGCGCATGGTCTCGAAGAAGCGGCGCAAGGTCGCGCAGGACAACCTAGCCTGGGCGCTGGGCCCGACGCACTCCGAAGTGGAGCGCCGGCGCATCGCCTGGGAGAGCTTCCGCCAGTTCGGTATGCTGATGGTCGAGCAGATCTGGTACGCCTTCCGCACGCCGGAACAGATCGATGAGGTGATCGAGTTTCGCGAAGAGGATTGGAGCGACTTCGCCGCGCTTCACGCCCGAGGCAAGGGCGTCATCTTCGTCACCGCGCACCTGGGCAACTTCGAGATGCAGGCGCGCATCCCCGCCGCCCGCGGGGTGGAGGTGCTGTTGCTGGTCCGCCCCTCGCGCGATCAGGGCACCACCGAGCTGATCACCCGCCTCCGCGAGCGCACCGGACTGAAGGTTGTGGAGACAGGCAGAGGGCTACGCACCATTCTGGAGGGGCTCCGACGCGGCGCCTGCGTGGCCATGGTGAGCGACCAGAACGCCACCGATGTCTTCGTGCCCTTCTTCGGACGCCAAACCGGCTTCGTCGACGGCGCCGCCCGGCTGGCGCTGAAGACCGGCTCGGCCATCATCCTCTGCTACTGCGTGCGGGTGGGGCCCGGCCGCTTCCGCATGCTCTACAGCGGCGGCTTCGTGCCCGAGTCCACGGGCGACACCGCCGCCGATATCGACAAGATCATGCGCCGCGTGGCCGATGACTCCGAGGCCGCCATCCGGGCCCACCCCGAGCAGTGGCTCTGGTTCCACAATCGCTGGAAGTCGTCGCCCCCGCCGCCCGAGCGCCCGTCCGGCCCGCAAAGGAGCAACCAAGCATGAGCGCAGCACGCAAGGTCGTCGGCATGATCCCCGCCCGCATGGCCGCCACGCGCCTGCCGGGCAAGCCGTTGCTGGAGATCGCCGGCAAGCCCATGATCCAGTGGGTCTGGGAGAACGCCTGCCGCGCCCGCTGCGTGGACGAGGTGCTGGTGGCCACCTGCGACCCGGCGATTGTGGCAGCGGTCCGGGCCTTCGGCGGCCGAGCCGAGATGACCGCCGACACGCACACCTCGGGCACCGAGCGCCTCGCCGAGGTGGCAGGGCGCATCGACGCGGACATCGTGGTCAACATCCAGGGCGACGAGCCGCTGCTGGCGCCGGAGACGGTCGACGCCGTGGTCCAACCCCTGTTGGCCGATCCGGCCTCCTGCATGTCCAGCGCCATGTGCCCCTGCCCCGAGGCCGAACTGGACAACCCGGCTACGGTCAAGGTGGTCTGCGGAGCCGACCAGAACGCGCTCTATTTCTCGCGCTGGCGCATTCCCTTCATGCGAAACCCGGCCGCGCCGGTGACCACCATGCAGCACATCGGGCTCTACGCCTACACCCGCGATTTCCTCATCACCATCGCGGCCATGCCCCCTGCGCCCATCGAGCAGGCCGAGTGCCTGGAGCAACTCCGGGCGCTCTACAACGGCTACGACATCCGCATGGTGCGCATGGACGCCGCCCCGCTGTCGGTGGACACGCCGGACGACCTGGAGCGAGTGCGGGCCATCCTCGCCGCCCGCTAAGGCGCCGGGAGAGGATGAGCGGCTCCCTCCCCTTGCCGCGAAGCGGGAGGGGGAAGGAGCCCTGTTGCCTGGCCACCCGCTACGGCGCTGGGCCCACCTCGCAGACGGCCACCTCCATCGGCTGCAGGCTGCCGCTCACGGCGCCTCCCGCCAGGGCCAGGCTCCACGGGCGGCCCGGTAGCAGGCTGCGCGCCCGGCCAGACGAGCGGCCCGCCAGCCGGAGCGCCACGGTGCGGGCCTCCTTCTGCGACGAGTTCACCACGCAGACCAGCGTCCGCTTGCCCAGCCGCCACTGCGCCGCGAAGAGGTCGGGTGAGCCGGTGGGCAGCTCCGTCAGGGCGCCGTCCAGCAGGAACGGCTCCATCGCCTTCAGCTCCGCAGGCAGCGTCTTCATGCCCGCCCAGAGCGCGGGATGCTCCGTGACCTTGAAGCTGGTGTCGGCGTAGGTGTAGTAGAGGATGCCCTTCACGCCGGCGACCAGGGCCAGGTAGGTCATGCAGCGGCACTCCTCGAACGTGGGGACGCGCCACGGCCCGCCCGCATAGCCGAAGCACTGCAGGATGCCCCAGACCGGGTGGCCGTAGGGCGCCCCGGCCTGCCGCGCGGCACGGAGCGATGAGTAGACGAAGCTGAGCGGCGCCGAGGGGATGGGGTACGGATCGGGCGCCAGCACGTCGGCGCTTGCCGCGTAGAGCCGGTACGTGGCCGGCACGCAAAGCGTCATGTAGACCGGGTGCGTGGGGTCGGCGTCCTTGTAGACCGCCATGCGGCGCGCCATCTCGTCCGGCGAGACGCCCTGGCCGTCGGGCTCGTCGCCGGGGTTCCAGGTGAGGACCGCCGGGTGCTTCTTGAAGCGCTTGATCACGTCCAGCGGCTCTACGCCGAACTCCGTGCCCACCTTCACGCCCAGTCGCTGCGCCTCGTCCAGGAACTCCACCCATTCATCGGCCTGCTTGACGCCCGCGTGGACGGCGTTGAAGCCGCCGGCCGCCACGTCGCGCAGGAAGTCCAGGCGCTCCTGGGTGGTGAAGGACCACGAGACGTGGTACCAGCCGAACGGGAAGAAGGGCTTGCCGCCCACGAGCAGCGTGCCGTCGGGGCGGCAACCGGCCACGCCGGGTCCGAAGGTGGTGAACTCGGCCTCCGCCTGGCCCAGGACGGCCGAGCCGGACCGGAGGCGCAGGACCGCCCGGTGGCGGCCGCGCTTGAGCGAGGCCGTTCGGATGGCGCCGGAGACGCCCTCGGTAGGGCCGGACTTGCGCCATACGAGCCTGCCGTCGACCGTGAGTTCGGCGGAACAGGCGGCCAGGTCCACGCCGCCGTCCGGGGCGAACGCGGCCGAGAAGGGGAGACTGGGCGTGGCCGGCCCAACGCTCCGCAGAGGCATCGTCAGCGCCGCCGCGGCCGGCACCTCCTGGCTACGATCGACCAACGGGGCGCCGTTCACCCGCGCCTCGATGCGGCACCGCCCGCGCGACGCCACGGTGCAGGGGAGGCGCAGTTCGGTCGCGGCGCCGCCGGCCAGGCGCAACGTGCGGCTGCAGGCCTCGCGGGCGGGTTCGGAGCCCTCGGTGACGAGGAGCTGGAGGCGAGCGTCGAGCGGCCGGGACGCGGTGTTGCGGATCGCCAGAGCCACGGTGCGCCGGCCCGGACGCGCCGGGCCGACATCGAACCGGGTGACCTCCAGTCCCAGCCGCAGGCCGGCGGTTCGGGCGCGGATGTTGTCCAGAAGCGCGGTGACGAGCGGGCCGTCGCCGACGCCCTTGAAGGAGTAGAAGCTGGTGACGACCAGGAGGCCCTTGCCCACCTCGCGTGCGGCGTAGAGGCATCCGCCGTCGGGGCAGTTCACCAGCCGCCGCCAGCCGGGGCCGACGCCCGTCATGTGCGCCCAGATGTTGGCCTTGGCGGGCAGCAGGCGGGCGAGGTCATGCGGCGTATGGAGGAGCGCATCCTTCGGGTCGCACCGCAGGTCGAGCCGCCCGCCGGCGTCGGTTGGGTGGGCGCAGGCGGCCGACGAGATTGCGAAGTCCGGCCCCAGGCGGTTCACCCACTGGTCCAGCACCGATCCGTAGCTGGCGTCGGTGATGACCAGCGCCCCGCCGCGCTCCAGGAAGCGGAGCCACTCGGCGCGGTAGGCGCCCATCTCCTGCGGGTTCTCGTAGTTGCCCACGCCGCACGAGACGACCATGTCGAACTCATCGAGCCGCGCCGCCAGCTTGGCCGCGTCACGGTTCTCGAACTTGTCGAACCGCAGGCCGAGGCCGCCGAGGTGGGCGTCCATCTCCTCGCGGAAGGCGTATCCGCCCCAGGCGCTGTAGACCAGCGCCACCCGCGGCGCGGCGGCCGTGGCGGCCATGGAGGCGAAGAGAAGGCAGGCGGTAAGAAGGGCGCGCATGGGCAGCTCCCGTCGGAAGGCGTTGGCCGTAGTATACGCCCGTGCCTCACTCCGGAGGAACGGTCCGGACGCCACCATCGCAAGAAGGACACTTCCCTACCACAGGAAAGTGTCCTTCTTGAACCGACCGGCGGCTCGGCGCCTGGTTGCCGCCCGGCCTACAGCTCGGCGGTGGTGCTGTCGTAGAACTCAACGTACTCGTCCGGCGCCGGGCCTTCGCGCAGGGCGATGGCCGCGCGCGGGTGCTGGTTGTAGAGGCCCGTGATGTAGTAGGGCGCGCTGGGGCCCCAGTCGTACCGGGCGCGGAGGGGCAGCATCTGCTCCTGGATGAACTTCAGCACAGGCCGCAGCTTGAACTTGGGGTTGCGGAGCCAGCCGAGCAGCAGCTCCATGGGGCAGTTGCCCGCGCCGCGGCCCAGGCCCATCATGGAGGCGTCGGCCCGGTTGCAGCCGAGGATGATGGCCTCGATGGTGTTGGCGAAGGCGAGCTGCAGGTTGTTGTGCGCGTGGATGCCCACGTGCCGCCCGTCGCCCGCCGCCGCCTGGTAGAGCTGCACCAGTTGGTCTACCTGCTCGCGGTAGAGGTTCCCGAAGCTGTCCACCACCACCAGCGTGCCGGTGGGCGTCCGCGCCGCGACCTCCAGCGCCTGGGCCAACTCGGCGGAGCCGACGATGGAGATGGCCATGATATTAATGGTCGTCTCGTAGCCCAGCTCGTGGTAGTGGTGCACCATCTCCACGGCTTCGGATATCTGGTGGACGTAGCAGGCCACGCGCATGAGCCCCAGCACGCTCTCGGAGGCCGGGACGTCGTGCTTGCGCCAGTCCGACTTGCCGCCGGCATCGACCATGGCCGAGAGCGTCAGGCCGGTCCGCGCGGCGTCATGGTCGCCGAAGACGCGGCGCAACTCCTCCTCGCGGCTGTGGCGCCACTTGCCGTACTTCGGCTCGGGGAAGGCATCGGGCGAGTTGCGGTAGCCCACCTCCATCATATCGATGCCGGCCTCGAGGCAGGTGTCGTAGAGCGCCTTCGCGAAGTCGTCGCTGAAGTGGGAATCGGTGACCAGGCCTCCGTCGCGCAGGGTGCAGTCGAGCACCTTGATCTCGGGCCTGTAGGTGATCCATGGAGCGTTATCCGGCACGGGCATCTCCGTTGCTGGTGTGATAGGACCTGTATTGTCGCACAAGAAGCGCACCGGCGGCTCCTGAGGTACCCTCAACCATCAGGCGCGGCCCCGTCGCGCGCCTACGACGAGCATCTGATGACCAAGGAGAGAGCCCCATGAACCGCCCGACCGCAACCCTGGCCGCCGCCCTGAGCCTTGCCCTGGCAGCCGGCACGGCCGTCGCCCAGACCGAGGCAGCCAAGAGCGCCATGGAGACGAGCCCGCGCGGCTGGGTCAGCATCATGCCCAAGCCTGACCTGAAGGGCTGGACCCGCGTACCCGTGCCACCCGGCGCGCCGCTGGGCAAGGCACAGTGGAGCGTGGACAAGGCCGGCCCCATGCTGGTCTGCGACGGCGAAGGCGGCCACGATATGCTGCTCTGCGGCCGCGAGTTCGGCGACGCGATCCTCCACATCGAGTTCCGATACACCCGCGTTGAGGGCAAGTCGGGCTACAACAGCGGCATCTACGTGCGGAACAACAAGGACGGCTCGATCTGGCACCAGGCGCAGATCGGCGACGCCTCAGGCGGCTACCTCTTCGGCGAGACCCCCGGCGCCGACGGCAAGAAGCGCTTCTTCCAGACGGCCGGAAGCGTGAAAGACGGCCGCGTAAAACCGGCAGGCGAGTGGAACACGGTAGAGGTCACCGCGCAGGGCGGCACGCTGAGCCTCTGGGTGAACGGCGCCGTGACCTGCGAAGTGAAGGAGTGCGGCCAGGCCCGCGGCATCGTGGGCGTCGAGGGCGAGGGATACCGCATCGAGTTCCGCAACATCAAGGTGAAGGAGTTGAAGGGGCGGTAGACGGCATGAAGGGGTGAGGGGGCGCCGCCTTGGCGATGCGCTCCCACCGCACTGAGCTGTCGACGCGACCGGCGCCTTTGGGGAATAATGTAGTCAACCTAAACATACGAGGAGGTTGGCTCGTGTTCCCTGGCTTGAGAGCGCTGACGGTAGTTGCGGCCGTGCTGACGACGGCCCTGCCCGCCATGGCGGCAGGCATTGACCCGGACCGGTCGCCCGATGCGGTGGCGGTGGCGGAGCCGTACCACTTCACGATGACCGATCTGATCCGGGCGCAGGAGCGGCACAAGGCCGATGTACTGGCCGGCCGAGCCGCGCCCGCTTCGCCGCTGGTCGAGGCCCGCGAGCGCGAGCTGGGCCGCCGCCGGAACCGTCCGGCCGACCGGGGTCCGCTGGCGCGGGCGGGCGGCCCCTGGCACGGCTGGACGCTCCAGAAGCGGCTGGTGCCCGACGACGGCAGGTACCTTCCGCCGCCGCCCTACGTGGGCAAGCGGGTCCGGCCCAACGCTCCGCAGAGCATCGGCGCCAACTTCATCGGCCCCATCTCGGGCGGCGCCTTCACCCGGTGGATCCCGCCGGACACCAACGGCGCCGTCGGCCCCAACCACTTCGTCTCGGCGGTCAACAGCTCGCTGGTCATCTTCGACCGCCAGGGCGTCCAGCTCTCGGCAGTCGCCCTCAATGACATGTTCCCGGGGCAGGTGGGCGATACCTTCGACCCGCGCATCATCTACGACCGCCACAGCAACCGCTGGATGGTAAGCGCGCTGGAGTTCAATAACACCCAGAACAACAGCGCGTTCCTCACCGTCAGCGACGGCTCGGACCCGACGGGCGGCTGGACGAGGTGGGAGCTGGAGGTGGGCGTCATCGGCGGCCTGACCGACTACGAGACGCTCGGCGTCGATGACAACGGCGTCTACATCGGCGTTACCATCTTCGGCGCGGCGGCGACCTACAACGCCATCATCGCCGCCACCAAGCAGTCGGCAACCGGCGGCTATGGGCTTGTCTACTACACCTTCAGTAACCTGACAGACTATGTGGGCACGCCGCACCCGGTGTTGACGGCGGGCTCCAACGGACCGGCAGGCGTCGAGTGGATCGTCGGCTCCTCGCGTGACGCCTACGCCAATGTGCTCCTCCGCAACATCCGGTGGGGCGGCTCGGGGCCGGTGCTGAGCGCCGTTGAGATGCTCACCACGCCCGGCTACGGCGAGCATCCGAACGCAGAGGCCAAGGGGAGCAGCGTCGACATCAGCACCAGCGACGACCGAGTGCAGATGGCCATGCGCCACGGTTCCAGCGTCTGGCTCACGCGCAACGTAGGCGTCAACGCCGCCGGCGGCTCCGGCAACACTCGGTGCGCCATCGAGTGGATGGAGCTGGACGTCTCGGCCACGCCGCCCGTCGTGAACCAGCGCGGCCGCGTCTACGACGCGAGCGCCTCCGATCCGCGCTCCTACTACTTCGGCTCCATCGCGGCCAACGGCCAGGGACACGTGGCGATCGGCTTCTCGGGCTCCAACGCCGCCGAGTATGTGACCGCCTACACCTGCGGGCGGCTCCGGTCCGATCCGCTGAACCAGCTGATGGGCATCTCAACGGTCCGCGACGGCGTCGCCTCGTACACCGTGCTCGACAAGGACGGCCGCAACCGCTGGGGCGACTACAGCTACACGAGCATCGACCCGAACGACAACCAGTCGCTCTGGACCATCCAGGAGTTCGCCCAGACCACCAACGAGTGGGGTACCTGGGTTGCGCAGCTCCTGGCCCCGGCGCCGACTGCCGTGAACCCCGCGGCGTCAGCGGTCGTGGGGACGACAAGCAACAACCTGCCCATCACGGGGACCGGCTTCTATGACCCGGGCGCAGGCTACGCCGGGCGGTTCCGCGCCGCCATCACGGGAGGGTCGCCCAACGGCGTCACGCTCCACTCCGCGGGCTACATCGGACCCACCAGCGCCACGCTCCACTTCGACGTGGCCGCCAACGCCGAGCCCGGCCCGCGCTCCATCATCCTGACCAACCCCGACGGCCAGAGCGTCACGCTGGCGCACGGCCTCACCGTCAGGGCCGCGCCCGTGGCGTCCAAGATCTACCCGGCCAACCGCACCGGCAACATCACTGACACGATCACCCTCAAGGCCACGCTCTTCCGCTCCAGCGACAACGCCCTCATCGGAAACCGGGCGGTTGCCTTCCGCATCGGCGGCACCCTCGTCGGAAGCGCCAACACGAACAGCAGCGGCGAGGCGGCGCTCAACTGGACTATCACCAGCGGGGCCACCCTTCGAGCCATCGGCGCGGCGTTCGCCGGCGACGACAGCTACCTGCCCTGCAGCGGCTCGGCCACGCTCACCTCCCTTGTCCAACCCACGAAGGTCTACGTGGTGGACCGGACCAACGTCAAGGTGAAGACGTACACGGTCCTGAAGGCCTACCTCTACACCACCGGCAACGTCATCCTGCCCGGCCGCGCCCTGAGCATGGAGGTAGACGGGACGTCGCTGGGCTCGCAGGTCACCAACCCCAGCGGCTACATCAGCTTCGGCTACACCGTGCCCGAGGGCTCCGGCGCCGGCAACCGGGTGATCACGGCATCGTGGGCGGGCAATGGAGGCTACCCGGCCTCGTCCGGCACGGGCAAGCTGGGGGTGGTGCAGGGCGACCTCTACCTCTGGCCCTACATCCGCTCCGCGAAGAAGGGAGCGCCCACGCCGCTGAAGGCCTATGTGCGGAGCCTGCCGGACTATGCCGTCAAGCCCGGCAAGAGCCTCACCTTCAAGGTGAACGGCAGCGTCATCGGCTCGGCGTCGGCCGGGCTGGACGGCTGGGCGTCGCTCACCTGGAACATGCCCACCACCGAGCCGGTCGGCCCGCATACGGGAACGGCGGCGTTCGCCGGAGATGCCTGGTACGCGGCCGTCAGCTCGGACATGAGCTTCAACGTCGTACCGTAGACGCCGCCGGGCGGGGCCAGGCGGGTGAGGGGCTTGCCCGGGGCGTTGCCCCGGGCAAGCATGGTACGCGCCGTTGGCGCTTGGTCGACGTCACCCTCAGTGCGTGAGACCATCTAGCCTGACGGCCACCGACGCCACGCGGCAGCGGTGGCCGTTCAGGCATACCCTCATGTCGGCGCCGGAGTTCTGGCGGTTGCCCAGGTAGGGCGCGTCGGCCTGGAATGTGAGGGTGGTCCAGCCGCCCGCCTGCTTCTGGGACGCCGGCAAGACCGAGCGATAGGCGCTGCCTCCGGCGCCTGTCGCGTCGAACTCCAGCGCGATCCCGTCCAGCCCGTCGTCTGACTGCAGCCGCACCTCCACCGCCATGCCGCGGGCGCCGCCACGGAAGGCGATGCGGTCATCGAGGTCGAGGTACAGGTACTTGCTGCGCGTCGGGTTCTGGTTCACGATGCAGGCCGCGCCGCCCGATGTTGCGCGCCCGAACTCGCCGTCGCGCGGTTCCTTGCGGACCAGCCCGTCGATGGGAGCGTCGGCGCCGAACGTGATCGAGGCGTTCGGGCCGCCCGCACGGGTGGCTACCGCGTCCAGGGCCTTCGTCAACCGCGCCACGGCCGGCGACCCCGGAGCGGCCAGCACCAGGAGCCAGTCCCGCTCATCCGGCGGGGTGAGGCTGACCTTCGGCGAGGGCGTGACGCTCGCGCCCGTGCGCCACCTGCCTGTTGATGGGCTGACCCAGAGCGCCCGGCACGTCGCGGGCAGGCCGGAGAGGTCGAGCTCGACCGCGGCATTGCCGGGAAGGTACGCCACGCCCAGCGACCGGTCCGGGGTGAGAGCGAATGCCATCAGCCGCGCACGGTCGTCAGGCTGGTTCAGGATGCGGCCCGGCGCAGGATCCAGCGTCCACCACGGGACCGCACGCAGAACGCGCCCGAGGAGGCCGACCTGGTCGGAGGATGGCGCATCCATCATCGCCGGCGCGTCGTCGTCCCATCGGTAGAGCTGGTTTATGCCGGCCGTGTAGCCGACGGCGCCTGAGAGGACGCTGAGCCACGCGGTCCGCCGCACGTCATACGCGCCCCCGAGGTCGCCCTCGTAGATCGCCTCGCCGTTGATCACCGGCTTGCGGCCGGGCAGGGCGAGGACCTCGGCCGGCATCCCGACAGCCCGCGCCGACTGCCGCCGCGCGTCGCCGCCGTTGTGGCCGCTCTGGACCATGTCGAACGAGAGCCAGTTCGCGTTGTGGAACCGGGGTCCGACGCCCGTGCCCATGTGCATGGTCACCAGGCTCGAGGGCGCGGCCTCGCGCACGGCCTCGGCCGAGGCAAGGGTCTCCGCCTCCCGGATACCGCTGTCGAAGCTGGGCGAGAAGATGACGGCGTGGGCGGCGTACCGGGCGGCCACGTAGCGGCTGAGCGTCGCCACCTGCGCGGGCGGCGGGTACCGGTACGGCGTCTCGATCAGCCCGACCATCAACACGACGAGGCCGCGGGCGTTCGCCGCCGAGATCAGGCGGTCAAGCCGCTGGAAGTAGGCGGGGTTCGGCTTGGTGATATCGGGAAGCGTCGAGAGGAACGGCGCGACGGGGCGCCTCGCCTCGGCCAGCGCCCAATCCGGCGCGATGGAGACCTGCAGGACCGTGTAGCCCTTCCTTGCCCGGTTGGCGATGTACGACCTCCAGTCGATGTCAGTGGCATGGACCGGCGCGGCCCAGCAGGTGTCGCCGATCCAGAGCAGCGGCGTCCCGTCGGCGTAGGCCAGCGTGCGGCGGTCGTCCGAGACGCGCGGGTAGCCGTGGGCCACGAGCGGGTTGGTCGAGGCCCGCAGGCTGCCCACGCGCATGACGCCGGCCTGGGCGTGGAGCCCCCGGTTGGAGGTCTCCGTGCAGGTCGTGCGCCAGCGCCACTCGCCCGGCGCGGGGAAGCAGCATCGGATCACGTACCGCGTGCCGCCGTCCCAGAACGCCATGCCCGCGCGCGTCGCGCCGCCGGGCCCATCGAACCGGACCCGCACCTGGACATCGACGCAGGGCCGATCGTACGCCCTGTCGCTGACGAGCGCCCGCTCCCATGGCGTCCAGACGGTGGCCCCGTCGTCAGCCCGGGCGCCCCCGGCCACCGCGAGCAGGAGCAGCAGCCCCCAGATCGTACGACACGCGGTACTGCGCATGGCTCCTCCTCCTGCCGCCGGGGCAACGACGCGATCGCGCCACAGCGAACGAACAGAGACTACCACGGACGCCCACGGCGGCGCCCCGGGCCTCCGTGTCGCTCCCTCGACCCATTGTAACCAAACCCGCAGGATCGTAGGTGTTATGTTGTCTGGCCGACGGTTACCGCCGACGTCGGTTGGCTCTCCTACTCGCGCGACGGCGCCTACCTGCTGTCCGCGTCTCGAGACGGCGCGGTGTTCCTCTGGCGGACCGCCGACACTGCCCTTCTCAGAACCATGAGCGTCACCAGCGACCCGCCGCGCTCTGTAGCCGTCTCCCCCGACGGCCGCCATCTCGCGGTCGGTCGGTGGGACGGCCTCCTGGCCCTGGCGCGTCTGCCGCTACCCGACGCACCTCTACATGGTCGATAGGTCCGGCATCGGGACTGAGGCGGTGACCCTCAAAGCGTGGTTGCGCAGGTCCGATACGGGCGCCTCTCCGGCGGGCAGGACCGTCTCGTTTGCCGTTGACGGCGCCGCCGTCTCCTCGGGCCTGACCGATGACTCGGGCCAGGCTGCCTGCATCTGGCGAATAGCCACATGGGTCGCGCCGGGGGACCATGGCCTCACCTCGGCGTTCGCCGGCGATACCACGCTTGAGCCGGCCACGGCCCATGCCACCTTGACCTGCACTCAGGTGGCCACCAAGGCCTACATGCCCAACCGCGCCGGCAAGCCGTACCAGCCCGGCAGCCGCGCCTACCTCACGGCATACCTCTACCGCCTCGACAATACACCCGTCGGCGACAAGTCCATCACGTTTGTGGTTGACGGAACCGCGGTAGGCGCCGCCGCCACCAACGCACCGGCCCTCGGTGGCAACGGGCGCGCCATGTTCCTCTGGGATATTCCCATGGCGCTCGCCGCCGGCACGCACGCCATGCGGGCCGAGTTCGCCGGCGACAACGGGTACGCCGCATCGCATACCCTCGCCACACTGACGCTGGACCAGGGCACGCTCTACCTTTGGCCCTATATGCGCTCCGTCGTGCAGGGCGCCGACTGGCCTCTGTCCGTCTTCGTACGGACCGTGCCCGACTACACCTGGCAACCCGGCGTGGAGATCGAGTTCCTGCTTGACCCCGGCCCCGGTCAGGTCGCGCTCGGCAAGGCCCTCACCAATGGAGCGGGTATCGCCACGCTCAAGGCGTCGTCGGTCGGCATCGCTGTGGGCGCACACACGATTCGGGCCTCGTACGCGGGCAGTCCGGGTGTGGCGCCGGCGCAGGTCGAAGTCCAGGTCAGCATCGTCGCGCCTGGACCGTAGCGCTGTCGCGCCGACACGCACAGCGCCAACTCACACGCGGCGGTCCCCCCGGTTGCGAACTGCGGGGACCGCCGTTGTCGTCTTCCTACCTCCCCAGCGCCGTGATCCCCAGGATCCGCGTTTGGCCCGGCGCGAAGGGTAGGCGGAGCTGGGTGGCCCCCTGGGCGAGGGTGGCGCCGGTGGTGAGGTCCGTCACGCGGGAGCGGCCCGGCAGGCGGATAGTCCTCTCGCCGGGGGCGTCGACGCAGACCGAGACCACTCCGCGCGAGGCCCACACGACGTCGTCGCCGTCCACGTACTGGTGGACGCCGGCGGCCCCGGCCAGCCGCCGCAGCAGGGAGGCCGGGAGTTGCGGAGCGCCGCAGAAGACCGCCGTCCAATCCTTGAAGCGCTTCACCACGAAGCCCGCGGCGCCGTCGGGATAGCTCCCCAGCGTCACCGCCGCCGGGTCGTTGGCCCGCACCGAGGGGCTGTGCAGGTAGCCGCCGCCGAAGCCGGGGATGCCCAGGCCCTGGATCAGGGCGTCGCCGGGGTTCAGGGCCACCTTCAGCTCCCTCGGCGCCCGGTCGAGCCGCAGCCGGATGCCGGTGAGCGCCTCCATGCCGGCCTCGTCCAGCTCGCCGTCGCGGTAGGCGCCGGGGGCATAGAGGAAGACCAGCACGCGGCCGCCGCCCTTCAGGGCCTCGATGGCCTTGCGGTCGGCGGCGGTTGGCGCGAAGCTGGTGGGAAAGATGAAGAGCTTCCGGTCGGCCAGCCGCGGCAGGTCTGACTGCAGGTAGTGGCCCACGGGCGCGCCGATGCGGTGCAGGGCGGGCAACTGGAGCACCAGCAGGGCGGCTCCCATGACGTCGGGCACGCGTAGCCGGGTGAGGCTGCCCTCGTCGACCACGAAGGCGACCTGGTCGGCAGGGGTCTTGTCCTGCGGCAGAGCCCGGAGCGCCGTCTGATTCAGCACGCCGATGCGGGCCATCAGCTCCGGCGCGTCGTACCGGTTGGCGCCCACGTCGAACCACCACTGCCCGGCGCCCTGGGCCAGGACGTGACCGCTCTCTTTGTCCTGCTGGATGATGTCGCCGGCCACGTCGGCGGGGCGTCCCCACTCGCCCACGGCGCCCTGCGAGATCGACGTGCGGATGTCGTTCTCGTTGAACCAGAGCTTGCCGTGGAGCCTGATGGAGCCGAAGAGCGACATGAAGTGGCTGGTGCCCTTGCCGCCCATCTCGCGGAAGGCGTAGCTAGTCGGGCTGCACATGAAGTCGAGGTCGGGGCAGGCGAGCACCTTCTCCAGGGCAAGGTGGCCCGCGTTCTGCTGCCGCTGCTCGCCGCAGAGCTGGAGCGTGTAGCCGTAGAAGGCGCCGGCGATCTTGGTCCCGCGGGTGGCCTCCTTGATCACGCGGCAGAAGTGCGCGATGGTGTCGGCCACGAGGTCGGAGGTGTAGAGGGCGTAGTCGATGGACGGATGGTCGGTGGCCGGATCGCGCAGGGCGCCGGACGCGGCCATGCGCGCGGCCTTGGCGGGCACCGTGGCGGCGTCCAGGGCGGCGTCGGGCCGGCGCCACGCCTTTCGGAGCGCGTCATCGGAGCCGTACTTCGCCCGCAGCCACTTGCGGAAGGCGCCGGTGTTGGCCGGCGAATAGTCGACCCACTGGTCCTCGTTTCCGCCCCACATCATCCACTCCTCGGTGGTGCCCGAGGCGACGTGGTAGCCGATGCAGCGGTCGGCGTAGGGCGAGGCCTCCACATGGGCGATCAGGCGGCGCAGCGCGTCGGCGGTGTCGCGGCGCCAGGCCTCCGAGGCCCAGCTGGGCGCGGGCTTCTCGCCGGCGTGGATGAAGGGGACGGGCTTGCCGTCGCCGGGATCCATTTGCACGATGTCGTCGGGGTGCGCCTCGCTCCACCACTTGGGCGCGTGGAGGTAGAGGCGCGGGAAGAAGCGCGCATTGGGGTTGGCCTGCAGCACCATGGCGACCCGCTCGTCGAGTTCGGAGTAGTCGTAGACGCCGGGCGCCTTCCAGACGGTCTTGCTCAGGCCGTAGCCCGCCTCCGAGGGCGTGGCGGAGAAGGAGAAGAGGTCGACGCCCGCCCTGGCGAACTCCTCGAACACCTGCCGCGAGGGGCCGTAGGCCGTGTACATCATGCCGGTGTGGGGCTTGCCGTTGATGAGGAGCGTGGGCGTGCCGTTGTGGAGCTTCACGGCGGCCGTCACCGTGCCGGGCTTGCGGCCTTCGACCTGCACCATGCCGTCGCCTCCCCCGGCGCCCACGCGAATCGGCGCGCGGCCGTCGCCCACGTGCAGGGTCACCTTGAGGCGCCCGCCCGCCGCAAACTCCGGCACGGTGAGCTTCAACGCGGGCAAGCGGACCTCCTGCCCCGGCTTCAGCGCCGTGGCGGCCGCGGGCAGGGGCACCGGCAGGCGGAACGCCTCGGCATCGCCGCGGGTGAAGACCAGCCACGCGCCATCCACGGCTGCGGGCTTGCTCACCGTGAAGGCCATGGGCGCCGCGTAGGCCTTGCCGTGGATCATCTGCGCGGGCAGTGCGCATCTGCTCACCTGGATCACGGGCCGGTCCGGGCGCGCCACGTCGATCTGGGAGACGCGGAGGTCGTAGGCCACGCCGGGCCGCACGTCGAACGCGATGATGGCTAGCATGGAGAGCGGGAAATCCATGCGGCCGTCGCCGTCCTTGGACCAGGAGGCGACCTTCCAGTCGGCCACGGGCATCTCCACCCATCGCCAGCCGCTGTCGGTCTGGAGCTTCACCTGCGAGGCGGTCCACTCGGCGCCGCGGGCGTCGACGACCTTGCAGGCCAGCGTCAGCGGCTCGCCGGCGCACCGCACGCGGAACCGGATGCCCGCGAAGGGGCCGTCGATGGGCTTGGCCAAGAAGAGGTCGTTGAAGGCGGGGCCCTTGGTAGCGAAGCGCCACCGAAGCTCACCGGCCTCGGGCAGGCTCTCCACCTGCGAGACGGCCAGCTCCTGCTCCATTCGCGCGGCGTCACGGCGCGTCTGCCACTCGGTGCGGACCCGGCCGTCGAACAGCGTCTCCGTCTCGACCGCCCGGGCCGGGGAGATCGGTGAGAGGGCGGCGATGGCGGCAAGCAGAACGGAACCCTTCATGGCCTTCTCCAAGCTCCCGGGCCTAGCCGGGGCAGTTCGCGTGCCAGGGCGCGGCGCCGGGTATGGGATAGCGGCGCATGAGGTCGACGCCGGACCAGGGCTCGCCGCAGGGGTTCGAGAGAAGCGTGCCTCGGCCCATCCACTTGGCGTGGCCGTCGAAGAACGTCGCGTTGACGCCCACGCTGTGCCGGGTCAGGGCCAGCACCGGCTCGCCGTAGCCCGCCTTGTCGTAGAGGTTCTTCGGCGGCTCGAACCAGGAGTCGTCGAACCTGGCGCCCTTCTCGGTGATCACGATGGTCTCCGCCGGCGCCTCCACGGCGGCAAGGCCCAGCGACTCGGCCATGCGGTTCGCCACATACGAGCGCGGGACCAGCGGCCGGCCCGCCTGGCCGTCCTCCAGCGCGTGGGGCGTGCGGCCGGTATCCGACGGGCAGATCAGCAGGCCGCCGCCGGAGTTGCCGTAGGGGCGTATCTGGTTCCACCAGCGGTTCTCCCGAGTGGCGCCCAGGGGTGCGGCCGAATTGGCGCGGCTCAGCTGGCTGTTGTGCCCGAAGAAGAAGCAGGTCTCGTCGTAGTCCTCAATGTACATGGCCAGCGCCATGCCCATCTGCCGCATGTTGGAGTTGCAGGTGGTCTGGCGCGCCTTCTCCCGGGCCTGGGCGAAGACCGGGAAGAGGATGGCGGCCAGAATGGCGATAATGGCGATAACAACAAGAAGCTCGATGAGAGTGAATCCTGCGGCATGCAGTCGACGGTTTATGGGCATTGTGGAGTTCCTGGGTCATGTCCCTGCGTGGCAAGAGCCGTCAGGGCGTGTTCGGGGAAGGATGCAGGCGAGTTGTCGCGGTGGATCGCTACATGCGTCGTGTGGCCCGTTGCGAGGAGCTCGCCTTCGCGCAGTACAGAGTAATAGAAGGTTACTGTGCGTCGGGTGAGGCGTGTGATGGTGGCGCGGACGGTCAGCACATCGTCATAGAGCGCCGACCTCAGGAAGCGGCACGCGCAGTCCGCCACCGGAAGCGAAATGCCCAGCTCGGTCTCCATCCGGTGGTAGCTGAAGCCCTGCGCGCGGCAGAGAGCGGCCCGCCCCACCTCGAACCAGGCGAAGTAGTTGCCGTGGTAGGCCACGCCGCCCTGGTCGGTCTCGGCGTAGCGCACCCTCACGGTTGTCTCGCAGGTCGGCGCATCGTGCTGCTGCGGCTTGCTCATGCTTCGGCTCCGGTCAGCGGACGATCTGCCCCTTGACGCAGTCGCCCTTGACGTCCAGCAGCTGCACGGTGTTGAGCGTCTTGAAGGTGGCATGGTCCACGTTGGTCCAGATTACCTTCTTGTCTCGGGTGACCTCGAACATGTGGGTTCCGTTGCCGATGAACCCATGTCCGAGCCAGTTGCAGACGACCGTGTTGCCGTTGGGCAGGCGCTGGACGCCCGCCACGAAGCGCAGCGGGATGCCGGGCAGCTCGCTCTCGTCGATGGACCAGACGATCTTGGCGTCCTTGTCCATCTCGACCAGCCGATGCCCGTCGCCGCAGGAGACCAGCGTGTTGCCGTTCTTCAGCCGAATGGCCCCGAACGCATTGCCCGGCACGGGTACGGACGAGAGGACTGCACCGTCGGGGTCCAGTTCCTTGACCACGTTCTCGCCCGTGCATGCGATGAGGTAGTGGCCGTTGGGCAGCTTGCGGGCGTTGCGGAAGCGGCTGTGCTGGTCGGGGGCATTCGTGGGAACCTTCACCGTCTTGCGGATGGTCCCGTCCTTGCCCACCTCGATCAGTTGGCAACCCTTGAGCTCGCCCACCATGGTGTCGCCGTTCGGTAGCCGCTGGCAGGTGTAGACCTCGTCGCCCTCACCGGTCTTGTACTCCCAGACGAGCTTCTTGTCCAGGGTCAGCTCCTTCACGCCGCCGTAGTAGGTGTGGAGGATGTTGCCGTTTGGGAGCATCCAGACATCGGTGACGCCGGGGGCGGGCGTCTCCCACTCCACCACTCCGGCCGCGCTGAGGATAACCACGCGGCCACCGGTGTAGTCGCCCAGCAGCATTCGGTGCGAGGTGGGCGGCGCGGCCATGGCGCCGGCGGCAGCGAGCAGGAGGACGACATGGAGCAGGCCGGATCGGATCATGCATTCACCTCATAGCGTGACTGAGCGCGGCGTGATGCCGGCGCCCTCGTAGCGTACCTAGAGTATGGCAGTCACGAGCCGCCTCCATGGCGATGGCGACGGCCCGCGATTGTAGAATGGTGGGTAGACCGTTGCAGCAGGAGGATTGGGAGCATGGCAGGTCGCCGCAGATATGACAGCCCCTGGAAGACGATCATCGAGGCGCTCTTCCCCGA
>CAJBBX010000021.1 GCA_903951425.1 uncultured Chthonomonas sp.
GTTTCGGTGGCCGTTACCCTTACCCTTCGCGTGCGAGGCGACAACCGCACGTCTGCCGCGGCGGTTGCCCAGGCCCAAGCCCACTGGATCGCCCGCGGCGCCGTCACAAGCATGGCGGCCCAGTTGGCTCAGCTCTCCAACGGCGGAGCCGTGGCTCCCGAACTCGCCCCGCCTCCGGACACCGATGCCAACGGATGGACCCGAGCAGGGGACGGTTGGTACCGGATCGAAGCTATCGATACGTCGGCGCGCCTGAACGTGAACCTGGCGTCCACTGCGTCGCTTTCGCTTCTACCGGTCCTCAGAGACGATCCATCGCTGGCCTGCGCCATCGTGGACTGGCGCGACTCCAACGAGACCCCGGAGGCCTACAACGGGAGCCAGGGCGCCGAGTCGGACACATACCAGGCGCTGCCGCGCCCCTACTCGGCCAAGAACGCGCCATTGGACACGCTTGGCGAGTTGTTGCTCCTTCGGGGCTTCACCGCTGGGATGCTGTACGGGCCGGCGGGAGGAGCCGGGAGCATGGCCGATGCCGGCTCCGACCTCGCCGATACCCTCGCAGGCACGCGGCAGCAGGCCGTGGAGGCCACCGAGGCAACGCCACCGCTCTGCGAGTTGCTGACAACCTACTCCCGCGAGCGAAACGTGGACGCCACAGGAGCCCAGAGGACCAACATCCTTACGGCCGCCGCCGACACATTGGTCTCTCGCCTCGGAATCGCACGCACGCTGGCGGACCGCCTGGTGCAGCGCCGCTCCCAGACCGGGGCCGACGGCGTGAAGAACGTCTCCGACCTGCTGAACGTGCCCGGGTTCACCCGGACGGTGATGCAGAGCATCGGCGACAAGGTCACCGTCACCGATGAGCCGTTTCGGCCGGGGGTTGTAAACGTGAACCTGGCGCCCACCGAGGTCCTTGCCGCGCTGCCGGGGGTCGACCAACCAGTCCTCTCAGCGCTCATGACCGCACGGCAGGGCGGCACGACCTTCGCAGGCCTCAACGATGTGTTTCAGCTCACGACGCTGAACCGTCAACAACTACAGGTGCTGATCGACAACCTGTGCGCCAAGTCGTCCGTCTATCTAGTGCGGGTACGGGTGCGCATGCCCGGCCTGGCGATGCCGTACGTCGTGGAGGCGCTCGTCGATCTGCCCGCGGCAGAGGCGACCACCACTCCCGAGGCAGGTGCGGATGCTCAGGTCGCGCCCCCGCCGGGACGCGTTCTGCAGTGGCGCGAGGTCGCGCGAAATCCGGGTTGGTCTAGCTGGCGATCAGCCGGCCGTGCGTCAACAGGAGGTCCGTAGCAACGTGGCGATGACCGGAGGCAAGCCCGGGCGATCCAACCGGGTGGCCGTGGTGATAGGACGCAGCGCTGTCTGGGCTGTGGAGGCCGAAGCGCGCGGAGGCGTATGCCGCGCGGCTCGGCGTGGCGCGGCGCCGCTGCCGTACGCCGCGTGGGATGACCTGCCGCTTCACGCGGACCAGATCGCAGCGGCAGTTCGGGCCGCGCTGGCCGCCGGCGGCATCAGGGCCACGAAGGCTGACACCTGCGTGCCGCGCCGGCTGGTGACCGCCAAGGTCGCCTCCCTGCCCCGTGCCACGCCCGACATGGTGGAAGGCATGGTGCGCTTCGAGGCGCAGCAGTATGTGCCCTGGCCGCTGGAAGACGCTGTCCTGGGTCATCAAGTCCTGTCGGACGACTCGGCGGACGAGCTGATGAGCGTCCTCGTCGTGGGCGTCCGCAAGCAGCTCATCTCCGATCTGCTATCGATCTTCGACAGTGCGGGGCTGGAGGTCGGGCGCATCGGCGTGTCGGCACTGGCCCTGGCTGAGCACACCCTGGGCCGCGCATCGCCACATCTCGTGGTCTCGTGCGACCAGGGAGACCTGGACGTTGTCGTCGCCGAGGACGGCAGGACGCTCTTCTCGCGCGGCGCTTCAGTTGAGGCCGGCGAAGCGGACGAAGTCGCCCGGACGCTGATGGCATACGCTGCGGAGCGCCTCCCCAGCCCTATCCATCTGGAGCTTGCCGGACCGGACGCCGATGACGCAGACCTTGCCGGCACGATCAGCGCCCAGACGGGGCTGGCGTGCCGACCGATCGTGACGGAGTTGATGCCTGACGGCCCGGATTGGCTACCCTACGCCACTGCCGCGGGCATCGCAGCGCAGCCCGCCCCCGGCGCGGCATCCAGGGTGAACCTGGTGCCCCTGGAGCGATCTGAGCGCCGGGCGGTCCAACGGAAGCGGTTGCTGGGTTTCGCCGCCGTTGCGGCAGCCTCGGTCGTGCTGGTCGGCGTCGTGGGCTGGGCGTTCCAGGCCACCCGCGCACAGGCCGCCGCGAGGACGCTCGGCGCCCGCGAGAACGCGCGTCTGGCGACGGCGAAGCAGGCCCTCAAGAAGGCGAAGTCCGCCCACGATGCCCTGCTCCGGTCGTGGACGACGGCCACAGACGGTTTGGCGCGCAATGAGCCTATGGTCGACGTGCTGCACGCCGTAAGCCAGGCGGCGCCACGCGAGGGCGGGACCTACCTGACGCAGCTCGCCATCGACCGGGGCGGCCGCGTCGCACTCCATGGCATGACCAACAAGCCCGAAGCGCCCACCATGCTGGTGGTGAACCTTCAGAAGACGGGCCGCTTCTCTGAGGTACGGCTCGGCTACTTGGGGGATGCGCAGGGCGTGGGGCCCGCGTCGGCCGCGGTCCAGCCGGGTGTGACCGCCGGTTCAGTGGGTTTCCTCGTAGTCGCCACGCTGGCGCGGGAGGCGGCTCCGCCTCCGGATCGCGAAACAACCCGTAAGCAGTCGGCGGACGGAGGCGCCTGAGGCATGACCATGAGCACCAGGCCCACGCGCGAGCGGATCGTAATCGGCATCGGGGTGGTCGTTATCATCGGCGCCCTCTGGCTCACCCTCAACCCGTCCCAGGGCGTCAAGTCGCAGCTCCCGCCGGCCGAGGCCCGCCGCCAGGCCGGCGAAGCGACGACATCCCTCGCCCGGCTACGAGCCGAGACCGGGCGGATGACGCCTGCCCTCGGGGGAATGCTGTACGACGGTCCGGCCGAGAAGATGATGCCGAAGATCGTGGATGATGTGCAGGCGCTGGCAACCCGCTCAGGGCTGCACCTGCGCGAACTGAAGCCGTTGCGCCAGAAGAGGCAGGGCGACCTTGCCCGGCAGACGCTTACGGTGCGGTTCGCCAGCGACTTCGGCCAGGCTATCCCGTTCCTCTACAAGCTGGAGGACCCCGCCGGAAAGCTGGTGATCGACAAGCTCAACATTGCATCGTCCGACCCGAAGTCTAGATCGGTCGATGTGGAGCTCCAACTGGCCTTCTTCACACGCGATATGGTGAAGGCCGGCGTCAAGGACGAGAGGCAGTAGCGCCAATGGACAAGCACAGGCATTGGAGCGGTTCGAGAGCCGTCTGGGCGGCCGTCGTAGCCCTGGCGGTTATCGCGGCCGCCGTGATGGTCGTCGCCCAGACGCGGCGCGGCACAGCCGTGCCGACCACCCAGAAGGTACGCTCGAGGCAGAAGGTGGCCGTGCAGATTGCCCAGGCGAAGGCGGCTCGAAGCCCGCTCGAGTTCTACGTCGGCGCCGTGCGGGGCGATCTCTTCACGTCGCCGCAGGCGTCAGCCCCGGTTCCGTCTCCCGGTCCCGTGAAGCCGTTGCCTCCGCCTCCGGCTCCCGTGGTGGTCGACCCGTTCGCGGACATGGCCTACACAGGGACCGTGACGCTGGGCGGACAACTGCTGGCGGTCGTGGAGAACACCAGGACGAAGGAAGGCCAATTCGTGCGCAAGGGTGACAGCGTGGTCGGCGGCGTCGTGACCGACATCACGGATCGAACCATGACTGTATCGGTGTCCGGCGTGCCGCGCATACTGACCAAGACCGAGGACTTCAGGCTGGTCTCGCTGGACAAGAACGCACCGTTCCTGTCCGCCCAGCCCGGCCAACCGGGTGCGCCGCCGGCTCCGGGCCAACCGATGGCTGCACCGGCGCCGAACGCGGCCCCCGGCATGGCAGGGCTGCCGCCGGACCTGCAGGATCGCATCAGGCGCCGCATGCAGGGCATGTCGCCGGAGCAGATGCAGGAGATGCGCAACCGCTGGATGAACCGGCAGTTCGACGGGCAGGGCAGGGGCGGTCGCGGCCGCGGCTAGCCAAGGGCTAAGGAGTCGACCAGGCATGAACCTAACGGTAGGCCGAAACGGCCTCGTGATAGCAGCGCTTCTGGTTGCGCTGTGCATAGCCTCCGCACCCTGCGAGGCGCAGGCGAAGCAGGCCCAATCCGGGACCGAGGGAGCAAAGTCCGCCAGGACCAAGGCTCGCAAGGGGCGGCCCGGCACATCGGCCAAAGCACCCAAGCCCGCACCACGGTCCGTGGAACAAGGCGTGACGGCCATCAAGCCCGCTCCCACGCCGCCGCCGGGGCCGCCTGCCGGTCCTGCGGGGGCGCCTCCCACGTTGCCCGATATCGCCGCCATGTTGCGCGGCACCGAGGGTGACCCCGGCCTTGTGACCATGGACTTCCGCGGCACCGATATCGCCAACGTCCTCAAGTTCTTCGCCCTCGCGACCAACTGGCAGATCGTGCCTGACGCGGGGCTGACGGGGCCCGTGACCATCATCAGCCCGAAGCAGTTGACGATCGACCAGGCGTTCACCGTGCTGCAGTCGACGCTGGAAGTACGCGGCTTCGTTGGGCAGCTCGAGAAGCGGTCGAGCACAACAATCCTCAAGATCGTGCCGCTCGATCGTGCCGTGCAGACCACAGGCATCCTGCGAGGCCCTGACGGCTCCGGCGCGCCCACTGCTGACGACCTCCGGAACCAGGTCATCACACAGGTCATACCCATCGAGAACGTCGATGCGGCCAACCTTGCGCGGGAGCTCCAGCCGCTCATCAACAAGGGCGCGAACATCGTGGGTAGCGCCGGAACCAACGCGCTGGTCGTGACCGACACGGCCGGCAACGTGCGGCGCATATCGGACCTCGTACAGATGCTGGACAAGGCGGCGAGCAACAACAAGATCACCCGTTTTCCGCTCAAGCGCGCCGACGCAACCGAAGTGGCCGCCTCACTGAACAACCTGTTCCGGCAGGTATTCAACCGCGGCCGGGGTGGCCAGGGCCAGCCGAACCAGCCCGGCATGCCGCCCGGCATGGTGATGGGCCCCAATGGCCAGCCAATGCCCGCCGGTAGCGGCCAGGAGCGCGGCGCCATCGTCACCGTGGCCGACGTGCGGACCAACAGCGTCATCGTGGCGGCATCCGAGGAGAACACCAAGCGCGTTGAGCAGTTCATCACGGAGCTCGACGGCACGGAGTCGGCCGCCCTAAAGACGCGTATCGTGAAGATGAAAGCAGCTGACGCCGCGGAAGTGGCCGATACCATCAACACGGTGCTGTCGGGTGCCAGCGGCGCCTCGGCCACTCGTGGCGGGGCCTCCTTCGCACAACGGGTCATCGGCGGGTTCGGAGGCTTCGGCGGCGGGGGCGGCCAACCCGGCTCCGTCCAGAGCTCGGACCCTTTCGCCAAGGTCGTAGCCGACCAGCGCACCAACTCGATCATCATTACGGCCACCGATGAGCGCATGAAGAAGATCGACGAGCTTATCGAGGTCCTGGATGTCCAGGTTCCGCAGGAGACCACGACCTTCGTCATGCCGCTGAAGAATGCCCAGGCGCCGGAGATGGCCGCGATCCTCGGCCAGGCGTTCGGCACCTCCTCAGGCAACATGGGAGGCTTCAACCAGGGCTTCGGCGGCTTCAACATCTTCGGTCAGCAGGCCCGCACCAACCAACGGCGCACCTCCACACAGCGCCGCCAGACCGGCAGGTCGGCTCCCATCGACGGCGCCGGCGCAAGTCGGGCAGGAGTGCGAGGCACGTTGACCGCCACCGGGTTCGTGCCGGACCCTGACGCTGCAACCGATGCGGCAGACCCTGACGCGCCCGACTCACGGCAGTTCATCTTCGGCGGACCCTTTGGCGGGTTCGGCGGCCGCGGCAACTTCCAGACGCCGCAGTTTGGCCGTGGGCGGACAGGCTCATTCGTGAACCTGCTTCAGCTTCGGAACAACGTCGGCGTAGTGGCGGATCCGGCCAGCAATAGCCTGATCCTGACCACGACGCCGGACAACCTGGAAGAGCTCAAGAAGATCATCGAGACGCTGGACGTCGTGCCGAGCCAGGTGATGATCGAGGTCATCATCGCCGAGGCCAACGTCGAGGACACCCAGAAGCTGGGCTTCCAGTTTGACGTGAAGGGCGTTGGCAAGCTGTTCGGCGCACTCATCAACCAGACGGGCTCCAACAACTTCCCGATCAACAACACCGGCACCACGTCGACCAACATCGACGGCGGCATCGTGCCCGGCGCCCAGTACGGCATCCAGAGCTCCAACTACTCGGCGCTGGTCCAGGCGCTGCAGACCGACAGCCGCATACGCATCCTGTCGACCCCGAAGGTCTTCACCTCAAACAACCAGCAGGGGACGATCGACATCACGACCCGCGTGCCGTACGTCACCAGCGCCTACTCGGGCGGACTTAACCTGGGCCAGAGCGTGAACTACGACTACCTTGATCTGGGCATCACGTTGGATGTCACGCCGCGCATCACCGCCGACGGCATGGTCACCATCGACGTTGTGGCCACCTCCAGCGAGCTTCTGGGCTTCGATACGATGCAGAGCAGCGTTGACAGCGACGGCAGGTCAACCAGCATCCAGGCCCCGCGCTACTCCAACCGCGAGACGAATACGTCGGTGACGACCCGTGACGGCGAGATCGTGGCCATCGGCGGCCTTATGCGCGAGAGCGGCGGCATGTCCACCCATAAGGTGCCCCTGCTCGGCGATATCCCGCTACTGGGCCACCTGTTCCGCTCGACCACGAAGACGACGAGCAAGACCGAACTTATGCTCTTCCTGGTGCCTCGTGTGGTGACCGGCGAGTCCTCGGCCAGGGCCGTCACCCAGAGGGCAGCCGCGGCCGTGGGCAAGGACGTGCCGCAGTTGCTCAAGAACGAGCCCGGACTGCGCCAGGGCGCCGGCCCGCAGAGCGAGAGGCCCGGTAGCAAGCCGGCGGACCCACCAGCGTCCAAGCCCTGACGAGCGCCCGCCCGGGCCATGCACAAAGAGGGCCTCGCCACCCGGTTCATGGTGGCGAGGCCCTCTTTGTGCAGTGACGTTGGGACGAGAAGAGCTACCGGTCGTCCGCTGCCTGCTGGGCGACCTTGAGACGGTTCATGGCACGGTCCAGCGCTGCCCGCGCCGTGTCGTAGTCCACGGCCTCGCCGGTCTCCAGTTGTGCCCTCGCTCGCCCGATGGCCTGCTCCGCCCGCGTGATGTCGATGTCCTTGCCGCGTTCGGCGGCGTCGGCGAGCACCGTCACGCCCACGCGGGAGACCTCGACGAAGCCGCCAGACGAGGCAATCAGTTCTGTGTCGCCGTTCTCGTGGGTAACCACGATTGAGCCGACTGTGAGCGCCGTCATAAGCGGCGCATGGCCCGCGCGAACGCCGAACGATCCCATGGAACCGGGCAGGCGCACAGAGACGACCGGGCCGGAGAAGAGCTCGGCGTCGGGAGTGACGAGGCGCAGCTGAAAGGTCGCCATATCAGCCTCAGGCCGTCATCGACTTGGCCTTCTCTACGGCCTCGTCGATGTTGCCGACCATGTAGAACGCCTGCTCGGGCAGATCGTCGTGCTTGCCCTCGACGACTTCCTTAAAGGAGCGGATGGTCTCCTTCAGGGGGACGTACTTGCCCTCAATGCCGGTGAACTGCTGCGCCACGCGGAAGGGCTGCGACAGGAAGCGCTCGATGCGCCGCGCCCGGGCGACGATCATCTTGTCCTCGTCTGCCAGTTCGTCGATGCCCAGGATCGCGATGATGTCCTGCAGTTCCTTGTACCGCTGGAGAATCTGCTGCACGGCTCGCGCCACCTGGTAGTGCTCATCGCCGACGATGCGCGGGTCCAGGATGCGCGAACTGGAGACCAGCGGGTCCACGGCCGGGTAGATGCCCTTCTCGACGATGCGGCGCTCAAGGTAGGTGTACGCATCGAGGTGGGCGAAGGTAGTTGCCGGCGCCGGGTCCGTTGGGTCGTCGGCAGGCACGTAGATCGCCTGCACCGACGTCACCGACCCCTTGGAGGTCGAGGTGATGCGCTCCTGGAGCTCGCCCATTTCGGTGGCCAGCGTCGGCTGGTAGCCCACGGCCGACGGGATGCGGCCCAGCAGCGCCGAGACCTCGGAGCCCGCCTGAACGAAGCGGAAAATGTTGTCGATGAAGAGCAGCACGTCCTGGCCCTCAACGTCGCGGAAGTACTCCGCGATGGTGAGGGCTCCCAGCGCCACACGGAGGCGTGCGCCCGGCGGCTCGTTCATCTGGCCGAAGACCATGGCTGTCTTGGAGATAACGCCGGACTCGTTCATCTCGAGCCAGAGGTCATTGCCTTCGCGGGTCCGCTCGCCGACCCCGCCGAACACCGAGAAGCCGCCGTGCTCCGTGGCGATATTGGTGATCAGTTCCTGGATCAGAACCGTTTTGCCGAGTCCGGCGCCGCCGAACAGGCCGATCTTGCCGCCCTTCAGGTACGGCGTCAGAAGGTCGATGACCTTGAGGCCGGTCTCCAGGATGTCGGTCTTCCCGGACAGATCCTCGAATGCGGGGGCAGGACGGTGGATGGGCCATCGCTCGTCGGTGGCAACAGGACCACGCTCGTCCACGGCCTCTCCGAGCAGGTTGAAGACGCGCCCGAGGGTCCCGCGGCCGACCGGTACGGTGATCGGCCCGCCCGTATCCGCGGCGGCCATTCCGCGGACCAGGCCATCGGTCGATGACATGGCGATCGTGCGCACCACGTCGTCCCCAAGATGCTGCGCCACCTCGACCGTCAGCCGGATGCCCCGGCTGTCGTCATTGATTTGCACTGCATTCAGAATGGCAGGCAAATGCCCGGCCGGGAATGCCAGATCCACAACCGGACCTTGAACCTGGACAACCTTGCCCATAGTCATGGTGAGTAGGCTCCTTCGCAGCTTCTGGGATGCGCGGCCGTACGTGCCGACGTGCTCGAACGCGGGCCGGAATCCAATAAGTTTAGCCGTTTTGCGCCGGGGGGCGCAAGGTCGGCAGCCTACCGCCCTGCGGCGGCTCGGCGCTCGGCGGCTTCAGTGGTGTTCCGCAACAGCATGGCGATGGTCATCGGGCCCACGCCGCCCGGCACCGGCGTGATGTGCGAGGCGACCTCACGGGTCGGTTCGAAGTCCACGTCGCCCACATCGGCCTTGCGGCCCTGCACCCGGTTGTAGCCCGCATCCACGACGACGGCGCCGGGCTTCACCATGGAGGCCGTGATCATCTCGGGCTTGCCGATGGCGGCGAAGAGGAGGTCGGCTTCACGAGTTCGATCAGCCAGGTCTCTGGTGCGGGAATGGCAGATCGTCACGGTGGCGTTCTTGGCCAGGAGGAGCAACGACAGCGGCTTGCCAAGGATCACGCTACGCCCAACAACGACGGCGCGCTTGCCCTCGATGGGGATATCGTACCGGCTCAGGAGCTCCATGATGCCCAGCGGGGTGCAGGCAGCGAAGGCGCGGTCATCACCGGCCAGGAGGGCTCCCATGCTGGCCGGCGTCACACCATCGACGTCCTTCGCCGGATCCAACAGCCGAAGCACCGCGCCTTCGTCAATGTGCTTCGGAAGCGGATGCTGTACGAGGACGCCATCCACCGAAGCATCGGCGTTCAGGCGGCGGACCACGGTCTCAGCTTCATCCTGCGTGGTCGCGCCGGACATGCGCAGGGTCTCAGACTCGATCCCAACCCAGGCGCAGGCCCGCTGCTTCATCCCGACGTATGTTTCAGAGGCCGGATCGTCGCCCGCCAGCACGGCAACCAGCTTCGGCGGCCTGTGCCCGTCGGCCACGAGGGATGCTACCCGGTCCTTCACTTCGTTCCGCACCGTCCGCGATAGGGCGGTTCCATCCAACAGCGTTGCGCTCAAGACGCCTCCATTCCGGTCGCATCGGCCGGAGCATCCGCCGATATCCGACCCAGGTGACCAGCGATGGCCGCGAGCACACCATTTACAAAGCGGCTGGAGTCCTCGCTACCGTACTTCTTGGCAAGCTCAACCGCTTCATTCAGGGTGACCGCGGCCGGGATGTCGCTCATTGCCAGAAGCTCATACGAGCCGAGGCGCAGGATGTTCCGGTCCACCGCTGACTGGCGGCGCATATCCCATCCTCGGGCGAACCGGGTGATCAGGGCGTCCGGCCGCGCGGGGTCGGCGGCGATCCCGTTGACTATCTGGCCCAGCAGGATGCTGACCTCGGCGGCCAGAGGCAGGTAACGCCCAAACAGGCTGCTTGCCTGCTCGACACCCGCGACGACAGCTACTCGAAGGCACTCGCCGCCCACCATGCCGTAGCCCGATGCCGCGTGGAGGCGCATATCGACACGGGAGAGGGCCTCGGACAGCATGTCCTGGCCATGCGAGGCCCCACCCTGGGCGCTCATGGTCGGTCTCGATGCCACGACGGCTTCGCAGATGGCGCCGAGGGAGGCGCGGCACTGCTCGACCTCACCGTCAATCTGCTTCAGCACCGTGCGGAACCGCGCCGTGGCTTCCTTGCCGAGTGCGGCACGGCACTTCTGAAGGTCGGTCGACGTCGATCGCAGTGCCTGCTCGGCCGGGTTCATGCCTACGCGGCGAGCCTGCTCCATCATGGTAGTGAGGACGTCGGGCAACCTGGCGGCCGAGACGTCGGCTTGGTATAGCGTCTTCAGGGCCAGTTCGCGTGCGTAACGTCGTGGGAGAAGTGGCATGGGGCCTCACGTTTCGTCGGTTTCGTCACCATAGGATACTCGGTGTCCGGCCCGTTTGGCGCGGCGCATCCCGGCGGCTGAAGTTCCTTACGGTATACTGAATGCCGGCTGGACCAAGGGCAGGAGAGGGCTCGCTACCATGGCAACCATGCGGCAGATCCGATCACGGATTCGGGTCGCCAAGAACATACAACAGATCACCAAGGCGATGAAGATGGTCGCTGCCGCGCGCCTGAGGCGTGCTCAGGATCGCGTTCAGGCTGCGCGCCCCTACGCGAAGAGCATGCGCGATGTGGTGGGCAGGCTGTCCGCGTCGAGCAGCGATGATATCGCCGATGTGTTGCTCCAGCAGCGCGACGTAGCGACCGTGGGCATCCTCGTCATCAGCGGCGACCGTGGCCTCTGCGGCAGCTACAACACCGCAGTCCTTCGCCTGGCGCAGGAAGTGGTGGCGGAGTACGGTGCAGAGCGTGTTCGGCTCTACATCGTTGGAAACCGGGGCATGGCCTTCCTGCGCCGCCGCATGGCCTGCCCGACGGAGCAGCTTGCCCTGAACCCGAACGACATCCGCTACGGCGATGCGGCCCAGATCGCCGGCCGCCTGCGGCACGACTTCGCCGAGGGTCAGGTGGATGTGGTTGAGATCGTCTACACCGAGTTCGGCTCGGCAATCGCCCAGCGCCCGCGGCGCCTTCAGCTTCTGCCGATCGCGCCCGATGAGGCCGGCTCGGGCGCCGCGGACCAGCCCATCTTCGAGCCCAACCCGCAGGTGCTGGCCTCCGAGCTGCTTCCGCGCTACCTCGTCACGCAGGTCTTCAGCGCGCTCCTTGAGTCGATCGCCAGCGAGCAGGGCGCCAGGATGACCTCCATGACGTCGGCGACCGACAACGCGGGCAAGATGATCAGCAGCCTCACGCTGTCGCTGAACCGCGCGCGCCAGGCCGCGATCACCAAGGAACTGGCGGAGATTGTGGGCGGCGCGGAGGCGCTGAAGGGCTAGGCAACGTTCGCCACACCCAGCATGCACGAAGGAGGGGTCGCCAGTCGGCGGCCCCTCCTTCTGCCCGTCTGGGCGAGGAGCTACTTGCCGATGACGCCCTTGGCCACTGCAGCCACGTTGGCCGCCGTGAAACCGAACTCCTCCAACAGGAGCTCCGCCGGGGCAGATGCGCCGAACCGGTCCAAGCCGATCACAGCCCCGCCGCAACCCGCGTACTTGTGCCACCCGAAGGTCGCCGCCGCCTCAATGGTGACGCGCTTCACGCCGCACGGCAGCACGCTTTGGCGGTAGGCTTCATCCTGCGCGTCGAAGAGCTCACAGGAGGGCATGCTAACGACGCGCGCCTGCACGCCGTCCTTGGCCAGCAGCGCAGCCGCTGATGCCGCAAGCGCCACTTCGGAGCCTGTGGCGACCAGGATGACGTCAGGCTTGGCGCCCTCGGCCTCCAGAAGCACGTAGGCGCCCTTCTCGGTGCGGTCGACCGGACCCGTGATGGTGCGGTCGAAGTTAGGCACCTTCTGGCGGCTCAGGACGAGCGCTGTGGGGCCGGTCTTGCGCCGCATGGCGATCTTCCAGGCCTCGGCGGTCTCGTTGGCGTCGGCGGGCCGCAGCGTGACCACATTCGGTGTGGCCCGCAACGCGGCGAGTTGCTCGATGGGCTGGTGCGTCGGCCCGTCCTCGCCCAGCGCGATGCTGTCGTGGGTGAACACGTAGGTGACGGGCAGGTCCATGAGCGCCGACAGCCGGAGGGCCGGCTTCAGGTAGTCGTAGAAGTTGAAGAACGTCGCCACGAAGGGCCGGATGCCGCCGTGGAGGGCCATGCCGTTGGCTGCGGCGGCCATGGCGAACTCGCGAACGCCGAAGTGCTGGTTGCGCCCCGCGTACGACCAGGTCGGCCCCACGGCGCCTTCAACGGGCGCGGTACACTTGGAGCCCTCGAAGTCGCCCATCCCCTTCAGCGCGGTGTTGGTCGAGGGGTTAAGGTCTGCGGAGCCGCCGGCGAGGTAGGGGAGCCGCTTCGCAATGGCGTTGAGTACCTTGCCGGACGACGCCCGGGTCGCCATGGCGTCGGCAACGCCGAACACGGGCACTTCAGCGTCCCAACCGGCGGGGAGCTCCATATCGATGCCCTGCATGAAGCACCGGGCGGCCCCGGCGTCGACGGCCCGCCAAGCGGCGAGTGAAGCGTTCCACGTGGCGTGCGCGGCGCGGCCGGCGTCTGCCGTGGCAGCGAAGTGCGCCGCCACGTCAGCGGGCACCATGAAGTCGGCATCGTCGGCCCAGCCCAGGTTCCGCTTGGTGGCTGCAACCTCATCCTTGCCCAGCGGGCTACCATGCGATTCGCAGCTGTTAGCCTTGTTCGGCGAGCCGAAGCCGATGATGGTCTTAACGATCACCAGCGAAGGCTTGTCGGACACCTTCTTGGCCGCGGCGATGGCGGCATCAATGGCGTCGACGTCATTTCCGTCGGCCACCGTCGCCACGTCCCAGCCGTAGGCCTGGAAGCGCTTGCCGACATCCTCGGTAAAGCAGAGGTCCGAGGCGCCCGCCAGCGAGATGTCGTTGCTGTCGTACACGCAGATGAGCTTGCCCAGGCAGAGGTGACCCGCCAGGGAGGCGGCCTCGGAAGCCACGCCTTCCATCATGTCGCCGTCGGATGCGAGGACATACGTGAAGTGATCGACGATGGCGCGGCCCGGCGCGTTGTTCGTGGCGGCGAGATGGGCCTCAGCCATGGCCATGCCGACGGCAGTGGCGAAGCCCTGGCCCAGCGGTCCCGTGGTGGTCTCGACGCCCGGCGTGATGCCATACTCGGGATGGCCCGGCGTCTTGCTGCCCCGCTGGCGGAAAGCCCTCAGGTCATCCAGGGAAAGGTCATAGCCGGCGAGGTGCAGCAGGCTATACAGCAGCATTGAGCCGTGGCCGCCCGACAACACGAAGCGGTCGCGGTCAGGCCAGGTGGGATCGGACGGGTCATGCTTCAGGTGGCGCGCCCAGAGCGCATAGGCCATGGGGGCCGCGCCGAGGGGCAGGCCCGGATGACCGGAGTTGGCTTTCTGGATCGCGTCGATGGAGAGCACGCGAATCGCATCCACGCAACGTTGGTCCAACGACATCTATGTCCTCCTAAGGGCGTCAGCCGGGGGGCGTCAGCCGCAGTTTGTAGCGCACTCCCTATATTCGCCGCCGTCGCCTCGCGAACCTGCCCGCCGAGCGGCCATGCAAGCAAACCCACGCACGAAAAGTGGGCCACACGACCCATACGTCATGCCCCTGCACGGCGTATCATGAAGCAGACACTGAACGGAGGGAGTCCCGTGGGCAAGTGGTTGCTGAACGCTATCGTGCTTGGCGGTATCCGGCTGATCCTCAAGGCGCTTGGCGGCTATCGGCGCATCTTTGAGCACAATCCGCCGAGAACAGGGGCGTTGATCGTAGCACCCAACCACATTAGCCACGCCGACCCTGCGCTGGTGGCGGTGACCATTCCCCGGCGCTGCAAGTACCTGGCCACCGACGAGCTCTTCACGATCCGGTTTCTTGGACGGCTCTGCACCGCCATGGGCGCCTTCCCTATCAAGCAGGACTCGCCGGACCTCGGGGCCATGAGGCGTGCCCTGGGAGTGCTGAAGGCCGGCGAGGCGCTCGTGGCAGTCCCCGAGGGCCATGAAAGCGCCGACGGAGCCCTGCAGCCCTTGCAGGGCGGCGTCCTGATGCTGGCGCAGCGCTCGGGCTGCGCCGTCCTGCCGGTGGGTATCGCGGGCACGGACAGCGTCGTGCCGCCTCGCTCTTTTCGCTTCGTGCGCACTTCGACCAGACTGGTGATCGTCTACGGCGAGGCGATCCCCTGGGAGGAGCTCTCTGGTGGGCTCAGCGGCCGTCCGGGCCTTGAGGCTGCCCGGGAGCGGCTCGGAATTGAGATCCGACGCCTGCGCACCAAAGCGCTCGAGTACCGAGGCGCGCCATAGGGGTTCCACTTGGGCGGGTGAGCGGGTATGCTTCCGAGAAGCAGAGGGCCTCTCGGCCTCAGTGATCCAAAGACCGTCTGGAACAAGGAGAATGGCTATGGCCTACGTGGTGTGTGAGCCCTGTATCGGCGTAAAGGACAAGGCGTGCGTCGGCGTCTGCCCTGTGGACTGCTTTGCCGACAAGGTCTACACCGATGCCGACGGCAACTCGTTTGATATGCTGTTCATCAACCCCGACGAGTGCATAGACTGCGGCCTGTGCGAGCCGGAGTGCCCCGTGAACGCCATCTACGCCGACAGCGACGTGCCGGCGCAGTGGGAAGCGTTCATCCAGCGCAACGCGGCGGCTCACGGCAAGTAGCACACGCGGCGGTACGGCTTCAACCTGGGCGCAGCCAACCGGGCTGCGCCCTTTGCTTACCGGACAGGACCACGACCATGGCCGATAGCATCTACACGCGGTCGGGCGATGAAGGCTCCACGGGCCTCTACTCGGGCGAGCGCGTCCCCAAGGACGACCCGCGAGTGTCCGCATGCGGCGACATTGACGAACTGAACGCCATACTGGGCTTGGCCCGTGACGCAGAGGGAAGCGGCGGGCTCGCAGTGTCGATCCTCGCCATCCAGAAGCAGCTCTTCGTAGTCGGCTCGGACGTGGCGACTACCGCCGCGGCCGCGAATCGCGCCTGTCGTGTGCCGGACACATGGGTCACCGCCCTGGAAGCGCAGATCGACGAGTCCTGGAGTGCCCTACCGCCGCTGACGGCCTTCATCGTCCCTGGAGGGTCGCCGACGGCCTGCTGGCTGCACGTGGCCAGGACGGTGTGTCGTCGCGCCGAGCGTGCCCTGGCCGGACTGATCCGGGCCGGCGAACTGAGCCCCGCAGTGGCGCAGTACCTGAACCGTCTGTCAGACCTGCTCTTCGCCTGGGCCCGGCAAGCCAACCACGCCGCCGCCGTTCCGGAGACGACCGTCAGCCCAACTGCCGCCGTCTGACGGCCGCTCCCGTCACGCAGGCTGCTCGGCCCTCTCCTTGATTGCCTGCATCTGGGCCGCTAAGTTCCCCTCCATCTTCTTGCGTATGAGCGCCTTGATCATGGGGCCGATTAGCGGCACGTTGTACTCGTACTCCAGAACTGAAACGAACCGCGTGCCAGCGCCGACAGGCTCGAAACGCCACTCGCCCGACATGGCGTCCATGTCGCCGCGGACCATGCGGAACGTGTCGGTCAGCTGCTGAGCGTCCCAGGCATCTTCCTGCACCCACTTGATCGTCATCCTAAAGTCGCGGATCAGACCAACCCACTCGCTGAGCGTCGTCTGCCCGTCCGCGCTTGTCTCCAGGATGGTGATTGATTGCAGGTCTTCCATGAAGGTGGGGAAGTCCTCAACCTTGCGGGCGATCTCATACACCCGCTGCGGCGGCGCGGCTACGTCGCGAACCAGCTCGATCCTGGGCATGCTGTTTACCTGAAGGAACAGCCCCTCCCGTTACCGGGAAGGGCTGTCTCCTAGTACGGAGAATGGAGGCGGAGCCGAAGCGACGCCTCCGAGTTGGCAAGTCCTACGGGATCATCTTCAAGATACCGGTCGCGGACGACGCGTCGTAGGAGATGTCTCCAGCGAACGCGGTCCCGATGGTATGGTTGACGATGGGCAGTGCCGCAGGAATGGCGTACGAGAGGTTGGCAATACCGTCGGCGCCGGTGACTGCGCTACCGATGGCAGAACCGTCGAGCGTGTAGTCGATGGTCTTGCCGCCGAGCTTGGCGTAGTCGGGAAGCCGCCGGAGGTAGCTCATCAGCGTCACGGTGACGCCCTGGCGACCGGTCCGCGGGTAAGCGTACAGGTACGACGGGGCCTTCTGGACGGTCAGTGTGCCGGTGTTGCTGGAGGCGTTGTAGCCGCCATCCCCGGCCCATGCGCTACTGATCACGCGGACGCCGGGGCCGGAGCCTTCGGGGACCGTGTAACCGAGTTGGACGTAACCGGCGGGTCGAGTTACGTCAGTACCGATCAGGGTGCTGTCGACGGACAGGCTCATGGTCTTGCCGGATACCGGCGAGTTGTCCATGCGGTAGAGGTAGGCCTTGAGCACCGTGTAAGTGGCGATCTTGGCGGTACGGTCGACCACGTAGACCTTGGTGGCGGTGCCGCCGGTAACCGTCAGCTTGCCCGAGCCGGTGCTCGCGTTGTAGCCGACGTCACCCGCGAACTCCGCGGTGATGGTGCGGATGCCCGCAACACCAGGAATGGTCCAGGTGTAGCTGGCGCCCGAGGCGCCCGACGTCGTGCCGGTGCCGGCAACGGTGCCGTCCACCTTGAAGGTGAGCGTCTTGCCGGTGAGCCAGCCGCTGTCGGTCGTCCGCTTCAGGTAACCGCGCAGGAGCACGGTCTCCGTGGCGTGGCCGGTGCGATCCGGAGCGTAGACCGAGGTTGCCGCGGGAACGACCGTCAGTGTGCCGGTGCCCGTGCTCTCCAGGTACTCGGCATCGCCTGCGAACTTGGCCTCGATCTCGAACGTGGCAGCCGTATCACCGGTCGCCGCCGAGGAGGTTGCGACGCCCGCAGCGTCCGTGGTTCCGGCAGCAATGGCCGTGCCGGCGACCTTGAAGGTGACCGACTTGCCGCTGAGCCCGGCTCCGTCGTTGTTGCGGGTAAGAGTTACAGAGATCGCGGCAGCGGCGCCACCGGGGGTTCCGGAGGCGGCGGCAACCACGAGGGTGGTGTTAACGGTGACGGTGAGCGTGCCGCTGGCCGTGGTGGCCTCGTAGCTCACATCACCCGCGAACTCGGCGCCGATGGGATGCGCACCGGCCATCGCCGTGGCGGGAATGGCATAGGTGAGGGTGTAGTCGCCCCCACCATCCGTGACGGCAGAGCCGACGGCGGTGCCGTGGACGGTCACGTTGATGGTCTTGCCGGACAGGTCGGCGCCGTCCGTGGTACGGGTCAGGTTACCGGTGATGTCCACCGACGTACCGGCCACGCCGGCGGGGCTGCTCACTGTGAGAGCAGTGTCGGCCTTGTTGACCGTAAGGGTGCCGGAGCCTGCACTGGCGTTGTACTCGCCGTCGCCGGCGAATGCAGCGTTGATCGTGGACGCGCCGGGCGGCTCAGGAAGAACATAGTCGACGCTGGCGACGCCGGATGCGTTGGTGTCGCTGGAGCCGACGCCTGTGCCGCTCAGGTCAAACGCCACGCTCTTGCCGCCGAGCGGAGCGCCGTCGCTGTTTCGGGTCACGGTAGCCGTCAAGGCGACCGTCGCAGCGACCTTACCAGTGACGTCGGGGACGGCAACGGTGGTGTCCGCCTTCTGGATGGTGAGGGTGCCGGCGCCGCTCGATGCAGCGTAGACAACATCCCCCGCGAAGGCGCCGCCGATGGGCTTGTCGCCCACGAAGCCGGCCGGGATGACGTAGGACGAAGTGGCTACGCCGGCCGCATCGGTGGCGCCCGATCCGGCAGCAGTGCCATCAACCGTGAAGGTGACGGTCTTGCCTGCCAGTACGCCGGCGTCATAGTTGCGGGTCAGGGTAGCGGAGAGGGTGACGGTGGCGCCGATCTGGCCGGAGACGTTGGCAACTGCCAGGGCAGTCGTGTCGGTCACGGTCAGGGTGTTGGCGCCGGTACCGGCGTTGTACGCCACGTCGCCGTCAAACTCGTACTTGGCCTCGTACTGGCCGGGACCCTGAGTGACGGTGTAGATATAGGAGGCCAGTCCGGCGCCGTTGGTAACAGCCGAACCCACCGCGGTTCCGTTAACCTTGTAGTTAACGGTCCGGCCGGCGAGGTAGGCGAGGTCGGTGGTGCGGCGCAGGTAGGCCTTCAGGTCGGCATTGCCGCCCGGGGTCGTGGTGCGGTCGAAACCGAACAGCGTGGTGTTCGCCTTGCCCACAGTGAGCTTGGCGGAGCCGGTGCTGCTGTTGTACGTTGCGTCGCCGGCGAAGGCAACGCCGATTGGGCGCACGCCGGCGCCGACGCCCTCAGGCACGGCGTAGTTGGCGGTAGCCTCACCGGACGCGATGGTCGTGCCGGATCCTGCGGCCGAGCCGTCCACCGTGAAGGTGAGGGTGCGGCCTGCGATGGCGCCATTGTCGGTCGTCCGGAAGAGGTAGGCCTTCAGGGCGGTGACAGCGCCGATGACGCCGGTGCGATCCGGCGCATAGATCTTGGTGGGCGTCTGAAGGACGGTCAGCGTGCCTGATCCTGTGCTGGCGGCGTTGGTGCCGTCGAACAGGAAAGCCGCGTCGATCGTCCGGTCGCCGATGCCGGTCAGCTCGGGCACGATGTAGCTCACCGTGGCGATACCGGAAGCATCGGTGGTGCCGGAACCGGCGGCGGTGCCGCTCACCTTGAAGGAGAGCGTCTTGCCGGCAATACCGGCGGAGGTGTCATCGTTTACCAGCTTGGCAGTGAGGGGCACAGCCAGGCCGATCTGCGAACTCTTGTTGTCCACCTCGATGTGGGTCGGGATCGCTCGAATAACCGTGAATCCGCCAACGACGGTGGCCGACTGGCCATCGGGATTGGTGAAGGTGACGTCGCGCGGGCCGATGGTGGCCGTGGTGGCGAGGTCGAACTTTACCGTAGCGGTTGTGGTGTTGACGTAGGTGATGGTCTTGTTGCTGATACCATCGCCGGAGACGGTGATGTTGATGCGGTTGCGATAGGCAGCGCCGCCATCGTAGAAGTTGGCGCCGGTGACATTGAATGTCACGCCGACCACGCCCTGCACTGCGCTTGCAGCCGGGTTGTTGATGGTCGGAGCCGGAGCCAGAAGGGCGGCGATCCAGGTGCCCCAGATGTTGACGGGGTTGGCCGCCGACTTCGCAGCATACTCCTGGACGGTCCAGAGGGTGATGTTGTCGTTCGGGTCAAGGCTGGTGGCGCTGGAACCGCCCCAGCGGTTCTTGCCGCTGACGAGGAGGTTGTAGTCGGCCTCGCCGGCCTTGATCTGCGACACGGCCTGCATGGTGTTGGCGGCATCGCTACTCCAACGACCGCAGGTATAGGCGCCTACCCACTCATCAGCCTTGCTACCGGAGAAGCCCATGGCGACATGGAGTTGGCCGTTCACGCTGATGCTGGGATAGTAGTACGAGCGCGGTGTCTGGGCGGCGTTGTCGAAAACGCGGCCGCGCTGGGCGATCGACGGGACGATGGTGCCGATGTTGACGGCGATCCACTCCACGCCGGTGCGGTCCGCGCCGGTGGCTCCGCCAGTGGAGTTTACGCCGACATTGTGGGCAAGCCAGGCCACGCTGCTGCGGGCTTGAGCGACCGAGAAGCGGTCATCGCCCGTGTCAATGTTGGTGGTGCTACCCAACGCCGGGGCCGATACCGGAGCCGCATAGGCGGCAGTCGGCAGGACGGCGGTCACGGGCAGTGTCGGGATGCCCGTGGTCGGCCAGACGAAGAACCTGTAGTACAGGCCGGTCAGAGCCGTCGGGTGCGATGCGAAGAAGAACATCGGCGCATCGGTCGCGACGCCGCTCATGTTGAAGATGGGCTGCGGCGCGTTCATGTCCGTGATGCCGGTCCACCGGTAGAGGGGGCCAAGGCTCGGCGAGGCGGCGACCAGCGTCGCCTTCCGAGTGACCGCGATCGTAGCGGTGGTGGAGGCGCCGACAATGTTGTGCGCAAAGTAGACGCCGTTGTCATCAACGCCCAGGGCGTTGGCGTCGGTGCGAGCGCCCACCGTCGCGGTGTTCAGGACGTACTTGTCCCAGGTGCCGAACGGGTTCGTGGTGCGGGAGACGGCCAGGATGATCTGGTTCTCCGTCGCGGCGCCCTCAAGGATCGACGCGAACCACTTGCCGGAACGGCGATCATAGATGATCTTGGGCTGCTTGGCCCCGCCGCGCGGGTAGGCCCCTGTCGCGAAGAAGGAAGCCAGGCTGACATGGGCCAGCGGGGTGCCGGCGCGGTCAAAGACCACGGCGGACCCGTTGGTCGCCTGGACGAAGTGGTCCGGGCCGATGGCGCCGGCGGTATCCGGCGGATAGTTCGGCCAACCGGCATCAATCTGGTTCTGCAGGTTCACTCCGGCGAAGCTCGCGCCGAGCGCCTGCGGGTTCCGCGGCGTGGGCGTCTTGCTAGCCGGACCCGCATAGGCAGGTGTGATGTAGTACTCGGCGCTATCGCTGGTTGAGGCTCGGCTCACGGCGCCTTGACTAGACGGCATGTGCTGAACCGGCGTCGGAGCGGACATATTGCCCGCCTGAATCTCGCGCCCCATCTGCTTGTCGCGGAGAATCATCCTCTCCCAGGTGTCGGTGAACGGCCTGGATCCGGGCGAAACGACCTCGCCCTTTCGGCCCTGTCCCGCCAACGCTGTGGTCGGGATCAATGAGGCCGCGAGGAGAACAGCTCCGGACAGCAGGATGCCCGGCGCTCGTACGTGCCTGCGCATCGTGCAGTCCTTTCTACCCACCATCAGTGAGACACCCCCTTGCATGGGTAATGGAGAAGCCAGTGCCCATTATAGAGGAAAGACCGCCGGACTGCAAGTGGATGAGGCCCGTTTCGAGGGTCGTTTGGGCCGGATTGGGCAATCAGGCCCCCTGGAACCGACGTTGACGCACCGAAACAGGGCTGTCGGGCCGGTTGCCGGCCAAGGAATCGGAGACGCCGAGGTCGAAATAGTCTGCCGGAAGAGGCACATGCAAACACACTGGTCCGTTGACCTTGGCACAACAAACACGCTCGTTGCGCGGTGGGCGGGTACCCATGCCGAGACCGTTGCGATCGAGCCGCTATGCGAGTACGAGCCGGCATGGCATACGCCGCTCATCCCTACGGTCGTCTGCTTTGAGGACGCCAACCGCGGGTACATCGGCATGGAGGCCAAGGCTGCCCAGGAGTTGCTTGCCGCCGCGTTCGCCGGTCGGTTCACGCCACTCGCCCGCTCCTTCAAGCGCGTACTGGCTCGCGACAGCCGGCGGCAAGTCGCCGAGGCGTCGGGTGAAGCCATCACCGCCCGCCAGTGCGCGCAGGTCTTCATGCGGGAGCTGTTGGCCAGGGCATCGGAGCAGGAGCGCTCGCTGACGGCGCACTCCATCCCGGCCTGGAACCTACCGCGCAGGCTGATCTCATGGATCCGACGCGAAGGCCTTGTAAACGACCTCACGGTCACCGTGCCGGTCGAGAGCTTCGAGCCCTATCGCATGGAGCTCAGTAGCATCGCCCGCAAGCTTGGGGTGCAGCGCTTCCGCACCTTGGACGAGCCCGTAGCCGCAGCCCTCGGCTATGGCGTCGACCTCAGCGAGGAGCGCTTCCTCATGGTGGTCGACTTCGGCGGCGGCACGCTGGACATCGCCATCGTTCGCACGGCCCTCGCGCAGTCGTCGGGGCACCGCAAGGCCGAGGTGGTGGCGGCGAGGGGCATGGATTTGGGCGGCGAGACGGTCGATGGCTGGGTCACGGAGATGGTAACGGCCCGCCTCGGTGCGGCTGCGGAGCGGCTACGCCCCACCGTCATGACCATGGCAGAGCTGATGAAGAAGGAGCTCTCGGGAAAGGTCCTAACCACCGATGAGACGGTGGCCCGCCTGCCCGGCATTGATCCAATCTCCATTTCGCGGCGCGACTTCCTAGCCGTGCTGGAGGAGCGAGGCCTCTACCGTTCCATTGAGCAACTCGTGACGGCCACACTGGAGGACGCCCGGCATCGCATCTCGGTGGCCGACCTGGAGGCCGTCCTGCTCGTGGGCGGATCGACCCTCCTGCCCGGCGTTCGCGAAACCATGGAGCGGCTCATGGGCGCCTCGCGCGTCCACTACTGGGAACCCTTCGAGGCCGTGGCAAAGGGAGCCGCCATCTATGGGGCCGGCTTCTACGTCGACCAGATCATCCACCACGACTACGCCATCCGCGTCTTCTCGGATACGGAGCAGAAGGCCGAGTACGAGTTGCTTATCCGTCGAGGAACGCCCTATCCCACACCGGTGGGCTACCAGACGCGGTACTACTCGGTGGCGCCGCGGCAGCAGCTCTTCAGCCTGCCGGTCTGCGAGGTGGGATATGCCGGGCGGCTGGGCATCGCGTGGCGGCGACGGACCAACGGGGCGGACTACTGGCTTCCGACTGCTGACGAGGAGGCGGAGTGCGTCTATACGCTGAACGAGGGGGACGCGTTACGCCTGGCTCCGCCGGGGCAGGGGCCCCAGGCGCGGCTGCGGGTGGACTTCACGGTCGACAAAGAGCGGTGGCTGTGCGCCACGGTGCATGACCTGCTCAGGGATAAGCAGCTCAGGACCGAGGAGCGCGTAATCCGCCTCCGATGACGCCGGCCGCCGCCACACCGCCCAGCAGGCCGACGCCCAGCAGGCCCAGGTAGAGGGTTACCTGGAAGAGCTCTGGCAGGAACCGGTAGGCCACGCGATGGGGACCTCCCGGAAGCGCCACGGTGCGCGACAGCCCGGCTGGGCTCCAGGTCGCCGGCGCTCCGTCTACGGTGCACTTCCAGCCGGGGTAGGGCGTATCGTGGAGGGCGAGCGTCGCGGGGCCCGCCAACCGAACATCGACCGCCACGTGGGAGGGTGTGTCCGCCAGCCACGTGACGTCGCCGTGGGGCGCACCATCGAGACCTTGGACCAAACACCGCCCCCCGCCCGCTACCGACGTGCCGACCAGGGCGCCAAGGGCTAGGGGCCGTTCCTCAGACTCTGTCGGCAAGGGCTCGTCGGTGCGGGTCAACAACAGGGCGACGCCCAGGTTCGCGGCGACCGGAGCCGCCTCGCGCCGCAGGAAGACCATGTTGCCGACCTCAGGCGGGCTCGGGTCGGCGCCGGCCGCGTCGGTCAGCGTGCGCTTAACGGCGGCCGGCATCAGCGAGTCGTAGCCCTGGACGTCGCGGAACTCGTAGACCATGGCGGCATTGGGCGGTAGCACGGCGCTGGGGCCGGCAAAGGACCATGATGCGTTGAGGGCCGCCGCCCTGCCGTGCCCGGCATGCGCCTTGATGGCCTCGACTGTCTGAGACGCCGAATAGACCGCATCCTCAGGCGCGGTGTGGTAGAGCGGCATACCGGCGGCGAGAAGGTCGGTAGCAAGGACAGCGCAAATAACGGACTGGCGCAGGCCCACCGAGAGGCGCTTTCCGGCAAGCAGCGCGCCGAGCCCGATAGCGGCCAACGCCGCCATAGCTGGCGCCTGCCCCCAGTTTACCGATGTCTGCATCTCGCCGGCCACGCGCCACGAGGCGTAGAACGATACAGCCGCCAGGACCACGACGCCGGCCAGTCCTGCGGCCAACCGCTTGGGGGCGATCCCGCGAGCCGCAGAGTCGATGCCTGCGGCGACCAGGCCTGCCGCAGCCAGAGACCAGATCACAAGGATGCGCCCAGGGGAGCCGGACCCGGAGAAGCCGGGCACGCCAAAGTAGAGTGCGGCGGCCACCGGCGTGCCAAGGGCAACCGCCCAGGCCAGCCCGCCCAGGAGCCCCAAGAACCGCCCGCGCCCGGCCGCGAGACCGATGCCGCCCAGAAGCAACGCGAGCAGGCCGACGTAGCATGCGCCTTCGGCGTAGTTGAAGAGCATCCTGCCCCGTGTAACACCTACGTATGGTCGCTCCAGGTCGGTGGGCGCTCCTGCATGGCCCGGCGCGATGAGGCCCATGAGCCCGGCCGGCGCAACGGCATAGGCGGTGTATGAGGCGTAGCCTGCCGCGGTGGCCCCGCCTGATCGGTGAGACCGGCGCGCGAGGTCCAGCGTGGCCGACACCTGGGGCGAAGCGACCAGCGCGGCCAGCGCCAAGGCCGTAGCCGCCAGGCCAAGCCTGCCGATGGCCCTCCGCTTCGCCATTCCCCAAGCAGCATAGAGTGCCGCCGCTGCAGCCGCTATCGCCACGTAGACCGCGACCTGAAGATGCCCGGCCAGCAACGCCATGGTAAGCGCCACAGCCAACCCGAGCCAGGCGGACCGAGACCGATCGCGCATGAGGCTGACCGATGCCCACATCGCCGCGGGCATCCAGGCCGAAGTGCAGAGGAACGTTGGCAGGTGCAGCCAGGCGGCCTGCCAGTTCGAGAATGCGAACACAATTCCCGCCGCCACCGATGCCCCGGTCGAAGCTCCCAACCTGCGGAGCAACCCAAAGGTGAAGAGGCCGGCCAGCGCGAGGTGCAGCCACGCTGTGACGGCGAAGGCCTTCGCGGTCGGCATGAACCAGAAGGGGGCGTTGCCCGGATAGAGAAGGGCTGACTGCCCGTTGGCCAGGAACGGCTGCCCGCACATCTGGTATGGGTTCCAGAGCGCGATCCGGCCCTGCCGCATCTGCCCAAACCCGTAAGCGCGCCACGGGTAGAACTGACCGATGCCGTCGTAAACCAGCGGGTCCCACGGCTCAGGCTTCACATCGGGGTTCTCGGAGGCCCACGGCTCGAACCGAGCGGCAAGGCCCCAGGGCAGCAACACACGCCCACCCGACATCGCAGGCAGGAGGTAGACGAAGGCCAGTGCCGCGTAGAGGGCGCACGCGGCCAAGAGGGCCCCGTTTAGTCGTCGATGGGGTGGCGAATCAATCAAAGAAGGCGAGGTTCTTGGTGGCTGCGTCGTTGCCTGGATCGAGCAGCAACACGCCGTTGAACTCCTGCTTGGCCTCGTCAACCATGCCGAGCATGCTGTACGACAGGGCAAGGTCGAGGCGGCACTGGATACTTCGCGGGTCGCCCTGGACCGCACGAGCAAGCGTCGCGATTGACTCATCGAACTCGCCGGTGAAGCCCTGGATGAGCCCCATCTGGTGGAGCGCCTCCGGGCAGTCCGGCGTGTCCTGCAGGGCTAGCCTGATCTCGTCCATGGCAGGCTCGTACTGCCCATCTTGCTTGAGCTGAATGGCGCGAAGCAAGTGCGGGTTCGGGTCTGGCATGCCGCCGATCCTCCTTAGCGCAGTGCGGTGGCCCAGCCATTCGTGGCTCAGGCAGACGTTCGATAACCGGTGAGCGCCGCTCTACGCTCACTCAATCATAGCACGGTCGGCGCAGGACCGCAAGAGCGTATTTGTACCGGAGAGCGCGGCCGTTCCCCTATGCCATAATGGGCGCATGAAAGCTCTAGGTGTCAGTGCGCCTGGCCGCATCTGCCTCTTCGGTGAGCACCAGGACTACCTCGGCCTGCCCGTGATGGCGGCCGCAGTGAACCTCCGAATCGCCATCAAGGGCGAGTTGGCCGGCGGCTCCATGGTCCGGCTTCGAATGCCGGACATCGATCAGGCCGTCGACCTCGACCTCAGTACCAACCAATCCTATGTGGTGGGCCGCGACTACCTGCGATCGTGCATCAATGTCCTGCGCCGCATGGGCGTCCAGTGGGAGTGCGGCGGCGACCTCGAGATGCGCAGCACCATCCCGATCAATGCAGGGGTCAGCAGTTCCTCTGCCATGGTCGTGATGTGGCTAGGCTACCTGCTTGCCATGGCAAACCGATTCGGCGAATACACCGGCGAGGACCTGGCCCGACTGGGGCATCAGGCTGAGGTGGCGGAATTTCGCGAGCCCGGCGGCATGATGGACCACTACTGCGCGGGCATGGGCGGCGTGCTGAGCATCGATACGGTGGCGCCCTATGGGGCCAAGCAGTGGGACGTGCATCTGGACGGCCTCGTGCTTGGCCACTCTCAGCAGCCCAAGGCCACCGTTGAGATGCTCCGCTCACGGCGAGCAGACGTGGCCGAGGGCGTTCGGCGCATCCAGCAGGGCCTGCCGGGCTTCAGCCTGAGCGAAACGCCGCTGGCGGAGGCAGAGCGGCATGTGGCTGCTCTGGAGCCGCTCCTAGCCCGGCGGGTTCGGGCCAACCTGGTGAACCGCGAACTGACCCGCACGGCCGAGGCTTCCATGCAAGCAGGCGACCTGACTGAGCTTGGACCGCTCCTCTATGCCCACCACGAGCAACTCCGCGACGGCCTCAACCTCTCGACCGACAAGATCGAGCGGATGCTCGACGCCTCCATGGAGGCCGGAGCGCTCGGCGGCAAGGTGAACGGGTCGGGAGGCGGCGGATGTATGTTCGCCTACGCGCCGGGCCGCCAGGACGAGGTGGCCGAGGCCATTCGTCGTCAGGGCGGAATTCCATTCATCGTTTCGGTGGATAGCGGCGTTCGCATCGATGCGTAAGGGCGGGCGCCCCTGCGGCGCCGCCCGGCTGAACACAGACCACTCGAAAGGCACCGCAATGCAGAAGCACCCCGGCCTGACCATCGCCCGGATCGACCGTTTCCTCCGCAACGAACTGACGCCCCTGCTCTGGCAGGATCCCATGCCCCTCCGCGCCGAAGTTGCCCGCCCTGCCAAGGGGATCGCACCGGCCGATGCCGCCAAGCTCGATTACGCTCCGGTGACCTCCGGCTTCGCCTGGGGGCCCGTCTGGTCGGACGCATGGTTCCGCCTCAGCGGCTCAGTTCCCGGCGCGTGGGCCGGAGGCACTGTCCTCGCGCGCATCGACTGCGGCGCCGAGTCGATCCTGTGGGATGGCGATGACCCCTTGCAGGGCATCGACGGCAACCACGCAGATTTCCTGATCTCGTCCGCGGCAGAGGCTGGCGCCGAGGTGTCGCTGACCATCCAGGCCACGGGCATGAACCCGAACGTGAGTTGCGATGGCGCCCCCGTAGAGCCCTCGGCCACGCCGTTCACGTTCCGATGCGCCGAACTGGCACGGATCGATCCCGAGTTGTGGGGCCTCCACCGCGATGTGAAGGTCTGCCTGGGCCTGCTTCACGAGATGCCCGACACCAGCCCGCGCCGCGGCGCCCTGCTCTACGGCCTCAACGAGGTGGTGAACCAGTTCGTGCCGGGGGATGCCGAGTCGGTCTCCCGATGCCGCGCCGGGTTGGCCGCCCTGCTGTCGGCTCCCGCCACGGCCACGGCCCACGACATCAGCGCGGTAGGCCATGCCCATATCGACACCGCCTGGCTCTGGCCGCTGGAGCGCACACGGCAGAAGTGCATCCACACGTTCGCCACTGCCACCCGCCTGATGGACGTCTACCCGGACTACAAGTTCGTCTGCTCGCAGGCGCAGCAGTACGAGTGGATCCAGGAGATGGCGCCGAAGCTCTTCGAGCGGATCAAGGCAAAGATCGCCACGGGCCAGTGGGAAGTGGCCGGATCGATGTGGGTCGAGGCCGACTGCAACATCACCGGCGGCGAGTCGCTGGTGCGCCAGGTGCTCTACGGCAAGCGGTTCTTCATGCAGGAACTGGGCGTTGAGACCCGCGACCTCTGGCTGCCGGATGTCTTCGGGTATGCCGCCAGCCTGCCGCAGATCCTGCAGACGGCCGGTGTCGACCGCTTCCTGACCCAGAAGATCAGCTGGAACCAGACCAACAAGTTCCCGCACCACACCTTCTACTGGCAGGGAATCGACGGCACGCGCATCTTCACGCACTTCCCGCCGGCCGACACCTACAACGGCGACATGAGCCCGAGGGAACTCGCGTTCAACGTGCGCAACTTCCGCGACCACGACCGCTCGTCTCGCTCGCTCTACGTGTTCGGGTTCGGCGATGGCGGCGGCGGCCCAACGGTCGAGATGCTGGAGAACGCGGCCCGGCTGGGCAACACCGAGGGGTTGCCGCGGGTCCAGTTGGAGAGGGCCTGCGACTTCTTCGAGAAGGCCATGTCCGAGGCCAAGGACGTGCCGGTCTGGGTAGGGGAGCTCTACCTCGAACTGCACCGCGGCACCTACACCACCCAGGCGCGCAACAAGTGGTGGAACCGCAAGTGCGAGTTCATGCTCCGCGACGCCGAGTTCCTGGCCGCGGTGGACCCGCGCGGGCTGTCGGCCTATCCGGCGCACGCCCTGGAGCGCGCATGGAAGACCGTGCTGACCAACCAGTTCCACGACATCATCCCCGGCTCCTCGGTTCGAGAGGTCTACGAGGACTCGGACCGCGATTACCAAGCCGTGCATGACACGGTGGCGCCCATTGCGGATGCCGCGCTTCAGTCGCTGGCCGCATCGGTCGACACTACCGGCGAAGGCGCGCCGGCGCTTGTGGTGCGCAACTACGGCCACCGCGCCATGGGCGAGCCCGTCACTGTGCCTGTGCCGAAGGAGTGGAATGCCGCCACAGCCTGGCGCGGCGATGTCTGCGTCGGCCCCGTGCAACTGACCGTCGAGGGAGGCACACCGGTGGCGCTCTTCTCAGACCACTCGGGCGAGGAGGGGCAGGGCTACACCGTCTACCATCTGCGCGCCAATGCGTATGATGAGGTCAACACCATCACGGCCACGCCGGAGACACTGGACAACGGATTCCTCCGCGTGGAGTTCAGCGCTGACGGGCAGATCGCCCGCATCTACGACCGCCTGCACGACCGCGAGGTGATGGAGCCGGGCGCAACGGGCAACCAGCTCCAGCTCTTCGATGATCGCCCGCTCTTCTGGGACGCCTGGGATATCGACCCGTTCTACCAGGAGAAGGGCCGGGTCATCACGGAGCTTGACAGCGTCGAGGTGCTCGAGGACGGCCCCGTGCGCGGCGCGCTGCGGTTCACGCGGAGCTTCGGGCAGTCGGTCATCACGCAGACTGTGCGCCTGGCCCGTGACCGCAACCGCATCGAGTTCGTCACCGAAGTCGACTGGCACGAGAGTCACAAGCTCCTCAAGGCCGCCTTTCCGGTGGCGATCAACAGCCATCGAGCCACCTTCGAGGTCCAGTACGGCCATGTGGAGCGGCCGACGCACGCCAACACGAGCTGGGATACAGCCCGGTTCGAGGTCGCTGCCCAGAAGTGGGTGGACCTGAGCGAAGGCGACTACGGCGTGGCGCTGATGAACGACAGCAAGTACGGCCACGACGTCAACGGCAACACGCTGCGCCTGACGCTGCTCCGCTCGCCCAAGGCGCCGGACCCTGAAGCCGACATGGGCCACCACACCTTCACTTACGCCCTCGTGCCTCACTACAGCGACTTCCGCAGGGGAGGCGTGGTGGAGGAGGCCTACCGCCTCAATAGTCCGCCGCGCGCCTGCCTGGCTCCCGCAGGCCAGGCAGGCCCCTTGCCCGCTGAGCAGACATTCTTTGCGGTTAGCCGCGAAGGCGTCGTCATCGAGGCCATCAAGAAGGCCGAAGACGAGGACGCGATCCTGGTGCGGCTGTACGAGGCATACAACGCCCGCGGCCCGGTGACCCTCTCGACCGCACTCCCGGTTGTGCAGGCCCATCTCGTTGACCTGCTGGAGCGCGAGGGTGTCGAACTCTCTGTGGACGACGGCGACATTCGGTTCGACATCAAGCCATTCCAGATCGTCACGATCAGGCTTCGGCTAAGCCAGTAGCGAGCTCGACGCGGCCCCGTCCATGCCCGGACGGGGCCGCGTTTGACCGTCTGTTGGCCCCTCTGCTATACTCTGCCTCCCCGGCGGAGCCCCTCTTGCGGGCATAGCCGGGTACCACAGGAGGTCCTGCCGGCACATGGACATCGCCCAGCAACTCGCGCTCCTCAAGCGCGGCGCCACAGACATCAAGCCCGAGGATGGTCTGCTCGAGAAGCTGAAGAAGGCCGAGAAGACCGGCAAGCCCCTGCGCATCAAGCTGGGCCTGGACCCCACCGCGCCGGACATCCACCTCGGCAGCGCCGTCGTGCTGCGCAAGCTGCGTCAGTTCCAGGACCTGGGCCACGAGGTCACTGTGGTGATCGGCGACTTCACGGCGATGATCGGCGACCCCTCGGGCCGGAGCGAGACGCGCAAGCAGTTGAGCCGGGCCGACGTCGACGCCAACGCCCGCACCTACGCCGACCAGTACTGCCGCATCCTGGACGCCTCCCGCACCTCGGTCCGCTTCAATAGCGAATGGCTCGGCACACTCAACTTCCACGAGGTGATCATGCTCGCCGGCCGGACCACCGTGGCGCAGATCATGGAGCGCGACGACTTCGCGCGCCGCTTCCGCGAGAACCAGACCATCGGCCTCCACGAGCTCATGTATCCGCTCTGCCAGGCATACGACTCCGTGGTGCTGGAGAGCGACGTGGAGATGGGCGGCAGCGACCAGATGTTCAATATCATGACGGGCCGTGCGCTGCAGGGCCAGTACGGCCAGGATACGCAGATCGGCCTCTTCATGCCGCTACTGGTGGGCCTTGATGGCGTCCAGAAGATGTCCAAGTCCTTGGGCAACTACATCGGCATCACCGAGCCCGCCAACACCATGTTCGGCAAAGTGATGTCGATCCCTGACCGCCTCCTGCGCGACTACTTCATCCTGACGACGGACGTGCCCGACGCCGAAGCCGAGGCGTTGGTCGCAGGAGCGGAGCAGGGAACCGCCAACCCGCGCGACGTTAAGCGCCGCTTGGCCCGCGAGATCGTCACGATCTACCACGATGCCGCCGCCGCCGAAGCCGCCGATGAGGAGTTCAGGCGCGTCTACTCGGAGAAGCAGAGGCCTCAGGAGATCCCCACCAAGCCGCTGCCCGCCGAGGCCATGGAGCAGGGCGCCATCTGGGTCTGTCGCCTGCTGGTTGCCCTGGGCCTGGCGTCGGGCACCGGAGAGGCCCGGCGGCTGGTGCAGCAGGGCGGCGTCCAGATCGAGGACCGCAAGGTGACCGACGCAGCCGAGGAGATCGCAGTGGCCGACCTGCTTGGCGCGGTGGTGCGTGTAGGTAGCCGCCGGTTCGTCAAGGTCGAGGGCGGATAGCCGCCTCGCCTCAGGCGGAACACGCAGTGAACGCACCGACAGCCGAACGGCTCATCGACGTAGAAGACGTGTCAGCGGGCTATGGGCCTCGTCCCGTGGTATCCGGGGTCACGTTTGCGGCCGCTGCCGGCGAGGTGGTTGGCCTCATCGGTCCCAACGGCGCCGGCAAATCTACGCTGTTGCGCGCTCTCACGCGGGCGTTGCCGCTTCGGTCCGGCTCCGTGACGCTTTCGGGCAAGCCGCTACGCTCCTACTCCTCGCTTCAGCTTGCCACCCTACTGGCGTTTGTGCCCCAGTCTGAACCGGCGCTCTTCGACTTCACGGTCGAGGAGGTGGTCTGGATGGGCAGGCACGCGCTGCGCAGCCTGAAGCGCTCCGATGCATCCGGGGACGCCAGGGCCGTCCGGCGCGCGCTTGCGGCCATGGACATCCTGCATCTAGCGGATCGGCGGGCAAACGCAGTCTCCGGCGGCGAGCATCGGCGCATACTCATCGCGCGAGCGCTGGCACAGGAGGCGCCCATCCTCGTGCTGGACGAGCCGACAGCCAACCTCGACATCAGCCACGAGCGCGAGGTACTGGAGACGCTGCACGCGGTATCGCAGTCGGCCAATGCCCTCGTCATAGCGGCCATGCATGACCTCAACAGCGCCGCCGCCGCATGCAGCCGCTTACTGCTTTTGGTTCGCGGCGCCCTGGCCGCCGACGGTTCGCCGGAGCAGGTCCTGACGCCCGAGACGCTCGGGGCCGCCTACGGGGCCTCCATGCTCGTGGCTCGAAGTCCCTTCTACGGCACGCCGCTCGTCTCCGCGCAGGCTCGAACACGTGGGCAGAGCGGGCGGAGCCGACGGGTCCATGTCATCTGCGGCGGCGGGAGCGGTGCAGCCACGTTATCCGCGCTCTGGAGGCAGGGCGCAGAGGTGACGGCAGGCGTGCTTAACCTGCTGGACGGCGATCAGGAGACCGCGGCGGCGCTAGGCATCGAGCACGCCACCGAGCAGCCCTTCTCGGCGATCGGCCCCGACGCCGAGGCCGCAGGCCGGGCGCTTGCCCTGAAGGCCGACGCCCTGATCGTGACGGAGGTCGCCGTCGGGCACGGCAACGTGGCCAACCTGCGCATCGCCCTGGCCGCGGCAGAGGCAGGAACGCAAGTGGTGCTGGTGAACCCCGGCGGATTCGCCGAGAGGAACTTCGCCGACGAGGTAGCCGGAGCGTTGTGGCGCGAACTCGTTGCGGCATCGGCGACTGCCGACGACGCCACGGCAGCCTGCCTTCTTGCGATCGGCTAGATCATCCCCTTCTGCTTCACGTGACAGCGCGCCATGGCCTCAGCGATGTCGGCGTAGTCCCACTGCACGGTCACAGGGAGGTCCAGCTCCAGCCGCTGCAGGACGGGCAGGCATAGGCGCATGGCCACATGCGCCTGAACGACAATGGCAAGCTCAGATCGCCGCTCGGTGAACCGCAACAAGCCCAAGAACTCATCATGCTGGAGGTCCAACGGCTCTGGAAGGACCTCCATGTATGCCGCCACCGCCGGGCCCGCAGGCTGTAGCTTACCGCCCAGTGCATCGCCGAGACCCCGCTCTTTGATCACGAGGGTGCCCGCCGCCAGGTCGCCCAGCCGCTGGTAGCGTTTGGTCCAGAGCAGGGACAGCGCCCCGATGCCGTAAAGCGGCGGCATGAGGTCGACCATGCGGACCAAGTTGCGGATCGTGGCCGTCAGCACGTCCGGCGGGCGGCCGCCCATGCGGATCACGCGCAAGCCCAGCCGCCGCTTGCCCGGCGACTGACCTGCCCAGGCCACCTCAAAGAAGGCGTGGTATCCGAAGAAGACCAGGAACGACCAGACCACAACCACGGTAGAAGCCCAGATCGGCGCGTCCGAAAGGCGACCTGCGGCAAGTACGTTCAGGGCGCCGGCTATGCCAAGAACCCCGATGGCGGGTACAACAAGCAGACCTAACTGGATCAGATGGTCCAGCGCCGCCGCCGCCGACCGGGACCCGAGCCCAGCAAGCTCGTAGTCCACTTCCACGCCTTCGGGAGTTGTCAGCCTGATGGTCCTGCTCATGGGTTCCTTCTCGGCTTGGAGTTCTGCTCAGGTTACCTCACGCCATGGATGAGCGCGCCTTTGTCGAGGGGCACAAGGCGACATGGGAGCGGCTGCAGCAGCTGCTCACGGAAGCGGAGCGCGCCGGGCGGTCGCTTCGTGGGCTGACGCGAGGCTCTGTCCGCGAGATCGGGCCGCTATATCGCCGTGCTGCCGCCGATCTGGCCCATGCCCGCGCCCAGGCGGTGACGCCTGGCCTGGTAGTGCACCTCAACTCCCTGGTTTCGAGGGCGTTTGCGTTGCTCTACACCCCTGCCACGCGCGAATGGGGAGGGGTCCGAACGCTGGTGCAACGCGATTTCCCGGCCACAGTGCGGCGGCGAGTCGGCTTCATTCTGACCGCCTTCGCGGCAACTGCGGCGGGCGCCCTGGCGGCCTATGCGCTGGTCAGCGCCACGAGGGGTAACATCGACCTGTTCGTCCCGCCCGGCAGCCCCATGCGCTCGTCGCTTGACCAGTGGATGGCAGGCCAGGTAAGCAAGCCCACGCCCCACGCCATCTCGGGCCTCTTCGCCGGAACGCTTATGGCGAACAACATCCGCGTCTCGTTCCTGGCCTTCGCGTCCGGGGTGCTGCTCGGAGTTCCCACGGTTATCGTCCTGTTCCAGAATGGCCTCATTCTGGGCGCATTCGCCGGCATGATGACCCATGTCCATGCCCACGGCACCTTCTGGCCGGGCATCCTACCGCACGGGATAACGGAGCTGACGGCGATCTTCATCGCCGGAGGCGCGGGACTTGGCCTGGGATGGGCCGTACTGGCGCCTGGAGCCCGCCGCCGCCGCGACGCCGTGGTAAGCGCTGCGCGCGACTCGGCCGTGCTGGTGCTGGGCACCATCACGCTGCTCATCTTCGCGGGCTTCGTGGAGGCGTTCATATCCCACTCGGCCATGCCGGCGGCTTGGAAGTATCTCTTCGCCGCCGGCTCCGCCGTTGCGCTCTTCGCCTACCTCGGGTTCTCGGGAAGGGAACCGGGCTAGCGGGCCGCCCCTACGCGGACGTCCCGAAACCGTGCTGGAGCCGCGCCGTGAGTCATCTGCGATATCTGCATGGGGTCGCCCTTGCCGCAGTTGAGCACGCCGTCAGGAACCCAGTACCGCTCGTCGCAGATGGCGTCGCAGCTGTTCCAGAACTGCGGCGTGATGCTCTGGTAGGTGACATTCCGCAGCATGCCGGCCAGCTTGCCATCGCGGATACGCCAGAACGCATCGCCGCCGAACTGGAAATTGCAGCGCATCTGGTCTATGGAGAAGCTGCCGCGCCCCTCGATATAGATGCCATCCTTGGTGTCGGCGATCAGCTCCTCAAGGGAGAGTGGCTCGCGCCCGGGCATCAGGGAGAGGTTCGGGATGCGAACGATGGGGATGCTGGCCCAGCTATCGGCCCGACAGCCGCCGACGCTGCGCTCCCAGCCGATGACCGGGGCGACCTCGCGGCCGGTGCTGTATCCGACGAAGAGGCCGTCCTCCACGATGTGCCAGCGCTGCCCGACCACGCCGTCGTCGTCGAAGCCGTGGGTCGCCAGCCCCCCGGTCAGGGTGTTGTCGGCGACGAAGTTCACCACATCCGACCCGTACTTCAGGTTCCGCAGCTTGTCCGGCGTTGCGAACGACCGTCCGGCCAGCGACTCCTCGTAGCCAAGCGCACGGTCCAGTTCAGTGGCATGGCCGACGGACTCATGGATGGTCAACGACAGGTTCTGCGGGTCGAGGATCAGGTCCAGCATGCCGTCAGGGCACTCATTCGCTGACAGGTGCTCCAGGGCCTGCTCGGCGACGCGGTCCGTGTTGGCCAGAAGGTCCTCGGCCCGGATGTTCTCATATCCGCTCGTGCGCGGGGGAGGGAAGTAGGTGCGCGACTTTGCGTCGCCGCCTCCCACGGCCGTGGCCTGGTATCCCGCCGCGGTCGTGACAACCGCACTGTCCAGTTCCGATCCCTCGCTACTGAGGAATAGCCGCTCGTCCTTGCGCAGGGACATGAATCCCTCGGCCTTGGTGATGCCGCTGTGCTTTCGGAGCCGCTCGTTCACGGTCTGTAGCAGCGCGACCTTCTCCTGCACGGGCACGGCGAAGGGATCGACTGCCACAGCGGTCCGGAATGAACTCCGGGCAGGCGGCTCGGGGGCCAGCCGCACCGGGGTAGCGTTGGCGGCAGCGCCTGCCTGCGCGATGGCAACGGCCGTGGCCGCCGCCTTCATGGCGCCCTCGCGGGTCAGGTCGCTGGTACCGGCAAAGCCCCAGGCCCCGTCCGCGATAACGCGGACCCCGAGGCCGGCATCCTCGAGGTCACTGAAGGAGCGGAGCCTGTCGTCCTCAGCCGAGATCTCCTGCCGTAGCTGACGCACGAAGCGGACGTCCGCATAGGTGGCGCCGCGAGCCATGGCCGTGTCCAACGCTAGTTGTGCCAGTTCTTTCACTTACGATCCCCTTCCGTTGCCAGGGTTCTTCGACCCGGTCAGGCGCCCCGAGGGGGCGCCGGGTGCGACGCCAGGCATCCGGCCAAAGCCGGGAAATCGCGCAGGCGCCAGGCGAACGGTCCGCCGTGCTCCGGCGCCTCGTATAGCAGGCTCACCACCACGCCGCAGACCCCTGTATCGCGGTCCGGACGCGCCTCAACCACGAGGTCGGTTCCCTTGAGCAGGTGCCGGCCCGACGGGCCGTCGATGATGACAGCGACCGGCTCGCGCTCCGGGCCATCGCCGAACCTCAACAGCCCTGCCGAGGCACGGAACCGCCAGGGCTCCTTCATTGGAGCCGTGCTCGTGGCAGCGAACTGCACCTCCACCAGCCGGGCGCCTCCGGGGCCGGGACTGTCAGGCTCGAAGTCCTCGCAACGCAGCAATTGCACCTTGAAACCCCTGGTCCGTACCGGCTCCTGGCTACGCCGAACCCCAGTCTCAAGACCGTCGCACAGATGCCGCCCGAACCAGTCAAGGCAACGCTGCAGCTCGTCAATCCGGTGGTTGGGCTCCTGAATGCCGTGCCCCTCCCGAGGATACCTGACATACTGCGCCTCGACGCCCCTGTGCCTGAGCGCAGTATAGAGCTCCTGCGAATTGGAGACGAAGGTGTTCGTATCCGAGTCGCCGTGGATGATCAGCATGGGCGTCTTGATGCGGCCCGCAAACGTCGCCGGAGACATCATGTCGTAGGCTTCTGGAGCCGACCAGTAGGGGCCGCCAAGGTACTCGGCCTCCCAACGGGGCATCTCGGAGTTGCCGTAGTCGGACCTGAGGTCGAAAATGCCAAACATAGATATGGCAGCGGCGAAACGGTCGGTCTGGGTGACGGCCCAGTTAACCATGAAGCCACCATACGAGCCGCCGATGATGCCGATGCGATTGGGGTCCGCCAGGCCGTCCGCCACCATCTTGTCGATGCCGGCCATGATGTCGCGGTAATCGCCGCCGCCCAGGTCTCGCCGGCTCGCGACGGCAAAGGCGGCCCCGTAGCCCTCGCTACCGCGGAAGTTGGGGCGCAGCACCAGGTAGCCCTGCGATGCCCAGAGGGCAGGTTCCACGTAGCTCCGGGCTGACGCCCCGCACCGGCCCTTCGGTCCGCCATGCACCTCAACCACCATGGGCATCGGACCTGCCGGTTCGCCGGCGGGCCGCACGACGAGGGCCTCGATCACATGTTCATCGCTCTGCCATGAGGTGACCCGGGTGACAGGCAACCGGTGTCGGGCTGACCAGTCATCGTTCAGGGTCGTGAGCTGCTTCGGCTCCTTGCCGGGCTTCAGTAGATACAGCTCGGTCATGCGGTCGCTATGCTCGATGACCGCCACCGCCAGGTTGGCCGAGTGGACGTCGAAGTCAAGGCACTCGGAGTCCGGCTTCATGCCGTCCAGCGGCGCAGCATCGCCGTTCGCGATCCGAACCACCGGCGCGCGCGTGCCGTCAGCCACGATGGCATAGAGGCCGCCGCCGGCTCGTCCCCACTCGATCTCGTGGGCATCGTAGCGCGATCCGACCAGGCGGTTCGACGGCCGCGACTGACCGCGCGCGATAGTCCATATGCACTCTTGTGAGAACGAGACTTCGGGATCGATCGGCCCCAGGTAGGCGAGCGCCTTGCCGTCGGGCGACCAGCGAGGATGGTACTTGGCGCCGGGTGCGCGCACGAGCGGGTGGGCCGGCGTGTCGCCCTGCATCTCCAGGATGAAGAGGTCGAAGAGATGGAAGTCGTTCGGCTCTCCGGTTCGGTTGCCTGAGTAGACCAGACGCCGGTCGTCGGGCGAGATGTCGAACTCCATGATGCCCGGGTCGCCTGGGCAGATGAGCGCCGGTGTCGTATCGGTCAGGCCGACGCGCCAGAGCTGGCGTCGAGGAAGCTCTTCGTGCTCAAGGATTGGGTCGTTCCGGCGTCGTCGGCGGTCCTCGAGCGACGCCCGGAGCGCGGGCTGGCGCGGCTCCAGGGCGAGGTAGACGAGTTCGTCCGACCGGCGCTTCCACTGGTAGCGTAGGATGCCGTCCCTGGTCCGGGTGATGCGCCGCGCCTCGCCGCCATGTGCGGGCAGAACCCAGATCTGCTCGACCGGTAGGGGATCCTCGCCGTCGGTGCCGTCGCAGTCGCCATCGGATGGGTCGGGACGCGCCGAAACGAACGCAATCTGCTTTCCGTCGCGCGACCATGCCGGTGTATGCTCGCCGTCATAACCATATGTGACCTGGCGCGGCGTGCCATCGGGCAGGTCTACAATCCAAAGGTGTGGAACCCAGCGGCTGTCATGGAAATCCGCCTCGAGCACCACGAACACGACGCGCGTACCGTCAGGACTGATCCGAGGGGTCAGCGGCGTGCGAATCTCCATTAGCGAACGCGGCGTGATGTGGCCCTGGGCGGGTCGGTTAGCCGGCATCGGCGCCCCCTCTTGTCAACGTGAGCGCGGTTGCCAGTGCCCGACGCTGCGGCGCCGGCAGCGGAGCCGATGCCAGTGAGGAGATCTGTACCCACTGCGCGGGGCTAGCGTCGGCGGCACGCCACCGCTCGGGCAGCGAGAACTCGAATGGGTGCAGCGTCACCCGAAAGCGCGTGACGGAGTGCCGCAGGGTCGGCAAGGTCGTGATGAGGCGGCCATGGATGCCCGTGACAGCCAGCAGCGCCCGGGTCGCCGCGTCCTGAGGAGGCTCGGCCTCATGGACCTCCGTGCGCGGCATCTCGAGCATGCCGTGCCAGAGACCGGGCTCCGCCTGCCGCACCAGTAGCACCGCATCATCCCTGCGGACCAAAGCGCAGGCGTGGGCGACGGTAGTCACAGCTAGACGCTTCGCGCGGGTCGGGTAGGCGGTGGGCTCGCCGCCTGCGTGGGCCAGACAGATGCTGATCAGCGGACACCGCGCGCAGTCAGGGGCCATCGGGCTGCAGAGGGTCGCTCCAAGCTCCATGAGCGCCTCCGCATAGTGGCGCATGGCCCGGCGTGGAGCAAGGCGCAACCAGGCGGCCTCAACCGAGCGGTGCTGCGCGGCCTGGCCGGAGCCGGCCAGGGCACTAACGCGCGACAGAACACGCGTCACGTTGCCGTCAATGGCCGGAGTACACTCGTTGTGGGCCAAGGCCATCACGGCCCCGGCCGTATAGGCGCCGATGCCAGGCAAGGCACGCAGGCTCGCAAGGTCGGCGGGTAGGACGGGCGCCCCTGCGGCGACCAGAGCGCGCGCCAGGGAGTGCAGCCGCCGTGCGCGGCCGTAGTAGCCCAGCCCCGACCAGAGCGCCAGCGCCTCAGCCTCGTCCGCGGCTGCCAAGGTCTCGAGGGTAGGGAAGCGCTCAACCCAGCGCAAGAAGTACGGGACGGCAGTGGCGACCTGCGTTTGCTGTAGCATCACCTCGGAGACCAGCACGCGGTAGGGATCGCGCCACGCGGTGCGCCACGGCAACGGGCGCCGGTTCGCACGGAACCACGCCAAAAGCGCGGCGGTGGCCGATCGCGTCGGGCGCTCGGACTTGGTCGGGCCGGAGCGCGATTGCGCGTGCTTGGCAGAGGCGGCGGAGGTTGAAATGGCCATGGGATGGAGTATAATACCCCTTGCCAGCGGGGTGTAGCTCAGTTTGGTAGAGTGCCTGGATGGGGGCCAGGAGGCCCGCGGTTCAAGTCCGCGCACCCCGATGCCGAGGAGGCGCAGCGTATGCTGCGCCTCCTCTTTGCGTCAGTAGCCTTCTGATGGCCCCAGAGCCGCCGCCGAGCCTTCCGCTGGGCCATAATAGACCCATGCCAGACGCCATCACCGTCGTCAGGGACATCACTCGGGGCACACCTTTCGAGGATCATCTGTTCCTCGTGGGAGGCGTCCCGCGCGACCGTCTACTGGGCTTGCCCCTGGCCGACGACGTGGATATTGTGACGGATTTGGACGCTCTCGACCTGGCGCAACTCCTGCACCGGAGCCCGCTCTCGGAGCACGCCCCGGTGGTCTATCCGCGTTTTGGCACAGCGCGCCTCACACTGGCCGGCTGCGCAGTGGAACTGGTCACCGCTCGGGCCGAGAACTACGACGCCGGCAGCCGGAAGCCTAGCGTCCGTCGAGCAAGCTTGGTTGCCGACGCCCTCCGCCGCGACTTCACCATCAACACCCTCATGGAGGGGCTCCACGGAGGCAACACGCTGGACCTAACCGGCAGAGGGCTCACCGACCTGAGGACCGGGGTGATCCGCACTCCACTGGAACCCAAGCTGACGTTCCACGACGATCCGCTACGGATGCTCCGGGCCGTGCGCTTCGCCGTGCGCTTCGGCTTTACCATCGAGCCGCAGACATGGGGGGCCATGCAGAGCGAGTGGCGCCGCCTTGACCTTCTGTGCGAGCGACCGGTGGTGAGCGCAGAGCGCATCCGAGACGAGTTCTGCAAGACGCTGATGCTCCCAGACGCGAGCCGCGGCCTCACGTTGCTGATGCAGTGCGGTCTGATGGCCGCCTTCGCTCCCGAACTGACGGCCATGGTGGGCGTCTCGCAGAACGCATGGCACATTCACGATGTCTGGTCGCACACGCTGGCCGCGGTTGCCGCGGTCCCGGTTGATACCGACCTGGCAGTCCGCATGGCCGTCCTCCTGCACGATGCGGGCAAGCCGCCCACGCGTAGCGTGGACCAGCGGGGGATCCACTTTTACGAGCACCCCACCGTGGGCGCCGATCTGGCGGGACGGCTCCTGCGCCGCCTTCGCTTCTCCACGCACGACACAGAGCGTGTGACGGCGCTGGTGGGGCAGCACATGAGGCTGGGCGAGGCGCGGCCGGACTGGTCCGACTCAGCGATCCGCCGCCTCGTCCGCGACACCGGCGAGGAGCTTCAGACCCTCTTTGACATCGCAGCCTGCGACATGTCCGCCATGGACCCCGATGCGCCTGTAACCGACCTGCGCGCACTTCGCGCTCGGATCGATGCAGTCAACGCCCAGTACAACGCGGCCAGGGTCGGCAGCCCGCTGGCGGGACACGAACTCATGGACCTCCTCGGCCTGCCGCCGGGGCGTGATGTGGGCCGCGCTAAGGCACATCTGATCGAGTTGGTCCTCGACGGCTCGCTGGCTCCGGACGACACCGGCGGCGCTCGTGAGGCAGCCGTACGGTGGCGACAGGCCGACGCTGGAGGCGACAAGACATGAGGGGCCACATCATTATCTGCGGGCAGGGCAAGGTCGGCATCTCGGCGCTCGAAATCCTCAAGGACCAGGGCGAGCAGGTGGTGGTCATCGCCCGCGATGTCTCCCCCGAGTGGGCGCGCCGAGCCGAGGCAGCCGCCGTGCGCCTGCTGCACGAGGATGCCCGCGACGAGGGCACATTACGGCGCGCCGAGGTAGAGCGAGCGCGGGCCATGATTATCGCGACGGACGATGACCTGACGAACCTCGAGATAGCCATCGATTCCCAGCGCCTGAACCCGGATATCCGCGTGGTTCTGCGTCTGCTTGACGCCGATCTCGCGGACCGAGCCTGCCGCGACATGAACCTGCAGGCAGTGCTCAACTCGGCGCGACTGGCGGCCCCTGCCTTCGTAGCGGCTGCGCTGGGACAGGATCTTGTGCGCGCGTTTCAGGTGGGCGGCGCATTCGTGATCGTCGCCGAGTACCGCGTCGGCGACCAGGCAACAGGGGCCGGTCGATCGCCCGAGGAACTGAGCGACGCCCTGGGTACCGTGCCGCTCGCTGTTCGCCGCGGTGGGGTATCGGATCAGGGCGCCGGCGACGTGGGCGCCCTGCAGGAAGGCGATGTCCTTGTCACCGCTTCAGTTCAGCCTGTGACGGCACCGTCGAGTGGCAACACGCGACCGATGTGGGGCGGCTGTGGGATGTCCTTGGCCGCCGTCCGGGGCGTCTGGAAGAGCGCCTCGCCGCTCCTCCGCGCCGCGGTCGTGGTCAGCGTTGGTGTGGTGGTAACGGGCAGCCTCGTCTTCCACTTCGCCATGGGCCTGTCGCCCATCGACGCATTCTACTTCACGATGACCATCGTTACCACTGTGGGGTTCGGCGACTTCGTCCTCCGCGATGCCTCGGTCGGCCTGAAGCTGTTTGGTTGCCTGATGATGCTGGCAGGGGCGTCGCTGCTCGCTGTCGTGTTCGGTGTGCTCACGGAGTACCTCCTCACACTGCGCGTCGAGCGCGTCCTGGGTGCGCCAAGGTGCATGCTCTCGGGCCACACGGTAGTGGTGGGCCTGGGCCATCTCGGCACACGGGTTGCGCTGCGTCTACACCAACTTGGCCGCGCCGTCATCGCAGTCGATCCCGACGCACGCGCGGAGGTGGCTGACGACTGGCCCGCTGACCTCCACGTGGTCCATGGCGATGCCACCTCGGACGAGGTTCTTGACCAGGTCGGCATCTCCCGCGCCGGTGTTGTGCTGGCGGTCACAGATGACGATATGGTGAACCTGCGTGTAGCTCACAGGGCGGCAGTGCGGAACAGCGGCATTCGCACCGTGGTGCGCCTGTTTCGATCGTCACTGGCCCGCAAGCTTGGCGAGTCCCTGCTGGGCGTCGATGTGGCGCTGAACCCATCCACTGCGGCGGGAGCCACCTTCGCAGCAGCTGCGCTCTGCGACGGCGTGGAACATGGCTTTATGATCGGCTCAAGGCTGATGATGCTGAGGACCGTAACGGCAGGAAGCGTGGCGGGCTGCGTGGGAGCTAAGGACGGGGTTCAAGCGGCCCTAAAGCAGGCGCGCGCGCTACTGGCACGCCCCGGCTCAGAGCAACCATGGGGACCGCCGGGTCAGCTTGCCGTACTGAAACCCGAGACGCAGATACTGGTCGTTGAGGTGTATGACCGGTGCCGCCACCTGCCCATGCGGGCGCAGGTGGCGGTGGAACCGGCGGAGCAGGAGCCCTAGCCGGTCGCTCCCAGACACCCCCGAAGATAGCGGAGGCTCTCGCGGCCGATCGTGACGGGATCGGGTGAGTAGTCGAACACCTCCACCGAGACATACCCGTCGTAGCCCATGCTGTTCAGCGATCCAAGGATCGGAATGAAGTCCGTTTCGCCGAAGCCGGGGCCGCGGCGGTTCGCATCGTTGGCGTGTACGTGCGCAATTCGCTCGCTATGCCGCCTTGCGAGTTCCCATGGACGCGCCGACTCTGCAGATGCGCTTTTCACGTCGAAGATCGTCCGCAACGCACGATGTCCCATGGCCTCAACTTGGGCCACAGCCTCGTCCAGAGTGAGGATCAGGTCCGCCTCGGGTTCCGGTAACGGCTCCAGGCA
>CAJBBX010000022.1 GCA_903951425.1 uncultured Chthonomonas sp.
ATACTGGACAACGGCATGATGGTGCGGGAGACGGATGCCAACGGCGTCTCGCAGGCCACCTACCTGGCGGGCCTGCGCGGGCCCGAGTACCGGCGCGACGACGTGAACGGCGGCATCAAGTGGTACATATTCGATGGGCTGGGTTCCGTGGTGGCGGAGATGGACGGGTACACCGGCGCACTCACGGCCTCGCGCAAGCTTGACGTCTACGGGGCTCCGCGCGCCACGCAGGGCACGCCCAGCAGCAAGCACGCCTTCGTCGGCAACCTGGGACATACGACGGAGCCAGACACTGGCGGGCTGGTGTATATGAGAGCGCGGTGGATGGACCCGGTGACGGGGAGGTTCCTGAGCGAGGACCCGGCGCGGGACGGGGCGAACTGGTTCGGGTATTGTGGCGGGGACCCGGTGAACGCGGTGGACCCGAGTGGGCGGCGCGCCGCGATGTGGAGCTACGCGGCCTGGGCTGCCGGGATGACGTGTGCGCTGTTTGCTGCGATGTACCAGCTACCGATCGCAATCGTGTTGGCGTACCAATCAGCGGCAGTATTTCTCTTTGGGGTGGCCCTCATCGGCGCTCATCAATCTGATTTGGCCAACATCGCAGCTCTGGTATGCACCACTGCGTATGCCTCGATCATCACAGAGCAGACGCTCTGCTTGGAGATGCTGAAGCGGGCCCCAGTGCTATCGAATATGAGCTTCGCAGTTGGCGCGATTAACGCTTACGGTATTGCAGTGCTTGCTGCCGTCCTCGCTTCGGACTACCTCGGATGACCACAAGCCCGATGCAAGCCAAGCACTCCCGCCGGCCCCTGCCCAAAGCCCTGGGGACCGCTACCAGGTTGGCGCTGTCCCGAGCCGGCATAGTGGTCTGCATAGTGGTTGGCGCCGTGCTACTACTCCTCGTTGCTCGCACGCTGGTTGCCGAGCATGCCGGGGTCACGCGGTGGGCGTTGTTCGCCGCGTGTACTCTGTGGCTGGGACTGGCCCCGGTGCTTGCGAAACTAGCGCGACGCCGACGGTCAGGGACGGCGCCACGGTGAGCCAGTTCACCTACGGTTCCGACGGCCTGCGAAGGGCCTCCAACGTCAACGGGACCATCCGTAAGTACATGCTGGACAACGGCATGATGGTGCGGGAGACCGATGCCAACGGCGTCTCGCAGGCCACCTACTTGGCGGGCTTGCGCGGTCCGGAGTACCGCCGCGACGACGTGAACGGCGGCATCAAGTGGTACGTCGGAGCCTGCCCTGAGGAACGAAGGGACGGCTTGGGCTCGGTGCTGGCCGAGATGGACGGGTACACGGGCGCCCTCACCGCCTCGCGCAAGCTTGACGTCTACGGCGCTCCGCGCGCCACGCAGGGCACACCCAGCAGCAAGCATGCCTTCGTGGGCAACCTGGGCCACACCAACGAACCCGACACCGGTGGGCTGGTGTATATGAGAGCGCGCTGGATGGACCCGGTGACGGGAAGGCTCCTGAGCGAGGACCCGGCGCGGGATGGGGCGAACTGGTTCTTATACTGCTCAAACAACCCAGCGAACCTTGCTGATCGGGACGGGCGACGGTCGGGACTGGTGGACCTGTTGTACGGCATTTGCTGCCTATTTACAGCCGTGGCATTGTGTGATCTATATCTCAAAGCTTATACTGATGCTGCCGATGCGTTTAATATAGCGGTCTGGATGTTTGCACTGGCTCTAATTGGCACTAGTCACAGCATCTCGGAGGTATTTAGCAACGTCTTTGTCGGCGGCTTGTCTGGCGGAGCCATCGGCGCCATCACGAAGAGGCTGTTACCTGCGTTTCAGGCGGCTCAGGCAGGCATGTGTACCCTCGCAGCTGCTGCGGTCGGGGCGTGCCTCATCTATGGCGTTCTGGTAGGGGGCGCTCTGGCTGCCGCAGAGCCGGATTTCGGTGCCCTTGCCAAGACGGCTCCATTCTAGTACTGGAGCGATGGCCCAGCCCAATGAGGTGCGTCTGTCCCTGGCTAGACATAGGTTGCTACGCTGCGACCGTCGCGCCAGCCGTGGCTCCTTGCTTACGCGGCGGGCGCAAAGGCGGGCGTGGAGTTGACTAGGAACCGGATCATGGCCGCAATCGCGTTGTGGGCTCGTGTATCGTTCTGGGCAACCGCAATGATTGTGGTGGTCTGCGGGCACGGGCGCGCCACCGATCTATGGCTGTTACTTGGAATGCTGGTCGGGTTGGTCACGGTGAGCATTGGCTCCGTTGCGCGTAGGCGATGGCGTCGCTAGTGGAGTGCGCCGTCATCATGCACGATCGCGCAAACATCTGGGACTCGCAGAACCGCCTGCGCCAGTGCGTCTACGGCGGCACGGTCAGCCAGTTCACCTACGGCTCAGACGGCCTGCGCCGCACCTCGAACGTCAACGGCACCATCCGTAAGTACATGCTGGACAACGGCATGATGGTGCGCGAGACCGATGGCAACGGCGTCTCTCAGGCCACCTACCTGGCGGGCCTTCGCGGGCCCGAGTACCGGCGCGACGACGTCAACGGCACCATCAAGTGGTATGTGGGAGCCTGCCCTGAGGTAGGAAGGGACGGGTTGGGATCGGTGCTGGCGGAGATGGACGGCAGCAACGGCACCCTCACCGCCTCCCGCAAGCTCGACGTCTACGGCGCTCCGCGCGCCACGCAGGGCACGCCCAGCAGCAAGCACGCGTTCGTGGGCAACCTGGGACATACGACGGAACCCGACACCGGCGGGCTGGTGTATATGAGAGCGCGGTGGATGGACCCGGTGACGGGGACGTTCTTGAGCGAGGACCCGGCGCGGGATGGGGCGAACTGGTTCGGGTCCTGCGGCGGGGATCCGGTGAACCGCGTTGATGCCGATGGGCGAACTGCGGTCTCTGTGTTGGCTGTCGTGCTGAACCTGGCCGGGTCGCTCGTAGGTTTCTGTTTGTCATACTGGACATTCGCACGGGCAATCGAGGCTGCCAACCCAGGGTACACATCGAGCTTCAGGCCGCTTGGCCTTGCCATGCCGGTCGCCCAAGCTGTAGGCACGGCCATCGCTGACCTAGACGGCGATCCCATGGCGACACGGAGCATTGCCGACTGGGCAAAGCACATCAGGATTGGTTTGGCACGGGGAGCCGGCGGAGTCGCGCTGCTGACATTTCGATCGCAAGTCGGCTTCGTTGTTGGAACCATATTTGGTGCACTGCAAGCTGTCTACGAGTACCTGAGCTCCGATTACTATGCCCGATAATGCGGTGGATGACAGCCGTGGGCACCGGTACCTTCGGCTAGCCTGGTGCGTCGGCGACCCTCAGATTGGGGTGGCGCCATGGTAGCCAGTACCGGGTTTGACCGCGCGGTGCAGCACGCATGCTCGGTACGCCGAGCCCAAGCCCTTGGAGTCCTGGTTGCCATACCCTCGGTTCCCGTGGCCTGGGCTACAGTTACGGCACCTGCCCGCTCGGCTCACCCGTGGGTCGCCGCCTTCGGGGATGCCTTGCTTGGCGCATGCGCCGTAGTCGGCCCAGTCTTGTTCTGCACATTGGCCTACAGAGGCGGAGCTGGGCTCCGCGGCTTGATCCAGAGCACGGGCGTCACTGCGGCTCGAGAGCACGTGGGCCCGCTACTGAGGCTGAGCACATCCGGATTCGCGGACGTTGAGCCCATCGCCCGTCAGCGCCTTCAGGCTGTCGTGCGGAACCGATGGCCCGGTGGCGAACTCGATACAGGCACCGCGATGTGCGCTGCACACCTGTTGCTGGACCTGTGCCGTAAGCCTGTGAGCGACGATGGCGGGGTCCAACTAGCGGACTCCCTGCTGGCCGTGTTGGGCGCCGTCCCCAACAACAGGATCCTGGCCGTCATTGAGCGATGCGCGCGTTCAAGCACCGATCCTGGCCTTCGCGGGCGAGCGAATGAGGCAGCTAAGCGGATGCGGCAGCGACTTGGTGTCTCCGTTGATGAGTAGGGTCGATCACGTGGATTCTGGTCGGCCATGGGGCTGTCGACCAGGTCCTGGCCAGCAGGCTGCGTTCGGTTACGGCATTCTGGTGATTGCGTTTCTTGTCGCCACCGACCCGGATCTGTAGGGCAACGCCAATGCGAATGTGGAACCGCATCCTATGGTCCATCATCGTGGTGTTGTCGTTGTTGGCTGGCAGCCGATTTCTGGTGGAGCTCCGCTACGGTACTCAACCCGGTTGGGGCCTTCCGCTCCAGATGTGGTGCCACGTTGGTAGCCTGGTCGCCATGGCCGTGCTCAGCCTCCTGGACTGGCGTCACGGCCGGCGGAACCCGAGGCCGAAGCCTGACCCGGGGCGGACAGCGGGACCCGAAGGTCCGCGTGATGGGCAAGCCTGAGGGCCTTGCCCACTCCGGGCGCACTGATCCGGTGAGAGGGTTGAGCCGACGAGCCCGGATGAGTAGCCGGATTCGGCTATTGACGGCTCAGGGTCTCTGGTCCTACAATGCTAACAACAGGCGGATGTCCGGGGGCAGAAGCAGGAGCTAAGCGTTGAACCGGCTGACAGGTGTGAACTACGGCGACGGTTACTCCCAAAGCTATACGTTCGACCCCATGGGCAATCGGTTGACGATGACCGATGCGCAGCAGCACGTCTCGACGTACAACAACGCCAACATGCTGCTGACCCTCGACGGCAACCCCTACACCAACGACCTCAACGGCAACACGCTCACAGGCGGCGGCCGGACGAACACGTGGGACTCGCAGAACCGCCTGCGCCAGTGCGTCTACGGCGGCACGGTGAGCCAGTTCACGTACGGTTCCGACGGCCTGCGCCGCACCTCCAACGTCAACGGGACCATCCGGAAGTACATGCTGGACAACGGCATGATGGTCCGGGAGACGGATGCCAACGGCGTCTCGCAGGCCACCTACCTGGCGGGCCTGCGCGGGCCCGAGTACCGGCGCGACGACGTGAACGGCAGCATCAAGTGGTACGTGTTCGATGGACTGGGCTCCGTGCTTGCGGAGATGGACGGCAGCAACGGCACCCTCACCGCCTCCCGCAAGCTGGACGTCTACGGCGCTCCGCGCGCCACGCAGGGCACACCCAGCAGCAAGCACGCCTTCGTCGGCAACCTGGGCCACACCACCGAACCCGACACCGGCGGGCTTGTTTACATGCGCGCGCGGTGGATGGACCCGGTGACGGGGACGTTCCTGAGCGAGGACCCGGCGCGCGATGGCGCTAACTGGTTCGCGTACTGCGGCGGGGATCCGGTGAACCGCGTTGATGCCGATGGGCGACGGGATACGCCAATCTGGTTGGTGATCGGTCAGTTCGGCCTTAACGCACTAGCCACGGCGACCCTCGTTGCATACGTATACTCCGGCACTGAGGCTGCGGCCGCCAGCACACAACTGGCGACCTCTGTGATCTGCGGCCGGGCATGGCTGGGTTGCCGGATCGGTCCTGAGGCGGAGTGGATAGCGAAGGAGGTGATCGGTCCCCTCCTCACCGAGATCAAGGCCGGTCAAAGCGCTGCGTTAGCCGCATCTGAAGCCAGGGGGGCACTGGCTCACAAGGCCATCTGGGCCCTCACGGCGGCCGCTCTCGTCGATGTGGCAGTCCTGGCGTGGACGTACGTGCCATGACCTCGCAGGTGGCTCACATCCATGTCCGGGAGACACTGGTCGGTACCACCTTGGCCCGGGTCTCTGTGGCCTCCGGTAGCGCCGTCGACCTGGCGGGGAGGCGTCTGGCGTATGCGTCGCTCGCCGGTTGGTGCCTGGCGCGTGCCGACGTTTCGGGCGCGTACCTGCTTGGGGCCGACCTGAAGGGCGCGCAGCTGGCGCAGTGCAACGCTCGCCACTCAGTGCTGGTTGGGGCAGACCTCGCCGGCGCCAACCTGGCTGGCGCACGGCTCGACGGCGCCAACCTTGCTGCCTCCAACCTGGCCGGCGCACGGCTCGAGGGCGCATCGCTGACCGGAGCGACCTACTCCGACTCTACTGTCTGGCCCATCGGAGTAGACCCGCAGTCAGTCGGGGCGATCAGACTGGCCGGCGGCGATGCAGCGGGTGAAGCACTTGGTTGGGCTCGGGAAGGATGGCGGGCCGTGTACCGGTCGCGCCAGCTACTCGCCCGCGTCCGTCTCCTAAATCGCGCGGCGACGGTGCTCGTATTGGTGGGCTGGCTCGCGGCCGGCGGGATACTCGTATGGATGGCCGGTGAGCTGTGGTGACACTAGGGCCCCTCGTCGGCAACCTGGGCCACACGACAGAACCCGACACCGGCGGCCTCGTCTACATGCGCGCGCGGTGGATGGACCCGGTGACGGGGAGGTTCCTGAGCGAGGACCCGGCGCGGGACGGCGCGAATTGGTTTGGGTATTGCGGCGGTGATCCGGTGAATGCGGTGGACAGGGATGGGCGAGAAGACTGGGCAGTGGCAGGCGGGCTCACTGCCGTGGTCTCCACCGCATTCGCCCTCTTGGCAGGTCTCTGCTCGACTAGCCTGTGTACCTACCTGCTGTTCATGGCTGCTGCTACGGCCTATGCCATGACCGCAACGTTCTGCTTCATGAGAGCACTAGGAGTTGATAACAGCAAAGCGACTATCGCATGCTTTGGTCCGGCCGGCAAAGCTCTGGAGGCCATGATCGAGCAGACACTGATCATGACTACTGCGATGACCAAGATTCCGGGCTCGGGGAAGTTCGCCATCTATGTGACATCATATGCACTCGCGTTGCTTGGGGCCGTAGGTGCCTCGAGCATCCTGGACTGAGCGAGTGAGCCATGCAACGTTAAGCCGCAATTGGTCGCCGGACCTGTTGCGCGCGTCGGTTGTGTTCACCGTTCTCCTTATGCTCGGGTTCCGGGTTTGGGAGGCTGCCGCTGCGGCGGGCCTAGGACTCGCTTTTATGCGCATCCTCGAGCTCGGGTGCAGCATGAGGACGTCACGATCGGCGCCCGGAGGTCCGACGCGTCCGTCTGGCGGAAGTGAGCCGACTGGTGAACACCGATGACCGCGCAACTGAGCCCGTACGTGACCATTGTCGGCTGGATCTGCATTCTGGTCACTCTCGTCTTCGTGATCAGCGCCCTGCTAGTGCGTCGGATCAGCCAGCCCGCGACCCTTCAAGGCCTGTACTGCGCCTGCCTAACGGGCTTTGGCGGCGCAGCGATACTACTCACATGGGGTGATGTCCGCTCAGCTTCAGGTGCCACGCTATGCTGGTTTGTGTGTTCTCTGCTTGTCGCGGCTGGGCGTGTCTGGCCCCCGCTTCTGGAAGACCCATGACCGCCGCCCGTTTGCCAGCTGGATCGACCTCGGGCTAGGTGCCACGACAGGCAGCCAGGTGTACACGCACCTCATCGTGGACACGCTGCACAGTGCGAGTGCCCTTGGCAAGCTCGGACTCGGTGTGGGCGCGGCAGCCGCCGGTGCCATGCTAGGGTGCGGCCTTGCTGTGATCGGCCCGCTCATACTAACTGAGGTGTAGGCGGTGATCCCATCTCCGGTGAACAAGTTGTTCTTGGTGACTGCCTCCTGTCTTGGTGCGCTGCAACTCATCGTGCTGGCTTGCTGGTGTGTCCGTCAGTGGGCATCGGCATTGTCGCCCTCCGTGCGCAGGGCAGCCTACTATCGGATCGGTTTGACCGCGGCCTATGGAGCCGCCGGAGGGACCCTGGGATGGACCATCTGGCAGCTCCTCCAGTCTGGGATCGGTAAGGGCTAATGGCCGGCTGCGTCGCCGTGGGTTCCGTGCTGGCCGAGATGGACGGGTACACCGGCGCCCTCACGGCCTCGCGCAAGCTGGACGTCTACGGCGCTCCGCGCGCCACGCAGGGCACACCCAGCAGCAAGCACGCGTTCGTCGGCAACCTGGGGCACACCACGGAGCCCGACACCGGCGGGCTGGTGTATATGAGAGCGCGCTGGATGGACCCGGTGACGGGAAGGCTCCTGAGCGAGGACCCGGCGCGGGATGGGGCGAACTGGTTCGGGTACTGCGGGTCGAGTCCTGCCTCGTTTCTCGATCCCTCGGGATGCAGCAAGGTACTGGCAGCTCTGCTGGTGCTGTTCACGGGCTTCTTTGGCATCGCAGAAACCGCCGACGCGCTGAACCTGCTGAGTCCCAGCGCACAGGCGGCAGTTGAGGGCGTAGGGCTGTTGGGCAGCTCGGCAACGCTCCTCCTGAGCATCAACGACATCATCATGACCCTTGGTACCGGCGTGCGGATGGGCGTGGGGATGACGGGCGGTATTGGCGGAGTCACAGCCTTTCTGGTGTGCAGCCTCATTATGTTCGTGATGGTTGTAGCAACTGTAATGGCCGCCGGTTCGATCGTGAAGTTCGCCGAGGCGCTCGGGGCATTCGACAGGGTGACGCTCGCCCGTTCGGAACCGGTGGACGGTGTAGATGGAGACTGGCAACGCGGAGTTCCTGGACCTGCCCTTGCTGGGCCCTGTTCCCGCCTGGGTCAGGCACAAGTTGCCCGCACGCCGACAGCGTGGGGGCGGTATCCGGGATGAGCCGCGAAATGTGGGTCTACCTGCGCGTCGCGATTGCGCTGGCCGGCGCGTGTGCCGCAGCTTGGACATTTGCCCCGGTACCCCCGTTGGTTGCGCCTATTTGGGGAGCCCTCAGAATGGTAGCGACCATTGCTGCGGGTGGCGGCATTGTGTTGTGTCTGGTCCTCGCGATCGTCGGTCAAAGAGCCAAAGACATGCCGTGATCACCTCCGCGAGTTGCCGCCGCATGCCCCTGCGGTTGCGCTGGGGGCCTTCCCCACCGGCAAGGAGCGCTGCCCGGAGATGGCCGTGGAGGCGCTGCAGGCGGCTGCCCGCCAGGCGGTGCGCTCAACCCTGAGCACCGGCTACCTGCACCCCGCCGCGGACCGGTGCGAGTGACGGCTACGCCTGCCGAACGCAGGGCGCTGGAGGCGGTAGTGCACCACGGTTCCGTGCGCGGCGCAGCCGAGAGCCTCGGCCTCTCGCCGCACACGGTGGACGAGACGTTGGACCGCCTGAGGCGGCGAACCGGCCTGCACACAACGCCCCAGCTCGCTGCATGGGCGGCGCAGGAGGGCTGGCTGCGGGTTGAGCCGACGGAGCATGACGAGTAGCCAGATTCGGCTATTGACGGCGCAGGGTCGCAGGTCCTACAATGCTGACAACAGGCCGATGTCCGGGGGCAGAAGCAGGAGCGGAGCGTTGAACCGGCTGACAGGTGTGAACTACGGCGACGGTTACTTCCAGAGCTATACGTTCGACC
>CAJBBX010000023.1 GCA_903951425.1 uncultured Chthonomonas sp.
CCCTGACCAAGTACGCCATCCGCGAAGGCCTGACCACCCCTGACATCACCCGCACCGACTAACCGCGAACGGACATACCGTTGGTTGCCAGGCCCGCAGCGACCCCCGCCTCCGGTGGCTCGGGCCTCCTTCGCCCGAGTCTGCCGTGGCAAGCGTGCGCCGGTGGTTTCGATACGGTCCGCGCGAACGGCTGCGCGGACCTACTCAACCGACGGCTGAGGCCGCGCGCCGCCGTTGACGCTCGCGCTGAGCGAAGCGAAGCACCCCGGCTCCTGCATCGCGCCTGCGGACCCGGGCCACCAAGCCCAGCTCGTCTGAGCCACCAGACCAGACCGACACACGGACGAACACCGACGAACACGGACCCACACGGGCCGCCGTGCTCACCCCTTCCCCCCTTCATCCCCTCACCTCCTCACCTCGTCACGCCCTCAACCACCGCGTAGAACTACGCGCAAAATCGAGTAGAACCCGGGTCGCCCGCACGGGCAATCCCTCTTCCACTGAGCTTCGCCGACTGCTAGGATTGGTCGTGGCGCGTGGAGCGCCCTACTTCACTTCTGGAGAGGCACATGCTCAGTCGTACCAAGCACACGCCGCGACTGGCCCTGGCGGCGGCTTTCGCCGTCGTTTCGGCCACTGCGGTCGCGGTTCCGCCGGCGCAGATGGCGCGCCTGTCGGGGCTCAACCTGCCGTTGTCCTTTGAGAAGAACACCGGGCACTGGCCCAAGGGCGTGGAGTTCGTCGCCCGCGGCGGCGGCGGGACGCTCTTCCTGACCAGGCGCGAGGCCATCCTGTCGCTCCGCAAGGGCGACAAGGCCGCGGCGCTCCGCCTGAAGCTGCAGGGCTCCAACGGCGGCGCCGTGGCGTCCGGGCTGGAGAAGCAGCCCGGCATCGTGAACTACTTCATCGGCAAGGACCCAGCCGGGTGGCGCACGCAGGTCCCGACCTACTCCCGCGTGAAGCTGGCTGGCGTCTACCGCGGCATCGACCTGGTCTACTACGGCGCGGGCAAGTCGCGCACGCTGGAGTACGACTTCGTCGTGAAGCCCGGCGCCGACCCGAAGCAGATCCGCATGGCGATATCCGGCGCGAAGTCGCTCCGCACGGCCGGCGGCAGGCTCATCGCTTCCACAGCTTGCGGCGACGTGACGCTCAACCGGCCCTACGCCTACCAGACCATCGGCGGTGTCCGCAGGCAGGTCGCCTGCTCATTTACCCTCGAGCGCAACACCGTCGCCTTCCAGGTCGCCCGCTACGACGCGAGCCGCCCGCTGGTCGTGGACCCGACGCTGGCCTATGGCTCCTACCTTGGCGAGGCCGGCCAGACGGACATGCCCGCCATCGCCGTCGATTCCTCCGGCGCCGCCTATGTCGTGGGCGGTACGTCGGCTGCGACCTTCCCCACGACCGTCGGCGCCTACGACACGTCTTACAACGACGCGGGGGACGCCCACATCACGAAGCTCAACGCCGCAGGCACAGCTCTGGTCTACAGCACGTACCTCGGCGGTGCGAGCGATGATCAGGCGTACAGCATCGCGGTCGATGCCGCCGGCGCCGCGTACGTCACGGGCAGCACTGCGTCGCTCCACTTCCCCGTCACGAACAACGCCTACGACGGGTCTTTCACCGGATCCGGGGACTGCTTCATCACGAAGATTGGCGCGGCCGGCGCCGCCCTGGAATACAGCACCTTCCTGGGCGGGACGGGCGCCGACTGTGGTCGCTCCATCGCCATCGACAGCTCCGGGGCCGCCTACGTCACCGGCTACACGCTGTCGGACGGATTCCCCACCACCGTCGGCGCCTATGACACCTCGTTCAACGGGTTCGCCGATGTCTTTGTTACCAAGCTGAACTCGACCGGCACGGCGCTGGTCTACAGCACCTACATGGGCGCGGTCGCCTATGACACCGGAACGGCCATTGTCGTAGATGCGACCGGCAGCGCTTGCGTCGCCGGGTACACCTCGTCGGGCACCTTCCCGACAACGCTCACAGCCTATGACCGGTACCACGGCGGCGCCGGCTATGATGCCTTCGTCGCCATGTTCACCCCCACCGGCGCCGCGTTGACCTACAGCACCCTCCTTGGTGATACCGGATCGGACCAGGCCTACGGTGTCGCGATTGACGGCGATGGCCGCGCCATCGTCGTAGGCAATACGACTTCGTCCGCGTTTCCCACCACTCCCGGCGCCTACGACAGGTCGCACAACGGGTCCAAGGATGCCTTCATCACCAAGGTGAACGCGACGGGCACGGCCCTCATCTATAGCACCTTCTACGGTGGGCCACAGGACGACAGCGGCCTGGCCGTAGCGCTGGACAGCACCGGCGCCGTCACCATCGTCGGCGCCACGACGAGCGGCGTTCCTAGCGTTCCTACCACTGCGGACGCCTACGATGCCACCCACAACGGCCTGAACGACGCCTTCGTCGCGAGGCTGAACGCTGCTGGAACGGAATTGGCCTACGGCACGCTCCTTGGCGGAGCGTCGTTTGATGCCGCCTACGGTGTCGCCGTCGACTCTTCCGCGTCGGCCTACATCGCAGGCATCACGACCTCGGCCGATCTCCCCGTGACCGCCGGCGCCTACGATACGACGCCGGACGGCACAACTAGCGGTTTCGTCGCCAAGCTATCGTTCGCGCCGCCCGCCGCGCCGACGACCATCACCGCCGACGCTGTGACCTGCCTTGCGTTCGACAGCATCACACTGACCGGTACGCTGACCAAGACCTCCGACAGCAGCGCGGTCTCCGGCAAGACAATCCAGTTCAAGATCGGCGACGCAGGAACGTGGACCAATGCGACCGCCGCTACCGGCGCCGACGGCAAGGCGACGCTCTCAGTCTTCGCGCCTATGACCGCCGGGGCGTACACCATCTACGTACGCTTCGAGGGCGACGCCGACTACGCCGCCTCCGATGCATCGAACACGCTGACCGTCACCGAGCGAAACTCTACCACGCTGCGCATGGACGCCGCCACAGCGACGACCGGCAGCCGCACTACGCTGCGGGCGCGGCTGACCGACGCGGGCGGCTCCCCTGTCGTCGGACGCAGAATCCGGTTCAAGGTCGGCGCACTTGCCGATGTTGCAGCCGAAATCCCCACCACCGCCGACGGCTACGCCACTGTGACGATCACGGCGGGCGCGGCAGGCGGATGCGACGTGCAGGTCTGGTTCGAGGGCGATGCGCAGTATGCCGCCACGGACGCTTTGGGGGGCCTGACCATCACTGACCTGCAGGCCACCACGCTGACGGTGCCGCGCATCTTGGCGGCGCCTGGATCCGAAGTGCGTCTGTTTGCGTACCTCAGGACCGACGCCGGTTCGACGACGGTCGGACCCGGCATTGCCGGCAAGCAGATTGAGTTCCGAGTGAACAGGGAGCCGTGGGCGCCTGCCTCCGGCCTGACCGACGCCACGGGCAAGGCCTCGCTGACCATCACGGCGCCTCCCGCGGGTGGGACCTCCGACATCGAGGCACGGTTTGCCGGAGATGCCACCAATGCCCCCTGCAATGGAACCGGCGCCCTGGTCGTGGCCGCCAAGCGCAACGTCTACATCTATACGCTTAACCGCTCGGTGGCGGCCGGCGGCTCCACCAAGCTGGTCGCCTACCTCTACTGGTACCAGACGAACGGCACGCTGACGCCGCTCAGCGGCCAGTCGCTCAGGCTCCAGTGCGCCGGTGCAGGACTGGACAGCTCAGTCACCACCGATGCGTCCGGCAAGGCGACCGTCTCGGTCACCCCTGCCACGGCCGGCGCGCACCCGTTCACCGTGACCTTCACGGCGGACGCGGACTATAACGCGGGCAGCGGCGGCGGGACGCTGACCGTAGCGCCGTAACTCGACGCGCAACCAACCAACGCCCCCCGGAGCCCGTTTCCGGGGGGCGTCGGTCGCCCATCACAGACCCATGGAGTAAGCCGTGGCGAACTCGTTCTTCCTTGTAGATGACCATGACATGCTGCGCGAAGGCTTGCGCGCCCTACTGCAGGCCGAGGGACACACCATCGTCGGCGAGGCCGGCGATGGCGACGCGGCACTGGAGACCATCCCTGCGGCCCGGCCCGACGTGGCCATCATCGACGTGGGCCTCCCCGGCCTGAACGGGATCGAGGTGACCCGAGAGCTGGCGCGGACGGCGCCTGAGGTCCGCGTGATCGCCCTGTCGCTCCATGCGGAGAGATCGATCATCATCGAGATGCTGCGGGCCGGCGCCCGGGCCTACCTCCCCAAGGCGTCCGCCTTCAGCGAGTTGCTCACGGCGGTCGGCGAGGTGCTGCACGGTCGTCTGTACTTGAGCCCAAGCATCGCCTCGGGCGTGCTGGAGGGCCTGCTCACCAGCCCGGCCGACAGCCCGCAGGGCGCTTTCGCCGCCCTGACGCCCCGGGACCGCCGGATCATCCAACTGATCGCCGAGGGACACACCTCCAAGGAGATCGCCGCCCGCGAGTCGATCAGCGTGCGGACGCTGGAGACGCACCGGTCGAGCATAATGGCCAGGCTGGAGCTGAACAGCGTGGCCGCCCTGACCAAGTACGCCATCCGCGAAGGCCTGACCACCCCTGACATCACCCGCACCGACGCCACGGGGTAGGCGCGCACGGACGGACACGGACACGCACGGACGAGCACGGACCGCCGTGCTCACCCCTTCCCCCTTTCATCCCCTCACCTCCTCACCTCCTCACAACAGCCGGCTTCCACACAGCGATGCGCCGAATGTAGACGGTCGATGCCTCGGCTGAGACGCGCAGGTCCGCATTGTTGCAGCCGTCGGCGAAGCGGGCGTCGGGCAGGCCGAGGAGCAGCGTCTTCCACTGGCCCGTGTCCTGGCAGACGATCTGCCGGGTGGCCGGCTTGAACGCGCCGGGGTTGGCCGATACTCGGATCGAGAGGTCGCTGGAGTCGTACTGGATGTCGGCCGAGCCGCGTCCCTGGTCCAGGTACTCGACTGCGAGGATGGTGCGGCCCTGCCGCAGTTCGGCGGCGTGGGCCTCGTCCACATCGAAGTAGAAGTAGGCCTGCTTGCCTCCGACGCCGTCGGCGCCCGGCGCGATGACCACCGAGCCGCCGCGATCCTCGCGCGCACTCGCGCCCTCGTCAGGATTGTCCTTGTTCGCCACGCCGTGGGCCACGTCGGGCCGCCCTGCGGTGAGCGTCGCCGCCCAAGCCGGGACGATCTGCTCCCAGCCGGCCTCGGGAGTGGCGTCGTCGACGGCCTCCATGGGTTGCACGGCGGGACGGCGCCCGCCGCCTGCGGCCGTCGGATCGCGGATCTCCAGGGCGTACTGGGTGACCGAGGCGAAGCCGGCCTCGGCGGCCATGGCTTCGTCGGAGGCGGAGGAGGGGAGCATCCGCCACCGGTCCGACGAGAAGACGCCGATGCCGACCGCTGTGTTCAGCACCGCGCTGAGCACGGCTCCGTCCTCGGCGGTGGCGCGCGGCGAGACGTTGCGGCGGTCGCGCCAGTCGTCCAGCGCCACCAGCGCCAGACCGCCCTGCGAGCCGAACGCGCCGGCCGCCTCCGGATCGCCCAGGCTCTTGCCGGTCTCCGGCGCGGCCACGCCGAACCGGGCCTCGACGGGCCGCGTCCAGCCCGTGCCGGGGTCGCTGATCCGCGTGGTCACCCAGCTGTCGATGGCCGGGCTGTCGTGGTAGACGCGGAAGTGCCAGGTGGCCGTCCCCTTGGCTTCGGCCCCGCGTGCTCCGGGCGTACCGACGCCGCTGAAGGCCACGCCGGCGCCCTCGCCGTATAGCTCCAGCCCATCGACGTGCAGCGTGGTGGCCAGCGGGCCGCCGGCGTCCATGCGGAGGGTGGCGGGCGCCGACTGCAGCGCTCCGAAGTCGTACCAGGTCACGCCGTCCTGGCAGGCGCAGAGATGCCCGAAGCCCTCGTCGTGGCCCGCCTTGCGCAGCAGGTTGCGGCCTTTGTCGAAGGCCAACTCGACCAAGCGCGGGCCGATGCCGCCGCCGGCCAGCCGGAAGGCGAAGCGTGAGCGAGGCGAAGTCACCCGGGCCATGCCGTCGGCGACCTGGAGCTTTACGGCCTGTGTGTCCGCGGCCGGCGGGCCCAGGTAGAAGGCCACCCAGATCGGGCCGGCCCACCTGCCCGGCACTCGGAGGAGCATCTCGCCACGGCTGGAGCCGGGCTCATCCGGGCAGAACTGCGCCGGCAACACGCGGAGCGGGCGGCCCGTAGCGTCGATCTGCTGGGCGGTGACCGACGGGATGCCGGCCGGTGGCGCCTCGCCCACCTGCCGGGCCAGGACGGACAGGTCCTGACGCAGCCGGATCACCGCACCCACCCTCGTGCCGTCGGCCGGAGCCACCCGCGCCACGAACCGGAGCCGCGCCGCCGGGATGGCCCATGCCGGGCGCACCGGGCTGTGGCGCGTGGGCGACTGGATGCGCTGGTAGGCCTGCAAGCCCTGGCGCAACGCCACGGTGCGGGCCATGCGCGCCAGGGCGGCCGAGCCCTCGGCGGTGCGCGAGGTCGTGATCGCCAGCAGGCAGACGCCGGAACCGGGCTTCGACCGGATCTCCAGCGACGCCAGCCGGTTGCCTTCAGCGCCGACGCTGAACGCGCGCAGCGTCCACGCCTTGTCGTACCAGACGTTGCCGCGCAGCACCTCGGCGCCGTCCTCGGCGAGCAGTGTCCAGGCGCGGCTGGAGCCGTCGGTGAAGCGGGCGGTGACGGCGGCCATGGCCGGGATCGGGCCCGCGGCGCGGCCGAGGAGGATCATGGCGCGGCCCGGCACGCCGCCGGCGGGGGCCTTCCAGGCCACGGGACGGGCCAGGTCCACCGCGCCGACGCCCCGGTTCTCAGCCGGATCGATGAGGCAGAACGCGGCTCCCTCGGCCACGTGCGGTCCGGGGCGCAGCCCGCCCCACGCGCCGCTCCAGGTGTTGTCGATGGGCGCGGAGGCCAGGGCGCGCAGGTCGGCGAAGGCGAAGTGCGCCGAGGGCGTGGGGCTCCAGGCAGAACGCGTGGGCAGCGGAGGCAGCGGAGCCGCGGTGTCGGTGGCGGGCAGCGGCGCGCCGAAGCTCACCCGGTCCGCATGACGCACGCCGCGGATCATGGCATTGAGCCCCGCCGCGTCGACCACCAGCCGGCCGGCGGACAGCTCGGACCCGTTGACGTAGGCCTTCTTGCCGAGCAGCGACTCGTGGGGACTTGTCACCATGATGTCGAACGCGCCGCGCGGCGCACCCGGCAGGCTTGGGTTCACCATGACCGTGAAGCCGAATCCGACGCCATACAGCCGTCCGTAGCTCTCGATGTCGCAAGCAACGGTGCCGGAGCAGAAGGCGATGGCGCCTGCGCGGCCTACATCGACCTGCATCACGGCTCCGCCCAGCGGCTCGGCCAGCCACCGGAAGTCGTTGCCGCCCCAGCCGCCCGAGACGCCCGTCTGGCCGAAGACGTCCAGGTTCTCCACGTACTCGCCGGCGGCGTTGCGCACGCCGATGTGGTACTGCTCCAGGCTGCCGCGGACGAGGTACTTCCAGAAGGGCTCGCCGGTCTCGAGGTAGAGGCGGATCGCCATCTCCGGGATGCGGCCCATCTCGCCCCAGGTCACCTTGCCCAGCCAGTAGCTGCTGTTGACGGCCTGCAACAGGAAGGAGGGGTCGCGGGCGTCGGTCTCGATGGGGTCGCCGGTGTACCAGTAGGTGTTGCGCCAGAGTAGCGTCTCGGCCATCTCCCATGCCTCGTCGGCCAGGGCGCGGCGGGTGGGGTCGCCGTGGAAGGTGTCGTAGTAGTCGAGCAGGAACTCGCCGCCGTTGGCCGCGCCCATGGAGAAGACGGCCCAGGGCAGGTCGGCCATACCGGCCAGATCATATATGTAGTGCCGCGACCACTTCACCATGCCGTCCAGCACGGGCAGGTAGCGCGGCTCGGGCGAGGTGCGGTGGAGCCAGAGCATGGCCGAGGCGATGCCCCAGTTGAACATATGCCGGGTGCTCGTGGCCGATACGCCGCCCATGCCCTCCTTGAAGGTCCCGGCCAGCGGGTGCTTCCAGACGGTGCAGACATCACTGCCGAAGCGCTCCTCCACGCTCCGGGGCAGGAGGTACTCCACCTGATCCTTCAGCGCGGCCAGGCCCTCGGCGTCGCCCACCTCCACCATGGTCCGGGCCGTCTTGCCGGTCTGGTGCGCCACCAGCTGCACGGCTCCCGGCTCGAAGAAGGGCTTCTCGCACATCTCATACGGTCGGTAGAGGATGGCGTCGATGCGGCTCCGGCGGTAGTCCGGCGCCAGGCCCAGCGCGTGCAGGAAGCGCACCTGCGCGGGCGACTTGCCCTGCTTGAGCCACGACATATCGTTCATGCGCGGGGCCTGCGGCAATGTGGCCCGGTAGGTCGCGAGGATGTGCTTGATGACGAAGCGGTTCGGGTCCGAGTTGGACGGAACGTCGGTGTTATAGAGGATACGGAAGCGGCTGGCGGCGATCGTGGGGCCCTTGGGCAGCTTCAGGCGGAGCCAGTCGCCGGCGTAGGGCACGCTGAGGCAGAAGAACTGGCCGGGGTGGTCTGGCAGCCCGGCGCAGTAGCTGGAGGCCAGGTGCTTGTCGCTGCGGTCGGTGGCGCGGGCCTCCTGGAACTCATAGGCGGCGAAGAGGCGTGAGCCCGGCGACCAGAGCCCCACGGCAGGGATCGGCGCGGCGCCCATGGCCGGGGCGTAGGACCAGCGCGGGCACCAGTCGCCGCGCATGGGGCCCATGCTGATGGGGTAGGGGTCCTCCACGGCGCCGGGGTAGAGGATGCCGTGCTGGTAGAAGGTCTGCTTGGCGTCCGCCGAAGCGGGCAGGGAGCAGCGGAGGAAGTAGAGCGGCGGCGTGTTGGCCCAGACCTTGCGCCACGCGGCCTCATCGAAGGCGGCGAAGTCCATCCGGAACTCCACGCGCGGGTAGGGGTCGTCGCCGGCCAGCCGCACGGCGACGAAGGACCCGGCCCCCATGCGCGGAGTGCCCGTACCCGGTGCGGCCAGGCCGGTGAAGCGGAGCGTGCCGGCCGTCTCGGTGCAGTGTCCGGCGGTCCAGCGGGCGCCGGAACTGAAGCGCACCTCGGCCACGGGCCGCAGACCGGAGGCGCTCCGCGCAAGCACGTCGAATCCCACGGCCGCCCCGCCCTGTCGGACGGCGCGAACCACGGTGCGCGCGTTGCGGAGTTCGGCCCCCGCGGGCGCCGCCAACACGGCCGCTGCCGTAGCCAACCACCAGTGCCTCTGCATAGTGCCGCCTCCCTGCGCCGAAGCCCGACCGATCGGACGCGCGTGCCTGTTTATACCCGCCGCCCCTGCCGGCGAAGGGCGGCAGCACGCCGTGGCGCGTAGAAGCCTGCGCACGCGTTGAGCAGCATCCGCCTTGCAACGATCGTGGTAACGGCCACGCCGATGGCGACGTCGCACAACGGTCCACGCGTAGTCAACTCGTCAGCCAACCATCGCGAGCCGACACTGGGAGGTAGCGCCATGACGAAGCTCAGCCTTGCCGGCGCGGCGGACCGGCGGAGGTCGTGTCAACTGGAGTGTGTAACTGGTTCACCGCGCCTGCCATGTCGCGGGCGGGTCCCGCGCTCGCCCAAGCAGGACAGTCGCCACCCGAAACCGAACTACGTTCGCGCCGGTGGGAGTTGCCCGTCTGCTTGCCGGCCATGGAGGGGAACCTTGCTGCTGAACTCGTTCTTACGGCTTGCTGTCGCTTGCGCCGCCCTTGCCCTCGGCGCATGCGCCCTTGCGTCTCCGGCGCCGCCGCCCATCGCGCTGAAGTATGGCCAGGTGGAGCTGGACGCCGACCGGCAGTCGGGCGCCCTGCTACGGGTGGCCTTCACGGGCCGGGCCGTGACGCTCACGCCGCCTACCGGCGCGGCGGAGAACTACCGCTTGCTGCTGGTGAAGCCTGACGGCTCCATGGCTACGATCCTGGGCAAGGAGCAGCGGCTCACGGGCTCGACGGTGAACCGGGGCACGCTCACCCTCCGGTGGGAGGGACCGCTGAAGGACACCGCGGGCGCGGAGCATAAGGTCGCGGTGCGGATGACGGCGCGGGCCGCCGGCGCCGGGCTGACCTTCGGGTTCCATCTGGAGAACAGCACGCTCGGCAAGGTGCAGGAGGTCTCCTACCCCTACCTGGGAGGCGTCACCGGGTTCGGCGCGACCGACGGCAAGCCCTCCGACGCCACGGTGTGGGCGCCGACCTCCACACCCACCGAGAGGCCGCTGCTGCCGACGGCGGGCGGAGTCGGCTTCGCCTATCCGGGCCAGCTCAACATGGGCTTCACCTGCCTCCAGAGCAAGGGCGCAGGCCAGACGCTCTACATGGGCATGCACGATCCGGTCGCCCGGTACAAGGCGTTCCGATTGACGGAGAGCGGCGGCGACCTGGCGGCCTCGGTGCAGCATACGCCCTTCGTGCCGCCGGGCGGCTCGTTCGACGGCTCGCCGGTCATGTTCCAGGTGGTCAAGGGCAACTGGCTTGCCGCCTCGCGCCTCTACCGCGACTTCTTCCAGGCCGCGTTCGGCATCGTGCAGCCGTCGGAGGACTGGATACGGCGGCAGTCCTTCTTCGTCATGACCATGTTCATGATGCCCGAGGGCACCATCGGCTACACCTTCAAGGACATCCCCCGCTGGGCCGACGCCGCAAAGAAGGCCGGCCTCGGCGCCGTGCAGGTCAGCGGATGGCAGATGGGCGGGCACGACAACGGCTACCCGCTCTACGAGCCCGACCCGAGGCTGGGGACCTGGGAGGAGCTGGCGGCGGGCATCCGCTACTGCCACAGGCTGGGGCTGAAGGTCTTCTTCTTCGCCAACTACCAGCCGATGATGGTGGAGATGGAGCGCTACAAGACCGAGTGGAGCAAGTACCGCGAGATGGCCCCCGGCGGCGGGTTCACCTGGATGGCGGGGTGGGGCATGGGCACCCTCTGGGCCCGCGCGGGCCACCCGAAGCTGATGACCTGGGCCAACCTCGCCTTCCCGCAGTTCCGAAAGGTGATCGTCGACTACTTCGCGCGGCTGGCCTCGATCGGCGCCGACGGAGTGCATGTCGACAAGATGTTCCCGTCGGGCATCGACTACAACCCCGACAGCCCTCTGAGCCCCGACAGCGCCACCTGGGAGGGGGCCATCACGCTGAGCAAGGAGATCATGGCCGCCTGCCGCAAGCTGAACCCGGACTGGTGCATGTCGTTCGAGTGCAACTGGGACCGGATGCTCCAGTTCGGCGGCGCCACCTGGTGGGTCGGCAACCAGCTCATCACGCGGAAGGTCTTCCCCGAGCACGTGGAGACCACGAGCATCACGCAGGCCTATGACATTCTGGGCGTCAACAACCTGGTGCGTGACGGCCATGTGGTGATGCTGGCCCCCATGAGCTTCGGCAGGGGCCTGGACTGGGCGCCGGTGCAGGGGCTCGCCGGCTACGTGCGGCAGGTGAAGCTGATCCGCGACCAGCTGGCGGACGCGGTCTTCTACGGCCGATCGATGGGGCAGGAGCCGGTGAAGCTGGAGGGCGGGCCGCCGGACGGCGTGGCGTACAACGTCTGGGTGGACCGCCGCACGGGCCGGCGGGTCTGCATCCTCACCAACAGCCGCATGGAGCCGCGCACGCTCACCTTCCCGGGCTTCGCCGGCGCCGCGTCGGGCCGCGTTCGGCTGCATGTGCCGGGCCGCAGGGCGCGGACGCTGGAGCTGCCCGCCGCCGTCACGCTGCCCGCCGAGCGGGTCGTCTTCGTCGAGGAAGTGGGAGGCAAGCGATGAGGCGAGCGGCGGCGGTGACGGCACTTCTTGCTGCATGCCTCTGGCCGGGAGCGGCACGGGCGCAGGGCATCGAGAACGGCGGGTTCGAGAGCGGGGGATTTGCCGGATGGACGGCCGACCCCAACTGGGTGGTGGTGGACAACACCTGCGGCTACTACTCGGGATGGGCCGGCAAGTACTGGGCCTGGAGCGGCGGCAAGGGCGAGCCGGCCCTGGGCGTGCTCAAGTCCAAGCCCTTCAATATGGATAAGGACGCCGTGCGCCTTCTCATCTCGGGCTGGAGCTCCATCCACGGCACGGGTCAGCCCCGCCGCTGGAACCACGTCTCGCTGAAGCTGGCGGACGGGACGGAGATCGACCGCGTCTACGCGCCCGATACCACCGTCTTCGTGCCCGCCTACCTCGACGGCTCCAAGCACAAGGGCAAGAGCGTCTACGTGGAGGCGGTCGACGACGCCGAGATGGCCACCTACTCCATGCTCTGCATCGACGACGTGCGCACCGCCGACTTCCCGGCCGACTTCGTGCAGCCCGTGCGCCGGGCAGGGCGCTTCGACCCGCGCAAGAGCCTTCGCCTGGAGGACGACGCCCTGGCCATCGAGGCCGACCGCGCCAATGGCTCCATCACGCGCATACTGGACAAGGCGACGGGCCTCGACCTGATCCTGGAGCCGACGCTGGCGGGCAGCTACCGGTTCGCGCTGCCGATCCCCGGCAAGGAGCCCTGGCAGACCCTGGAGGCCAACTGGATCTTCGGCCGCGACCAGAAGCTGAGCAGCGCGGAGGTCCAGGGCCGCACGCTGACGCTGCGATGGGACGGCCCCCTGCGCAACTACCTTGGCGAGGCCTACGACGCCTCGACCACAATGACCGTGCAGCTGCGCGACGGCGGCGCACTCTTCGAGCTGGCCATCGACAACCGAACCAGCCTGCCCGTGGGCGAGACCTACTTCCCTGTGCTGGGCGGCATCCAGGGGCTCGGAGCCACGCGCGGCGCCCTGAAGGCCACGGAGATGGTGCGCCCCTCCGGCACGGCGGCCGCTCCCGCCACAACGGCTGCTACCATCTTCAGCGTCTTCAACAACATGTCGCCCTTCGGCGATCAAGGCCCGGAGCAGTACTACAGCTATCCCGAGGCCCAGCCGCAGCCCTGGGTGGCCTTCCACGCCCCCAAAGCCGGCCGCAGCGTGCAGGTTGGGGCGCTGGACCCGGCCAACCGCCAGCTCTACGTGAGGCTGGAGCTGGTCCCGTCGTCGGCCGGCACCCCGCGCGACGACGGCAACTGGCCCCGCCCCGCCGAGCTCAAGGGAGCGCCGGTGGGCGTCGAGTTGACCTTGGTGGACTGCAAGGGCGGTCCTGTGGGGAAGCCGTACAAGGCCGCGCCGGCGCTGCTGAAGTTCCTCAGCGGCGGCGGACCGGAGCTGCTGAAGGAGTGGGCGAAGAGGCGGCCGTAGCGGGTCGGGGCATGCGCTACGTGATCGGCGCCGACCGGCGCAACGCCGCCTCGACGAACTCCGGATCGGCCTGTGACGCATCAACGACATCGACGCTGATCAGCAGGTCGGACTCCATGAACTCCTCGCGCAGGTCGGCCAGAACCGGAGCCGCCAGCGGCGACTGCGTGAGGAGCATGAGGTCGAGGTCGGACCACGTCCGCGCCTCACCCGTGGCGCGGCTCCCGAAGGCGACCACCGGCGTTCCCGCCACATACCGGGCGAGGATTTGACGGACCGGCGCCAGGTCGCCGGCTGCAAGGGCGAGGCTGATCTGCTCCCGCCCTACCCCCGCGCCCGAACCTTCGCCATGACCTGCGCGCCCGCGTCGACCTTGAGGCGCGCCTGGATCGCCGTGGACGCGCCGGGGCCGATGGCCTGGGTCCGGTTCAGCGTGACTGTGTCGGTTCCGATGCCGGTGACCACGCCTGATGCCGCAGGGCGCCCCTCAAGGATGGCCTTTGCCTCGACGATGGGCACGGGCACACCGTCGGCGGTCACGAACCGCACGTCGTACTGGCCGGCCTCGGTGACGACGGCGGAGAGGTCCACGGTCGCCTCGGCGCCGCGCCACTGACCGGCCATCTCCCATGCCTCGGGATGGTCGTAGAGCTGGAACTCCCAGAGGGTCGGGCCGGGGCCGGTGTACTTCAGGATGTGCAGGCGGACGTACCGGCCGGTGACGCGCTCGAAGTCGGCCTGCCACGCCGCGCCGATGGTGGAGCCGGTGTGTAGGGTGCGCCACGGCTGGTCGGGCGCGCTCCGCGTCTCGATGGTGAAGGCCTGCACGCGGTCCGCCAGTTCCATGATGCGGGCGCGGGCGAACTTGCGCGGGCGGCCAAGGTCGATCACCACCCAGGGGTCACGATCGCCGTCGACCGAGCCCCACCGGCTACCCGTGTCACCGTCGACGAGATACCCTGGCTCGTAGGGTGCGCTGTGGCTGGTCGATGCCGTGGCGGCGCAACCCTGGCTCAGCGGCGTCTGATGCGCATGCGCCAGCCGGTCGTCGACGCGGTGGGCCTGAAGCAGCCTGAGGGTCGGCGTGCCGACAGCTTCGGTGATGCGCACGCGGATCCTGTCGACCGTGACGGGCGCGAAGAGGTCGATCTTCCTGCGGCCCACGGCCGTGCCGGAGGCCAGCTTCTGCCAGGCGCCGCCCACCCGGCCCTCCACCGTGTAGGCGCGGATGCGGTGGCCTTCGCCGTACTCCTCCCAGAGGTCGACGCAGTTGACCTGCTCAGGCCCGCCGAGGTCCAGGGTCGCGGTGCGCCCGCTGACGGACTTCACCGATGCCACGGGGTGGCCGAAGTTGCGCTCGATGGCGTGGCCGAACTCGGTGTAGCGCGCCATGTCGCCCTCCGGGATGCGGCCGGTCGTGTTCGGCGTGGCGTTGAGCAGCAGCACCGACCCGCGCCCGGCCGACTGCACGTAGAGGTCCATCAGCCTATCGAGGCTCTTGCGTTTCTGCTCGTTGCCGGCGTTCCAGAACCAGTTGTGGTCGTAGAGCGGCGTATCGCACTCCACCGGCGCCCAGGCGTCGCCGTCGGGGTCGCCCTGATCCTGGGTCGCCCCGCCTGAGGCCAGGTCGGCGCGCCGCAGGCTGTTCCAGTTCGGGTCGCGGGAGATGCCTGCCTCGTTGCCTACCCAGCGGATCGAGGCGTTCCGCCCCTGAAAGACCACGGCGTTCGGGGCCAGGCGCTTCAGGATGTCCGACAGGTCGATGATCGAGCCGCCGTCCAGCCAGACCTCGCGCACCAGGTCCGGCCCGCAGAAGCCCAGGACCTCCTCCCACTGGGTTCGGAAGAGGCGGTTCCACTCGGCCTGCCGGGCCGGGTCGTCGGTCTTGCCGCCCGCTCCGATGGATTTGGTGAAGCGCACGTCGTCGGGATAGAGGTAGATGCCGATGCTCAATGCGTGCTTGCGGCAGGCGTCGGCCACCTCCTTCACAAGGTTGCCCTTGCCTCCGCGCCAGGGGATGTTGCGCACGCAGTACTCGGTGGTCGTGGTGGGCCACCAGCAGAAGCCGCCCACGTGGCTGGCCACCAGCAGCACCTCTTTGGCTCCCCAGGCCTTTGCTGCGCGGCAGATGCCATCTGCGTCGAAATGGCTGGGGTTCATCTTGGTCAGGTCGAACTTGCCGTCGGTGTCGTACTCGGTGCCGAGCCACGTGGCCACGCCCAGGCAGACGAAGAGGAGGCGCTCCTGTTCGTGCCAGGCGTATTGCGCGGCGCTGGGCTTGGCGAGGGGCGCACGCAGGGGACGCACTTCGTCCAGCGGGCGGCCGTTGAACCAGCGGGCGAGGACGGCGATGTTGCGGTCGTTGCCCGAGAACGCCGTCGATGGCTTGGACCGATACAGCGCCACGGGCCGCGGCAGCGACGAGCCGTCGGGCCTGGCGAAGCCGTAGATGCCGTAGGCCCTGTTGACCGGGTCCGATAACGCCTTGGCGGCGTCATGGCCGTCGCCCCAGCCGACCAGGCAGAGTAGCGGCCGGGTTTGGGGACCGAAGCGCGGCGCGATGGCCTGCAACTCGCCGGGCCTGCCGCCCTCCTCCATGAACCAGTCGACCTCCTTCAGGACGCTGTTGCCCACGAGGCCCGACGTGCGCGGGTTGTGGCAGGAGAGCCAGATAGTGCAGTCCGGCTTCACGCGCTTGGCGGTGTCGTGGATCACGCGCCAGCATCGCTCCACGGCGCGGCCCTCGTAGGCGGCGCGGTCCGCGGCCGTCAGCGACGCCTCGCCCGCAAACGGCTTTGACATAAGCTTCTCGAACAGCTCCCGCTCGCAGGGCAGCCACTTGCCCGCCGTGGCCCGCTGCCGTGCGCCATCGCTGGGGCAGAAGAGCCAGTCCACCATGAAGCCGTCCATCTTGCCCAGCCGGAGCCCCTCCTCCACGGCCTGCCCCAGGTAGGCCAGGTAGGCATCGGTAAAGGGGATGCACTGGTCGCCCTGCGCGCCGTAGCTCAGGTCGGGATGCTCCTGCGACCAGCGGGTATTGGCCCCGGCGCAGAAGTAGCCCATCACCCTCATGCCGCGCTTGTGGCCCAATCGAACGATCTCCGGCAGGAAGTCGTGTACGAGGCCCGGCTGCGCGGGGATGCGGCCGCCCTTGTACCAGGCGTAGCCGTTGCAGGAGACGGCGAACGTCTGGATGGTGTTGCAGCCCAGCGCCTTGTACCAGGCCACATGCTCGGACGGCGAGGCATCGGCCCAGAGCCCCGGCCTGGCGAACCCGCCCACGCCCCCGTCGCCCCAGTTGAAGTCGATGCAGAAGGCGCGAATGGGCGCCCGCCCCGCCGCAGGCGAAGGCAGGGCCGCCCCGACGGCCGAGGCCATCAGGGCGCCGATCACGAACAGGGCCACCCGAAGTTCCATGCCACTCCTCCCCGGCTGCGGCGCCGATGCGTGCGACGGTTGGTGTACCGATCATGCTACCGCACGGGGACGTGCCCACATCGCCCGCCATGTCTGGGGTAACGTGGAGGGAGCGGGCCGGCGATGGGACGCATCGGCCGCGCTGCGGAGGTGCTTGGATGATGCATTGGGCGATGGCCATCGTGGCCGTAGCGGTGCTGGCCGGGGCGGCGACCGCCTCGCCGGAAATACGTTTCAGCCGTCCGGCCCGCGCTTGGGACCGCGAGGCGCTGCCCATCGGCAACGGGCGGATCGGGGCCATGGTCTTCGGGCGGACCGACACGGAGCGGATCCAGTTCAACGACGTGACGCTCTGGTCCGGCGGCAAGAACCCCTCCGGCGCCTACGACGTGAAGACCTTCGGCACCTACCAGAGCTTCGGCGACCTGACCCTCGAGACCGCGTCCGGCGGCAGCCCGCGCCTGGTCTGCGCCAGCGGCCATGCGCCGGACCGCGAGGAGAACGGCCTGGCGGCCACCATGGACGGCAACCCCGACACCAAGTGGTGCGTCATCCACGAGGGCAAGCCGCTGATCTGGCAGATCGACCTGCCCCAGCAGCGCGTTGTGGCCGGTTACAGCCTCACCTCCGCGGATGATATGCCCCTGCGCGACCCACGCACCTGGCGGCTCGACGGTTCCGACGACGGCCAGCTCTGGACCCCGCTGGACTGGCACGACAACGAGCCGCCCTTTGCATCGCGGCACGAGAAGCGCCGCTTCGCGTTCGCCAACCAGCGCGGCTACCGCCACTACCGCATCGTCTTCAAGCCGGCGACCGATGCCACGCACTGCCAGGTCGCCGAGATCGCGCTGGACGACGTCTCCGCCGATCGGGTCCCAGCCGGCTATGAGCGCACGCTGGACCTGGCCACGGGTATTGCCCGTGCCCGCTGGACTGAGGGCGGCGTTACGTACACCCGCGAGGCTCTGGCTTCGGGTCCGGGACACGTGATCGTGGTTCGCCTGACAGCTGACCGACCGGGCAAGCTGGGCGGCGTGGTTCGCCTGACCGATGCTCGGAAGCTGGCCACACGCGCCGCCCCGAACACGCTGGCCTTCGCGGGCGCGCTTGAGAACGGCCTCCGGTACGCCGCCCGGCTCCGCGCTGTGGCGCAGGGCGGCTCAGTAGCGACCGTCAACGGAGCCCTGCGGTACCAGGGCTGCGACAGCCTGACGCTCATCCTCGGCTGCAGCACCGACTACGCGCTGGACCCTGCAACCGGCTTCCGCTCAAGCAAGGACCCGGCCGAGGCGGTTTCGCGCCGCGTGGCCGCCGCCGCGCACCTTGCGTACGATCAGCTTCGCGCCGACCACATCCGAGCCCACGCCGCCCTCTTCGGACGCGTGAAGCTGGACCTGGGTGCCCCGCCGGTCGGCCTCGACACGCCTGCGCGCCTGAAGGCCTACGCCGCGGGCAGGCCCGATCCCGATCTCGAGGCCACCCTCTTCCAGTACGGACGTTACCTGCTCCTCTCATGCTCCCGCACGTCGCTGCCGGCCAACCTGCAGGGGCTCTGGGCCGACGACCTGCAGCCCGCTTGGTTCGCCGACTACCATACCAACATCAACCTCCAGATGAACTACTGGGGCGCCGAGCCGGGCAACCTGAGCGAGTGCGCCATGCCTCTGCTCCGCTGGGTCGAGGCCATGGTCCCGGGTAGCCGCGAGGCGACGCTGGCCTCGTTCGGCAAGGAGACGCCGGGATGGACCATGCGGACCAGCGTCAACGCATCGGGCGGCAACGGCTGGGAGTGGAACCTGCCTGCGTCGGCCTGGCTGGCCCAGCACTTCATGGACCACTATGAGTTCACCGGCGACCGGGCTTTCCTGCGCGCCTCGGCGTGGCCCATCCTCCGCGATGTGAGCGAGTTCTGGCTCCACCACCTGGTCGAGCGCAACGGCAAGCTGGTGGCTCCCATGGGCTGGTCGCCCGAGCACGGCCCGCGTGAGGACGGCGTGGCCCACGACCAGCAGATCGTCTGGGACCTCTTCACGAACACCCTCAACGCGGCCGATGCGCTGGGCGCGGACCCCGTCTTCCGAGCCCGCGTCGCCTCCGCCCGCGACCGTCTGCTCGGCCCGCAGGTGGGTTCCTGGGGGCAGATCATGGAGTGGACCACCGAGCGGCCGGAGTTGGAGAAGAGCGACCACCGGCACACCTCGCACCTCTTCGCGGTCTACCCGGGGAGGCAGATCAGCCTGAGCGCCACGCCCGAGTGGGCGAAGGCGGCGATCGTCTCGCTGGAGGGTCGGGCCACGACAGGCGACTCGCGGCGGTCATGGACTTGGCCCTGGCGTACGGCCTTCTGGGCTCGGCTGGGACGGCCGGAGAAGGCGCACGAGATGGTCGCCAGCCTGCTCCGTTACAACACCATGGAGAACCTCTTCACGGTCCACCCGCCCTTTCAGATGGACGGCAACTTCGGCATCGTGGGCGGCATGGGCGAGATGCTGCTGCAGTCCCACGTTCGGGCGGCGGGCGCCAATGCGGGCTCGCTGACGCACGAGATCGGCATCCTGCCCGCCCTGCCCTCGGCCTGGCGCGACGGCTCCTACTCCGGCATGCGCGCCCGCGGAGGATTTGAGCTTGGGGCGCAATGGGAGGCGGGTCGCTTGCGATCTGCGACGGTCCGATCCACGCTGGGCGGTGAGGCCGTGGTGCGCCTCCCCGGCGGCGCGTCGGGCGCGGCAGTGAGTACACTGGAGGGCGAAGTCATCCGCGCCACGGCGGCGGGCAGCCTCCTACGCTTCGCAACGCGCCGCGGCCGAACGTACACCATTACGCCGGGCCCATAGCCGTCGAACTCAAGGAGCGACCTTGCACCATCCACCCGACCTGAGCCGCGCCAGGCGCCTGCTCATCGTGAAGCTGTCCGCCATAGGCGATGTGGTACACGGGCTGCCTGTGGCAGCGGCGCTGAAGCGCAGCTTCCCCCGCCTGGGTATCGACTGGGTTGCCGAGCCGCTTGCCGCTCCGCTGCTGCAGGGTTGCCCGGCCGTTGACGAGGTGATCGTCACCGCAAAGCGCCGCCGCTCCCAGCGCTTCACCGGCCAGGCCCTCCGTGAGACGCTGGCCCTGGGCCGGAGCCTGCGGGCGCGGGGCTACGACGTAGCGCTGGACATGCAGGGGCTCACCAAGAGCGCCGTCCTGACCGCGCTCTCCGGCGCGCCCTGCCGGTACGGCTACGACTGGACACGCGAGCTGGCCCCCCTCTTCGAGCGCCGCGTCCCCCGTGCCGAGGCGAGCCTGCACGTCGTAGACCAGCTCCTGGACGTGGCCGCTTATCTCGGCGCCGACACCAGCGACCCCGTCTTCCCGTTGACCCTGGGCGAGGACGAACTGGCCGAAGCCCGCGCCGCGCTGGCCGGGGTCGGCATCGACGCATCGCAGCGGTTCGCCGTCTGCAACCCGACCGAAGGCGGCGGCACCGGCCAGAAGGGCTGGGCGCCCGACCGCATGGCAGAGGCCGTGCGTCGCCTGCAGGCCGAGGACAGCCTGCCCGTAGTCCTGGTCGGCTCGCCGGCCGACAAGGAGATCGCCGACCGGCTCTGCGCGGCTCAGACGCCGCCGCCCGCCAGCTTGGTGGGCCGGACGAGCCTGCGGCAGTTGGCCGCCGTGATCCAGTTGGCGGCCGTTCACCTCAGCGGCGACACCGGCTCCTCGCACATCGCTGCGGCGTTGGGCGTGCCGGCGGTGACCGTCTTCGGGCGATCGAACCCCGACCGGGTCTGCCCGTACGGCTATCGCCAGTACGTGGTGCATCACCGCGAGGCCTGCCACGATGTCTGCCGCCGCTTCCATGAGACGGCGGCCATCAACACCACCCAGAAGTGCCTCGCCGACTCGCCGCGCTGCATGGGCGCCATCGAGACGGGAGAGGTGGTGTCCAGGGTGCGCCAAGCGCTGGCGGATCGCTACGGTCGGGGCTGAGCCTCCAGCGGCGTCTTGTTCAGGAGCTTCAGGCCGTCTGCCGAGTACTCGTACAACACACCGTTCCGCAGGATGACGACGCCGCGGGTCGAGGCCTCCATCCGGCTCTCCATGCCCGCGTCCATTCGCATTTCGGGGCCCATCGGCGATGGCATGCCCGGCCCGGCATTGGTCGCCTCCCGTGCGATGGGCGTCAGGTTCGGCTTCACCGGACGAGTGGCGCCGGACTGGAGGTCGCGCACCAGGCGCACGTAGTTCAGGATGTGGATCGAGTCGCCCTGCGGACCCCGCCCCGATGCGAACACCGACGGATCGCCTGACTTGGGGTCGCTTCGCTGGCTACCGGCGCCGTGGATATCGATCCACAGCCCCATGTTGCCCAGCGACCTACCGAAGGCGACGTACACGGCCGTGTCGCCGCGCCCTTCGCCGTGGGTGGTGGAGGTCCAGTAGAAGGGATAGTCGGTCTGGCCGGCCTCGTTGGTGATGGCCGTGCAGCGGAAGAGCGGCGAGATGGCCGCCGACTGGGTGGCGTCCGGCGAACGGCCGTAGTCGACGATGCTCTGGAGCTCCTTGGCGTTGGGCAGGCGCCAGTCCGAGTAGCCGAGGTGCTTCGACCGGTTCCGCTCCTGGGCCAGCGCCAGCGCTTGCTGCCACGTCATGCCCTTGCCGCTGTCCTCCTGCTCCCACATCAAGCCGGTCGCCTGGTCCAGCACCAGCCCCTTGCCTGCCGGCTTTAGCTGGTTGATGCCGTAGCTCCTGGGGCCGCGGACGCACTGCACGAAGAAGGTCTTGGCGCGCCCACCGGGCATGGTGAGGCCGTACCCCTTGATCCTGCCGTCGGCGAAGTTCACGCCGAAGAGCAGCCTCCCGACGAAGTTGGTCTTCGCCATGTAGACCGTGCTTGAGGCGTACTGCGAGTCGATCACCCTATCGCCGTCCTCCTCCCTGCCGTAGGCGAACGCGAACGCCTTCGTGTCGATGAACGGGATGAGCCCGCCGTTCGCGGCCGCCATCGGGCTCGGGTCGGTGCCCCGGAAGTCGATCAGCGAGTAGAGCTCCTTGATGGTGGGCAGCCGCCAGTCGGTGTAGCCGCCGTACCGCGCGGCGTTGAGGGCGGCGGGCCGCTTGCAGGCGGCCTCGTAGGTGAGCTTGTCGACAGCGGTCAGCGCCCCGTCGTTGTTCAGCTCAGGGCTCCTCTGCCACATAAGGCCCGTGACGAGGTCCCGCACCACCCTGCCGTCCTTGCCCACGGCATACACTGGGCGCCTGCCCTCGAACTGGCCGTCCTGCCCGTAGAAGGCCTCCGTGGGCCCCGGCGCGGCGAGCATCTGCCCACGGTCTGAAAAAATGCGCGTCTGGCCGGTGTCCGGCAATGGCGATGACAGCGGCTTTGTCTTGGCGGCTTGCTTGGGCGGCCCGGCGACCGCCTGGCCCAGCGATGCGGCGAGCAGGGCCGCGGAGAACAGGTGGCGATTGAGCATCATGGTCGGACCCCTCCTACTTGCCGAGACAGTACAAGAAACGCTGCGACCGCAGGTAGATGCGGCCCTGGCTGATGGCCGGGCTGGCGCTGCAGTCACTGGCGTCATCTTCAATCTTGTTGACCGCGATCTGCTCGAACTGCGGCCCGCTTCCCAGAATGAAGGTGCCGTTCGTGCGGCTCGTGGCGTAGAGCCTGCCGTCGGCCAACACCACCGAGGCGTAGACCGGCATCTTGTTCGACGGCGCGTCCAGTCGCTCCCGGTAGACCGGCTTACCCGTCTGCGCGTCGGTGCAGCATGCGTATCCCTGCTCGCTGACCCACATCAGGCGGCCCTGGCTGATCACCGGCGACGGCACATAGGGCGCCTGCGCGCTGGTCCAGAGCAGGTGCGTCTCCGTGACGTCGCCTTCGCCGCCGGCGCGTACTGCCGTCACCGATCGCCTGTTGAAGCCGCCCGCGATGTACATCACCCCACCGGCCGCTACCGGGCTCGGACAGACGTTCCCGGCGGTATCGACCCGGGCGTACCAACGGAGCTTGCCGGTGTCGGCGTTGAGGCCCCATACCTCGCCCGCCACGGGGACCACCAGGTCCGTGCGGCCCGGCGCCACTTCGAGGACGAGGGGCGTGGCATAGCAGAGCTCGGCGCCGGCGGCTTCGGCGGTCCAGACGACGGCGCCGGTCTTCTTGTCCAGCGCACGGATCGATCGGCTCTCCTCCGAGGCGTTCACGATCACCCAGTCCTTGTAGAGGACGGGGCTCGCGCCCGAGCCCCAGCGCCGGTTGCTGGAGCTTGTGCCCAGGCTGGTCTGCCAGAGCTTCTGTCCTTGGAGGTCGAACGCCAGGGCGCCGCTCTTGCCGAAGAAGACATAGACGCGCTCACCGTCGGTGACCGGCGTGCTGCTGGCGTACCCATGCTCGGCCAGGTAGCCGGCGTAGGGGTCCTCCGGCAGCGTGGCGGCCACCGCCTGGTTCCAGAGTTGCTTTCCGGTCCGCTTGTCGAAGCAGATCAGGTGCCGCTTCAGGGCCGCCGGGTCGCTTGCAGCGCCGCCGGGGATGCCGTAGCCGGTGTAGCAGGTGACGAGTACCTTGTCTCCGAAGACGATAGGGCTGGAGCTGCCCGGTCCCGGCAGGGGGGCCTTCCAGGCGATGCCCTCGGTGGCGCTCCACCGCACAGGCAGCCCCTTCTCGGTCGCGATGCCTGAGGCCGCCGGGCCGCGGAACTGCGGCCAGTCATCAGCCTGGGCCGGGCCGCTTGGGTCGAGCAGCGCCACGACAGCGGCGAGGGCTGCGCACAACTGATGTACCGTGCTGAACATCATGGAGCCTGGGCCTCCGGCCGTTCACAATCAATGGTGCGTCCCGGTCGGGCGCTGGGCTCGGCCGGGACGTATGGGACATTCGTCGCGTGGTGCGGGTCGGTTAGTCATGAACGAAAGCCGCTACTTGGGGCGCTGCTGCATCCCGCCGCCCGGCATCCCGCCCTGCATTCCGCCCTGCATTCCGCCGGGCCGGCCGCCGGGGCGCATGGACGGCGCCTCGTCCTCAAGCGTCACCTTGTTGAGCAGCTTCAGCTCCTTGGCGGAGAACTGGTACAGCGTGTTGCCGCGCAGGATGTAGACGTATTCCGCGGTGGCCACCATGACTGGCGTCTGGCCGGGCCGGCCCATGCCGGGCATCATGCCCATCATGCCGGGTCCGCCCATGCCGGGCATTCCCTGGCCCATGCCGGGACCGCCCTGACCCATGCCGGGTCCGCCCATGCCGGGCCCCATGCCCGGTCCGCCCTGCATCATGCCGCCCTGCATCGGGTCGCCCTGCATCATGCCGCCCTGCATGGGATCGCCCTGCATGGGGCCGCCCTGGGCGATCTGAATGCTCCGCGAGCCCTTGGCGCTCTTGGACTTGACCTGCGCCCCAGCGGGGAGCAGCGCGACCGAGAAGAGCAGAGCGGCGGCCGCTACGGCCGGCAGTACTCGGATGTGCATGTGGATAGACCTCCTCTAGGTGGGTAGAACCGGGCGCCGATGGCATTGCGAAGGCTCCGTGCGTCCCTTGTAGCCATACTTACGCGGCGGATGGGCGACCGAAACAGGGAATGCGGGCCCGACGGCGAAACTAACCCGGCTTCGGTGTCCGAAGGGATAGGCGCACCGGAGCAAGGAGACCGAGATGAACACACTGAACCTTGGGACGAGCGGCTTGCAGGTCCCGCAGGTGGCCCTGGGCTGTATGCGGATTGCAGGGCTGGACGAGAAGGCCGTTGATGAGCTGATCGGCGCCGCGCTGGAGTCCGGCATCACCTTCTTCGACCACGCCGACATCTACGGCGGGGGCAGGAGCGAGGAGGTCTTCGCGGCTTCCATCGCCCGGCTGGGCATTGACCGTGGCCGCCTCATCATCCAGGACAAGTGCGGCATCCGGTCGGGCTTCTTCGACTTCTCCCGGGAGCACATCCTGGCGTCGGTGGACGGGATGCTCCAGCGCCTCCGCACTGACTTCATCGACGTGTTGCTGCTGCACAGGCCCGACGCGCTGGTGGAGCCTGACGAGGTGGCGGAGGCCTTTTCGCAGCTTCTGGAGAGCGGGAAGGTGCGCCATTTCGGCGTCAGCAACCATAACCCGGGCCAGATCAAGCTGCTGCAGGCGGGCCTGCCAATGCGGCTTCAGGCCAACCAGCTCCAGTTCAGCATCACCAACACCGGCATGATCGACCAGGGCCTGAACGTCAACATGGAGATCGACCGTTCGGTGGACCGCGACGGCGGCGTGCTGGACTTCTGCCGCCTGCAGCAGATGACCGTGCAGCCGTGGTCGCCGCTGCAACACGGCTTCTTCCGCGGCGCGTTCCTGGGTAGCCAGGAGTTCGCGGGGCTCAACGCCACCATCGAGGCCGTCGCTGAGCAGTACGGCGTCTCCAGCACCTGCCTGGCCATCGCGTGGATCCTACGGCATCCGGCGAAGATGCAGCCCATCATCGGCAGCACGAACCCCGACCGCGTCCGCAAGGCCGCCGAGGCGTGCGACGTGGCCCTGACCCGGCCGCACTGGTACGAGATCTACCGGGCCGCGGGCAACACGCTGCCGTAGCGCGGCTCCGGCGTAGCGGGCGCGATGTAGAACGTAAAATGAAGCACTGGCCGCCGCCTGAGCCGCGGCGGCCCAGACCACGAGGGAGAACCACACAACTTGGCAGACAACGTCTCGCGCCGCGACGCCCTGAAGAGCTACGGCGCCGCCCTCGCCGCCGCAACCACCAAGCCCGGCGGCATGCTCGGACTGGGCGCCTCGCTGCTGGCCCCGCCGCCCAAGCACCGCGCCGACTGGATGACGAAGGGCTCCTTCGGCATGATGGTCCACTGGATCGCCCCCGGCCCGGCGCCTGAGAAGGGCGAGTGGGTGCAGGACAACGACCGCGCGGTAGACGCGTTCGACGTCCAGGGCTTCCTTGGCCAGGTTCGCGAGTCTGGCGCCGGGTGGGTCATCCTCACCCTCGGGCAGAACAGCGGCTACTACTGCAGCCCCAACGCCACCATGGATCGCCTGGTCGGGCCGGGCCACTGCTCCAAGCGCGATCTGGCGCTGGAGATCGCCAAGGGCCTCCACAAGATGGGCAAGCGGTTCATCGCCTACCTGCCCGCCGAAGTGGCCGCGCAGTCCGAGGCTGTCCACAAGGGCTTCGGCTGGAACCCGGATAACCAGGACGAGTTCCAGCAGCGCTACACCTCCTTCATCCGCGAGTACTCCGAGCGGTTCGGCAAGCTCTGTGACGGCTGGTGGTTCGACGGCTGCTACACCTGGCCTGTCTTCCACAACAGCCTCTACAAGTGGCCGCTCTGGTACGAGGCCGCTCGGGCAGGCAATCCCAACGCGGCGGTGGCGTGGAATGACGGCTCCTACTGCATCGGCATCACCAAGCCCGTCAACGCGGAGCAGGATTACCTCTCCGGCGAGATCGAGAAGATCATCGACGGCAAGATCCGTCTGGGCCGCGAGGAGACGGCGTCACTCCACCTGCCGGACAGCCGCTACGCTGCGGGGACCAGTTGCCTGAACCACGCGCTCCTCTACATCGATGCCGTCTGGGGCCACGCCAAGCCCGGCCCCATGGAGCCGCTCCTCTACACCGATGAGCAGCTGTTTGCGTTCGTGCGGAACTACCGGCGAGCCCGAGGCGCCGTGACGTTGAACGTGGGCATCTATCAGGAGGGCCGCATCGGAGCGGAAGCCGTGGCGCAGCTCAAGCGGCTCAAGGCGACGCTGTAGCCGTGGGCATGACCTCACGCGAGCGTATACTGGCGGCCCTGGCGCACCGTGAGGCCGACCGCGTGCCCTTCGACATGGGTAGCCTGCCGGTGACGGGCATCCACCGGGTGGCCTACGTGAACCTGCGCGCCGCGCTGGGCCTGCCCGCTCGCCAGACGGCCATCTACCACATGATGCAGCAACTCGCCGTGGTGGATGAGGATGTCCACGAGGCCATGCGGACTGACTGCCGCGGCGTGCGCCCCAACCCGCCCGCCGGCTGGCGGCTGGAGCTGACCCACGACGCCGACTTCTCCTACTTCGTCGATGAGTGGGGCCTGACGCGGCGCACCCAGCGCGACCGGGGCTACTACTACGACCTCTGCACCGCGCCGTTGGGCGCGGTGGAGACGGCCACCGACGTCGCCGCATACCGATGGCCCGCCCCGGCCGACGATGCCCGACTGGAGGGCGTCCGAGCCCGGTGCGAGGCCCTCCGCGCCCAGGGCAAGGCCGTGCTGCTGGGCGGTGTGGGCTCGGGCATGATGGAGTTCTGCCAGGCCATGCGCGGCTTCGAGCAGTTCTACTGCGACCTGGCCGGCGACACGACCGTCCTCGAGGCTATTGCCGACAAGGTGCTGGAGCTGAAGTGCGCCTACTGGTCGCTGGCCCTGAGCCGCCTGGGCGACGTGGTGGACGTGGTGCAGGAGGGCGATGACTTCGGCGGGCAGCACGGCCTGCTCATGTCGCTCCCCACGTGGCGGCGCATCTTCCGGCCGCGCGTGGCGCACCTCTTCAGGGTGATCAAGCGCGCCGCGCCGGGCGTCAGGCTGCTCTACCACTCCTGCGGGAGCGTGCGGGCCATCCTCCCCGACCTCATCGAGTGCGGTATGGAGGTGCTCAACCCCGTCCAGGTGAGCGCCGCCCAGATGGACACCCGCGAGTTGAAGCGCGACTTCGGCAAGGCGCTCACCTTCTGGGGCGGCGGCGTCGACACCCAGCAGGTGTTGCCCCGCGGCACGCCGCAGCAGGTGCGCGACGAGGTGAAGCGCCGCATCGACGACCTGGCGCCGGGCGGCGGCTTCGTCTTCGCCTCGGTGCACAACATCCAGGACGTGCCCGCCGCCAACATCCTGGCCATGCGCGACGCCCTGGCGGAGTTCGGAGGCTATGGGTAGGGGCGCGGACGAAGCGGTCGCCGGGATGCGGTACACCATTGGCGGCCATGCGCACCGACTGCTGCGGCGCACGTCGCCAAGGAGACCATTTGTGACCCTGACACTGCCTATCTGCCTGCTGCCGCTGGTAGCCCTGCCGGTCCTTGTCGGCGCCGACCCGGCCTCGGACGCCCGCGCCGCGCTCCTCTCGGGCGTGACCGAGATCGTGGCGCCGGGCGCCATTCCCGGCGACCTGGCCGTGACGGGCGCCGACGCCTTCGTCGTGCTGACCGCCCGCATGGGCCGCGCCCGGCTGCCCATGGTGGCCGCCGCCCGCTACGGCAAGGGGCGCGCGGTGGCCGTGGGGCACGAGGGCTTCCTCGGTGGGCAGAGCCTGCGGAACGCCGGCAACGCCCGCCTCGCCGCCAATGCCGCGCGCTGGGCCGCGGGCAAGGCCTCGGGCGCCCTGCGCGTGGGCCTGCTGAACGGCGACAGCGCGCCCGTGCGGCCCGTGCTGGAGGCCGCCGGTTGCGCGGTCAGCACGGTGCGGCCGGCCGACCTGCCCGGCGCGCTGGGCGGCATTGATCTGCTCTGGCTAAACCAGGCCGGCCTCGACGGCGCCAACCTGTCCCGCACCGACGCCGTGCGGCAGTGGGTGCAACGGGGCGGCGGCGTGGTCGTCTCCGGCCCAGCATGGGGCTGGCAGATGCTCAACCCCTCGCTGGACTTGACCCGCGACCAAACGGGCAACCGCATCGTGGCGCCCATGGGCGTCGCCTTCTCCAACGCCATGCTGGACGCCACCAGCCCCGCCGGCTACGCCGTGGCCGGCGACACGCCGGACGCGGCCCACGCCGGACGCGCCCTGGAGGCCCTGCGAGCCCACGCCGACGGCCGCGCCGCGCTCACCGGGCAGGGGCTGGAGCAGGTGACCACCACGCTCGGGCAGGCCGTGGGGGCGCTGGGCGGCACACGCCCGGACTTCACCCGCAAGGTGGAGGCCCTCTGCGCCGACAGGGGCGGCAACGCCGTGCCGACCCGCGCAGCGCCCATCGCCGCTGACCAGGTCTTCGCCCGCCTGAAGGCCGTGCTGGACCTGCAGAAGCTCCGCAGACTGCCCGCCGAACAGGTTCGCGCGCATCCCGCTGCAGCCTCGTTCCCCGGCCCGGTGCCCGCCGAGGCACGCCGCGAGACCCGCACCGTGGCGATCGACACCCGGCGCCCGGAGTGGCACGGCCTGGGCCTCTACGCCGCTCCGGGCGAGGTCATCACCATCACGCTCCCGGCCGCCGCCGCCGGTAGGGGCCTTGCGCTCCGAATCGGCGCGCACACTGACACGCTCTGGCATCTGGCCAGGTGGCAGCGCTTCCCGGAGGTCACCACCAGCCGTACGCTGGACGCGCCCGTCACCAAGGTGGCGAGCGCCTTCGGCGGCACGCTCTTCATCGTTGTCCCCGAGCGCTGCAAACTGGGAAGCGTGAACGTGACCGTGGGCGGCGCCGTGGCATCGCCGCGGTATGTCCGCGGCGAGACCGACCCTGCCGAGTGGCGAAGCCGCATCCGCAGTGCGCCGGGCCCCTGGGCCGAGATGGAGGGCCGCCTTGTCATCATCACCGTGCCCAGCGCGTCGGTCCGCGATCTGGATGACCCCGAGGCGCTCATGGCCTACTGGGACGAGGTGATGGAGCGCTGCTACGAGCTCTACGCCGCGCCGCGTCGCAACCGGCCCGAGCGTTTCTGCGTCGACCGGCAGATCAGCGCGGGCTACATGCACTCGGGCTACCCCATCATGACCGGCGACGATGTGGCGAAGGCCTTCTGCGATGTGAAGCTGCTCCGCGGCCGGAACGCGCCGATTTGGGGCTACTACCACGAGATGGGACACAACTTCCAGCGGCCCGAGTGGACCTGGGAGGCCTGGGGCGAGACCACGAACAACCTATTCTCCATGTACGGCGCCGACCGGATCAACGCCACGCCCATCGGCGCCCATCCGGCCATGGGGCCCGACGCCATCGAGGAGCGGGTGAAGGTCGTGTCGGCCGCGCCCGGCGCTTCTGCCTACTACGCCAGGGACCCCTGGTACCCGCTGACGATGCTCGACCTGATCCGGCAGGAGTTCGGCTGGGAGCCCTACCGCAAGCTCTTCACCGAGTTCGGCGGCCTTCCGCAGAGCGCCCGCCCGCGCACCGAGGCCCAGAAGCAGGACCAGTTCCTCACGCGCCTCTCGCGCATCCTGGGCCGGGACCTGTCGGGCTACTTCTCCCAGTGGGGCGTGAAGAACGGCGAGGCGGCCCGCAAGCAGGTGGCCGACCTGCCGGCATGGCTCCCCGCATCGTGGCCAGTGAAGTAGCGGCCGAGGCCCTCTCGCGCGGCGGGGCAGGAATGGGCGCGCGTTCCGGCGAATCTGCGCCTAACGCAACGAACCTCCGGGGCCCCAGGGCCTTCGGGCAGCATCGGACATAGACCAGGAGAGCACAATGGCGAAGCGCAAGCTCAACGTGGCCCTCATCGGCTACAGCTTCATGGGCAAGGCCCACAGCAACGCATACCGGCAGGTGGCCCGATACTTCGACCTCGACGTCGAGCCGGTCATGAAGGTCATCTGCGGCCGGACCGAGTCCAAGGTCCAGGCCATGCGCGACAAGTACGGCTGGGAGGAGTACGCCACCGACTACCGCGACGTCATCAACCGGCCGGATATCGACCTGGTCGACGTCACCGTGGCCAACAATCAGCACGCCGCCATCGCCACCGCGGCGGCCGAAGCGGGCAAGCACGTCCTCTGCGAGAAGCCACTGGCCATGAACGTGGCCGAGGCCAAGGGGATGTTGGCTGCCGCCGAGAAGGCCGGCATCATCCACGCCATCTGCCACAACTACCGCAAGGCCCCGGCCATCGCGCTGGCCAAGCAGCTCATCGATGAAGGCCGCATTGGCCACGTCTACCACTTCCGCGGTGTCTACCTGCAGGATTGGATCCTGGACCCCAGCTTCCCCATCGTCTGGCGGCTCGACAAGAGCGTGGCGGGCTCCGGCTCGCACGGCGACCTGGCTGCGCACCTCATCGACGCGGCCCGCTACCTCGTGGGCGAGATCACCGGCGTCTGCGGCATGATGGACACTTTCATCAAGCAGCGCCCGCTCCTGGCCGACTTCGACGACCGGCTGGGCGGCAAGGCATCGGATCAGATGGGCGAGGTGACGGTGGACGACAGCTCCATCTTCATGGCCCGCTTCGCGCAGGGCGGCGTGGGCACCTTCGAGGCGTCGCGCTTCTGCGCGGGCCGGAAGAACTACCAGCGCTTCGAGATCAACGGCAGCAACGGCTCGCTGGCCTTCGACCTCGAGCGGATGAACGAGCTGGAGTTCTTCGACCGCACGGACCCGGCTCACGCGCAGGGCTTCCGCACCATCACCGCCACCGACGGTTGCCACCCCTACGCCGGCAACTACTGGCCTGCAGCGCATATCATCGGCTACGAGCACACCTTCATCAACCTGCTAGCAGACCTGCTCAAGGCCATCGCCGAGGGCAAGGCCGCTACGCCCAACTGGGTCGACGGCGTGAAGAACCAGGCGGTCCTCGAGGCGGTCGAGAAGTCCTCCGCCGCCAGGGGCTGGGTTACCCCCGAAGCCTGACGCAGCATCGCCAACACGCACGGGGCTCGCGCTACTCCAGCCACGGAGCGGCCGGGCCCCGAGGCGCATCCGGGGCGACGGTTGACCGCGCCGCACCGTAGACGTAGACTGCGAGCATGTTCGATCCAGTCGCTGGTCCGCGACTTCCCGGCCGCACCGGGGCGCCCCGACCGGGTCCTGTCCGCCTGCTCTGCCACTCGGTAGCACATCGTCGCCGCGGTCGGCTTCTACGGTGTGTGCACCTCCAACCCATCGTCCATGCGCGTCCGCCCGGTCAGCGTGTGCAACGGGGCCGCCGCCATTGTGCGCATCACGCGGTGGCCGGACGGGCCCCGTGGGGCGCTTCGAAGCGTCACTGGCCGGTGGGCTTGCACACCGTGTAGCTCCTGTCGGGCTGCAGTAGGTACCAGGTCCAGCCCGGCTCAGCGGGCCGCGTGTCACGCAGGGCAGTACGGCCGTTGGCGGCACGTATCTCCAGCCCAGGCGCCTGCAATCCCACACGCATGGGGCCGGACGCAACCGGTAGCCGCAGGCTCCATCGGCCGGCGCTCGCCGTCAGGTCGACCGGGCCTTCCGTGTAGAGCCGCCCGCCGCCGACGGGGTGGAACTGCAGCAGCGCCGCCTCGGCGATGAGGTTGCAGCCGTAGATGCACTCGTTCAGGAACCCCAGCTTCTTGCCGTCCAGGTTGTAGCCGAAGGGCTCCAGCGGCACCACGCTGTCCGCCTGGACCGGGTCCCAGTTCTCGGGCTTGCCGATGAAGATGACCGACTTGTCGGGTTGCAGCGCCGCCAGCGCGTCGGCCCAGCTGTGGGCCTTCCACCGGAGCACGTCGGCGATGAGCTGCCGGTTCGCGGGCACCAGCCGGTCGCGGCCCTCGTCCAGGCAGGCTCGCAGGAGCCGCATAAGCATCCCCTCCTCGGCGCCGTTGGCATAGCAGAGGTTGGCCCGGCAGCTCGTGAGGCCGAAGAGGTCGCGCCCGGCGAACTGGCCGTAGTGCGGGTTGAAGAGCCACGTGTGCTTCATGATCACAGCGAGCTGCACATCGACGCCGTCCAGGTAGCGCTTCTCGCCGGTGAGCTTGTGGAGCCGGAGCAGCGTGAGGGCCGAAAGCGCTTGGATCTGGATCTCGAAGCCCGCGCCATAGCCGAAACTGGTGAGCTTGTCGGCGGCGCTCCGGGCCTCTTGCAGGTAGCGGGCCTCGCCGGTGAGGCGGTGGTACTGGAGCATCACCGCTGCGTAGAGGCCCGTCACGCCATAGTCGAAGTCATAGCCGGTCTCCACGTTCCGCGCGGCGTTGAGGTCCACGAAGACGCCCCAGGTGTAGTTCATCCTGCGGCCCAGGTCGAGCAGCACGGGCGTCAGGCCCAGCGAGGCCTTCTTCAGGTCGCCGTCGCCCTGCGCCATGGCGTACTCGTTCAGGATGTAGATCGGCCAGAGGTATCCCTGCCAGAAGTCCGCCTTGGCCGCCGCCTCGCGGGTGGGATACCAGCCGTAGCCGCCCTTGCTGCCGAAGTCATTGACGTAGTTCGGCGCGAAGCCGGGCTTCAGTTGCCGCACCGCCATGTCGAGCGTCTTGGCCTCGGCTTCGGGCATGTACCGGCGCACGTAGTCGATGAAGGGAAGCTGGTTGAAGTGGGGCGTGGCGAGGGTCCAGTAGACCCAGTCCGGGTCGTTCCGCGCTCCGAGCTGCCGGTAGAGCGTGCGGCCGATCTCCTCCCAGTTGCGGAACCGGTACTCGGGCTTGGGCGCCTGGGCGAAGATGCGCCGGTAGCCGCTCAGGAAGCGGCGGGCTGGCTCCGGCGTGGGGGCCACCTCCGGCGCACCGGGCTCGAGGTTCAGCATGGACGCCGAAACGCGGAAGCTGCGGGCTGTCGGCTCCTGCTTCGGTGCTGGAATCTGCAGTCCGAAGCGGAACGGTCCGCCGGTGGCCTCGCCGAAGGCGCCGGGCGGCTGGACCACGATATCGTCATGTACCTCCCAGCCGGTCACGCTCTTGTAGATGGCCGTGCCGCAGGCCTGAAAGGCGGCATCCATCGTGGTGAAGTCGGCGTAGTAGAGGAGCGTGGACCGTAGGATGCGCCGGTCTCCGAAGTGGACGAACTGGTTCATGTCGCGGCGCCAGTGCCAGATCTTGATCGGGTGCGGCACGGGCGTCTCAAAGTAGAACGCCGCCTGTGGGTCGGCTGGGCCGTCGGCCGCGTCGGCGTACCAGAGCTCCGGCAGGGCGCGGCCAAGAGCCTCGCGCGCGGCTTTCGGGTCGGCGTCGGCCAGGTCGAGCCAAGTGCGGATGAGTCCCGGCGCTCCGGTGGGTAGCGCGATCCCCACCGTGTAGCGGGTCCAGTCGAGTTTGCCTGAGATGGCGTAGGTGACGCCGGTACGGTTCTGCGTTCGCTTCACCTGCTGAAGATTGGCCGCCAGCAGGAACGGCAGCGCGTCGGAGCCGCCGCCCGGCGTCCAGTGGAGCTCGCCCGCACCGCCCCGACGGCTGATCGAGACCCAGGGCTTGCCGGGCTCGAAGGCCACGGAGTACTCACCGGTGTCCGCCCAGAAGCCCTTCAGCGAAGTCGCCTCAGCCGCCATGCCCAGTCCCGCGCAGCCCAGCGCCGCGCCGATCGCCCATGCCCGTGCAGCCAACGCTCACCTCCCGCCTTCCGGCTTCTTCGACGTGTAGCACAAGGTCACCGCCGCGGGCCTCTCCGTCGCGCGTAGCTCCAGCCCCTCCTCCATGAGCATTCGCCCCGTCAGTGTGCGCACCGCGCCTCTGTCCATCTCCTCCACGGTGTAGGTGGCTGCCGGGTCGAGGCCCCGCAGCTTCACGCGCAGGCTCTCGGTGGGGCAGTCGGCGCGGCGGAAGGCCTGTACCACACCGCGGCCCTCCTCGGGCAGGTCGAACTGCCATGCCATCCAGGCGTCGTTGGCCTTGCTGTAAGGGGTCAGCGGCCAGTAGTCGCCCAGTTGGCACGGGCCCACGCGCCGCCACTCGGCCACCATCTTGCGGAGCAGGTCGTAGTCCTGGTCTTTGCGCCGCGTGTCGATGCCCATGGTGAACTCGGGCGACATCTGGCTGCGGATCAGGTACTTGTCGCACGTTAGGAAGCCCGTGCCGTGGAAGGGGATCCAGGAGGCGACGCCGTAGGTGTGGCACTGCTCGCCCACGGGTTCGAAGGTGTAGTCGCTGCGGAGGAGCGGCACGGCGCGGCGAAGGGTCTCCAGGTCGTTGCGGCGGCCTCCCGAGGCGCAGGAGTCGATGAGCATCCCCGGCCGCCGGCGCTGTAGGTCATCCCAGTATGCGAGGTAGCCCGCCACGTGGCGCATCTCGGCCACGCCCTGCCGGTCGTCGGCGTCGTCCGATTGCCAGTAGCTGAGCGGGTCGATGTTGAAGTCCTGCCGGTAGAGGTCGATGCCCTGATCGGTCATCAGCTTGTCGATGTGCTGGGCCAGCCAGGATCGGCACTCGGGGTCGCCCAGCCGTAGCAGGCCGCCCGCCTTGCCGCCGATGACCCACTGCGGACGCTGCTCGGCCAGCCATGTGCCTGCCGCCACGCGCTCGGGCTCGAACCAGACGATGGTGCGGATGCCTCGCTGCCGAGCCCAGTCGCTGACGCCCCGGATGCCCTGGGGCCAGCGGCTCGGCTCCACCTCCCAGGTGCCGACCTTGGGCCAGCCGTCCGGGTCGCAGGGGTACCAGCCGGCGTCCTGCCACCAGAACTCGGGTCGGACGCCCTGCTCCAGGTAGCCGTTGAGGAAGCGCTGCTCCTCGGTTCCGTTGCTGATGATGCCGGGGTAGTGGTTCCCGTTGCAGGCCGACAGCATGGGCTTGATGGGCTTGCCGTCGGGGCGGGGAAGGTTGTGGGCCACCATCCAGCGCCGCCAGAGGTTCTGCGCGCGCTCCGGATCGCCGCGATGGAAAAGGAGTACTCCCATGGCGCTCCGCAACGCCTCGCCCGGCTCCATGGCGAAGCGGGTCCGCTCCTGCCCGCCGCAGACGCGCAGGCGGCCGGAGGCGTCGCGCATGAAGTCGGCGGACCACTGGCCCGCCCAGCCGATGACCGCCAGGGCGCCGCCGCCGGGCCAGGCAAGGCTGAAGTAGGGCATGTCGCTGTTGGTGGGTCGCCCGCCCTGCGTGGCTACATGCCGCGACGCGCCGGGCGCCATGGGCTCCACGATGGGCTCGTAGTCATTGGCGGCGCAGATGCTGCCGAGCCAGCGGCGCAGTTCCAGCGGGCCCTTGCCCGGACGCTCCAACCTGACGTCGAGCGAACGCACCCCCTCGATGATCGGCGACCGTGTGCCCGACCGATTGCGGAAGGCCAGCGTCCACTCGACCACAGGATAGTCGCGGTAGGTGACGGCGGTGCAGACGGCTTCCAGCCCCGGCCCCGGCTCGGTGAAGGTGAGGGTCCGCTGGGTGCGGCCGCCGGACAGCTTGCTGGTGGCGGTTGCGAATTGCCAGGTCGGCAGCAGCTCGTCGGACGGCACGCCGCCGTAGGTGAACGAGAAGGGAAGCCCGTAGACCGTGCGCGTCCGCGGCGCCTCGCTTGCCACGGGCAGGTCGCCCAGCCGCACGCCGCGGCCGTCGGCCAGCGTCGCCACGGCCTCGGCCCAGTTGGCCTGGTCGCAGGAGATGCCGTCGCCGGCGTCGCCCGCCTCCAGCGTGAACTCGGAGGCGCCGGAGAGAGGCACATCGATGGCCTCGGCAGGCTTGCCGCAGGTGACGGTGCCCGACCGGTAGGCGCGAACGCCGTCCACGCGCACGCCGAAGACGACGGTGCCGCCATTGGCGTGGTCGTCGATGCCGATGCGCGCCGTCAGCCTCTCACCTGGGCCGGGTAGCCGCACCACGACCTTGCTCGGCGCGTGGCAGTAGAGGCCGTGGCCGTAGTCCACGCCGCCGATGCGCAGCGGAGCGCCGCCCCGGGCGTTCAGTTGCACGGGGCCGTGGTTCGCCAGCACGGTGAGCCCCGCCGACGGGGCGACAGGCGCCGCTTTGCGGGCAGGCGCCGCCGGTCGCCGGAGATGGGCCGCAACCCAGCGGCCGGCGTCGGCCATCTCGGCCGGAGTGGGAAGACAGACCGGTCGGGCGGGGCTCATGGCGAGTAGACCTCCCAATCCTGCGATGCATGGAAGCATGGGCGCGTACCTCTGCCGCAAGGTTCGGCATCGGGTCGCCACTCACCTGCCCCACATCCCTCCGCGGGGAGGTATCCTCCGCCCGCAAGGTGAACCTTGTGCCGGAGGAGCTACTACCCGTGAAGTTTCAAATGATGAGCGCGCTATTGGTCGGCCTGATGACGGCGGTGGCCAATGCGGGCGCCCAGACCGGTGAGCCGGAGTGGCCCGAGTACCGCGGCCCGGCCCGCACCGGAACCGCCGTGGCGAAGGGCTTGCCCACCGCCTGGAGCGAGACGAGCAACGTGGTCTGGAAGACGCCCATCCACGGCCGCGGCTGGTCCACACCGGTGGTCTACGGCCAGCGCCTCTGGCTGACCACGGCGTCCGAGGACGGCAGAGCCATGTCCGTCGTCTGCCTCGACCGGCAGAGCGGCAAGGTGCTGCTGGACAAGGTCCTCTTCCAGCCGACATCGCCGGGCGACTTCAATCCCACCAACAGCTGGGCTTCTCCCTCGCCGGTGGCGGGCCGTGGCCGGGTCGTCGTCCACTTCGGCACCCACGGCACGGCCTGCTTCGACAACAAGACGCTGGCGCAGCTCTGGCAGCGCACCGACCTTAACTGCAACCACATGGTGGGACCCGGCTCCTCGCCGCTGCTTGCCGGCGACCGGCTTTACCTCACCTATGACGGCACCGACACGCAGCGCACCTACTGCCTGAACCTCGCCACCGGCGCCACCCTCTGGATGGCCGACCGAACCAGCGGCCCCGCCGCATCGGTGGCCTTCGACCGCCGCAAGTGCTTCAACACCCCTGTCCTGGCCACCTACCAGGGCAAGCAGCAGCTCATCTGCCAGGCGGCCATGGGCGTCTTCGCCTACGACCCCGCCACGGGCCAGGAGATCTGGCGCGTGCGGCACGGCGGCTACTCCAACGCCTCGCGCACGCTGGTCGACGCCGAGCGCGTCTATGTCAGCACGGGCTTCGACTCGTCGCATATGCTGGCGATACGCTTGGGCGGAAGCGGCGACGTTACGGCCACCCACGTGGCGTGGGAGCTGGACCGGGGCATGCCCAGCAAGCCATCGCCCATCCTGCTCGGCGACCGCATCCTGGTGATCGCCGACTCGGGCACGCTTACCTGCCTGGAGGCGGCCACCGGCAAGACGCTCTACAAGGAGCGCCTCACCGGCACCTACTCCTCCAGTCCCATCCTGGCCGATGACCGCATCTACCTCTTCAGCGAGCAGGGACGCGGCTATGTGCTGGACCCCGGACCCGCGTTCAAGGTGATCGCCGAGAGCGAGTTGCCCGAGGGCTGCATGGCCTCACCCGTCGCCGTAGGCAAGACGCTCTTCGTGCGCACCAAGGCTGCCGTCTACCGGCTCGAGGCGAAGTAGCCTATCCGGCCCACTCCCGTACCGTGGCCGCCATGGCGTGGACGTTCTCCTCGGGCACGTCGTAGAGCAGGTAGTCGCTGGCGGCCACCATATGCTTGCGCCCCTGGGTCTCTTCCAGCACCGTGGCGGTGGCGCGGCGAACGTCGTCCGTGGAGCCTTGGAGCAGCAGGTCCAGCCCCACGTTCCCGCGGGTGCAGATGGCGTCGTCGAGCTTGGTCAGTGCGTCCGCCATGGAGGCGACGTTGCCCACCGGCGGCGGGCTGAGGGTCTCGAAGAGGTCGATCCCCATCTGGTTGTAGAAGCCCAGAGTGAGAAACGGCTCGATGGGTGAGCAGATGTGCGAGTAGATGAGCAGCCCGCGCTCGTGCGCGATGTCGGTGACCTGCTTGGAGAAGGGCACAAGGTAGTTGCGGTAGTAGGCCGGGGAGATCATCTCCTTTGCGGGCCCGCCAAGGAAGACGAAGTCGGCGCCGCCGGCCGCCACGGCGTCGATGATCCGAGCGTCAAGCTCCACGATGCGCTCCATGAGGCGCCGGGCCTGCTCCGGGCAGTCGTGCACCAGCAGCGCCGTGTCCTTCGTGCTGGGGAAGCAGAGCAGTTCGTAGGGCTGCATGGGCCACTGCACATCCACCGCCGCGACGTCGCCCACCGTCGCCACCACCGACCGCACGTACTCCGTCACGCGGGTCAGGTCGGCATCCAGCGCCGCGTCCACGTACCAGGCCAGCGCATTCAGCTCCTCGGGCGCCTCCAGGGCGTGCTTGGTGAAGTAGCCGCCGCTCGGCTCCTGCATCATCGTGCGGGTCAGCGCTCCGGCCGGGGTCTCCAGCCGCTCTGTGCGGAAGGTCCGCTCGCCTTCGCGGCTCTCATCGGTCGGCTTCCAGCGCAGCTCGGGATTGCACTCCCCGAAGTCCGGGATGCCCACGTTGATGAGCGGGAGGATGTCGAACCGCGCCACTGCGGCCAGCGTGTCCTCCAGGGTCGTCTCCCAGACGCTCCGCTTGCCGGCCAGCTTGGTATCAAACCCGGCCCCGCCGCCGATCTGCGGTGAGCAGACGGGTGGTCCGCCTTGGGTAACGGCACGCTTGAAGGCTTCTCGGGGGGTCATGTGCAGCCTCGAACAGGTGAAGTGCGGCCCGGGTACGCGCCGGACGCCACAGCCAGTGTAGCAGCCGACCGCGCGGAGCCGCGCAAACGCAGTACCATAGAGCGCAGGCGGCGCGGTCACATTGGTGAGGCAGCGTTGCATGCGGCTGCGGCGCGCGAGGCGGACTGCCCTGCCGCAAGGAGACGCACCATGACCAGAGCGTTCGCGATCCCCAGAGCCGCCGTCGCCCTGCTTGCCATTGCCGCCGCTTCGCCTACTTGCGCGGCGGGCGCCGGCAACCGCCTGCTGTGGCAGATCGGGACGCCCGACGGTAGCTACCGTGAGTTCGCCATGGCGGGCCACCACCCGGAGTACGCCGCCCGATTTCAGAAGGAAGCAACCTACAGCGTGGGCGTGAGCAGGTGCGGACAGATGTGGCCCTTCATCCATCCGGGACCGTCCGACGCTTGGGCCGGCTCCAGGCTCCACCCGTTCCGCGTCGAGTTCCGCATGGCCGCCGCACCAACCTCGCCATGCAGGCTGAACGTGAACCTGGTGGACTCGCGCCACGACTCGCCGCAGGTGCTGCAGGTCGACATCAACGGCATGCGCACCTTCCGATGCCCTGTGACGCCTGGGGCTGTGGAGGACTCGCTGGCAGATCCGGCAGCGGGCCGGCAGTCCACTGTCAGCATCCCGTTCCAACCGTCGCTGCTGCGCCAAGGACGGAACCGGATCACACTGACCGTGGTCAACGCCAGTTGGATACTATACGACGCCGTCTCGCTGGAGACCGGCTCCGAAATACCGTCTGCGCCCGTGCTCGCGCAGGTGTCCGCCCTCGTCTCGCCCGAGCGTGTCGGCGTCGCGTCGGCTTTGACCGTCTCAGCGACCAATATCGGCGCCGAGGGCGAGGTCTTGTTGAGCCTGCCCGGCCATCCCCACACCCGCGTTGCGGCGCACGCCGTTCCGGGACCGAACACCTTCGGACTTCCGCTGCCCGCCGGGCAGAAGGAGGCGCCGGAATGGGTCACGGTCACCGCGGCTGGGCGGGTGCGGACAGTGCCGGTGCAGGCGCCTCACACGGTCTGGAGGATCGGTCGGCCCGACGGCGACTTCCATGAGTTCGCCGTCGCCGGTCGGTACCCCGAATACGCCGGCCGCTTTCCGAGGGATGTCGCCTTCACGGTCGGGCGCAGCGACGCCGGCCGAGACTGGCCCTTCATCCACCCGGGCCCGCATGATCCCTGGGCGGGAGGCAAGCCGCACCCGTTTCGTATCGCCTTTGAGCTAGCCCATGCTCCGATCGGATCAGCGCGTCTGAGCATCGATATGGTGGACACCCAGCCGCTGGGCGGCCCGGCGCTGGAGGTCGACGTCAACGGACGCGCACGCTACCGGCTCCAGTTGCCCAAAGGCGGCAGCGACCACTCCCTGGGTGATGCCTCCAAGGGCCGGCCGCACAAACTCTCCATTCCCATCGCCGCGTCGCTGCTCCGGGCCGGCAGCAACACGATCGCCCTGACCATCGTCTACGGGAGCTGGCTCACGTACGACTGCATCTCGCTGGAGACCGGTGTGGGGCTCCCGGACGGCCCGCGGATCGAGGGGCTGGCCGCCGTCGCCACTCCCCTGTTCCGCCGAGCGGGCGGCCGCCTGCGGCAGGTGGTTCGCGTGTCGGCCCGGAATAGCGGAGCGGCCGGTGACGCTCGCGTTCGTGTCGCCGGTGGCCACTGGCGGACGACGCGGATCTCGCCTGGCGAGAACACGGTGGACCTGCTGGTGGAGCCATTCCAGCGGCCCACGCCCACGCTGGTCACGGTTCGCTCCGGCGGTTGCGACAGCGCTGCGAGGTTCACCGCGCAGCCGGAGCGACGTTGGAAGGTCTTCGTGGGCCCGTCGACGCACACAGATATCGGATACACCGACTTCCAGGAGCGCGTCTACGCCCGCCACAACGAGAACACCGATGCCGCCCTTCGAGCGTCGGCGGCCATGCCGGGCTTCAGGTGGAACCTCGAGGTGGGGTACCAGGCGGAACTGTACCGGGATCGAGGTGAAGCGGCGCACCGCTCGCTCCTCCGGGCGATCCGGGAGGGGCGGATCGGCTTGGGCGCCCTCTACCTGAACATGCTCACCGGCCTCTGCTCCGGCGAGGAACTGGCGCGTGCGGTGACGTTCGTACAGGAGCTGGCTCAGGAGGCCGGTGGCGCGGCGTTGGCCGCCAATCTGACCGACGTCCCGACGGCTGTCGGCACGCTGCCCATGCTGCTCACCCAGTCGGGTGTTCGTTACTTCGCGGACGGCGCCAACGATGTCATCCCATTCGCCTGGGGCGGCCGGCGCATGGACCAGGCGCCCTACTGGTGGGAGGGGCTGGACGGCTCGCGCGTGCTGGCCATCACAACCCGGACCTACGCCCAGGCCGGCACCGTGGGAATGATGGACGATGTGGCAACCATGGAGCAACGGCTCCCCGGCTGGCTACGGCAGATCGGGCGCCAGGGCTACCCTTGCGATGCGGCCTACGTCTACGGCGCCTTCTCGGACAACCAACCCATGACGGCGAAGTACGCCGAGACGGCCGCTGCCTGGAACACACGATGGGAGTACCCGCGCATCATCGTAGGCCGCGTGGACGACTTCTTCCGCCACGTCGAGAAGACCGCAGGCAAGCGGCTCCCGGTGGTACGAGGCGACCTGGGAGTGGTCTGGGAGGACGGCGCCGCCTCGTCGGCGTTGGAGACAGCCGTGGTGCGTCGGGCAAAGGCCCGGCTCGAGGCCGCCGAGCGATGGCACGCGCTGGCCGCCGCAATGAGCCCGCAGCACCGATTCCCGGTGGGCGACATCCACCGCGCCTGGGACCAGGTCCTGCTCTTCGACGAGCACACGTGGGGCGCCGCCGACAGCGTGACGAACCCGGATGGCGAGCAGACCCGCCACCAATGGGCCGTCAAGGCCGGTTTCGCCCAGGAGGCCGAGCGACTGTCCGCCGGCCTTCTGGCGTCAAGCCTGGAAGCGGTCCAAAGCGTCGGCATGGCGCGCCGCGCACCGTCTCCGGCTCTCACGGTCTTCAACGAACTATCCTGGCCTCGGGACATCGTTGCGAGCATGCCGGCATCCGGAGCCGAGGGTGGGCTGCGTGTTGTGGAGGTCGGCGAACCGTCTACCAGCATTGCCTGTTGGCGAACCGCTGATCGCGTCCAGTTCGTGGCCCGCCGGGTGCCGGGCCTGGGCTGGCGGTCCTACCGGCTGGCCCGGGGCATAGTCCCCAGCGCGCCAGCGATTCTGCATCAGGGCGGCGACCGCTGGTCCTGGGAGACACCCGATTTCGGCCTGCGGATCGATCCCGCCACCGGCGCACTGAGCAGCCTGTACGACAAGGCGCTTCGGACCGAGTGGGTCCAGTCCCACAGCCCCTACGGGCTGAACCAGTTCATCTACGTGGTAGGCGGAGGCGGCGTGAAGACGACCGATCGGTCGGCGTCCATCCCCGCCATGGCGGTCTCAACACACACATATGCCGAGGTGGAGGTCATCGCAAACGGTCCGGTTCAGGCGGCGATTCGGATCACTCGCACCGGCGAGGGTACGCCGCCCGCCGACACGGTGCTGGTCCTGGGTCCGGGCCGCCGGATCGAGTTCCGCAATGTGCTGCACAAGGCGGCCACACTGGGCAAGGAGGCCGGGTGCTTTGCCTTCCCGTTCCGCCTAACCGCGCCGGGTGCAGGCAGGGCGTTCGTCGAGCTTCCCTACGGCACGATGGAAGTAGAGCGGGACCAGGCGCCGGGAGGATGCCGCGACTGGTACGCAACCAACAGCTACGCCGCGGTCTCGGATGGCCGCCGAAGCGCCACCCTGGCCACCCCGCACGCGCCCATGCTGACCTTCAACGACATCTTCCGGGGCCGCCTGCAGGAGCATGTCGGTTCCATCAACGGCTCGGTGTTCGCCTATGTGTTCAACAACAGCTGGGGCACCAACTACAAGGCATCGCAGGGCGGCGATATGGTCTTCTCCTTCGCCCTGGACCTGCGCCCCGGGGCATTCGATGCGGCCGCCGCCACCCGCTTCGGCTGGGAGGCGCTCTCCACCATGCCGGATCCGAGCCGAGGCGCCGAAGCAGGCCTGTCGCCTGCGGCATCGGTCCCGTCCACGCCCTCTTCGCCGTCCGCGGCACCGGCCGGGCGCCTCCTTGGCCTGACCGGCGATGCGGTCCTGGTGGGCGGGGTTACCCGGTGCGGTGCATTGCTGCAGGTTCGCCTCTACAATCCGTCCGGGAGCCGCTCCCTGGCGGTGGTGTCGCTCCCCGGCAGGAGGCTGGGTGACGCGTGGGTGGCGGACCTGACCGGCAAGCCGAAGGCCAGGCTTCCGGTGGCAACCGGCGGCGCGAGTGTCCGCGCTACCGTTCCCGCGCGCGGCACCGTAACGCTCCTGCTTGGGCCGGGTCCGCCGTAGCCGCGTGGTGGGTCTTGCCTACCGCTTCGTACCGGCGTTGACGACCTCATATAGCCCTCCACCGACCCAGCCGCTCATGCGCCCATCCGGCGCCTGGGTCTGGAACCGGACGTCATGCAGGCCGAGACGGGCCAGCAGAATGGGGCCGCCATAGAGAGGCGAATCGGATCGCGGCAGCGTTCCGTCCAGCGTGTACCTGATCGCCGCCGACCTGGCAGCCCTCAACTCGAGACGGACCTCTCTCTGATACACGCCGCCAGCCGGGTTGGCTCGGACCTCCCAGTCTCGGCCGGCCAGAGACGACCCCACGGATAGATCGTCGATGCACGCGTCGAACGGCCCGTGGCCGCCGCGACTGTCATACGCGAGCAGGACCGCGCTGATGGTCTTGCCGGTAAGGTGCCGCCCAATGGGGATGCTGACCTGGGTCCACTGGCCCGCGATCCCCTTCGGGTTTGCCGGGTGTACGTTGTCACCCGTGCTCGTGGTCGCCGAAGACGCTCGCAGGTCGGACCCGTCCGTGAACACCAGGTCGACACCGATCTGCCTGCTGGTCTGGTCGCTCGGCTTGAACCAGTAGCTCAGGACCGTGTCGCGGTAGACGGCGATGGGTCCTTCAAGAACCCTGTAGTAGGCGTACGCGTGGGTGGGGTCGTCCGCTCGGCCGGAGATCCGTAGCGCGCGCCGGCCGGTGCGGCGCTCCTGATCGGTGACGCGGCACATGGCTCCGGACACGCCTGCCTGCCACGACCCCGTGGTGTCGACCAGACCGGGAGCGCGCTGGGGATCGCCCGTTTCCCATCCCGTCGTTAAGGCGCTCATGCCGGCGACGGGGCTAACGGGCACGTCCAGGGAATTGGCCAGTGCTGCGCACCGTCCCTGCGCCTGGTTGTCGATCGCGAAGGAGCCGGACGCGGAGACGTTGCCGATCAGCCGCGCGGCGCCGCACCCGCCCATCACGCGGACCTCGGGACCGGGCGCGCCGTCGAACCGGGCGTTCTCAACCGCGCATCGGCCGCCCCGGATTGTGATCGTGCCGCTCAGGTTGTTCAGGCCCTGTATCAGTACGCTACCGCGCCCCCCGACGACCCCTCCGATGCTCGACGGCCACATGGCCGAACCGAAGAGGGAAGCCGTGCCGGCAAAGCGCTCGCCGACCACGATCCCGCCCACCACATGGCGCCCCAGAGGCACCAACTGGGGACTGATCAGCGAGATGCGGCTTTGGCCGGAGGTATCGATGGCGACACACCGCTCGCCGGTGTCGGTTCCATGGTGGATCACGCGGGCCTTCGTGCTGCCACCGTCGTCCCGGAATGCCAGGCCGTCGTGGCCGGCATACAGGAAGGTGCTGAGCACCTGCTCGTCGTCACAACTGCCGAGGACCACTCCGCTCAGGTTGGCCCGCACGTACTCGATCGTGGCGTCCCAGTTCGCCGTCGGCACAGGCTTCAGGCGCGGATCGACCCAGAAGCTGAAGTGCGGGTTGAAGTGCACGTCGTCGATCCAGCCCTTGCCGCGGCACTTGCTGACGAACAGGCCCTTCTGATAGTAGGAGCCGTCAAGGTAGCGGATCAGGTGGCCGTCGCTTCGATGGGTCCAGAAGTCCACGCCTTGGAACGCGTTCGCGATGTTGACATGCATCACCCAACAGCGCGGGCCGAGGCTCCTGACCGCCCAGGGATACGGCACGATGTCGGCCATATTCTGGTCCGGGTACCAGATGGTGAGGCCGCGGATGCCCGATCCGGCCCGGAGCTGGACGAAGGGCGTGCCCTCGGCGTTTCCGCGCCCCGATGTGGTCAGCAGCGCCGCGCCCGCACAGAGGGTGTGGTGAGGTGTATCGAAGGAGCCGCGAAGCTCGACCCCGGTGGGTACGGTGATCTGCCCTGACAGGCGGTAGACCCCTGCCGGTACGTAGACGGTCCCGCCGCCGGCCCGGCCGCAGGTGTCAAGCGCTCGGCGGAAGGCGTCCGTGTTGTCCTGGCGCTCCGGCGCGGCCCCGTAGTCGGAGACGAGGAAGAGTTTAATCGTCGCCGGCCTGGGATCTGGAGGCAACGGCATCAGCGATATGTCCGGCCTGGCGAACGCAACTGGGCGGTGCGTGACCTGCACATCGCCGCGCTCGGCCCGGCAGTCGATCCGGGGACTGCCGGCGAACCTGTTGCCGATGATCCTGGCCCGAGTGACGCCCGAACCGAGCCTGACGTGTGCACCCGCCTGCTGGAACGAGCAGCCCATGGCTGTCAACGTGCCGGCAGTAGCGTCGACGGCCACCTGCCGCCATGCGCGGAACGAGCAGTTCTGGAACATGAGTGTGCCCGAGCCGCCGCTGGTGATTGCCGACCGGCCGCCGCTACCGAACGTGCAGGTGTTGAACTGCGCCACGCCGCCGAACGAGGCAGGCGCCGCGACGGCGCACTCTCTGCCCTGGAATGTGCATCCGGTTGCAGAGATGCCGATCGGGCTCACGGCATCCAACTGGAGCGCGGTCGCACAGTCGCGCACGGTGCAGCCGAAGAACACGCCGTTCATGAGCCCATCGCCGGGCCGCAATCGAATGCCGATCCGGTAGCCGTCGATCTCCACGCCGTACACGTAGCCCCACTCATCGCGCCCCAGATCAAGCGCCGTCGCCTCGCGGAGCATGAAGCCTCGCAGCGTCGCCCGCGCTGCGTCCGTCTTTGGCGCGCCCGGGAGTGGGGCCGTTTCCCACCATCGCGGGCTGAAGCGCACTGCATGCGTGCGGCCGATGTCGTAGCAGGCGTCGATAGAGACGCCGGTCTTGATCGGCGTGCCGTACACATTGCGCACCACGAAGAGAAAGTTGGTCTGTGGGCCGATACAGATGCCCTGGAAGGGGTTCACCAGGGTCACGTTCAGCACATTCGGGTTCGCAATGGACTGAGTGGCGCCCGCCGCCCTTACGGTTGCGACGGTCCACGGGTAGGGTACGGGGCGGACGGCAGACTGCTCCGGGTACCAGACGGCGATCTCGCGCACGCCGCAGTTGCTGGTCAGCCCGATGGCTGGGGGACCCTCAACGCTGCCCTTGCCTGCGGTCGGCATCAGTAGTGTGCCGCGTTCCCAGCCTCTCCGGCTCGGCGGCGTCCAGTCGCCGCGTAGCGTCACGCCGTCCTTGATGACGAGGGGGCGCTCGATCCGGTACCTGCCGGCACGGAGGAACACCACGCCTCCGCCCCCGGCAGCGGCGCTGTCCACGGCGGCTTGGATGGCGGGGCTCGCGTCCGAGCCGGGGTCCGCCGGCGGGCTGACCACTGATGTGGCAATCACCACGTCGTCTGTGGGAAAGAGCGTGGCCACCACGACCGGCTTGTCCTCTGCGGCGGCCGCCACGCGGGCCAGGAGGAGCACGGCGATCACGAATAGCTGTTTGAGCACGGGCACCCCCTGTTGATTCTTAGCCCGGCTCGATCGGGCGACCACGACGCCGAGACCGGCGGGGCTCTTGCTCAACGCATCCCAAGGCGCACACCCGGGCTGAGATGCGCAAACGGGATGCTCGCGAGTTCGCGAGCATCCCGTTTCACTGTAGGACTGGTCAGTACTGCCGGATAAGGGTTCGAACCTTAGACCTGCTGATCCAGAGTCAGCCGCTCTGCCAACTGAGCTATCCGGCAACGCGACTGTCATTTTACCGTCCGGCGCGGCGCTTGTCAACCGCTGCCTTTGTGTTGGTGTGACCCGGACAGGTGTCGGGCCCGGTGCAGCAGCCCGGCCGCCGCGTTCGGCCATGGTCGACATCGGGCGCGCAAGCCGTCCGCCTCAGAGAGGGCGTCGGTACTCCTGCTTGGCCATCGTCGAGCACATCTGAACGCCGGCCTCATCAAACCCAACGAGGGTGTCGTCCGACCACAGAATGGGCCGCCAAGGAAGGACTTGGCTCTCACGGCCCCGAAACGAGCTACGTGTCGTACATGCCTCATGTCTGCTGGTGCGCTCCCGCCAACCCGGTTGGCACAGGAGACACCAATTTTGCTTAATGTATTCATGAGTATCATATAATCTATTGAATATCCATGGATTGCCGCAACGAACGAGTCCTACGGAGTAGTGGATGTGGCGGCAGCGTAGTCGGTCATCGGGCCTGATGACGGAAGGGGGTGTCCGAGTGGAACGGGATGCGCGTGACCTGACGCCGTACATCGCAGACTTGCTGCTGATGCCCGCCGTTATCGCCCCCGGCGCGGCGTGTGATGCGCTCCTGGCCGCGCGTGGCGCCGAGGTGCGAAGTGCGCCGGGGCTGACCGCCTAGCCCTGGGGTAACGGCCTTTGACCTCGTCAACAGCACTGACAGCGCTGTCAGTGGGGTCAAGCGAAGCGAGTGTGCCGGCCACCCCCCCCTCGCCCCGAAACGCCGCGATGGACCTGTCCGTCTACACCATGGAGGAGACGCCATGACCGGTTTCGGGATACCTACGCCGGGTGAGGAAGGGAAGCAGCCGGCGCCCGCGGGCCTTCGGTCCGGCAATCGCACGATGCGTGCGCTGGTGGCGGCCCTCCTTGCCATGGTGGCCGCCGTGGCCTTCACCACGCTCATCGCGTTCCGCTCCACGCGGCAGACGGAGGTCGCCGTCGAAGCTCGTGCCTGGTCGCCCAACGGGAACCCCAACAGCCCCATTGCGCCGACGGAGAGCGTCTCGATCGTCACCGAGGAGCCGAGCCCGGGCATCGTCTGGGTACCGCTGGCCCTGGTCGGCGGACTGGGCGTCGTATACGCCTTCCGGAGGGGACGGTCTGCCTCGCGCATGCGCTTCCTGGGCGAAGTGACCGACGTGACCGTGGCCGGACGCCTGGCCGAAGCGCTCTGGCAAGGCGACCTCTACATGCGCACCGAGGCCGAGGAGGCGCTGATCGGCCTTCTGCCGCGCTTCAAGGCATCGGACGCCGGATGCCTCTCTGACGCCCAGCGCGCCTGCCTGCACCGGACCCTCAAAGCGCCCAAGCGGCGGCGCGAGGCCGACCTCATCGTGGCCGTCATCGGAGCCCTGACCGAGATCGGCGACGCCCGCGCCCTGCCCCATGTAGAGCGGCTGGCCGAAGAGACCGCGCGCACCGAGGCTCAGCGGCTGGTGCAGCGCGCCGCCATGGAGGCGCTACCCGCCCTGCGCGAACGCATCGAGGTGGCCCGCGCCGCGCGTACGCTGGTCCGACCCGCCCAGGGCGGCCCGGGAGCCGATACGCTCGTGCGCCCCGCGGCCCCAAGCGCCGACACTCCGGTCGAGTTGCTCGTGCGGGCATCGTCCGCGCCGCCGGAGCGCTGATCCGCGCCCCGCCCTCCGGGGATCGCGTATACTCTCCCAATCCGGCCGTTGCCGTCCGGCCACCCGGGAGATGCCCATGTTCGCCGTCGCCCTGATCTGCTCGCTTGCCGCGCTCGCGTCGCCCGTCGCCGGTCCGCCGTCCGTCCAGGTGGAGCCCATGGGCTACAGGGACGCCGCCCTGGCCGCCCGAACGTGGCGCCCCTCGGAGTGCGCGGGACCGGTAGCCCTCGCCGGTGGCAACCTGCTCCTTCCCTGCCGCATGTCGCAGAAGGGCCAGAGGGCGTACTGGGACAGGGACCTCCGCCTGAACCTGAGCGCCGCCTCCCGCATCGCCTTCAAGATTCGCGTGCTGGGCGATACCTCGGGCATCTCGGCCTGTACGCTCTACTTCCGATCTGGCGAGGGCTGGTACGGCGGCGAGTTCGACGCCGGCGCCGGCGACTGGACTACCGTGCGCCTCGACCGCTCCTCCTTCGTGCCCGAGGATACGCCCGCGGGCTGGGGCAAGATCGACGGTATGCGCGTGGGCTTCTGGAAGGCCGGTCCCGTGGACACGCGCGTCGAGTTGGGCGCCGTCACTGCAGAGACTGCCGCCACCGTGGTGGTGCGCTGCACCGCTCCGGGGGCCGATCGCTCATCGGCCGACAGCATGGTCAAGCTCCTGCGGTCAGCGGGGGTCGACGCCGGCGGGATCGACGACACCGACGTGGCCGCAGGCATGCTGGCCGACCGGCGCCTGGCCATCTACCCGCAGAACCCCGTCGTCAGCGAGGCCGAGGCCCAGGCGCTCCGGGCATTCGTGGCCGGCGGCGGCAAGATCGCGGCGTTCTACAGCCTGCCGGAAGCGCTGGCGCAGATACTCGGCGTGCGCGGCACGGGATGGACCAAGGCGCTCTACCCCGGTCAGTTCAGCCGCATACAGGTGGTGGACCGAGCCCTGGCCGGCGCCCCGGCCTACGCCGACCAGGCGAGTTGGAACATCCAGAAGGCCGAACCCGCCGCGTCGACCACCCGCGTGGCCGCCACCTGGCTCGACGGCCAGGGCAAGGAGACCGGCGAGGCCGCCCTCCTGCTCGGGCGCAATGGCTCATTCATGACGCATGTGGCGCTGGATGACGACGCAGCCCGCAAGCGGACGCTGCTCCGGGCGCTGCTGGGCGCCCTGCAGCCCTCGGTCATGCAGGATGCCGCGGCCACCGCCGTCGCCGAGGCCCAGGTTCTGGGCGACTGGCCCGACCTGCCGGTCGCTCGAAAGGGCATCCTATCGCTAGCCGGCTCCGGCCCCAGGCGCGCGCAGGCGCGAAAGGGCATCGCCGCGGCCGAAGGGCTCTTCAAGCAGGCTTCGGGCCTGCTGACTAAGCGAGACTATAGCGGCGCCATCCAGACCGCCGAGAAGGGCCACGCCGCCCTCGAAGCCGCCCACGGCGCCGCCATGCCCGGCAAGCAGGGCGAGTTCCGCGCCTTCTGGTGTCACTCGGCCTATGGAGTGCAGGGGTACACCTGGGAGCAGACCTGCGCCAAGCTGGCCGCCGCGGGCTTCACGGCCGTGCTGCCCAACATGCTCTGGGGCGGCGTGGCCGACTACGCCAGCGACGTGCTGCCGGTCTTGGACGAGTGCCGGCAACGCGGCGACCAGATCACCGCCTGCCTGGCCGCGGCGCGCAAGCACGGACTGCAGGTACACGTCTGGAAGGTGAACTGGAACCTGGGCGCGGCGCCCGAGAGCTTCGTCACACGCCTGCGCGCCGAAGGGCGGCTGCAGGCCGACGCCCAAGGACGTGAAGGCGCGTGGCTCTGCCCCTCCGACCCGCGCAACCGCGACCTGGAGCGCGACGCCATGGTCGAGGTAGCCCGGAAGTACGCCGTGGACGGCGTCCACTTCGACTACATCCGCTACCCCGACTCGAACCACTGTTTCTGCGCCAACTGCCGGACCCGCTTCGAGACGCGCCTGGGCCGCCCGGTGGTCGTCTGGCCCGCCGACGTGCTGCGCGACGGCCGCGACCGCGGGGCCTACCTGGAGTTCCGCCGTTCCAACATCACCGCGCTGGTGGAGGCCGTGGCGGCGGGCGCCCGCGCGGTGCGGCCGGGCATCAAGATCTCGGCCGCAGTCTTCCCGAATTGGCCCGCCTGCCGCGACGAGATCGGCCAGGACTGGGCCAACTGGGCCAAGCGGTGCCTGCTGGACTTCGTCTGCCCCATGGACTACAACGCCTCCACGCCGCAGTTCCGTGCGCGGGTGCGGTCGCAGCGGCCTGCGGTGGCGGGTGTGCCCCTGTACCCCGGCATCGGCGCGTCGGCGCCCGGCCTCAACGCCTCGCAGGTGCTGCGGCAGATCGAGGCGGCCCGGCAGGAGAAGGCCGATGGCTTCACCATCTTCAACCTGGACCGCCGAACGCTGGACGAGATCGCGCCGGTGCTGGCCCTGGGCGCCACCCGGCGTTAGCCGCCGCACCTGAACCGCCTCACTGGAGCCGATGCGCCATGCGACGTACCTTGCCGATGATGACCGCCTGCTGCCTATGCCTCCTCTCAGCATCGGCGCTCCAAGCGGGGCCGAGCCCGCCGCCCGTGCCCTTGCTGGTCGGCGGCGCGGCGCACGGGGCCGAATTCATCGATGCGCTGGCGGACCTGGGCGTGGGCAACTTCGTCTGGGTTCCCAAGTGGTGCGACCCCACATCCCCCGCGCCGTGGGACGACAAGCACACGATCCTGGACGACGCAGACGCCTGCGTCCGGCGCAAGATGAGCTTCATGATCAGCCAGCGCCGGGGTCTCGGGCGTGCTTGGAAGCTCGGAGGTAACGAGTTCGGCGGCGACACCGAGGCCGAGCTCCACAGCGCCGCAACGGTGCGTGAGATATCCCGTCGAGCCGGTCCCCTGTTCGTCGGGCTGCAGGCCGAGGAGATGGATGCCGACCTGCTGCAGAGCGCGTTCCGGGTCAGCGCCCGCACACGCCTACCGGACCTATACCGGTTCACGGATCGCGGCGGCGGGTGCCTCCGCGAGGAGATCGCTCGGATTACCGGTAACCACTGAACGGGTACGGCCCGGCAAGCGATGTTCGTACCTGGGAGACTGCCGTGGCAGGAAAGCAATGCGTCAGAGTCCTTGAGAGATCCGATGCCTTCGGTCAGGACTGCCTGCCACTGAGCCTGCTGCGTTGCGTCCATCATGGCGGGTTCCCGTTGCACGTTCACGGGTTCTCCGAAGTCGTGTTCGTGGTGAGAGGCGAAGGAACGCACCTGGCCTGCGGCACCCGTCGTCGGCTTAGTCCGGGCGACGCGTTTGTGATGCACCCTGGCCAGCCGCACGGCTACGCGGATACGGCTGGCCTGGAGCTGTGCAACGTGGCGTTCATCGCTCAGGAACTGAGCCTACCGACCCTCGGCATCGAGCCCCTGCCTGGCTACCACGCGCTCTTCGTGCAGGGGCCCAACTCTCTCTCTTATCACGCACAGCCGACCGTGCTCCAACTGGTTGGAGATGACCTGACGCGCGTGTCCACGCTGCTTCATGACCTCGAGGAGGCGCTGCGCCAGCCCAGACCGGGCCGTGCGCTGCGAGCCACCGCTTGCTTCATGCTCCTGGTTGCCGAGCTATGCGCACATTGGGCACAGGTTTCGCGTCGTCAGGTCGGTGCCGTCACTGGCCTTGAGAGTGTGGTCAGCTACGTCGCACAGCGATGTTCCGAGCCCATCACTTTGGCCGACATGGCGAGTGTCGCATGCCTCTCCACACGATCGCTGAACCGCGTCTTCAGGGCTCACTTCGGCTGTTCGCCGATCGCATACGTCATGCAGGTGCGCATCGGGGCGGCCGCCGGTCTACTCCAGGATCGTCGCTTCACCATCAGCGAGCTCGCTTACCGATGTGGTTTTGCCGATAGCAGCTACTTCACGAGGTGCTTTCGAGCTGCCACGGGCATGAGCCCAGCGGAGTTCCGCCTCCATCGGCAGTCGGACGAAGCGGAAGACACGCCTGAGGCCGAATGATCAAGGGGGCGGTGACACAGCGGTCGTTCTCAGGCGCAGCTTGGCAAGATAGTGCAAGAAGTCGGCAGAATCGTCATAGCACTGCGTCTCTTGGACGTGCCATAACGTCCCTGAACCACTGGCGCGGGCGCCCAAGGGTGCCGGCCACTTAGGGAGGTTGCTATGTCATCTGTGATGCTGTCCGCGGCGCGCGGCGCTCTGATGGCGGGCGCTGCTTTGCCGTTTCTGCTGTGTAAGCCTGCGGGTGCCCAGGATCTGGGGCCATTTGGAGGACCGCCACCGCCGGGGTTCCAGGGCCCCCCGCCAAGCTCTAGACGCTTCGTCTTGCCTCCGGGCGCAGTCGTTCATCGCGACCTGGCCTACGTGACGAATGGTCATCGGCTCCAGAAGCTGGACCTCTACACCCCGAAGAGCGGACGGCGCTTGCCGGTCATCATCTCGATCCATGGCGGTGCGTTCAAGTTCGGCAGCAAGAATGACATGGTACCTACAGAGTATCTGGCGCAGGGCTATGCGATCGCATCGATCGATTACCGTCTCAGCGGCGACGCTCTGTTTCCCGCACAGATTCAGGACTGCAAGGCCGCCGTCCGATGGCTCCGAGCGCATGCGTCCGAGTACAGCCTCGACCCGACCCGGTTTGCCGCCTGGGGAGGATCTGCAGGAGGCCACTTGGCGGCGATGCTGGGCACGACCGGAGGCGTGAAGGAGTTCGAGGTCGGCGAGAACCTGAGTCACTCCAGCGCGGTACAGGCCGTAGTGGACTACTTCGGCCCGACGGACTTCCTGCAGATGGACGCACATCGGCTGCCGGACGGTGACGAGCACGATCCTGCGGGTTCTCCCGAGTCGCGCCTGATCGGTGGGCCGATCCAGCAGAATCAGGCCAAGACCGCGAAGGCAAGCCCTATCAACTACGTCACTAAGGATGCGCCGCCGTTCCTAATCTGCCACGGCGACCGGGACCGGCAGGTTCCGCACCATCAGAGCGAATTGCTCGCCCAGGCTCTCAAGCGGGCCAGCGTTCCGGTGACGTTCCATACGTGCGTGGGCGATGGTCACGGTCGCCTGATGGACCCGGCGGTTCCCAAACTCACAAGCGAGTTCCTGGCCAAGTGGCTCAAACTTGGTAAGAACGGACGTACGACAGCACCTTGACCGCGTCCTGGGCGACCCGTCATGAGCCCAGGTGCGGTGCGGCAAGCCGACACAGGAACGCGGTCGTTCGTTGCCGCATGCGGGCGCCCTTCTCCCACTCCGGTTCGCTGGGCAGACGCAGACCGGCCCACTCGCAGTAGGCCGAAGCGTCGTCCCAACTCACGCACACAACCGGGTGATCCGCCCTTTCTGACGGGAACCCCTTGCCAGACCAGACCGGTGCGCCCGAGTCCGCCTGGTCAGGAGGTCGATGGCCCGTAGCGTCCACGAAGCGCTTGTACTGGGCGTTCGTGGGCGAGGCCGACTGCCCGGTACCCGCCCCGGTCGGCCGTCCCAGGCCGAAGTCGCCCAGCTTCCAGATATCCCCCACCAGGAGGATGTTGGCGGGCTTGACGTCGCGGTGCACGGCTCCCTGCTCGGCCAGGTAGGCCAGGGCGACCGCGATATCGCGGACCACGCGCAGGGCCTGTTCGACGGTCATGGCCGTGCTGCGGCGCCACTCCTTGTGCATCGCGGTGCATCACCGCCGATGCCGTCAGCCCCTACGACACCGCCACTTCAGAGCGACATGACCATCCTCGTCATGGAGATCGTCTCACAGATCGTGGCGCTCCAGATAGGCGCGCCAGGCGGTACATGCGCCCTCCAAAGAGGGCAGAGGGTTCTTCGGCATACGCCGGGCACGGCACTGATCCGCGAGCGTCCGGGCGACATCGCGGCACTCGCTGGGCTGCGTCAGTGCCAACTGCGGCCGCAGCTCTTCCGTTACAGGCTTGCCCTCCAGGTGTCGGATCCAGTTCTCGATTTCCCAATTGGGACAGATGGCCAACCACCGATCGTTCTCGCTGATCCTGGCACGCATTTCGGCGTCGAGGGTACCCAGAAGCGCCTCTATGTTGTGCTCCAGCGTGTCTCCGTCCGCGTCGACGAGGACCAACAGGTGCGTCTCTGCCCCGGATGCCAGCAACGCGCGCACCTCCGCAGGAAACGCCGCAAGCACCTTAGTCTTCCCGTCGCACGGGATGTACCTGGGCCGCCCTCCTGTGGGTAGGTTCGCCCGGTTCAGGAAGGCGGCTGCGAACGAATGGTGCTGCGCATCCTCGCAGAGAACGACCAGCTTGACGCGCCTAGGCATCGATCCACCCCCGAGCGATCCGTTCCGCAAGCGGTAGGCCCGTTTCGTCAGGTGGGACCCTCCGCACCTGTGTCGGTGCGCTGTGACCGGCTCGCGAGAACAGAGCAACGCGCTTCTCGCCCATCGTCGCGATGGCCTCGGGGCTGTGAGAAACCACGATGAGCTGCCCGTCGGCGGGGCGCGTGTCCAGCATCTGCTCCAGCCATGGCTGTATCTCCGCGAGGCCCACGAAGTTGTCCGGCTCATCGACCAAGATGACGGGGTGCTCATTGGTCTGCTGGTACGCCGCAAGCAGATAGAGGGCGAGCAGCATACGCTCACCGTCGGAGAGTTGCCCCATGTTCAGCGTAACCGTGCTTCGCAGGCTCCCGGTCTGCTCGAAGACCAACTGCATCAGCTTGGCGTCGCGCCCGCTCTCCTCAAGCTGCACGTAGTCGAAGTCGGGCCACACGGTCTTCAGCAGGTCGCGCAGCGTGACCAGCGTCTTCTGGTTGGACATCAGCCGGCGGTACCACGAGACGATGTTGCCCAGTGCGATATCGGGCCGGTCGGCCTCCGCACGGCTCTCCTTCTCGAACAGCGGGGGGAGCGGGCGCAGCACGACGATGCCCGCGATGAAGTCACGAAACCCCTGCAGTTTGGTGTTGACATGGGATGGTTCCACAGCAGCGATGGCGGACTGCGACCAGCTTAGCGGAAACCGGCCGCCCTTCTCGCCGCTGTCCTTGTGGAGCTGGACACCGTCCTTGTCGCGCAGGATCAGGGTCCGCTCTCCCTCGCGCAGTTGCTCCTGCTGCACCCGCGACTTTCCCAGCTCGCGGCTGCAGTCGAACTCGACGCGGTACGACAGGGCAGAACCCCGAACGTCCGCGTCGAGCTCAAGCGTCACGACGCCGTGCGTCTGCCAGGCTGTCAGGTCACTGGCGCGCACAATGTCATCCACGCTCTTCCACCCGCACACCCACGCCTGCAGCAGGCGGACCACATCCAACGCGGCAGACTTGCCGCCTCCATTGAGGCCCAGCACCAAAGTCTCAGGTGTAGGTTCCCACTCGAAGTTCACAAGACAGCGGTAGTTGTCCGCATAGAGCCGTTTGATCATCCTGAGCCTCCTCGAATCCCTACCAAGCCGGACCGTAAGCACGGAACGCGTACTGACCGCGCGCGAGCCTAGGTCCTGCGCGGGACTGCCTGCCTAGTAGGCACACGCGCTGGGCGCGTAACCCTAGATTACCCGTAGGCTCACTGTGCCGGGTGGCGCGGGGACGATGGCCCAGGCGGAAGGGCTGCAAGGCCACGAGCCGAAACTACGGAGTTCTAGCCTCGCTTCCGCAGTTTGAGCGCCGCCGGATTTTGCAGTGATCTCAGAGTGCCCTTGCCGTAGCCCGCTGCCGTGCGTGGCCGGCATCTGGAATGCGATGTAGTGTAGACACGCCGGCCTGTGGGGATTGGCCATAC
>CAJBBX010000024.1 GCA_903951425.1 uncultured Chthonomonas sp.
CAGTTCGGCCAGGCTGGCGGCGGGCATCCGTGGCTGCAGGAGCACCTCGTCTCCAACTACGTCCCCGCGTGGCGGCAACCGCTCAACAATGGGCACACGGACGCCTCCATCGGCACGCAGGGCCTTTCCCGCTGGCATAACTACTACGTCGAGGGCATGCGCTGGCTCATGGAGACGCTGGGGCTGGACGGCCTCTACCTGGATGGCATCGGCTACGACCGGGAGATCATGAAGCGCGTGGCGCGCGTCATGCAGCGGGCCAATCCGGCCAGCCGCGTGAACTTCCACAGCGGCAACAACTACGCCTTCATGGACTGGAAAACGAGCCCGGCCAACTCGTACATGGAGCACTTCCCCTTCACCAGCAACCTCTGGTTCGGGGAGATGTACGACTACGACCTCCCGCCCGATGTCTGGCTCGTGGAGATGTCCGGCATCCCGTTCGGCCTCACCAGCGAGATGCTGAACTATGGGAACGGCGGCAATCCCTACCGGGGCATGGTCTTCGGCATGACCGGCAGGCAACATCCCTCGGCGGCGGCCATGTGGCGCTTCTGGGACGAGTTCGGCATCCAGTCGGCCGAGTGGCTGGGCTACTGGTCACCCCGTTGCCCGGTGAAGGCCGACCGGGCCGATGTGAAGGCCTCGGTCTACCGGAAGCCCGGCAAGACGCTCATCGCGCTGGGCCACTGGCCAGAGGATGCCTCGCCGGAGGTGTTGGTGCGGCTGGAGATCGACTGGCAGGCGCTGGGCATCGACCCGGCACACGCCACGCTCCGGGCGCCGGCCATCAGCGGCTTCCAGCTGGCTCGGGAGTTCAAGGTCGGCGAGCCCATCCCAGTGTCGCGGGGTAAGGGCTGGCTCCTGGAGTTGCGCGGCAAGTAGTGGACGCAACGGCATCTTGCTCCAAACAGACATCAGTCGTATAATCGGCCCGGCGGGGGGAATCTAGATCATCACGGCTACCACAGGTGATCATGCACCCACGTATGGCGCCGTGAACCTCGATGCGTAGCACTGCTCACAGAAGTGCCTGCGGGTTCCCTGATGCGCCTGGAATTCTAGCGCAGGTTGGAAGGGAACAACATGCCAAGAATCGTGATCGAAGGGCGGGGCCTCCTGGTCGGCCTCCTTGCTGTGTTGGTCTGGCTTAGTCCGCACGGCGCATCTGGCGGCGTAATCTATGTTTCGAAGTTCGGCAATGACGCCCTTAGCGGCACGTCATGGGGAACGGCCAGGGCCACCATCAGGGCGGCGGTTCAGGGCGCGGTGGCCGGAGACGAGGTCTGGGTTGCCCAGGGCGAGTATTCCGGCAGCGTTCCCATCACGGTGCCGCTGGCCCTCTATGGCGGCTTCCGAGGGAACGAAACGAGCCTGGACCAACGCGACTGGGGCGCCATCGACTCCGTAGCCCTCGACGCCATTGGCTCCGAGGCTTTCCAAGGCTACGTCATCGTGAACGGGATGTACGCCGCCCGGGGCATCTATCTCACGAACTCGCACCAACGCGTCCAGGACTGCGACATCCCCCTGGGCCTGAGCATGAGTGCCGGCGATGAGATGATCGCCATCAACAACCATGTGGGCGACCATCTGTGGGTCACATCCACGAAGGGCATCGCTCAGTTCCACCTCGTCGACAATGAGCTTGAGCTGGCCGAGGATCGGTGCGCCCTGTCGGGTCCATTCCAGCGCATCGGGCTGGGCAACAACTCCGCAGTGAATGGACGACCGCATGTCCTGGAGTTCCGGGCAGCAAGCCTCACGGGCGACCTCCGGCTCACGCCGGAGAACGGGATATCCTACCGGGCAGTGAATCTCACCATCGGTGCGGGTGTCACGCTGCGCCTGGCCGCGGGTGCCGTCATACGCTGCCCTACGGAGAACAGCTTTGACTGGGGGATAAGGGTCCAGGGGACGGTCATCTCCGAAGCGACCGAGACGGAGCCCGTCGTTGTGACGCACTACGACGACCTGGACCCAACCAGTGCCTCCGAGCAGACCCCGCTCAGGTGCCGCGCTTTCCTGTTTGAGAGCGCCGCACCGGGCCAACTTGAGGGGTTCACCGTCCGACACGCTGCCTATGGTGTACGCGGCAACATCGGGTCGGTGGCCAACTGCGCCTTCCAGTTCTGTGGGTTCAGCGTCTACGGCGACCAGGCCACGGCGCCCGTCCAGGTCTCCTCCTGCCTCTTCGACGGCTGCACGTTTGGCGCGGACCAGTTCCCGCGCGGGCTGACCGTGGACGACTGCGATGTGCGCGGCGATGGAACGGGCTACGGCTTCCGGGCGAGCCCCAATGCAACGCCTACGGCGGTCCCTGTCTCGATCTCCAACTGCCGGTTCTCGGGCGACCAGCGCAAGCGGGCAGCCCTCGTGGGCGGGATCGTGGACGGCCTGACGCTGTCCGGCAACCAGGGCACAGACGGCATCGCCGAGATCACCCTCAACCCCGACCTTATGGGCGTGTCACGCTGGGCTGATGGTTCGACTGTAGCGTACAGGAGTACCGGCGGCATCTTCTCGCGCGCCGGATCGGTTGTCACCCTGGGCGAGGGCACCACCATCCGGTTCGCCACTACCGCAGTGATGCAGCTCTTTGGGGCGCTGCAGTCCGAGGGCACCGCCGCGCGCCCGGTGGTCCTGACGCACCTGAACGACACGGACCCATTCGGCAACACCAACCAGGTAGCGGAGCGGTGGGGGAGCGTCGAACTCAGGGGCCCCGCGGCCACCCTCGCAGGGCTCAGGGTACGGTATGCGCACATGGGCATTCGGTACAACGTCACCCAGGTCACCGACAGCGCGTTCCAGTTCTGCGACTACGGCGTGTACTGTGACGGTGCAACGGCCGGCACGCTCCTCACATCATGCCTCTTC
>CAJBBX010000025.1 GCA_903951425.1 uncultured Chthonomonas sp.
ATCACGGCCATCGCGGCCGCGCCGCTCCGGCCGCAGGTCGCGCGCGCCGTGGCGCCGGGGGAGCCCCCGCCGGTCCCCACGGGCGGTGTGCCCGCCGGCGAGCTGTGGGTCTCCGGGACCGTCACATCGGCCTCGGCGGGCGGCGAGTTCCAGATGACCGTGGACACGATGATGTCGGCTGCGCTGGGCACCTTCGGGTTTGGTAGGCCTCCGGTGGCTCGGGTTCTGTTCGTCGTATCCCAGAGCCCGGGGCTATCCGGGCCTGTGCCGTCCCCGGGCGGCCGTGTGCAGTGCAGGCTGACACGCTCCGAGACGGGTCTCAGCTCGGGCTGGTCGCTTCGTTGGGTCGGCGCCGAGGGGGCGGCGGGGCCGGAGGCCACGGTTGCGGGGCCCTCGGGCTTCGGGCCGGACGTGTTCCCCGTGGTGGGAGCTTCCCGGTGGAGCGACACCTACGGAGCGGCACGTGACGGCGGCGTCCGCCAGCACGCCGGGCAGGACATCATGGCCCCCAGGATGACGCCCCTCGTGGCGCTGTTCGAGGGCGTGGCTCGAGGCTACTTCAGCCCGGGACGTAGCGGCTACACGGTCGATTTGGTCGGTAATGGTCGATCTGCAAGCTATCGTCACCTGAATGACGATACGCCCGGTACCACGGACAACGCAGGCGGCGAGGCGTTTGCCTTCGCGCCGGGCATCGCCGCGGGAATGCGCGTGGTGGCCGGTCAGTTACTGGGTTGGGTGGGGGACAGCGGCAACGCGCGGGGCACGAGCCCGCACCTGCACCTGGAGGTGCATCTGGCAGGGCAGGGGACGGTGAACCCGGCTGACCTGCTCCGGTCCGCCCGCCGCCTCGATGCGCCCTTCGTGGCCGACCTGCAGGCAGACCCGTCCATCGGAGCAGGCGAGCTACGGTACAGCGGCTACGTGGCCTCGGTGGACGCCGCAGCGGGCGTGCTGGTCCTGGATGTGGCCGCTACCGCCGACCGGAAGTCGGCGTCGGCCGTGAGAACGCCCCTGCGGGCCACCGTGAAGATCCCCGAAGGCGCTTCGGTCCGTGCCAGGGGTGCGCCGGACGTGCCCGTGGCGCTGGCGGATGTACTGCCGGGGGCCTCAGCGTCAGTGCGGGCATCGGGGCGGGCGGGAACCACGCTGGAGGCGCGCGACGTGACCGTGAGCGTCACGGCATTCCTGCCGGACGCCGACCTGCGCGCCGCCATGGACAGGGCCGCAGCCGGCTCGGAGCCGGCCGCTCAGATCAAGTAGGCTACCGGCTAGTCGGGGTAGTGGCAGTGCTTGTACTTCTTCCCGCTGCCGCAGTGGCATGGGTCGTTGCGCCCAGGCCGCTTGCGGGGCGCCCTGGCCTGGGCTGGTGCGCGGGGTGCGCCGCCCTCTGCCTCAACCTCCTCCTCCAGGTTGGTGAAGGTGTTGTACTGCTTCCTCCGCGGGGGTTGCTGCTCCTGCTGCACCTGGATCTGGAAGACGATCCGGGCGACCTCGTCCTGGATGCTATGCTGCATCGCCTCGAACATCTCGAAGGCTTCTTTGTTGTAGACGATCAGCGGATCCTGCTGGGCGTACCCGCGCAGGCTGATGCCCTCGCGCAGGTAGTCCATGTTGGCCAGATGCTCCATCCACTTCTGGTTGATCACGTTCAGGGCGACGTGCCGCTCCAGATCGCGCATGGCCTCGGGATTGCCGGTCACCTCGGTGACGTGCGCCTCCTTGGCCTCGTAGGCGGCCTCGACCAGCGCCACCAGCTCCTCCTCGAGGTCATCGCGCCGCTTGCCGCTGAGACCCTCCCTGGGCATCAGGTTTGAGATGCCGAAGAACTCGTCCAAACCCTTGTATAGCTCGTCCAGATCCCATTCCTGCCCGCTGTTGGCGTCGGGGCAGAACATAACGACGGCCTCCGAGACGGTCTGGCGCATGTAGCCGAGCACGACGTCGCGCAGGTTGGCGCCCTGCAGAACCCGGCGGCGGTCGGTGTAGATGACCTCGCGCTGCTTGTTCATTACGTCGTCGTACTGCAGGACGTGCTTTCGGACTTCGAAGTGGTGCTCTTCGACCTTCTTCTGGGCGCGTTGGATCATCCTCGACAGGATGCCCGCGTCCATCATCTGGTCTTCGGGCCAGGCGCGGAGCCATGGGTGCTGCGTCCGTTCGCCGAAGAGGCGCCAGAGCTCGTCTTCCAGCGAGACGAAGAAGCGGCTCTCGCCGGGGTCGCCCTGGCGGCCCGCTCGTCCCCGGAGTTGGTTGTCGATGCGGCGGCTCTCGTGGCGCTCCGTGCCCAGGATGAAGAGGCCGCCGACGGTGCGGACCTCCTCGGCGGCCCGCTCGTGCTCCTCGGGCGTCAGGGTGGTCACAGAGTCAAGGACGCTGTGCTTGCCGCCACGACGGTAGCTCAGGACCACCTCCGCGACCGGCGCTTCCTCGCCTTCGGCCAGCTCGCTGCCATCCACGAGATCGGCGGCGACCCCTACCGATGCCGGCTCCTCCTCGACCTCAACCTCGTGCGGCCGGCCGCCAAGGATGATGTCGACGCCTCGGCCGGCCATGTTGGTGGCAATGGTGATGCCGCCCTTCCGGCCGGTCTCGGCGATGATGATGGCTTCCTTCTCGTGGTACTTCGCGTTCAGGATGTTGTGCGGGATGCCGTGCCGCAGCGCCTCGTCGATGTTGTTCAGCACCTCGTCGTCGGCGGGAAGCTCCAGCAGCTTGGCCAGCTCCTGCAGGCTCTGCTCCGACATGGGATCCGGATCGACGCCAAGTCCGCTGGCGATCGGCGCCAGGCCGCGTAGGGTCTGCTCATCAAGGTTGACGTTGAGCGCCTTGTCCCAAGCCTCTCGCGTCGGCTTGTCGATCTTGGCGGCCTCGAACCGCGAGCGGCATAGCGAGATGACGGCCAGCACCTGAAGCTTGTTGTCGGTGATGCGCAGCGATACCTTCTCCGATATCTCGATGGAGCGCGTACCGACCAGGACGGGTTGCTGCTTGGCGTAGAGCCTCAGGATTTCGGCGGCGATGCCGCGGAACTTGTGCTCAGCGGCCTTGTAGATGATGTCGGGCTGGTCCTTGCGGACCATGGGTCGGTTCGTCGGGACCACGACCACATCCAGTCCGTAGATCTTGCGGAACTCGTCTTCCTCGGTCTTGGCCGTTCCCGTCATGCCCGCGAGCTTTAGGTAGAGGCGGAAGAGGTTCTGGAAGGTGATCGTCGCCAGTGTCTGCGACTCGTGCTTGATCTCGACGCCTTCCTTAGCTTCGATGCTCTGGTGGAGGCCGTCGGAGTAACGCCGGCCGAACATGAGGCGGCCCGTGAACTCATCGACGATGATGATCTCGCCGTCCTTGACGACGTAGTCGATGTCCTTCTTGAACAGCGCGTGCGCCTTCATGGCCGCGGTCACGTAGTGCATGGACTCCGGGTCCTCGGAGAGGTTCCGGATGCCCAGCATGTTCTCCATGCGTGTGATGCCGTTTTCGGTAGGCGATACGGTCTTCTGCTTCTCGTCGACCAGGTAGTGGAAGTCGGGATTGTTGCGGTCGTGGTCCGGGTCGTCGCGCTCCTGCTGGGTCTTGGCGTCCTTGCCCGCCCGCAGCGTTCGAACCACGCGGTCCACCTTGTAGTACATGCTCGTGTCCTGGTCCACGAAGCCGGAGATGATTAGCGGCGTTCGGGCTTCGTCGATCAGGATGCTGTCTACTTCGTCGACAATGGCGTAGTGCAGTTCGCGCATCACCAGTTCGTCGGCGCTAAAGGCCATGTTGTCGCGCAGGTAGTCGAACCCGAACTCGTTGTTCGTGCCGTAGGTCACGTCGCAGGCGTAGGCCTCGCGGCGAGAGATGGGCCGTGTGAACGTGAAGCGCGGGTCCGGGTCCTCGTAGGTCGGGTCGTAGATGTACGAGCCGCCCTCGTCGCCGGTCTCGGGGCTTTGGCCCTGAATGATGCCCACCGTCATGCCGAGCAGCTCGTAGACGGGGCCCATCCAGACGGCGCCGACCTTGGAAAGGTAGTCGTTGGCGGTCACCAGGTGGGCGCCCTTACCGGCTAGGGCGTTCAGGTAGAGCGGCAGCGTGGCCATGAGGGTCTTGCCCTCACCGGTCTTCAGCTCGGCAATACGGCCATCGTGCGTGACCATGCCGCCGATGAGCTGAACGTCGTAGTGGCGCTGGCCCAGCGTTCTGCGGGCCGCCTCGCGGACCACGGCAAAGGCCTCAGGCAGGATCTCGTCCAGCACGTTGTCGAGGGCCTCGCGCACCTTCTGCTTGCGCTCGGACTCCAGCACGCCGTCGCGATCCAGCGCTGCAACTAGGGCGGGCCACTCGGTCTGGACGCGCTGCCTGAACTCATCCGTCTTGGCGCGGAGCTGGGCATTGCTCATGGCGGTGAACTGCGGCTCAAGGGAGCTGACGCGTTCAGCGGCCTTCCGGTACTTAGCCACGTCCCGCTCATTACCATCCATCAATCGGCGTAGGAATGCCACCATAGCTTCGATCCCAGGTCCTTAGGTGAGGAGTTGGCGCCACACTCGCTGGTCGGGCGCGCCACTTACAGCACGAGCCGCCACGCACCCCGAGGGAGCGGACTGGCGGCTCAAGTACCGCGTAGTATACCACCCGGTATATACGCAGGATCGGGGGCCGCGGGTGCAGCCCGCGCCGTATTGGGTATCCTGCGGCAGACGGTGGGACGCTCGGCAAGGCCGGCGGGAGGGGCGGTTCGCTTGGCTATCGCAATTCGAGTACGGAAGGGCGCCGATCCGCTGCTGCTGGGCAGCTGCCTCGGCCTAATGCTCATCGGGCTGACCTGCCTGGTGAGCGTCTCCGTGCCGGGAGCGCCTCCCTACGTTCAGAAGCAGGTCGCGTGGGCCCTGCTGGGCCTGCCCGTGTTCGCGGCGATGGCACTGACGGACCCGGCGCGGCTCGCCAACTGGGCGAAGGCGATCTACATCGCGAACATCGGCCTGCTTCTCGCCGTCGCCGTGGCGGGGAAGGGGGCAAAGGGTGCGGTCCGCTGGATCATGATCGGCGGCTTCCAGTTCCAGCCCTCCGAGTTCTCCAAGCTGGCTATCATCATCTGCCTCGCCGCATGGCTAGCCGCAAACCGGGACCAGATTCATCGCGGCCGCGTGTTCGTGAAGTCCTTGTGGCTTGTGCTGCCGCCGATCCTGCTGGTGATGAAGCAGCCCGACCTCGGGACCGGGCTGGTGACGCTCTTCGTCTGGGCGGGAATGACCTTCATCGCCGGCGCCCGGCTCCGGCACTTCGCCTATCTGACGCTTGCGGGTCTGGCCATCTTCGCGCTGATGTGGCGTATCAATGTGCTCCTGCCGTATCAGAAGCACCGAATCATGACCTTCATCGCCCCGCAGTCGGACCCCAAGGAGAAGGGCTACCACGTCATCCAGTCGCGCATTGCCGTGGGGTCCGGCGAGCTTTTCGGGAAGGGGCTACGCAAAGGCACGCAGGTCCACGGCCGGTTCATCCCCGAGAGCCAGACCGACTTCGTGTTCACGGTGATCGCTGAGGAGGGGGGATTCGTCGCGTCGGTGCTGGTGGTCTGCCTCTTCGGCATGGCTCTGTGGCGCATCACGAGGATCGCGGAGATGTCCGAGGAGCCGCTCCACCGGCTGATGGCTTCGGGCATCTGGACCATGCTGCTGGTGCACATGACCGTCAATATAGGCATGACTCTCGGCATCATGCCCGTGGCCGGAGTGCCTCTGCCGTTCGTCTCCTACGGGGGGACTGCGCTGGTGCTGAACCTCGGAAGCCTCGGCCTCCTGACGGGCATCTCCACCCATCGAGATCCCCTTGTCTTCTGAGCGGCAGAGACGACGCGGCCGCGAGGCAGGCGGGGCGCGGCCCCTCGATCGCCTGGAGGTGATCAGGGCGCTCCGGATCTCGAACTGGGAGGCTGTCTTCGCCACTGTCCACGCGGCGATCACCGGCGGCGCCATTCAGACGGGGTTCGCCGTCTACCTGAACGCCAGCAACATGGCCATGGGTGTTCTTGGCTCGATACCCACGTTCACAGCGCTGGTGCAGCTGATCTCCTCCGTCTTCGTGCAGGCATTGCCCGAGCGGCGCTCCTTCACTGCGTGGTTCTCGCTTGCGGCGCGCCTACTGTGGGTGCCCATTATGCTGGTGCCGTTGACGCTGCCGCCCGGGGTCAGGCTTCCGGCTTTCATCGTCCTTTTTGCTATTTCCGGCATCCTGATCCAAGTTCCCGTGCCGGCGTTCACCTCGTGGCTGTCCGACCTGGTGCCGCCCGACCATCGCGGCAGGTACTTTGGCCGCCGCAACATGCTGGCGGGCCTCACCGTGGTCGTGGTCTCGCTGCCTGCGGGTTGGTTCCTCGACCTGGCGGTGAAATCGCATGCCATGCCGGAGCCCGTGGCCTTCTGCGTCCTCTTCGGCGTTGCCGCCCTGTTCGGCTTCTTCAGCTTCCTCTGCCTCCTCCGCCAGCCCGAGCCGCCCATGGTGACCGCGGCGTCCTCTTTCAGCGGACTGGGCGGGTTGCTGCAGCAGTATCGTGCGCCGCTGACCGACAAGGCGTTCCGGCGCTTCCTGGCCTTCTCGGGCGTGTTCGCCGTAGGGCAGTTCGTGGCCGGGCCTTTCTACACTGTATACGCCATTAAGAGCCTCCACCTGAACTTCCTATGGCTCCAAGGCCTGGGCTCGCTGGCGAGCCTGGCGGGCTTGCTCGCCATGCCGCTCTGGGGATACCTCTCCGACAAGTTCGGCAACAAGCCAATCCTCGTGATCTCGGTTTTCGGCGTGGCGGTGCTGCCGTTGGGATGGGTGCCCTGCGTGGCCTCGCAACCGACGCTGACGATAGCGCTGCTGACCATTAACCACCTGGCGGGCGGCCTCTTTTGGGCCGGCGTCGGCCTCACGCAGTTCAACATTCTGATCGCCGACACGCCCAATGACAAGCGGCCCGTCTACGTGGGGGCCATGTCGGCCTTCACCGGCGCCCTGGGCGGCCTGTCGCCGATCCTGGGCGGAGTGCTGCTCTCGGCGCTGGGCGATGTGCGACTGCAAATGGCGGGCCTCACGTTGGGCTCATTCCAGATTCTCTTCATCATTAACAGCCTGATCCGCTTCGGATCGCTGGGCATGATGCGTGGGCTGGGGCGCGGTAACGAGGCGTCGCCGAAGGAGGTGCTGCAGCAGCTCGGCGGTATCCGGATGGGCGCCATGGTGAACATGCGCCGCCTCCAGCGGTCGCGAACGGTGGAGGCCCGGTCACAGGCTGCGGAGGCGCTGGGTACAAGCAAGACCGCCCTGGCGGTGGACGACCTCGTCGCGGCCCTGATGGATCCCAGCCGCCGGGTCCGGGCTGACGCCGCCGCCGCGCTGGGCGGGATCGGCGACCCGCGCGCAGTGACCGCACTCATGGCCACGGTAGATGATCCCGGCTCAGGCATCCAGCAGGACGCTTGCCGGGCACTGGGGCATATCGGCGACGCCGCATCCGCGGAGACGCTGGCGAGGGCCTACGCATTGCCTGATCCTCGCGTTCGCCTAGCTGCCGTGGAGGCCCTTGGAGCTGTCGGAGGGCCGGTCGCCGCCACGGTGGTGTCCGATGCTGCCGCTACGGGCCTTGAGACGGGTGACGCAGCCCTGGCTGTGGCGGCCCTCCGCGCTGGTGAGCGGCTGGGCGCCCTTCCGCCGGACCTGGTGGCCCGCGCCGCCGAAAGCGCCCAGCCTGCGGTCCGCCGCGCCGCCGCCGCAACGGCGGGCCAGGTAGGTCATCGCGAGCTCGTGGAGGCGCTGGTAGGGCGGCTCGCCGCGGAACCCGACCCCGCGGCGCAGGCGGAGGTGGCCTGCGCGGCCGCTGCACTCAGCATATGTTCGGCGTTGCCTGCCATCGTGGCTGCTGCGCTACGCTGCCCGTCGCCGATCGCGCGTCGGCAACTGGTGTTCGCCGCGGCGCAACTCGCCGGGGTCGGTGACGAGGCATACAGGGCGGTGATGGCCCATGCCATGGAGCGCGACCAACTGCTGGAGCGGACATTGGCCGATGTCGGACGCATGGCTGAGCAACTGCTGGGCGTACCGGCCGCCCGTCGCACCGAAGTGCTCTGCCGGCGCGCCGTGCAGCGCTACGCCGCCGGCGACATGGGGGACGCGGTCCGGAACCTGGCTCGCGTCGTGGCCACGGTCCGTGCGGCAGCCGTTGACAGCACGTCCGGCGAACTGGCGCAGCAGATGGGGCTGATCGAGGAGCCGGCCGATACGCCGCAGGAGCTCTTTGTCGTTGCCGCACTGGCCGTGAAGCAGTGGCTTACCCCTCCCCGAGGCTGAGAGCTTGACAGCCGGCTTGCAGTAAGCCATAGTGTCACCAAGCTGCGGCCATTGGTGGCCGGGCCCGCAAAACACGGGAGGTACTGCGCGCTTGGCGAAGTGGACATGCGAGGCCATCACGGCCAGGATTCGGGAGTTGGACGCCGCCGGTGTGGCGATCAGCTACACAGGCGTTGCGAAGGCGGACCTTGCCCTGCTGCGTGCCGCCACGCGGCGACACGGCTCCTGGCGAGCCGCTGTCGAGGAAGCAGGCTTCGACTACGGGCAGGTGCGGGCCTACGACGAGTGGACCGATGAGCGGATCGTCGATCGCATACGTGAGTTGCATCGTCAGGGCGTTGACCTCTCCTGGCGCTATGTCAGCACCACGGCAGACCCCAGGCTGGCCGCCGCCGCCACGAAGGGCGCTCACTTCGGTTCGTGGCGGGCGGCGATCCGGGCTGCCGGTATAGAGTATTCCGTTGTGCGGCGGTATCGTCGCTGGGATGAGAATGCCATCATCACTCAGTTGCGTCAGATGATGGCCGCCGGGGCGGAGCTCAACGCCAAGGCCGTCGAAACGGCTGATGTGGCCCTGATCACGGCCGCCCGGCGCCACTTCGGTTCATGGCAGGGAGCCCTGGCTGCGGCCGGCATCGAGTATGCCCGTGTCGCGCTACGGCGCCCGTATGCCCGCCGGGGTAGGGCCGCCGGTCAGGAGGCCTGACGCACCGGCCAGGAGGAGCCAACAGGTTGGGCAAGTGCTACTTCAACCGAGAGTTCAGCTGGCTGGCGTTTAACCGGCGTGTGCTGGAAGAGGCCCAGGACCAGAGGCATCCGCTCCTTGAGCGCGCCAAGTTTCTGGCCATCGTCCATGCGAACCTGGATGAGTTCTTCATGATTCGGGTCTCCGGCCTGTTGGAGCAGGTGGGTTCGGGCGTCAGCGTCCGGTCAGACGACGGGACCACGCCCGTGCAGCAACTCGCCGCCATCCGTCGAGACGTGACGGCCCTGCTGGCAGAGGCGTGGAGCTGCTTCGAGGAGGACATCGAACCCAAGCTGAGGACGGAAGGCATCATCCTGCAGAGCTATCACGACCTTCCCCCGGATCAGGTGGCGGAAGCGCAGGCGTTCTACGGCACCCACGTGTTCCCGGTCCTGACGCCGCTGGCCGTGGACCAGGGCCATCCCTTCCCGCATATTTCCAATCTCAGTCTGAGCCTTGCCGTGGTCCTGCGTGGCCCTACGGGGCAACCACGTTTCGCCCGCGTAAAGATACCGGATGTCTTCCCGCGGCTGGTGCCACTCTCGCCGGACGCCGCCGACGCCTTGCAGCGCGGCAGGCCGCAGTTCGTGCGCCTGTGGCTTGAGGACCTGGTCGCCGCACACCTGGCCGAGCTCTTCCGGGGCATGGAGGTGGTGGCAAGCTATCCGTTCCGCGTCATCCGCGATGCGGACCTTGAGATATGGACCGACGAGGCCGGCGACCTCCTGCAATCCATTGAGCAGAGCCTCCACCGCCGCCGGTTCGGAAGCGTGAGCCTCCTTGCGGTGGCTCCTGACATGCCCGAGGATGTGCGCGCCATGCTGGCAGACAACATGTCCCTGCCTGAGCACTCGGTCTACTCATCACCCGGTCGCCTCGGCTTGAGCGACCTGATGGCGCTGACGAAGCTCGACCTGCCGGACCTGAAGGACCGTCCGTTCCGGCCACACGTGCCGGCCGACGTGGAACCCAAGGCCGACATCTTCGCCGCCATCCGCCGCCGCGATATCCTGCTGCACCACCCGTTCGACAGCTTCACGCCCGTGGTCCGCCTTGTCGAGGCCGCGGCTACCGATCCGGCCGTGCTGGCCATCAAGCAGACCATCTACCGCGCCGGCAGCAATTCGCCCATCGTGGCGGCCCTGTCGGATGCGGCCCGGAGCGGCAAGCAGGTCTCGGTGCAGGTGGAGTTAAAGGCGCGTTTCGATGAGGAGAATAATATCGAGTGGGCCAGAGCCCTGGAGCGTGCCGGGGCGCATGTGGTCTACGGCGATGTGGCCATGAAGACGCACGCCAAGCTGCTGATGATAGTACGTCAGGACGCCGACGGCATTCGCAGGTACCTCCACCTGGGCACTGGGAACTACAATGTGCGGACCGCGGAGCAGTACACCGACCTGGGCCTCCTGACCTGCGATGCCGACCTCGCCGAGGATGTGACCGACCTCTTCAACGCCCTGACGGGATACAGCGTGGTGGATCGCTACCGTAAGCTGCTCGTGTCGCCCGGGGGCATCCGTGCCGGGGTCGTAGAGCGTATCCAGAGATCGGCCAAACTGGCCGAGGGCGGCGCGCCTGCTCAGATCATCTTCAAGATGAACTCGCTCACTGACAGGAAGTGCATCGACGCGCTCTACAAGGCGTCGCAGGCGGGCGTCCGCATCAACCTGATCATCCGCGGCAGCTGCTGCCTGGTGCCGGGAGTACCGGGCCTCAGCGAGAACATCACGGTGACCAGCATCGTGGGCCGCTTCCTGGAGCACAGCCGCCTCTTCTGCTTCTCTGTTGCAGACGACGACTGGGAGGTCTGGCTGGGTAGCGCGGACCTGATGGAACGCAATCTGGACCGGCGCGTGGAGTCTCTCTTCCCGATTCTGGACCCAGTCCGCCGAAAGTGGATCACTTCCGAGTACTTGCCCGCGTACATGAGAGATGTAGCCAAGTCCCGTACGCTCACGCGGTCCGGCGCATATGAGCGCGCGTACGGCGACGGCGAAGGGCAATGGTGGAATGCGCAGGAGTGGTTCATGCAGTTCGCCGAACGGCAAACGCTGCGGCAGCAGCGATCCATGGGCCTCCGCAAGCAGAAGGTGAGCGACTGAACCCGCGGACCTGCGCGACTCTGGCGCAGGTATACTGGTGCCCGCACCAGCACAGGTGCGATCGGCGGCGCCGGCCGCACACCACGATGGAATGGAGCCGACTCAGCACGTGAGTGGATACATACCGATCGTTGTAATGCTCTGCCTGGCGGCGCTTCTGGCGGCCGTCATGGTTATGGGCTCCCACATTCTGGGTCCGCACAAGCCCAGCCGGTTCAAGGTCGCTCCGTACGAGTGCGGCGTCACCCCGGTCGGGTCTGCCCGTGAGCGGTTCCCGGTTCGCTTCTTCCTGGTGGCCATGCTTTTCATCGTGTTCGACGTGGAGACAGTCTTCTTGTTCCCATGGGCCGCCACCTTCGGCGCCGGTGATCGGGGCATCAAGCTTTTCCTGCTGGGCGAGATGGGCGTCTTCATCGCCCTCCTGCTCGTGGCCTACGCCTATGTATGGCAGGCCGGAGCGTTGGACTGGAGCGATGGCGCCCGCGTGCAGCATGAGGTCACCCCGCCCGAGGCCCTGTCCGTGCGTACCCCGATCCTCTTCGGCAACGAAGGGTCAGGTCCGGTGAACCTCCCATCCGTCGCGAAGCTTGCGGTGCCGGCCGATGTGTGACGCCGCCAGGCCGGGTTCACTTACCGACGCCGAGCGCCTGCAGTCGCTGCTGCCCCAGGCTGTGATCAGCATCGACGTCTCTGCTGGCGACGTGCGGGTGATGGTTCGCCGCGAGTGCATCGTGGATGTCGTTCGGCTCCTGCACGACGACCCCGAGCTCCAGTACACCTTCTTCTGCGAGTGCCTCGGCGTCGACTACCTGGACGTGCATACAGGCGCATCGATCCAGGGTAAGGGGCACCGGTACGAAGTCGTCTACAACCTCTGCTCGCTGGTCGATCCGGCCACAGGCGCACTCCGGAATAGACGGCTGTTCCTGAAGGTGCCGGTGCCTGCGACGGACCCGGAAGTGCCCTCGGTCACCTCGGTGTTCGGCGGCGCCGGCTTCCCCGAGCGTGAGGTCTACGACCTGATGGGCATCCGCTTCAGCGGGCACCCGGACCTGCGCCGGATTCTCATGTCGGACGATTGGTCGGGGCATCCGTTGCGCAAGGACTACCCGCTGGGTGGTGAGCGCGTGCAGTTCCCGGGCGGCACGACCGGCCCCTCCGTGGGCGAGAGCGTGGTGCAGCACGCCGGCGAGAGCTTCACGGGCCGCACCGCTAGCGCCCTGGGCGATGTGGAGTAGATCGGAAATGTCAGCCAAACCCGCAACCGGCTCCGCAATCCGGACCCTCGTCGGTATGGCCGCGGCCAACGCCCTGGGCATTACGCTCGACCCCATTGACGAGACCACTATGGTCGTCAACATGGGTCCGCAGCACCCGTCGACCCATGGCGTCCTGCGACTGGTTATGGAACTTGACGGCGAGACGATCGTCCGCTGCACGCCGCACATCGGCTACGTTCATACGGGCATCGAGAAGACTGGCGAGTACCAGACCTACATGAAGGCGGTCACGATCACCGACCGCATGGACTACCTCTCTGCCCACATCAACAACCTGGCCTACACGCTGGCCGTTGAGAAGCTACTGGGCATCGAGATACCGCCGCGCGCCCAGGCGTTGCGAGTGATGCTGTCCGAGATTCAGCGCATCGCCAGCCACCTGGTATGGCTCGCGACGCATGCGCTCGATATCGGGGCCATGACGGCCTACTTCTACGCCTTCCGCGACCGCGAGAAGCTTCTGGACCTGACGGAGATGATGTCGGGCGTCCGGCTGATGCCTTCGTGGATCGTGCCTGGAGGCCTCCGCGGCGATGCGCCGGAGGGCTGGTTCGAGCGGTGCGCCGCCGTCGTCGATGAGCTACCCATGCGGTTCGGCGAGTATGAGACGCTGCTTGACCAGAACCCAATCTGGCGCGAGCGCACGCAGGGCGTCGGTTGCATCACGGTGGATGAGTGCCTTAACCTGGGCGTTAGCGGGCCCACACTGCGGGCATCCGGCCTGGCTTACGACGTCCGCAAGGTGGCGCCCTACTGCGGCTTCGAGCGGTACGACTTCCATGTGCCCGTTGGCACGTTCGGCGACGTGTACGACCGCTACCGCGTCCGCTTGGCCGAGATGCGCCAGAGCCGCGAGATTCTGAAGCAGGCCATCGAGACCATGCCGGATGGGCCTGTGCGCGTGGGGGACCGAAAGGTCGCGCCGCCGCCACGGGCTGAGCTGGACACCTCCATGGAGGCTCTGATCCACCACTTTAAGCTGTGGACCGAGGGCATTCGCCCACCAGCCGGCGAGGCTTACGTGCCGGTGGAGTCGCCCAAGGGCGAGATCGGTTTCTACCTCGTGTCCGACGGCTCCAACAAGCCGTGGCGCATGCACGAGCGTCCGCCGAGCTTCATGAATCTCCAGGCCCTTCCAAGGCTCTGCCAGGGTCGCCTGATCGCCGACGTCGTCGCCATCATCGGTAGCATAGACATCGTGCTGGGGGAGATCGACAGATAATGGTTGCAGCCTCCGCCGGCCGCTTCAGCGAAGCGGGATTGGCACAGCTCACGGAGATCGTCTCCCATTACCCGGACCCGGGCGGGGCTATCCTGCCTGCCCTGTGGCTCGCACAGCGCGAGTATGGTGGTTGGTTGCCCGCCGAGGCCATTGTCGAAGTGGCCGCCCGGCTGGGCCGGCCTGCCTCCGAGATCCAGGGCGTCGCTTCGTTCTACACGATGTACAACATGCAGCAGCGTGGACGGCACCACATCGAAGTCTGCACCTGCCTGACGTGCGGTTGCCTGGGCGCCTATGAGGTCATCGACGAGCTAGAGAGAATTCTGGGCATCCACCTCGGCCAGGCGACGGCCGACGGCGAGTTCAGCCTGACCGAGGCCGAGTGCCTGAACTACTGCGAGGCGGCTACCGTCGTCCAGGTGGGTGAGAGGTACTTCGGCGGAGTGAACGCCGAGAACGCGGCGGATCTCATCGCACGGCTGCGAGGCTCGGAGGAGTGCACGCCAGTGTCGCTGTCCAATGCCATCGTTGAGGCGATCGTGCCGGGTTACTTCGCGAGTTCTGCCCATGGCTGAGCTACAGGTACTGCTGCAGCACCGGAATGTTCCCGGCATCGACGGCATCGACGTGTACGAGAGCCACGGCGGCTATGCGGGCCTCCGCGCCGCGCTCGGCAAGGAGCGCCAGGGCGTCATCGACGAAGTGAAGGCCTCCGGCTTGCGCGGACGAGGAGGCGCCGGGTTCCCGACCTGGATCAAGTGGAACGGACTACCCAAGAGCGGGCCTGCCCAGCACTACCTGCTCTGCAACGCAGACGAAGGCGAGCCCGGCACATTCAAGGATCGCGAACTGCTCCTCAAGTTGCCGCACATGGTTGTTGAGGGTATGGCCATCGCTGCCTACGCCACGCGGTCGACCAACGGCTTCGCCTATGTTCGAGGCGAGTTCGTCGAGTCTGCCGCGCAACTGCGGAAGGCCATCGATCAGGCATACCGGCGTGGCTACCTGGGCCGCAACATCCTGGGCCACTCGGACTTCTGCTTCGACCTGCACATCCACACCGGTGCCGGTAGCTACGAGTGCGGAGAAGAGACGGCCCTCATGAGCAGCCTCATGGGCGAGCGCGGGCAGCCGCGGCTCAAGCCGCCGCACGGCCCCCTGCCGGTGGTGTCCGGCGTATGGGGTTCGCCGACCCTGATCAACAACGTGGAGACCTACGCCTGCGTGCCGCACATCCTGACCCACGGCGGCGCCTGGTACGCGGCCATGGGTACGCAGCGTAGCCCCGGCACGAAGATCTTCTCGGTGAGCGGCCATGTAGCACGGCCCGGGAACTACGAGGTAGAGCTGGGTACGCCGCTGACTGAACTGATCGAACTGGCCGGCGGAGTTGTCGGCGGAGCGTTGAAGGCAGTGATCCCGGGCGGAAGCTCGGTGCCGATCCTGCCGGCGGAGAAGTGCGCCGGCGTCACGCTGGACTACGAGGGTTGCCAGGCCGCGGGCACGATGCTCGGATCCGGCGGCTTCATGGTCTTCAACGATAAGACCGACATCGTCGCCCTCATGCGGCGTACGGCCCAGTTCTACGCCCACGAGTCCTGCGGCAAGTGTACGCCCTGTCGCGAGGGCACACGGTGGATGTCGCGCGTGCTGGACCGGATCACTTCAGGCGCCGGCCGCATGGAGGACATCGACCTGCTGCTCTCGATCTGCGACCAGATCGACGGCCGATCCTATTGCCCGCTGGGCGATGCGGCGTCGTGGCCTATCCGCGCAGGCATCCGCAACTTCCGCCATGAGTTCGAGCACTGGGTGCGCCATGGCAGCTCACCGATCTCCGGCTTCGTGCCGCCTGTCCGCTCCCACGGGCCCGCTTCCGTTCCGGGCAGGCAGGAGTAACCTGCGCTCGCTCAGGGCACACTCTCACCATGAATGATATCAAACTGGTTAATGTGACCATAGACGGAGTGCCTCTCCAGGTCCCGAAGGGAGAGCGCATCATCGAGTCGGCTCGCCGAGCCGGCATCGATATCCCGTACTTCTGCTACCATCCGCGTCTCTCCATGGAGAACGGCGCCAACTGCCGCATGTGCCTGGTCGAGATGGCCATGCCGCGGACCGGCCCCGACGGCACGGTGACGCTGGCGAGGCATCCCAAGCCGCAGACAGCTTGCAGCCTCCCCGCCGACGAGGGCATGGTGGTGGAGACGGAGACCGAGGCCATCGTTAAGGCCCGCAAGGGCGTCCTCGAGTTCCTGCTGATCAACCACCCGCTCGACTGCCCGGTCTGCGACCGCGGCGGCGAGTGCCCGCTCCAGAACAACACGCTACACTACGGCGCCGGCGCCAGCCGCTACATCGAGGCCAAGCGCCACTACCCGAAGGCCTACCCGCTTTCGGAGCATGTGGTGCTGGATCGAGAGCGCTGTATCCAGTGCGCCCGATGCACGCGCTTCACCCAGGATATCTCCGGCGATGCGCAACTCGACTTCCTGAAGCGCGGCGCGGACACGCACATCGGAACGTTCAACGCCGAGGCGTTCTCGTCGCTCTTCTCCGGCAATACGATCGAAATCTGCCCGGTGGGTGCGCTGACCTCGCGCGACTACCGCTTCCAGGCGCGCCCGTGGGACCTCGCCACCCAGAAGTCCATTTGCCCGGAGTGCAGCAACGGCTGTACTATCAAGCTCGACCACCGCGACGGGCGCGTTCTCCGTGTGAACGGGCGGATCAACGAGGCCGTGAACGAGGAGTGGACCTGCGACCGTGGCAAGTTCGGCCTCCCGTCCGCCATCTCGGACGAGCGCCTGACTGCGCCGCTCCTGCGCGACGGAGACCGGTTCCGCGAGGTCTCGTGGGATGTGGCGCTGGGCGTTGTGGCCGACAAGCTGAAGGCCGCCGGCAAGCAGTCCGCAGTCCTTGCCGGCCCGAAGCTGGCCAACGAAGACCTCTATGCACTTCAGGCGCTGTTCCATGGCGGCTTGGGCTCAAACCGAAGCGACTACCGCATGGGTGCGCGGCACTCGGAGGTGCGCGACGCGGCGGCCAAGCTCTTCGGACCGGACCCGATGCCGACCGGCATAGCCGGACTGGAGGCGAGCCCCTGGACCCTGGTGGTCGGCGCCGACCTGGCGGTGGAGCAGCCGATGCTCTACCTCCGCCTGCGCAAGGCGTGGCGGTTCGGCAAGGCCAAGGCGCTGGAGGTGATCCCGTCCTCCGCTCCGGCCAACACCCACATAGGCGCGTTCGCATGGTCCTCGGTGCGTTACGCCGACGGCGGACTGGCCGAAGCCCTCCGTAGCGCCTGCGCCGTGTTGCTGGCCGAGATGCCGGGCCTGACGACTTCACCCGAGGTGATCGCCTGGGTCGCGGCCGGGACGTCGCCGGCTGACGGTATAGCTTCACGCCGGATGGCGGCCGCGCTGTCGGTTGGTCCGGGTTTGATCCTGGTGGGGGAGGATGCGTTCTCCGGCCCGGACTGGCGCGCGGGGCTGGTGGCTCTGGGCCACCTCGCGGCGCTTACGGGCTCTATGGGCTCCGTGAACCTGCTGGTCTCCAACTGCAACGACCGCGGCGCCGACGCCTTGGGCTTCGGCGATGGGCAACTCGCCACAGCGGGCATTCTGGCCGGAGCCGCCTCCGGAGCCGTGCCCGCTCTCTGGATCGCCGGCGCCGACCCGGTGACGCAGTACCACGACAGGCCGGCGGCCATAGCCGCATTGGAGCAGGCCTCGTTCCTGGTAGTGAGCGATATCAGGCTTACCGCTACTGCGCGCATGGCCGATGTTGTTCTGCCCAGTTGCTCAGTAGCCGAGCGTGACGGTACCTTCACAAACGTCGAAGGGCGCGTGCAACGGTTCTGGAAGGCGTTCGAGCCGCGAGGGTCGGCCTCGCCGGACTGGCTGATCGCCTCCCGCCTTCTGCAGCGGCTGGGCAAGCCGAGCGTCTGGTTCGGATGGCGTGATGTGCTGGAAGAGGTCCGGTCGCGGGTGCCGGCCTTCGGCGAGGTTCGCTTCGAGGAGTTGGATAAGGACGGAGCCATGCTCGTGATCCAGCAGGTGGTGGACTGATGGTCATACCCAACATCAGCCTCGGCCCGTTCACTCTCGTGGACGTGCTGCCGTATGTGGCGCTGGTGACGATCCTCGGGGTCATCCTGCTGGCGACCCCGTTCCTCGTCTGGTACGAGCGTGTGGCGCTTGCCCTGATCCAGGACCGCCTCGGGCCGAACCGCGTCGGCCCGCGCGGGCTCCTGCAGGCCTTTGCCGACGGCATCAAGCTGTTCTTGAAGGAGGACATCCGGCCCAGCGCCGTCGATGCCACGATCTACTACGCCGCTCCTGTCCTCATGATGATCCCGGCCTTGGCCGCCTGTGCGGTGCTTCCCGTGGCAGACCTGCGGATCGATATGGGCGGAGGCAGGATCGAGTCGGTTCCCTTCGTGGTCGGCAACGTCAACATTGGCATCCTGTACCTCTTGGGCCTTACCTCCCTGCAGGTGTATGGGATCGTCCTGGCCGGTTGGGCCTCCAACAATAAGTACTCGCTGATGGGTGGGCTACGGTCGTCGGCGCAGACGATCAGCTACGAGCTCTCCATGACCATGGCCGTGCTCACGGGCGTCCTGATCAGCGGCTCAACCAACATGGTCGAGATCGTCCGCTCGCAGGCGGGCACCGTAGCCGACTGGAACATCGCCAAGTTCCTCCCGCTGGGCTTCATCGCCACAGTCGTCTACCTGATCGCCATGGTGGCGGAGACGAACCGTGCGCCGTTCGACCTGCCTGAAGCGGAGTCTGAACTGGTGGCCGGCTTCCACACCGAGTACTCCTCCATGAAGTTCGCCATGTTCTTCATGTGTGAGTACGCCAGCATGCTGGTGATCTCCGGGGTAGCCACAGCGCTCTGGTTCGGCGGCTGGAACAGCCCACATCCGGCGCTGAACTTCGTGCCCGGCTTCGTCTGGTTCATCCTGAAGGTGGTCGCGTTCGTCATGGTCTACGTTTGGGTTCGGGCCACGTTGCCGCGCCTGCGCTATGACGCCCTGATGGCGCTGGGATGGAAGCGGCTCCTGCCGATCGCTCTGGCCGCCCTGGTCCTGACCGCTACGTGGGACGCTGTGCGTACCCCCGCCGACAAGAAGAGCGGCTGGCCTGTGATAGAGGCGCCGCACGACGCCGACAAGCCGGCAGCGAGGGCGTCCAATGCAAGGTAACAGCATCGGTTTCTGGATCCTGGCTGCGCTCTGCATCTTCGCGGCCGTGCAGGTCGTCGCGAACCGGAACCCGGTTCGAAGCGCACTGGCGCTTGTGGGCGTGATGTGCTGCCTTTCGGTCTTCTACTTCGCGCAGGGCGCCGAGTTCGTAGGCGCCGTGCAGCTGATCGTCTACGCCGGCGCCATAATGGTGCTCTTCCTCTTCGTCATCATGCTGCTTAACCTCGGTGCGCCGAACCCGATGATGGACCGTGTCGGGCTCAGCAAGCCGGTGGCGCTGTTGGCTTCAGCGGCCCTGCTCGGGAGCTTGGCGCTTGCCGGTGCCCTGAAGATGGCGCCGGACCGAGTGGGGAAGTCGCCCGTCTCGGGCACGGTCCAGCAGATCGGCTACGCCCTGTTCGACCCAGGCCGGCCGTGGCTCTTCGCCTTTGAGCTGACGTCTGTGCTGCTGCTGGTGGGTGTGGTCGGCGCCGTGGTGCTGGCCCAGCGGAGGAGCGACTAGATGGGTCCCATCACCGCGACGCACTACATCGGCCTCTCCGCCATCCTGTTCGCTATCGGGGCGGTGGGGGTTGGCATTAAGCGCAATCCCATCGTGATCTTCATGTGCATTGAGTTGATGCTGAACGCCGCCAACCTGGCGCTGGTTGCCATGGGCAAGCACCTGGGCTCCATTTCCGGGCAGATGATGGCAATCTTCGTCATGGCCGTGGCGGCCGCCGAGGTGGCCATCGGTCTCGGGATTATCGTCAGTATCTTCCGCTCGCGCGAGACCATCGACATCGACGAGGTCAATCTGCTCAAGCTGTAGCGCAAGGCGCTCCAATCGTATCGTGAGAACGGATTAGCATCGCATGCATGACCTGCATACTGCGCAATGGGTGTGGCTGATACCCGCGCTACCACTGGTGGGAGCCCTGCTCCATGCCGGACTGGGCGCACGGGTGATCGCTGCACTGGGTGACAAACGGGGGCGCTGGCTCGTCGGCGCCGTGGCGACAGTCTTGGTGCTCGCGTCGTTCGCCGTCTCGTGCGTGGTCCTCAGCGACCTCGTGACCAACGGAGGCGAGCATCGGCGCGCGTTGGCAGGCCTCGGCCCGGGCGGCTCGACGCCTGACTGGATCAAGATGGGCTCCGTCCACCTGCGTTTCGAGGCGCTGGTGGATCCGCTGTCCATGCTCATGTGCCTGATCGTCACAGGTGTCGGCGGTCTCATCCACCTGTACGCCACTGGCTACATGGCGACGGACCGTGACTACCCCCGCTTCTTCACCTACTTCAACCTGTTCATCTTCATGATGCTCGTTCTGGTCCTTGGCTCCAGTGCGGCCCTCATGTTCGTGGGGTGGGAAGGTGTGGGGCTCTGCTCCTACCTCCTGATCTCCTTCTGGTTCGAGGACCCCGAGAACGCCAAGGCGGGGAACAAGGCCTTCATCGTCAACCGCATCGGTGACGTGGGCTTCCTGCTCGGCATGATGACGGTCTTCTCGCTCTTCGGCACGCTGAACTTCCGCGCCGCCGACGGCACAGGCTTCCTCGACCTGGCGGAGCACGGCAGGACCGCCGCAGCCGCCCTCACCGTGGGATCAGCCACGCTGATCTCGTTGCTCTTCTTCGTGGGGGCGTGCGGTAAGTCGGCGCAGTTCCCGCTCTACATCTGGCTGCCGGACGCCATGGCCGGCCCGACGCCGGTTTCGGCGCTGATCCATGCGGCCACCATGGTGACCGCCGGCGTAGTCATGGTGACGCGCCTATCGCCGATCTTTGCCCAGGCCCCATCCGCCATGCTGCTGGTGGCGGTGATCGGCCTCTTCACGGCAGTCCTGGCGGCGGGTATCGCCGCAGTCCAGAACGATATCAAGAAGGTGTTGGCCTACTCGACCGTGTCGCAGTTGGGCTATATGTTCCTTGGTTGCGGCGTCGGCGCGTTCGCGGCAGGCATGTTCCACGTCACGACGCATGCGTTCTTCAAGGCGTTGCTCTTCCTCGGCGCGGGATCGGTCATCCACGCCATGAGCGGCGAGCAGGACATGCGCAAGATGGGCGGCCTTGCCGGGCGCATCCGCGTTACGCATGGCACCATGGTCGCTGGTTGGCTGGCCATCGCGGGAATTCCGGTCTTCGCGGGCTTCTGGAGCAAGGATCTAATCCTGAACTCGGCCCTTGGCGCACCGCAGTATGGCGTGCTGCTCTACGCCGTGGGAGTGGGCACCGCCCTACTGACAGCGTTCTACATGACCCGCCTGATGGCCAAGACCTTCTGGACGCCGCAGCGTTTCGTCGAGGCGCACGGCGAGCAGGGCCATGGCGCCGATGACAGCCACGGGCACGGCCACGGCGGCGTCCACGAGTCGCCGCGCTCGATGACCGTTCCGCTGATTGTGCTGGCGGCCCTTTCGGTTGTCGGCGGGCTCGTGGGAACGCCCTGGGCCAACGCCTTCGAGCACTTCCTTGAGCCGTCGATCGCCTCGCGAAGCCTCATCGTCCAGCATGAGGGCATGCCGGCGGCCACTGGCCTCCTGGCGGGGGCCCTCGTCGCAGCGCTAGGCGTTGGGACCGGGCTACATGCCTACCGGACCAAGGGCAAGAGCGGCTTCCTGGCCGACGAGCGGACGCGCACGTCCAACCCGCTGTTCGTTGGAGCGACCAACCTCTGGTACATCGACGGCATACTCTCCCGCATCTTCATCGGCGGCGGCGGCCAGTTCGCCGACCGCGTGTGGCGGTGGGCTGATCGAACGCTCATCGATGGCGCCGTCAACGCCGTCGCCTGGATCACCGGCGCGGTCGCCGAGGTGGTTCGTCGCACCCAGTCCGGCTACCTGCGGAGCTATGCGGTCACGATGCTGGTGGGTGCGGCTGTGGTGGTGGCGTGGGTGCTCGGAGGCTCCGTGCGGCCATGATTTCAATTCGCGTAGCGGGTGCCCCCGATGCTCACTGATCATCTTCTTTCCGCCCTGATCTTCCTGCCGCTGGTGGGCGCACTGGCGCTGCTGGCGCTCTTCCCGGCAGCCCCGGAGGCGGCGGCGCACGGCGCGGAGGCCGATCCCCACGCCGGCCCGTCCATGCCAGGCGGTCGCGCGGCTGCCATCCGCCTCTTCAGCCTGGTGGTCTCCCTGGCGACCTTCGCGCTTTCCTGCGTCCTTCTTGCTAGGTTCCAGTTGAAGGCGGGCTACCAGTTTCTCGAGACCGCCGACTGGCTTCCCATGTTCGGCGCCAAGTACACGGTGGGCGTCGACGGCATCAACGTGCTGCTGGTTGCGCTGACGACCTTCCTGTCGGTGCTGGCGATCGGCTACTCGTTTACCGTGACGAAGCGCATCAAGGAGTACATGGTCTTCCTGCTCGTGCTGGAATCGGCCATGCTCGGCGTTTTCTGTGCGCTGGACCTGATCCTATTCTATGTGTTTTGGGAAGCGGTCCTGATCCCGATGTACTTCCTCATCGGCATCTGGGGCCACGAGCGCCGCACCTACGCCGCCGTCAAGTTCTTCCTGTACACTTTCGCCGGCAGCGTGCTGATGCTGGTTGGTCTGGTTGCGGTGATACGGCTCGTCGGCTCGTCTGACCTGAGCGCCCTGAGCATCCCCGGCAGCGAACTGAACGACAAGCTGCAGGGCTTCCCGGCGCAGTCCCTCATGTGGATCTACGCCTCCTTCGCCCTGGCCTTCATGGTCAAGGTGCCCATGTTCCCCTTCCATACATGGCTGCCGGACGCGCACGTTGAGGCGCCGACGGCGGGATCGGTGATCCTCGCTGGCGTCATGCTGAAGATGGGCGTCTACGGCTTCATGCGCATCTGCCTGCCGATGTTCCCGCTCCAGGCCATGCAGTCATCCGGGCTCTTCATAGCGCTGGCGGTGATCGGCATCATCTACGGCGCCGTCGTGGCCGCGGTTCAGCCGGACATGAAGAAGCTGGTGGCCTACTCCAGCGTGAGCCACCTGGGCTACGTGATGCTGGGCGTCTTCTCGTTCACGCATCTCGGCATGATGGGGGCCCTGCTGCAGAGCATCAACCATGGCGTCTCGACAGGCATGCTCTTCTTTCTGGTGGGTTGCCTCTACGAGCGGCGGCACACTCGGGAGATCAGTTCATTTGGCGGCCTGAAACGGTCGGTGCCGGTGCTCTCATTCTTCTTCCTGGTCGCTATGCTCAGCTCGGTAGCGTTGCCGCTGACCAACGGATTTGTGGGCGAGTTCGCCATCCTGCAGGGGAGCTACCTATCGCAGACCTCGGGGCCGGTCTGGACTGCCGTGGCAGCCGTTGGGGCTATCCTGTCAGCGGTCTACATGCTGTGGCTCTTCCAGCGCGTGTTTGCCGGTCCTGTGTCGAAGGAGGAGAACCGCACCATGCCGGACCTTTCGCTTCGTGAGAAGCTGGTCTTGGTCCCGCTGGTGGTGCTGGTCTTCTGGTTCGGCGTGGCGGTGACGCCTTGGGTCCGCTACATGGAACCCACGATCACGGCGCCCAGGCTCGTGCGGCCCGAGGCGCCGCCGATTGAGTACATTGCCTTACCTGGCATGGATGGAGTGCGGCGATGAGGCGTGACATCGATGTGATGGCGGAGATCGCCTTCATCTACCCGCAGATTGCCCTCTGGGTCGGCGCCTGTGTGCTGCTCCTACTTGCTCGCCCGCTGCGGCGCGTGACGTTACCTGGCGCTTCGGCCGCTTTGGCAGGCGTTGCGCTTCTGGCCTCGCTGGCATGTCTAGTTCGTCAGGGCAACGAGGGGCTGAACGCTATCGCCTTCGGCGGCTCGATTGCCGGGGATCCGCTGACGGCATCGATCTGCACGATCTTGCTGCTCTGCGGCTTGATGGCCGTCGCCCTCGCTCCCACCTATCTGGCCGCGCGAGGTTACGACAACCCCGAGTACTACGTCCTGCTGCTCACCTCGCTGAGTGGCGCGATGCTGATGTCCATGGCTCGCGACCTGGTGGTGGTCTTCCTCGGCATTGAGTTGCTCTCGTTCGGCCTCTACATCATGACCGGCTTCGTACGCGAGGATGCTCGAGGCGGCGAGGCGTCGCTGAAGTACTTCCTGCTTGGTGCGTTCGCCAGTGCCCTGATGCTCTACGGCATCGTGCTGGTGTACGGCTCGTCGGGCAGCACGAACATCGATGTCCTCCGCTCCGCGGTCATCAAGGAGAGCGTCCAATCGGCCATGTTTGCGGGCGGGTTGGCGCTGGTGCTCATTGGTCTGGCCTTTAAGGCTGCGGTGGCTCCGTTCCACCAATGGTCGCCGGATGCCTACGAAGGCGCGCCGCTCCCGGTCACCGCCTTCATGTCCGTGGTGGCCAAGATCGCGGCATTCGCAGTGCTGATCCGACTGGCCGACTCGCTGGCCCCTCTACACGCCACGTGGCTACCCGCCGTTCGCCTCCTGGCGATTGTTTCGATGCTTGTGGGCAACGTGATCGCCGTGGCCCAGCGGAATCTCAAGCGTATGCTGGCCTACTCCGGCGTGGCGCACGCAGGCTACCTGATGGTGGCGGTGGCCTCGCTGGGCGCTTCCCACGCGAAGGGCGCTGCGCTCGATACGCAGACGCTGGCCATGTCGGGGGCGGTCTTCTACCTGCTGGCCTATGCCATCATGACCATGGGCGCTTTCGCCGTGCTCACGTACATCACCGGCTCGGGCGCGGAGTGTCAGACGTTGGCCGATCTGAAGGGCCTGGCCCGGCGCCGGCCCGCCGCGGCCTACGGCATGGCGGCGCTGATGCTCTCCTTGGGCGGCGTTCCTCCCACCATCGGCTTCATGGGCAAGCTGCAGATCTTCTGGGCTGCGGTAGCCGGGCGGGAGATGGCGTTGGCGGTGACGCTGGCATTGGTGAGCGTGGTGGCGGCCTGCTACTACCTGCGGGTGATTCTGACTATGTGCTTCGAGGAGACGGGTGCAGAGCCCGCCACCACCAGCGCGCCACGGGCTGCAGGCTGGGTGGTGGCGGTCTCCGCTGCGGCCGTCCTGGTTCTGGGTATGATGCCGGGCCTCCTGATGGGCGTGATCGGCATGGTGCGGTAGCGACGTTCTTCTGTCTGCACTCGTAGGGCCTCAGCGGATGCCTGAGCCGACCGGCTCAGGCATCCGCTTTGGGTTTAGATCGGAGCATGTGCTCGTAGATGCCGGGCGAACTCCCAGGGATCACGGCCGCGCCCACAACACCCTCGTAGAACCCCGTCGGACCCGCTCCGCCGATGATGCCATAGACGTACCCCAACTCCCGTAGGCCCCACATGGAGGCCACAAGCAATGCCTTGCCGATGCCCTTGCCACGCTCCGCCTCGGCCACACCGGTGGGACCGAAGAACGCTTTGCGCGTACACTCGAACGCGGCAAACCCGATGACCTGCCCGTCGCGGATGGCCAGCGTCACGGTGCCGGGTCGGCTCATGAGCCCAGGCGCTACCTCGTCGGCCCATGCCGTGCCGAAGTGAGTCGCAACGAACTCGCGCACTGCGGTGGCCTCGAATGGGTTGGCGCGCCGGATCACGACATCCTGGCTCCGCATGGCCTCCAGGCAGGGCTCAAGCGGCGGGAGCTTCAGCAACTGAACGAGCATATCGGGCATACGGATCTCCTGGGTGGGTTCGGGTCAGCCGGCGATCACCGTCTCGCCGGGCACAAGTCGTAGCTCGAACGCGGCGGCTCGACCGTCGTCGGAAAGGCGCGACGCGTTTACGGCGTTGGGGCATGCGGCGGCCGGGATGGCAAGTCGCGCGCTCACGTCGGCGTCGCTGGTCACGCTGAGGGCTATGATGCGGCCTCGCTCCATCATACCGGATACCCGCGTTCCGGAGGGACCAGCGAGACCCGCGAACTCCACACGTTCCAGGGCAGGGGAGATGCCCCAAGCGACCCGTAGTTCATCGCCGTCCACGTGCACCGCGGAGGCCTGCAGCCCGTAGAGCCAGGCGCCGACGCCTGTGGTGAACCAGGGCACGCGGTACTCCCCGTTGGCGGCTACATGCTCGTTGGGAGAGAGGTATGGACCCGCGCTGGCGGGTCCGCCCTGGACTGCCTCCCAGGCGCTCTGCGCCTGCTGGTGCATGGAGTGGACGATGGCGAGGTGCCCGGCGGTCCACATCCACTCGGAGGCGTCGAACACGGCGGAGAAGCCCGGCCTCCAGGCTCGGCCGGAGCGGCACAGCTGGTGGACCTTCGCGGCAGTCCTGCGAGCGGCGGGCGTGCCGACCTGGAGCCGGAACGGATAGATCGGGCCGAGGACCGAGTAGTGGAAGGCCTGGGCGTCGGGAATGGCGAAGCAACCATCCTCCATGGGCAGTGATCGGGCGACAGCCGCCGATAGCCGGCGCCAGGGCTCTACGAACCACTGGTCGACGCCGAGCTCCTGGCCCACCTGCGCAGCCCACCCCAGCGACGCTGCCGCTGCACCGATGGTGTACGGCCCATTGCGTACGATGCCCACGGACTCGTCGAAATCGACACAGGGCCTCGTGCCCGCGCCGCCACCCGGGAGTTCCTCAACAACCTGCGTCTCAAGGTATCGAGTCACGGCGCGCAGGACCGGGTAGAGCTCCGCCAGCGTTCCCGGGTCGCGCTCCATCTCCCAGAGCGCCGCGATGCAGGCGGCGAACTGGCCGAGATGAAAGCGCTCGGTGAGCCAGTTGCCGTGCGGGTCGCGCTCATCGCCAGCCTCGGTGCTGCTCCATGGGTAGAGCGCGCCGCGACCGAGGCCACGAGCGATGGCCTTCGGTAATGTGGCCAGACGGAAGTAGCAGCAGCGCTTGGCGAGGTCGGTGTGGCCCGCGCTGAGCATGGCCATGAAGGGGTACATCTCATCATGGAACGCGCCGCCGCCCCAGTAGGGTACAGAGAGCGAGGCCGGCACCGACCACGGCGTCCATTGGCAACGTAGCGTGTAGAGCCCCATGGCCCGGAAGGCGTCCACCTCGGCGCAACCCGTCGCCATCCGGCTGCGAGACGCGAATTGCGTCCAGGCGTCGGCCTGCCGCGTCTCTGCCGCCGCGGCTTGGGTGCGGGAGATGGGTGGCGTATAGCGTAGCCGGTCGCTGAACTGAACCGCCGTGGTGACGACCATGCCCGACCCAGGCTCGGCCTGCAGCGCGTGGGCGGCCGTACACCGCCGCTCCACGGTCTGGAGCCTGCTCGTGTCGGCCCCCTCGGCCCACGCGGTCACACGGACCTCTCCGAGCATCTGCTCGACGGCGTAGGTGAGGACCGCCCCGTCGGTCTCGGTCTGCCACTGGGCGCTGTCTGCCTGCTGTCCCAGCGTGTAGGTGACCGTGACCGCCAGTTCGCCTTCAGCGTCGCCGGTGCAGAGCGCGGTGGTTCGGGCGTAGAAGAGGTTGTCCGGCAGGGAGACGAAGCTGCGCGTGCGGAGCAACACGCGGCCAAAGCTGCACGTGGAGTGGACGATGCCGGTCTCCGGGTCGATGGACTGCTTCCAGTCGGCCAGTGTCAGGTGGCGCCCGTCCAGCGAGACCTGCAGTGTCAGCGTGCCGAAGTCCGCCAGTTCGTGCTGTGGCCCATGGATGCGCCGGCCGGCCCACACGAAGTGCTGGGTGAGTCGCGCCGGAGATGCCTGTCTGCTTCCGCCCGAGTGGTAGCCCGTGGGGCCCAGCGTGGTGCAGATCTCGCCGTTGCCCGTGAGGGCCGAGACGGCGCCCTCGCTCGTACTGCCCTGATTCTGGTGGAGATTACCCATCGAGCCTCTATCGGGTACGCTTTCGGCGCGATCCCCATTCGGTTTGGTCCGTTATTTCGCCGGCCGCCCCGCCGTTTCCTTCGCCGGCAAGTGGAGGTAAGCCCATGCGACGCATTATCTGGACGGCCCTGGCCCTGCTTGTGGTTGCGCTCGGGGCCACCGGCGCCCGTGCCGATGCCTCGGCAGACCGCCTGCGCATGGCGTTCTTCGACTACGACCCTGGCCTGAAGCTGGCCGCCGTGGTCGGGCCTGGTCCTCTCCTTAAGAACGAATCTAAGCGCCAGACAGCGCTACGGCGCCGCCATCGGGTGGAGTTCACCTCTGCGCATGACCAGCGCGTCACGGCCATCCTCACGCTACCCCTGGCCGGTGCCAAGCCATATCCGGCTATGGTGCTACTGGCCGGTTCGGGCGGTCACAAGGATACCGACTACATCCGCCTCGTGGCGGACATGCTGGCGGGAATGGGATGTGCCTCCATCTCCATCGACGCGCAGTACCACGGCGAGAGGTCCAGGAAGGACCGCTCGGGCGACATCCACCTCATCAACGAGACCACGTCCCGCGACGCCTGGGTCCAGACGGTCATCGACCTGCGCCGGGCGGTGGACTACCTCTGCAGCCGTCCGGACGTGGACAAAGCGCGGATCGGCTACCTGGGCTTCAGCCAGGGCGGCATGATCGGCGCCACGTTCCTGGGCGTCGAGCCCCGCATTCGGGCCGCGGTGCTGGCCGTGGCGGGTGGCGGACTGGCGGACTGGGGCGCCAAGCTCGGGCTTACGGTGTCGTCGAGGATGGTGGCCAACGCTGAGATTGTGGAACCCACGCTCCACATCGGCCGATTCGCCCGGAGGCCGTTGCTGATGCTCTCGGCGAAGCGTGATGAACTGATCCCGGAGTCCGCGACGCAAGCCCTCTTTGCCGCTGCCGGCGAACCCAAGAAGCTGATCTGGTACAACGCCGGCCATATCCTGACCCCCAGCGCCCTGGTCGTCGATGCCAGGCAGTTCATCCTTCGAGAGGTGATCGGTGGCCCTGCGACTCGCTGATTTGCATCGATTTTGCCTGATGCCTTTCCGGTTCTGCCATGTGTCTGTGAGTCCCACCAACGAGCGTCGCGCAAGGGTCGCCGTATGGTGACAGCCATAGAAAGCCAGACCCCGCTACGGCGCTACGACATAGAACAGAAGGTGCTGGAGCAGGTGAGCTACCTTGAGTCGCTGGGCCATCGCGAAGCCATGCGGCGAATTCGCGGGGCGCCGAACACGGAGTACCAGCCCGAGGCAGTGGTACTTCTAGCTAGGCACTATATGCACGGTGCACAGCGGGACGTGGGCTGGAGCCTCCTCGCAGTGCTGGCGCAGCGCATGTCGCACCGTGTCCGACGCCTGACAGAACGGATGCTTCCGGGCGTCGCGGACCGGACCGGGTTCTGTGACGACCTGGTTCGGGATCTCATGACCTCATGGTCAAGCATGGAGCCTGGACATGAGTTCTGGGCCGTTCGCTTCTACGTGGCGTTTGATCGCAAGGTGACGTCGTTGTGCAAGCGTGAGCGGAGCCGACTCGGCCCGTCGCTTGACGAACGCTACCCCGGGGATGCCGACACAGTGGGTGACCGACTGGCCGCATCGGAGGCGGTCTCCCTCATCGACTCCATTGCCGGCAAGCAGGCACTGATGATGCTCTCCGAGAAGCACCGGCAGGCCTTCGTCTTGCGGTACCGTGACCAACTCTCCGAACTGGAGATCGCCGATCTCCTCGGCGTCACGGACCGGACGGTGCGCAACTACCTTCGAGGGGCCGAGATCGAGCTGACTCGGTGGCGCGCCGGCAACACAAGGATACCGACATGAGTGCACCCCTAGAGATGGTGCTGACGCAGTACGCCGATGCGGTTGCCGCCGGCGACGCCAACGTGGCGCGCTGGCTGGTCGCGTACCCACAGCATGCCCGTGAGTTGGCCGGCTTCGCGGCCGACTTGGCCTGCTACTCCGACCTAGGAGAGGCGTGCATGGAAGAGCCCGACTCGGATGACGCGCCATTCATGGCGGCTCTGGCGCGGTTCACGCCGCCGCAGCGATGTGCGCCGATCGCTAGCCTGTGCCACGAGGCGCAACGGTTCGGTCTATCTACGAACGAACTTGCCGCCAGGCTTGGCCTCGATGTTTCTGTGATTGCGAAGCTCGACAAGAAGCTGATTCGTCCTGCCACGTTGCCGAGACGCCTGGTGGCTGTTGTGGCCGAGGCGCTCCAACGGTCGGTGGATGAGGTCGCGGCCTACCTCCGCACGCCCTTGGCGCCAGCAACGGCTGTGCGGGCGCTGAGTTTTCGGGCGCCATCTGCTCCCGTTGTACCCAAGGGGGAAACGTTCGCCGATGCGATCCGGTCGGCGCCGGAGATGCTCGAGGAGGCGCGGAGTGGCTGGCTCGCCGAGACCGACCTGCTCGGATGAGCGCCCAGAGGCCGCCCGTCGGCCGCAGCAGGCGCTGACGTGGTCCGCGAAGCGCGCATTCGCTCGCTAGCCGCCGCGTTCCGCGAAGGGCTCGGCGTAGCCGAAACGGCATCAGGCGCCGCTGTGGTTGCTGCGGCGTTGGCCCATCTGGGCATGAGCGCCGTACCACTACGTCCCGCGGACCCGCTGCTCGTGGGCGCCGTGGCGGTTCTGGATCGCGCCTGGCGCAGCGTCTGGCACTCCTCCGCGCTCGCCGGGCCTGCCCTCATTAGCGTCCTGGCCCATGAGATCGGCCACGCCGTGCTCGACCCTGACGGCGAGGCCGGTGACCATAGTCTGGCCGATGCGCCCGACTGGTGCGACGGGCCCGCAGAGCTCGCCTACAGTCCGGCACAACGCGGGGAGACCGAGGCGAACCTCTTCGCGGCTGAGCTACTGGCGCCGCGGCAGGCGGTCCGACACATCATGGTCGGCGAACTGACACTACAGCACGCTGTTGAGGCATGGGGTGTGCCGGAGCGCATGGTGCTCGCCCAGTGTGTGGCGCATGCGTTTGACCGTGAGCCCGCCTCGCCGTTGGTTGCGGGCAGTGGGGCAGCATACCTGGACGCCGACCAGTGGGCGGCAGTCTCAAGCCCGTCACGCCGCCTCATGGTCCACGCAGGGCCGGGGACCGGGAAGACGCGCTGCATCATAGAGCGTGTCACCCACCTGCTCGAACGCGGCGCCGCGCCGGGGCGATTGCTGGTGTTGACCTTCAGCAACAACGCAGCGAACGAGCTGATCGAGCGCATGGGCGCCCGTCTGGGCAGTAACGGGCGGCTTGTACGGGTCTTCACGTTCCACGCTTTCGGTCTGGAGCTTCTCCGAACCCATCACGCCGCAGCCAAACTGCCTGCGTCCCCCAGGGTGATCGATACGGTCGATGCCATCGAGATGCTGTTGGCTCATCCCGACGCTTTCGAGGCAGCCATGCCCACCGGTAGGTCCGAAGTCGCTCGGGCCCACGCTCTTCTCTCTTCCCTCAACCATCTGCGCGAGGCCGGCGTCGATGTCGGCGGCGTTAGGTTGCGGGGTGAGGCCGGCGAGATGCCCCTGGAGCTGGCCGAGGCCTTCAAGGCATGGAACCGTCTCCTGGCCGATGCAGGCGCCATCGACTTCGCGGGCATGGTGACCGGCGCGGCGCGCCTGCTCCTTGCCGAACCGAGCGTGGGAAGCGCTGTTGGGCAGTCCCTCGACCATGTCCTGATCGATGAGGCCCAGGATATCAGCCTGATGGATGCCGTACTGGTGCGCGCCATCTCGGAGCATGGCGCATCGATCTGGGCGGTGGGCGACACGGCACAGGCGATCTACACGTTTCGGCCATCGGCGCTGGGCTCCGACCTGTCGATCCTGCGTAACGGCATCGCCGTGCATGATAGCGTTTCACTGACCGCTAACTACCGGTCCCTCGGCGACCTGGTCCGGCTCCATGCCGAGCTGGCGCGTCTGCTCGACCTCGACGCTGCCAATTCCGGCCTGCGTGTTTCGGTTCGGGGCGGTGGCGGCGAGGCCCTCCTTGTCAACGCCGAGGACGAGGACGCGCAAGCCGAGGGATTGGCCAACCACCTGAAGGGCCGCCGCGACCGCATGGGCGCCGACGACTCCGCGGTGTTGTGTCGAACGCATGTCCAGTGTCGGGCCATCGCCAGGGCCCTCCAACTCCGCGGCCTGCGGGTGTCCGTGGAGGGCGGGCTCCTGGACTGCCGCCCTGCCATGGGCCTCGCGGCGGTTGTTGCGCTCTTCGGTGAGGCGGGAAGCGCACCGATCGCATCAGCCAATGGGCTGGCGGGGCTGGGCCTCACAGCTGGCGAGGTCAAGCGCTGGTCTAGCGCGACGGATGCCGGACGCGGCACGCCTTTCGCGGCCCTTAGGGCCATGGAAGACCGATCCGCAGGACTGGCACGCGCATGCGATGTCCTGACTGCGGCGTCGGCGGGCCGGGGCGCTGCCTCGCTCCTGGGTCGTCTCCTGTTCAGCGGCCTCGGCCTGTGGCGACGGACCGGTATGGAGGCCGCCGCGCAGCCCGGTCACTTGCGTACGCTGCTGCGATTGGCCGACAAGTCCGAAACCCCGGAGCGTTTCATCGCGCGCCTCCGGATGACGCTGGAACTTGCCGATGACCGATCGGGGCAGGAGGCGGTGACGGGTCCGACGGACGCAATCCGCATCATGACGGCGCACTCTGCCAAAGGGCTCGAGTTCGGCGCCGTGGTGGTGCCTTACGTGGCGAACGGCGGCTTCCCGCTTCATCGTAGAGGCGGTCACGGCCCGGACGGCGAGGAAGGCGACGACGCGCTTGGCGAGGCACGGCTACTCTATGTCGCCGCCACACGGGCGCGCGACTCCCTGACGCTCATTGCTCCCGAGCGCACGGGACCGGCACGACGCCGCGCCGGCGACACCCTCGGGCGGCTGGCGCGCCATGCGTTCGAAGCCGCAGGCCTGCCTACGGTGCGTTGGAAATCCCCAACACAACTGCCTGCGGTCGACTCTCCGCCAGCGCCGACGGCCGACCTTCGAGTTCCTCGCTGGCTACTCGATGCATACCACGCCTGCCCCATGCGGTACCTCCTCGCACGCAGTCATCGGGCCCCCCGGTTTCTACCTCCACCATACGCCTATCGCAAGGCACTGGTCGCTTCGGTGCAGTGGATCGAGGCTGTGCGGCGTTACGGCCGTTCCGTGAGCTACGATGAAGCGATGGATCAGTGGTGCGCGGTATGGGCGTCGTATGTGGCGGCAGAGCACATGGAGATGGCGGTCTGGCCCTTGCGGGCCGCGACAGCACTCCAATCCTGGCTCGACAGCAGCGTCCGACTGCCGGGCGACTTCCAGCGACAGGTTGAGGTGGATACCGGCGCAGGCATCGTGATACAGCGCGCCGAGTATGTGGTCGAAACGGCCTCAACCGTCATGGTAGCCGTCATTGATGATGGTGCGACGGACGTGGCGCCGCCGGTTGGTGGCGCAGCCGGGAGGGCGTCGCTCTGCGCAGCGGCCCTGGCGGAGGGACGAGCGGCATCGGTTGCTCGGCTACGTCTGCACGGCAACGCGCAGGACGACCTGTCGCCGCGGGCGCAAGTGAAGGGGAAGGAACTCCTGGCGGAATACAGGCGGTCGCTAACGGGCATCGCGACGGGGCGATTTGGACCCAAAATGCACCATGAGACCTGTTCCGGGTGCGCCTATTTGTTTGCGTGCCCCGCAGTGTCGGCTCCGGGGGCCGCGTGATGGCTCTCGTTGCGTCTATCCGACCCATGGAAAATGAGCATGTCGATGCCGTGGTGGCCATCGACCATGCCAGCTATCCGACGCCGTGGACCGACCAGGCCTATCGCACGGAGCTACGAAACCGGTCTGCCGTCTACATCGTGGCTGAGGGCTGGGATGGTCGGGTGCTCGGATACGCGGGCATGTGGATCGTCGTGGACGAGATGCACGTGACTACTGTCGCCGTCGACCCTGGTCTCCGCCGCATGGGGATCGCCCGACGGTTGCTGATCGCGCTCTGCCGCGAGGGCATGGAACGCGGCGCTGGCCGAATGACCCTGGAGGTCCGCTCGCGCAACTTAGCGGCGATCGCACTCTACGAGCAGCTGGGCTTCGAGCGCCAGGGCCGCCGGCGCGGCTACTACCAGGACACCGGCGATGATGCAATCATCATGTGGCAGGACAATGTGCAGTCAGTCCTCAGGCTGGCTGAAGGGGACGCCGCATGATCGTCTTGGGGCTGGAGACGAGTTGCGACGAGACCTCCGCAGCCGTCGTGAAGGACGGCGCGATCCTCAGTTCGCTGGTGGCCAGCCAGGCGGATCTGCACGCCAGGTGGGGCGGCGTGGTGCCGGAGGTGGCCTCCCGCAGGCACCTGGAGCGCGTGCTACCTGTGATCGACGAAGCGCTTGCTGCGGCCGGCGTGGGTTTCGGCGACCTTTCTGCCATTGCGGTCACCAACCGGCCCGGCCTCGCCGGCGCGCTCGTAGTGGGTGTTGCCGCGGCCAAGGCGCTGGCAGCGGCAACCGGCGTCGTCCTACTCGGAGTGAATCACCTGCATGGCCATCTGACCGCGGGCGCATACTCGGGCGGCGACCTGGGTCCCCCCTATGTCGCTCTCCTCGTATCAGGTGGCCACACTGAGATCATCTATGTAGCCGGCGACGCCGACTACCTGTGCATGGGCCGAACACGCGACGATGCCGCCGGCGAGTGCCTGGACAAGTGTGCCCGTGTCATGGGGTTGCCGTACCCTGGCGGGCCGCACGTAGAGCGGCTCGCGCGGGACGGCCGACAGGGTGAACGGCCGCTACCCCGCGCCTGGCTGGGAGGCTCCCTGGACTTCAGCTTCAGTGGCCTGAAGACGGCTGTGCTTCGCCGCGCCGAGGCGGGGCTGACGCCCCAGCGTGTGCCGGGGCTCTGCGCAGCGTTGCAGGAGTCGGTCATCGATGTGCTGGTCCGCAAGTCCGTACAGGGAGCAATGCAGGCCCGGGTGCGCCACCTCGTCCTCGGCGGTGGCGTGACGGCGAACCGAGCTCTGGTTGCCGCCGCAACCCAGGCGGGCGCCAGGGCCGGCGTCACCGTGGTGGCGCCGCCGCTGGACCTTTGCACCGACAACGCGGCCATGATCGCCCTCCACGGCTGGCGGCTGCTGCGGGCGGGGCGGCACGACAGCCTCGACCTGGACGTGCTGGCGTCCGATCCGATCCCTCGCATGGCCGACGACTGGAAACCGGCGCCGTCCACATCCGTATAACGCAGCATGAGTACACAGATTCGACGGACCACGGAAGCCGGGGCGGCCCGGCAGAGACTGGTCATCGCGGCCGTCGGTGCTACCGTCCTGGCCAACCTGCCGGGACTGCAGGTGCTGCTCGTCCCCGTGCGCCTGTTCGTCACCTACATCCACGAGGGTTGCCATGCCGTGATGGCCCTGGTTACGGGCGGCATGGTCGAGCAGATCGGCGTCATGTCGAGCGGGGACGGGGTAACGGTTTCGCGCGGCGGCATGCCGTTCCTGATCTACATGGCCGGCTATGTGGGCACATCGGCATTCGGGGCCCTCTGCCTGATGGGCGCTCGGCGCCAGGGTAACGGCAAGTCCGTGCTGGCGTTCATGGGGATGGCGGTCCTCGCCATCACTGCTCTCTGGACGCGAAACGGGTTCGGCCTCCTGGCAGGCATCGGCGTTGCCGCGGCGCTGGGCGGCCTAGCTGGGTTGCTGCGAGGTCGTGCTGCGGATCTGGCGGCGGCGCTCTTGTCCGTGTTGCTCTGCCTGAACGCGCTCATGGACCTGCGCACGCTGCTGCTGCTTACTACGGTCACCGACGCGCCGAACGATGCGGTGTTCATGTCTCAGATGTTCGGCCTGCCTCCCGTGCTGTGGGCGCTGGTCTGGGCGGCGGCTTCGCTGGCCATCACATGGGCGGCCCTGAAGTGGGTCTGGTCGGGCGCGTCGGTCAGAACGCCTAGTCGGGCCTGAAGGCGTCCAGATGGTGGGTCAGCGTGGGTTGGCCGCCGGCGCCGCACAAGTCCACCAGAACCACATCGAACCGGCAGTTCAACACGGATCCGATGCGATCTAGGTAGTCCTCTGCCGCCAGGATGATGCGGCGCCGCTTGGCCGCGCTGATCCGGTCCAGCAGGTCGGCCGTGGGCCGGTCGGTCGCCTTGACCTCGGTGAAGACCAGGCAGTCGCCGTCGCGCGTCACGAGGTCTATCTCGCCCCGGGGGCAGGAGAACCGGCGGCAGACCAGCGTATGGCCGCGGGCTTCCAGTAGCTTGGCCGCCGCATCTTCGCCCGCCCAACCCCGCGCGTTGATGCCGTCATCCAGATCCAGCGTCAGTTGCGCCCCACACGCCGCGACAGGTCCAAAGCTGCGCCGGTGGATCGGGCATGGGCCCAGTTGCCTGAGCGCCGCCACATGCATGGGGGTCGGGTATCCCATGTGCCGCGCGAACCCATAGCCCGGGTAGAGCAGGTCCGCCGCGCGCATGCCGGCGTCGCGCGCCTCCTTGGCCACGATCGATGCCGCTGCGATGGAGACTGACCGGGCATCGCCCTTGACGATCGCGGTGAACGGGACGGGGAAGTAGGGAACCGGCAGGCCGTCGATGAGGGCGCCGTCGATTGCCGCGCAGGTGTTGGCCATGGCGCGGCGCATGGCTTCGTGCGTAGCGCGGAGGATGTTCAGGCGATCGATCTCCTCCGGTCCGGCCTCAGCCACGCCGACGGCCAGCGCGTGTTCGCGGATGTACTCGAGCGCGGAGCCCCGGCCCCGAACCGACAGCGCCTTGGAGTCGCGGATGGGCCCTGGCGGAAGCTCGAATGGGAGCGCAACGGCTGCCGCTACGACAGGCCCTGCCAGCGGTCCACGGCCCACCTCATCCACTCCGGCGATCATGCGCCAGCCCCTGGCGCGGGCAGCGCGCTCCTCCGACCAGACGTCCCAGCCGGCCCGGGGCTTACCGGAGCGAGCGGATGCGCGAGGGTGGCCAGAAGGTGACATCTGCACGGCCGATGACCCGTGAACGGGGCAACGTGCCCCAATAGCGGCCGTCGTTGCTGTTGTTGCGGTTGTCGCCCATCACGAAGAGCTCATTGGGGCCCAGCTTCAGAGGCCCTCGTGTCGCATACTCGGCCGCGGGCGTCTCACGCATGGGTTCGCGGATGTAGGGCTCCTTCAGTTGCTTGCCGTTGCGGTAGACAGACGTGGCGCCATCAGGTTCGGTGCGGACCTCTATGGTGTCGCCCGGAATGCCGATCAGCCGCTTGATGAGCACATTCTCGGCGGCTTGGCCGCCCTGGATGTCCGCCTTGCGCTCGGCTCGGAAGACGATGATATCGCCATGCTGTGGTCGCCCGAACCGATACACCAGCTTGTTGACGAAGATGTGGTCATGGATTGTGGTGTCGTAATGGGTCCCCGTCGACGTCGAGTCGCCGGCGTTGTGCCCGGCCAGTGTGGGCTCCATCGATTCGGTGGGGATGAAGAACGCCTGAACAAAGAAGGGCCGGACGATCAGGAAGACCACGATGCCCGCCAGAACCAGCGATTCGGAAAGCTCCGCGATGGCCCGCGCGAAGGAGTGGTTGACGCGCACCATGACGAGCCGCACCAGCGTGAGCGCCAGGGCCGTCAACACGATGGTGGTTGTGCTCAGGTTAGCCAGCCACTCAGTGGCGCCGATCTCCTCAGGCACTACCGCATCCTCTTACTCCGGCGCCGAACGACCGGTATGACATGCTCCGCAAGGGCGCCGCCAACGGCTCATGGCAGCGCCCTCGAGCAGAGCGGGGAGCCTCTAGCCGACCACCTTGCCGGAGCGGTCTTCCTTGATACGGGCCTTCTTACCGATGACGTCGCGCAGGTAGTAGAGCTTGGCGCGGCGAACGCGTCCACGGCGAACGACCTCAATCCGGTCCACACGCGGGGAGTGGAGGAGGAAGGTGCGCTCGACGCCGATCTGGTGTGAGATCTTGCGGACGGTGAAGTGCAGGCGGCTGAGCGACCCGCCCTTGGCGATCACGTCGCCCTGGAACATCTGGATGCGCTCTTTGCCACCTTCGACGACCTTGGCGTAGACGCGGACCGTGTCCCCGGCCTTGAAGACAGGTACATCAGCCTTGAGCTGTGCCCTCTCGATGTCTGTGATAATCGGATTCATATGAGCCTCCTAATCCATACACTTATCAAGCGCCGGCGGCCCAACAGGCTCCAGGTCCCCGGCGCCGGGAAGTTCGGCGCTAAGCAACTTCAGGTCCGTATCCGTCAATCGCGCCTTGGCCCAGAGGTCGGGCCGGCGCCGCCGTGTCAGGAGCAGCTGTTGTCGCCGCCGCCACTTGTCCATCGTAACATGGTCGCCGTTCAGCAGGATGTCCGGTATGGCGCATTCCCGGAACTGCCTCGGCCTGGTGAATTGCGGATAGTCAAGCAGATCGCCGCTGAACGTGTCATTGGCGGCCGCGCCATCCCATCCCAGCACACCCGGCAAGAGCCTTGAGACTGCGTCAACCATCACCAGCGCCGGCAGCTCCCCGCCGGTCAGCACGAAATCGCCGATCGAGACCAGGTCGGTCACCAGCAGTTGCCGCACACGGTCGTCAACGCCCTCGTACCGACCGCAGATCACGGTTACGCAGTCCTCGCGGGACAAGGCTTCGGCCATCGGCTGGTCGAAGCGTGAGCCCTGCGGATCCGTGAGCAGAACGCGCCCCATTGCTCCCTGGCTTGCGAGCCCATCCAGCGCCCGCGCAATCGGCTCCACCTTCATAACCATGCCGCCGCCGCCGCCGCACGGTGTGTCATCCGTCGTCCTATGGCGGTCCTCCGTATAGTCGCGGAGGTTCACCACGTTGACCTCAATTAGCCCCTGCTCAACCGCCCTGCCGATAATGCTGTGGCGGATGCCTTCAGACACCATCTCCGGCAGGATCGTCAGGATGTCGAATCGCATGGCGCCGGCGCCTCAGGCAGAAGTCCCTCGGGCGGATCGATCACGATCCGCCGACGCGCCTGGTCCACCTCCACCACGATCGGCCTCACGGCCGGAATGAGCGCATCGCCCACCACGAGGAGATCCTGGGCGGGGTAATGGAGCACGTCGCTGAGCGCGCCGACAAGGCGGCCCTGCACCGTCCATACTTCCATGCCCACGATGTCGTCGATGTAGTGGCTGTCGTCCTGCAGAGGCACCGCGTCTCCGCGGCGCACTTGCACGATGGAGCCACGCCACGTCTCGGCGTCGTCGATGCTCTCAACACCCGTCAGCTTCAGCAGGGCCTGGCCCTTATGCAGCCTCGTGGCCTGAACTTCCATGAGCGCCGGCCCACGCGTCTTGGGCCGCAGGCAGACCCGCTTGAGCTCGGCGAACCGCTCCGGGAAGTCGGTCAGAATCTTGACCTTGACTTCGCCGCGGCGGCCAAACGGAGCCACCACCTCACCGATCGTCCAGTCCCACTCAGGCAGCACCCGGGCGCCCTAGCTCGTGAAGTCGACGTAGATGCGCCGCTCCCGCTTCTCGGCCACGGCCTTGGCGACCATGCGCAGCGAGTTGGCGACCCGGCCCTGCTTGCCGATCACCTTGCCCAGGTCGGCGTTGTCCACGACGACCTCATAGGCATCGGACGAGGCGTCACCGGAGTGCGATACGCGGACCCAACTCGGATGGTCCACCATCGCCTTGACAACATGGTTCAGCATGGCGCCGATCGCGTCGGACCCCACGGTCTCATCAGCCATGGTAGACTAGCCGGCCTTCTGCGTCGGCGGGATGATCCCGGCCTTCTGCAGGAGGGACTTAGCGGTATCGGTGGGCTGGGCGCCGCACTTCAGCCAGTGCGCCGCGCGCTCAGCGTCGATGCGGATGGCGCCCGGGTCGGTGCGCGGATCGTAGTGGCCGATGGCCTCGATAAACCGGCCGTCGCGGGGGCTGGTGCTGTTGGCGACAACCACGCGGTAGATGGGGCGTCCCTTGGCTCCCAGGCGCCGTAATCTGATCTTTACAGACAAGGTACTTCCTCCTTCAGCTCTGGCTCGGCGCTTCGTGCGCCGAGAGGCTGTGACTGCATAGCTAGAGCTATCGGAACGCCGGAAGGCGGAACTTGCCCTTCTTCCGGCGCAGGACGCCGTCGGCGCCCATCATCTGTTTCATCATCTGCCGCATGGCGTCGAACTGGCGCAGGAACTGGTTCACCTCCTGCACCGTGCCTCCGCATCCGGCAGCGATCCTCCGCTTACGGCTGGCGTTGATGATGGCCGGGTCCTCCCGTTCGGCGACCGTCATGCTGAGCACGATCGCCTCCTGCCGGGCGAATGCCTTCTCGTCAACCTCCACGTCCTTCAGCTTGCTCATCCCGGGGATCATGCCGATCACCTGGCTGAGCGGGCCCATCTTACGCATGTTCTGCATCTGCTCGAGATAGTCGGTCAGGTCGAACCGGTTCTCTCGCAGGTTGCGCGCCAGCTCCAGCGCCTTCTTCTCGTCGACGGCCTCCTGGGCCTTCTCGATGAGCGACAAGACGTCGCCCATGCCCAGGATGCGAGAAGCCAACCGGTCCGGATGGAAGACCTCCAGAGCGTCAAGCTTCTCACCATCGCCGATGAACTTCACCGGTACGCCTGTGACACTGCGGATCGAGAGCGCCGCCCCGCCCCTGGCGTCTCCGTCCAGCTTCGTCAGGATGAACCCGGTCAACTCCACTTGCTCGTGGAACTTCTGGGCCATCCCAACGGCGTCCTGGCCGGTCATGGCGTCTACTACCAGCAGCACTTCGGCCGGCGAGGCCTGCTTGCGGACCTCGCTGACCTCCTGCATCATCGCTTCATCAATGTGAAGCCGGCCGGCCGTATCCAAGATGACCACGTCCGAACCCGTCTTGCGCGACTCCTTCAGGGCATCTGCGGCGATCTGCGGCGCCGGCGTACCCTCGGCTCCGGAGTAGACCGGAACGTTCAGTTGCTTGCCCAAGACCTGCAACTGCCTGATGGCCGCCGGGCGATGGATGTCGCATGCCACCATCATGGGGTTGCGCCCCTGACGGCGGGCCCAGTTGGCCAGCTTGCCGCATGTCGTCGTCTTGCCCGACCCCTGCAGGCCGCAGACCATGATCACGGTCGGCGGACGCGGAGCGAACAGGATGCGGGCCTCAGTGGCACCCAGCAACCGGACCATCTCGCCATGAACGATGCGAATGACGGTCTGGGCGCCCGAGAGGCTCTCAAATACCTGGCCGCCGACGGCCTGCTCGCGGACCGCGGCGACGAACTCCTTCACCACCCGGAAGCTGACATCGGCTTCCAGCAAGGCGAGCCGAACCTCGCGCAGGGCGTCATTGACATCCTGCTCGGAGAGCCGGCCACGCCCTCTTAGCCGGTCAAAGACCGACTGGAGCTTATCGCTCAGGTTACCGAACACTGCGAGTGGCGCGTCCTAACACAACAATGCCCGACGCCCTGTGCAGACGGCTGTGCCGTTGCGCGTGAGCGCGGGCAGGCGATGGCGGATAATTGCTGCTCGGTCTTCCGAGCCCTGCTAGTATATCGCTTCGACGGAGGCTAAGTCAACCGTGGGGCTGCTGCGCCTGCGGGGTATACTGCCAAGGCCGCCACGGCGGCCCAGAGTCGAGGGCCGCGTACCGAAGTGGATTGCCCTCCCCGGGCGTCATGACATCGGTAGCCCATCGCCTTCGCATACGGAGGGCATTATGGCAGTTTCCGGCGCCTCACGCTGCGGTTCCATTCGCGAGAGCACGAATCCCTACGAGAATGCCGTCCAGCAGTTGGAGATCGTGGCCGACCGACTGGGGCTCGACGAGGGGCTCTTGCAGGTTCTGAGCTATCCCCAGCGCGAGTTGACCGTCAACTTCCCCGTGAAGATGGATAACGGCACTACTCGCGTCTTCAAGGGCTACCGTGTGCAGCACAACTGCGCCCGCGGGCCCGCCAAGGGCGGCATCCGCTACAGCCCCACGACAGGGCTCGACGAAGTCCGCGCCCTGGCCATGTGGATGACATGGAAGTGCGCGCTGGTCAGCATCCCGTTCGGCGGAGCCAAGGGCGGCGTCATGTGCGACAGCCGGGCCCTCTCCATCCAGGAACTGGAGCGACTAACGCGCCGATATACAACGGCTATCAGCGTGGTGCTGGGACCAAACCGAGACATCCCTGCGCCGGACGCAGGCACCAATCCGCAGGTGATGGGCTGGATCATGGATACCTACTCCATGCACCAGGGCTTCACAGTGCCGGCGGTGGTGACGGGCAAGCCCATCTCGATCGGCGGCTCCGAGGGGCGGGTGGAGGCCACAGGGCGTGGGATCGTCATTGCGGCAGAGCGTGTAGCGCATGACCTGGGCATTCGCCTTCAGGATGCGACCATCGCGGTGCAAGGCTTGGGCAACGTGGGCTCGGCCGCGGCCAAGCTCTTCTCGCAGTTGGGCGCCCGCGTTGTGGGTGTCTGCGACTATCAGGGCGGTGTCTTCAACCAGGCCGGCGTGGACGTGGCTGCGGCCATTGAGCGGGTCGGCCGCGGTGAGCCGCTCCAGGGCGCGGGCCTCGGCGACGCAATCAGCTCGGAACAGCTTCTGGAGTTGCCGGTCGACATCCTCGTTCCGGCTGCCACGGAGAACCAGATCACGCAGGCCAACGCAGGCCGGATCCAGGCGAGGGCCATCGTTGAGGGCGCCAATGGGCCCACGACGCCGGTGGCCGACCGCATCCTCTGCGAGCGCGACGTGATGCTGGTGCCAGACATCCTGGCAAACGCCGGCGGCGTCATCGTCTCCTACTTTGAGTGGGTGCAGGACCTGCAGAGCTTCTTCTGGAGCGAGGTCGAGGTCAATGACCGGATGAAGCGCATGCTCCTGCACGCTTACGATGCTGTGGCGGCCATGGCCAAGGCAGAGCAGGTGAACCTTCGAACGGCGGCGTACCTGATTGGCGTACAGCGCGTCGCCGAGGCGACCAAGGTGCGCGGCATCTATCCCTAGGGCAGTTGGCGGCGTTCCTTATGGAAAGGATTTCAGGCTATGTTTAGAGTTGCGATCGCGGGGGCGGGTGGTATGGCGCATATGCACGCGTCATGCTACACGGCCAACCCCAATGCCTGTGTGGTAGGCGTCTACGACAAGCGGCCCGAAGCGGCCGCCGAGATGGCGGCCGCCAACGGCGCGACCGCCTATGCGAGCTTCGCCGAGATGCTCGATGCGGCCCGGCCGGACGTCGTCGATGTCTGCGTGCCGACGCCGTGGCATGTCGACTACGTGGTGGCGGCCGCCGAGGCGGGCCTCAAGGGCATCGTCGTCGAGAAGCCCATGGGCCGTAGCGTCGCCGACTGCGAGCGGATGGCCGCCGCCTGCGCCGCGTCGGGCACGCCGCTCTTCGTGGCCCATGTGCTGCGCTTCTTTCCCGAGTTCGCCGAGGCGAAGCGGCAGGTCGACGCCGGCGCCGTGGGGAACGTGGTGACCGTCCGGACGCGCCGCGGCGGCTCGTTCCCGCGGGCTTGGGAGAACTGGTACGGCAAGCCGGACTGGTCGGGCGGAGTGATCCTCGATCTGGTTATCCACGATTTGGACTGGTTGCGCTGGACGTTCGGCGACGTGGAGCGGGTCTTCGCCAAGGGCATTTCGCCAAAGCTACCGCCCGATTCGGAGGTCACCTCCGACTATGCACTCATCACGCTCAAGTTCAAGTCCGGCCTGATCGGCCATGTGGAGGCGACGTGGGCGGATCCCGGCGGCTTCAAGGTGGGCTTCGAGATCGCCGGTGACGCAGGCCTGCTGGAGTCCAACTTCAACCAGCCTGCCGGTGTGCCGTTCATGGCGGCCCTACAGCGCGGCGCCGAGGCCGGTGCGGCCGTGGCCGTACCGGAGAGCCCCACCGCGGTGAACCCCTACTATGCCGAACTGGACCACTTCCTGACCTGCCTGGCAACGGGCGCAACGCCGTCGATCACGCCCAGGGATGGCTGCGAGGCGGTGCGGATTGCCCTGGCGGCCTTCGAGTCGGCGCAGACCGGCGAGCCCGTCGTCCTGCCGTAGCGAGTGAGGGATAGGGGAGAAACAGATATGACTGTCAAAATCGGCATCCTGAGCGTCGCTCACATGCACGCCTACAGCTACGCTTCTGCGGTGAACGCCCTGCCCGAGACCGAGCTCGTGGGCATCGCCGACCATGACCAGGCCCGGGCCGAGTCGGCGGCCAAGGCATTTGCCACGCGAGCCTTCGGCTCCTACGAGGAGTTGCTGGCGGCGGACATCGACGCCGTGATCGTGGGCTCCGAGAACGTGCGGCATCGCCCTCTCACCGAGATGGCCGCAGCCGCGGGCAAGCACATCCTCTGCGAGAAGCCGCTGGCAACGAGCGTGGCGGATGGCCGCGCCATGCTGGCCGCGTGCAAGAGCGCGGGTGTGCGGCTGATGACGGCTTTCCCTTGCCGGTTCAGCCCGGCGATGGTGCGGCTGAAGTCTGCCGTCGACAACGGCGACATCGGCAAGGTTGTCGCCCTTCGCGGGACGAACCGGGGGCGCTGCCCGTTCGACTGGTTCACGCAGCTCGATCAGAGCGGCGGCGGTGCGGTCATCGACCATACGGTTCACGTTACCGACCTGATGCGCTGGTTGCTTAAGGCGGAGGTGACCGAGGTCTACGCCGAGATATCGAACCGGATGTTCCAGAAGGAGTTTGACGATACGGGCTTCCTGACGCTGGTGTTCGACAACGGCGTCTTCGCCACGCTAGACTCGAGTTGGTCCCGGCCCAAGTCGTTCCCGACCTGGGGCGACGTAACGCTCTCCGTGGTCGGTGAGAACGGGGTCGTTACGTTGGACATGTTCTCGCAGAACCTGGTGCTCTACTCGGACAAGACGGGCGGCGTCTCTTGGGCGCCATGGGGGAGCAACATCGACGAACTGATGGTTGCCGCATTTGCCAAGGCGGTCGCCTCCGGCGCCGCGTTGCCCATCACCGGCGAGGACGGCCTCGCCGCCGCGGCGGTGAGCTTCGCGGCCTACGCCTCCGCCAAGGCCGGCAAGCCCGTGGCGCCAGAAGTCGTGCTGTAGCCGCTACGCGAACCCGACAGCCAAACGGCAGGACGGCCGGGACTCCCTCCCAAGAGGGGCCCCGGCCGTCTGTGCCTTGTGCGCTAGGCCTACTCGGTCGCTACGGGCAACTCCCGAACGTAGATGTTCTTCCACTCAAGCTGGGCGCCGTGGTGCTGGAGCTCAAGCTGGCCGGTGGGGTAGATGGGCTTGGACCGATCCCAGTAGTTCTCCATCACGACATTGTGTACGATCAGCACGTCGTTCAGGAAGACGGTGACCCGCTCGCCGACCATGAGGATGCGGAATCGGTTCCACTCGCCGGGGGCCTTGTCGGCCTTGGTGGTGGGTTTGCTGGGGTTCTTCTGGTTGTTGTAGAGCGCCCCTGAGCCCACTTCGGTGTCCCATACCTGGATCTGTGGCGAGCCGCGCAGGTAGACGCCGCTGTCGCCGCCGGGCAGGATCTTCCAGTCCACCAGCATTTCGAAGTTGGCGTAGTCCTTCACCGTGCAGAGGCTGTCGTTCTTGCCGTCGTAGACGATGACGCCATCGACGACCTTCCAGTGCTCCAGCGCCGTCACGGTGGACTTGGCCTCAGCGGCCTTGAGGGCGTCGGGGGTCATCTTGGCGCGGGTTTCGGGGTTGCCGACGAGGCCCTTCCAACCCTTCAGGGTCTTGCCGTCGAAGAGCGCGCTGAAGCCGGCGGGCGCCGTGTTGGGCTTCTCGGCAACGGAGAGGTCCTTCACCTCTATGTTGCGAAACCAGACTGCGCTTGGGCCATGGCCCAGGAACCCGAGGCGGCCGCGGTCGCGCAGCATTCCGGGATGCTCGGCGAGGACCTCCGGGCTCGTGACCTTGTTCAGGTCCACGTCCACAATGAGCTTGCCGTTGATCTTGATGGTGATGTGCCGCCCACGCGCCGTGATCTCCTCGCGGTTCCATTGGCCCGCGGGTTTGGTGGCGCCGCGCTTGGCCGCGGCGATCTTGTAGATCGAACCGCAATACTGACCGGGCAGGAGGTTGGCGTAGATCGGGTCGTAGTCGTCCAGTACCTGGACCTCCATGCCGCCCTCAAAGCTTGCGTTGCCCTGGTCGGTGGCTGCACGGAGAGCGATCCCGTTGTTGCCGGCTCTGTCGGTCTTGAACTCGAACCGGAAGATGAAGTCCGAGTAGTCCTTATCGGTGTAAAGGTTACCGCCGCCGTCCGCAGGCGCGAGCAACGCGCCGTCTTCCACGACGTAGCCGGGACCCGCCTTGCCGAGCAGCGTCCAGCCCGTCAGGTCCTTGCCGTTGAACAGCTTCTCGAATTCGGCCGCCTGCGTCGACGGCGCCAGGGCCAGGAGCGCCGCCACACACATCAGTGCGCGAAGCCTGCGCATACGCTCACTTCCTTTCTGTCGACGGCTCAGGCCGCCGGGACAACTAACAGATTCTGGGCAGCTGCTCGCCGCTCAGCATATCGACGATCCGCTCGCCGCCGATCACGCTGCGCAGCGCGACCATGCCGGGATCGCAAGCCTCGACGCGGCCGATCACGGCCGGACGCGCGCCGGGCAACGTGTCGGCCATGGCCGACACAGCCGCGTCTGCCTGTGCAGCCGGGACGAATGCCACGAACCGGCCCTCATTGGCGACGTAGATCGGATCGAAGCCCAGCAGTTCGCAGGCGGCCGCCACCTGCGGCTGCACCTCGATGGCGCTCTCGGTCAGGTGAATCGACGTGCCCGATGTCTCAGCTATTTCGACAACAGCGGACGCGAGTCCTCCGCGAGTAGCGTCGCGCAGGCAGTGGATGTCGATCCCTGCGTCAATCATTGCACGAACCGTGGGCCAGACCGGTGCGCAGTCGGAGGTGATCTCGGCCTCGAACTCCAGGCCTTCGCGAACCGTCATCACCGCCATGCCGTGGCGGCCCACGTCGCCGCTCAGGATCACCGCGTCGCCCGGAGTGACGCGCTGCGGGCGGCTATCGGCGCCGGGCCGGACGAGGCCCACACCGGCCGTGTTGATGTACATCCCGTCGCCCCGCCCATGCTCGACGACCTTGGTGTCGCCTGTAACGATGTGGACGCCGGCGATCCTGGCGGCATCGGCCATGGAGCAGACCATCTCCCAGAGCGTCTCCATTGCGAGGCCCTCTTCGAGGATGAAGCCCGTCGTGAGCCACCGTGGCTCGGCGCAGCACATGGCCAGGTCGTTGGCTGTGCCATTGATCGCCATGGCCCCGATGGTACTCCCCGGGAAACGGAGCGGGTGCACCACATAGCTGTCGGTGGTCATGGCGATCCTGCCGCCGGTTACGGCATGGGCGCCGACATCAAGCACGGCGCCGTCGTGCCCCTGGTTCAGTTCGGCGTTGTCGAAGGCGGCGCGAAACATGTCGGAGATGAGCCGCGCCATGATTCGGCCGCCTCCGCCGTGGGCCATGACGACCCGGGGATACCTGGAGATCGGGATGGGGCAGACCGACCAGCCTGCGTTCCTCTCGCTCATTCGCTCACTCCTGTCCGGCGGCGGTAACGGAAGTAGGCAGCGCAGGCGCCTTCCGACGAGACCATGGTGGCGCCCAGGGGCCGTTCCGGCGTGCAGACGGTCCCGAACATGGGGCAGTCGCTGGGCTTCAGGCGCCCCTGCAGCACGAGGCCGCTGAGGCACTCGGCGGGCTCGTCGGCGGTCATGGCCAGCAGTCCGAACCGCCTTGCGGCATCGTAGTCGGCGTACTCGTCTCGGAGGTCCCAGCCCGACTGCGGAATGGAGCCCAGGCCGCGCCACTTCCGGTCCACTGTCTCGAAGACCTGGGCGCAGAGCCGCTGGGCGCTCGGGTTGCCCTCGTGGCGAACCATGCGGGCATACTGGTTCGCCACGCCGATCTCGCCGCTCTCCAACATCCCAACGCAGCGCAGGATTCCGGCGAGGATGTCCACCGGCTCGAACCCGGTGACCACGATCGGGACGCCGCGCTCCCTGGCGATGGGCTCATACTCGCCACATCCCATGATGGTGCAGACGTGGCCTGCGGCCAGGAAGCCGTTCACGAGGCAGTCGGGATCATCCAGGACGGCGCCGATGGCGGGCGGCACCAGCACGTGGGAGACAAGCACGCTGAAGTTGGGCACGCCCATAGCGCGGGCCTGGAAGACAGCCATGGCGTTGGGCGGCGCCGTGGTCTCGAACCCAACGGCGAAGAAGACGACCTGCTTGTCCGGTGTCTTCTGGGCGATGGCCAGCGCGTCCATGGGCGAGTAGACGATCCGCACGTCGGCGCCGGCGGCCCTCTCGGCCAGCATGTCGGTGCCGCTGCCGGGCACGCGCAGCATATCGCCGTAGGAGCAAAGGACTACATCGGAGCGCCGGGCGAGGGCGATGGCTCGGTCGATCTGCTCAATGGGCGTGACGCAGACAGGGCAACCGGGGCCATGGACCAGTGTTAGTGACCCCGGTAGCAGTTGATCGATCCCGAAGCGCACGATGGAATGCGTCTGCCCGCCGCAGACCTCCATGAGGGTCCAAGGACGGGTCACCGTTCGACGGATGGCCTTCACCAGCGCATCGGCGGCCTGCGGGTCGCGGAACTCGTCAACGAACCTCATGGCACCTCGGGCGCCTCGGCCGCGTCGGGCTCCTGCATCATCCGCAGGTACTCCAGCGTCTTGTTGGCCTCCGCCTCGTCGATCACGCTCAGGGCGAAGCCCACATGGACGAGCACGTAGTCTCCTTCGGTGGCTTCGGGCGTGTAGGCAAGGCTTACGTCGCGGAGCACGCCGCCGAAGTCGATGCGGCCGCTCCGGGTGAGCGCCGGATCGACGCCGTTGGCGGCGTTCTGTGTTATCTGAACTATCTTGCCAGGTACCGCAAGGCACATGGTGTGATCCTCCTTAGGGGGGTGGGCCGGCGGTGCTGCCCGCTACGGCGTATAGCTGCCCGAGGGCGATGCCGCCATCGTTCGGCGGCACGTGGTGCTGAGTAAACACGGTGGCGCCGACGCCTTCGACGGCCTCGATCACCAACTCAAGGAGCAGTCGGCTCTGGAAGCACCCGCCCGAAACCGCGACCCGGTCCAACCCGGATGCCACGACCACGTGCGCCGCCATGCGGGCCAACGCGCGATGGAAGCGCATTGATATGGTTCCCAACGGCACGCCGGACTTTCGGTCGCTCTGTATGGCTGCCACCGTGGGCCGCCAGTCGATCCA
>CAJBBX010000026.1 GCA_903951425.1 uncultured Chthonomonas sp.
CCGCGGCCTGGACGTAGTCTGCGCGGCCCAGCACGGCGTCCGCCCTGGCGAATGCCCCGAGCATCAGGCCGTTCCAGCCTGCGATGACCTTCGCGTCCGTGGCGGGCCGCGTCCTGCCCGCCCGGAGCCGCCGGAGCGCCTCCAGATGGGCAACGGACGGCGGCATGGCGTCCTCGCGCCGCAGGTGGAGCACCGAGCGACCCTCCACGTGCCCTCCCGCACTCACGCCGTACCTGACGCAGAAGCCGGCGGCATCGGCGCCCAGCGCCTCGGCCACCTCGTCCGGCGTCCAGGTGTAGAAGAGCCCTTCCTCCCCATCACTATCCGCATCGATAGACGCCCAGAACCCGCCCTCGGGTTCAGTCATCTCGGTCCGCACGAAGTCAAGGGTACGCTCGGCCAGGGCCTGATACAACGGATCGCCCGTAGCCTGCCAGGCGGCGAGGTAGCTGTCGGCCAACTGGGCGTTGTCGTAGAGCATCTTCTCGAAGTGCGGGACGAGCCATCGGTCGTCCACGGCGTACCGGTGGAAGCCGCCGCCGACATGGTCGTGGATGCCTCCGGCCGCCATGGCCCGAAGCGTGGCCAGCGCCATGTCCGAAGCCGCCGGCACACCGCAGCGGAGGAGGAAGTCCAGCACCATCGGCTGCGGGAACCGGGGAGCGCCGCCGAAACCTGCCACATTGGGAACGAAGGCGTCGCCGAGCCGGGCCACGGCCCCAGCGATCAGCTCGGCGCCGGCCGTGCGCGACGGCTGGACTGCACCCAGCGACCCGGCGATGTGATCAGCCAGGGCGCGGCCGTGGCGCTCCAGCCCCTGCCGGTCGTTGCGCCACGCCTCGGCCACCGCCTCCAGAACGCGCCGGAATGAGGGCCGTCCATAGCCCTCCACGGGCGGCCAGTAGGTGCCGCCGTAGAACGGAGTGAGCGCGGGCGTCAGGAAGACGTTCAGCGGCCAGCCGCCCGAACCGCCCATGGCCTGGAGCGCCTCCATGTAGACGCGGTCGACGTCGGGCCGCTCCTCGCGATCCACCTTGATGCAGACGAAATCGCGGTTCATCACCTCGGCGACGGCGGCGTCCTCGAAGCTCTCCCGTTCCATCACGTGGCACCAATGGCAGGCGGCGTACCCGACCGAGAGCAGCACCGGGCAATCGCGGGCCGCGGCCTCGCGGAACGCCTCGTCGCCCCAGGGGCGCCAGTCGACCGGGTTGTGGGCGTGCTGAAGCAGGTAGGGCGATAGCTCCTGCGCCAGCCGGTTCGGCGGCGGCGTGCCGGGATGTTGCGGATGGGCCATGGCGTTCCTCCGTGGCCCTTATACGCAGCAAACTGGCGCCGGCACGCCGCTTGGCGCCGGGAATCAGGCCCCGGAGCGGTAACAGGAGGCCATGCCGGCGGCCTGGCCGCTCAGGGCCGGTATGGCGTCGACCTCCGACTGGCTGAAGCCGAGCATGGCCAGCTTCTCGCGCTCGTAGTAGCGGTAGACATCGTAGGAGACGTAGCCCGGCACGCGGTGGTCGACGAAGGGGATGAACCCGCCGTCCTCGACCAGCGGCGCGAGCCGCTTCAGCTCGGCGAGGGCGTCCTCGCGGCTGTCCAGGCAACGCTTGTTGACGCCGCCGAAGAGCAGGGCGTCGCGGCCGAGTTGGCTACGCAACAGGACGGGGTCGGAGCCGCCGGCCACCTCGCAGGGGAACATGCCGTTGAGCCCGAGCTCCAGCCAGAGCGGCGCCAGGGCCTGCACGTTGCCGTCGCAGTCGGTCAGGATCACGTCGACGCCATGCCGCCGCAGCAGGCGCATGACGCGGCGCATGGGGTCGGCGACGATGGAGCGCCAGAGGTTGGGACCCACCAGCGGGCCGTTGTTGAAGCAGATGTCCTCCCAACCCCAGGCCAGATCGACCTCGATGTGCTTGAGAGCGGGCTCCAGGGTGGCGCAGAAGAGGTCGGCCAGCGTGTTGACCATCTCGGAGACGAGGTCCGGATCGTCGTAGAGCATGTAGCCGAGGTTGGCGGCGCCCACCCAGTTGCGGATCCAGCCCATGAAGGAGCCGCAGCCGATGCTCACAGGCAGGTCGGACTTGTTCAGCGTCTCGGCCAGGGCAACGTAGTCCCACTGGCTGCGAACAGGATCGGCGGGGTCGAGCATCTCCTTGTAGCGCTTCCAGTCATCGCGGGTCTTGAGCCCGTTCTCGATGACGTGCGGGATGGTGTGCTCGCCCTCCTGGATCTCCTCGACGATGTTGCCCTCGTAGTCGCGGCAGACCACCGTGCGCTCGCGGACCTCGATCACCTCGTGCGGGAAGCCGGGGTGCAGCCCCTGATGGCACGGGACCCAGTGGGTTGGGTCCTTACCGAAGTAGGAGCTGATGCGGCCCATGCGGTCGCCGTCGCCTCCCCCGACTTCGGCGGGCAGGCCTTCGGACACCCAGCGGTCCATGGCCTCCGTCAGGTACCCGAAATCCCAGTGGATGCCGCGATCCACGCTCTGGTAGTGCATGAGCCGCCTGAACCGTTCGCGATGCGTCATGGTGTGCCGCCTCCCTTTCGTGACGAGGTGTTGCCAGCCGCCCCAAGGTTGGACGTCGGACTGCGCGACTCCTTCCGGGCGCCGGGGCAGTTTCAGGGGCGATACGTTGACGGTTTTGCGCCGGCAGTGCTAGACTTCGAGTAAGACTTCGCCTATAGTTGTCGACATCCGTGCACGCCGAACCGTCAGGGAGCGCCTCATTGGGCGACGTAGCCGCCAGAATCGAAGCCGTCCGGCAGCGCATCGCCGCCGCAGAGAGCCGGGCCGGGCGTGCCGCCGGCTCGGTGACGCTCGTGGGCGTCTCGAAGCGAATCGATCCGCCGCTCATCGCCGAGGCGGTGGAGGCGGGGCTGGAAGACCTGGGTGAAAACTACGTGCAGGAGGCCCTGCCCAAGCTGGCGCAGGCTCCGGCGCACGTGCGGTGGCACTTCATCGGGCACCTGCAGACAAACAAGGCGCGCAACGTGGCGGGGCGGTTCGCGCTGGTCCAGAGCGTGGACAGCGAGCGCCTGGCCGCTGAGCTGGCGCGCAGGGCGCTCGATGCCGGCACGACGCAGCCCATCCTGCTGGAGGTTAACCTGGACCCGACAGGCGCCAAGAGCGGCGCTGCTCCGGCCCATGTGCCGGCTCTGGCAGAAGCCATGGCAGCGATGCCGGGCCTGCGCCTCGACGGGCTCATGGGTATGCCTCCGGCGTTCGACGATGCCGATTGCGTTCGGCCCTTCTTTGAGGTGCTCCGGCGCCTCTATGAGATGCTGCCGGCAGGGAACAGGCGCGTCCTGTCGATGGGCATGAGCGGCGACTACGAGGTCGCCGTCGAGGAAGGTTCAACCATGGTCCGGGTGGGCACGGCAATCTTCGGCCCGCGCAAGGAGATCGCATGAACTACAACACCGAACCGTATCCAGACCATCCGGAAGCCGGGGTTTGGACCTGGCTCAAGCGACGCTTCGGCGCAGGCGCCCCGGAGGCCTACGCGGATGAGGCCGAGGAGGCCATGGCCATGCCGCGCAGGCGGCCCAACATCCGGGTGGAGGCCGTCCGAGGGGTGCAGGTCACCGTCCGTAAGAACGCCACGGTGCTCAACGACGCCCGGCCCGTCGCCGATGGGCTGAAGAACGGCCAGCAACAGGTCGTGAACCTCGAGCGCGCCACCCAGGATCAGGCGGCCCGCATCCTGGACTTCCTAAGTGGGGTCACTTATGCCCTGGACGGCTCCGTAGAGAAGGTGGGCGACCGCGTCTACCTCTTCGCGCCGGCCAACGTGCATGTCCACACCGAAGAGGACTCAGAGCGCCCCTAGTAGCGCACGACCGCCGCCCGCCGACAACCTAGCCATCTGGAAGGAACGCATGGAACAGATCGTCTACATCAACGGATCGCTGTTGCCGCGTGCGCAGGCGCACGCCGACATCTATGACCACGGCCTGCTATACGGCGACGGCGCGTTCGAGGGCATCCGGGTGTACGACGGGCTGGTCTTCCGCCTGCAGGAGCACATCGACCGGCTCTACCGCTCGGCCAAGGCGCTGGCCATCGACCTCGGAATGACCCCCGCGGAGATGGTCGACGCCGTGGTGCGGACCGTGGGCGCCAACGAGCACAGGACCGGGTACATCCGGGTCACGGTCTCCCGCGGGGTGGGCCTCGGGCTCGACCCGTCGCACCTGCCGGCGGGAGCCACGGTGATCATCTCCACCGAGCAGCTGAGCCTCTACCCGCGCTCGATGTACGAGAACGGGCTGGAAGTGGTAACGGCCTCCACGCGGGTGCCGCCGTCGTGCTGCATCGATCCTCAGATCAAGAGCCTCGGGCGTTACATCAATAACATACAGGCCAAGATGGAAGCCAACCGCGTGGGCGCCGGCGAGGCGCTGATGCTCAACATGGAGGGCTACGTCGCCGAGGCGACCGGCGACAACCTCTTCCTGGTCATGGGCGGCGAGCTGATCACGCCGCCGACATCGCAGGGCGCCCTGACAGGCATCACGAGGGCCACCGTTCTGGAATGCGCCCGAGAGGCCGGCATCCCGGTGCGCGAGGCGGCCGTTACGCTCTACGACTGCTACATCTGCGACGAGGCCTTCCTGACCGGCACCGCCGCCGAGGTGATCGCCATGGTGCGGCTTGACGGACGCGATCTGGGCTCCGGCAAGCCGGGCCCGATCACCAGGCAGATGACCGAGGCGTTCCACGCCCGCACGCGGACCGCCGGCATCCGCGCACTGGACTAGAGGCGCCGCGGGACGCGATACCAGTCCGTGCCCACTCCTGAGTGCATCCGATGCGGCTCGACGCAGCCCGTGGCCCTGCGGCGCGCCGGTGCAGCAAGCGCCGAGCCTATCTGCACGGCTTGCCTGCTGATTGCGGCCCAGTCAGGCTCGGGGACGGCGGAGCGCCTCTTCTTGGCCCTGGCCGACCTGCAGACTGCCTCGGCCGCGCCGCCGCCGGACGAGCCTTGCCCAGCGGCCTGCCCCGCGTGCGGCATGGACCTATCCGAGATGCTCGACGCCGCCATGGCCGGTTGCCCGGAGTGCTACCGCCACTTCGGGCACATCCTGATACCGCGCCCGGCACGAACCGGCAGCCGGGTCGGAGCGTGACATCCCTCCAGCGCGGCCTGGCCGGGCTGGGCCTCCCCTACCCTGCCTGGGCGTCGCAGGCCGGGCCGAGCCACGACGTCGTGGTTTCGACCCGGTGCCGCGCCGCGCGAAACCTTCAGGGGCTGCCATTCCCGTGGCGATGCTCAGCGCACCAGATCGCCGAGGCGCAGCAGCGCGTCCGGTCGGCCATGGAGGCCCAGGCGCCCACCCTGATGGCCGGCGGGTGGTTACTCCGAACGAGGACGCCTGCCCGTGAGGTCTCCACGCTCGTCGAGGCCCGCTACGCCAGCCTGACCTGGGCGAGCCAGGAGGGCTACGGCGCGCTGGCGGTCGATGCTGAGGGCTCCGTGGCGGTCATGGCGCAGGAGGAGGACCACCTCCGAATCCAGAGCATCCTTCCGGGCCTTCAGGTACAATCTGCCAGGGCGAAGGTGACGCAGGCTGCATTCGATTTGGCTGTACATGCCCCCTTTGCCTGGTTGCCCGGGTTGGGCTTCCTGACGGCCTCTCCGGCCAATGTCGGAGCCGCGGAGCGAACCAGCGTCCTGCTACACCTGCCGGGGCTGGAGGGTCTGGACCGGCTGGCAAGCGCCATCAACGCTGCCCGGTGCCTCGGTTGCTCCGTGCGAGGCCTGTTCGGAGAAGGGACGCGAGCTGTGGGAGCGTTCTTCCAGGTATCGAACTTGCCCGTGGACGCCAACGGCGCGGCGGCGGCAGCGGACCGAGTGCAGGCGGCGGCCGGGCACCTGGTCGATGCGGAGCGCGACGCGCGACGTGACCTGTACGGCGCCGATGAGGCTCGCACTGCACTGGCCGCACGGGCCGAAGCGGCCGCCGACGCCGCGTGGAGCGGCACACTGACTGCCGGCCAGGCGCTGGAAGTCGTCTCCCTCCGTCGCCTGGCGATGGCCGAGCAGGTGGTTGACGGCAGCCTGCCGGAGGCTGGGGCCTGGGTATCCGCGCTAGGGCTGGTCTGCGCCGTCGCGCAGGGCGCGGCGCCCGTCTGGGAGCGCTACCAGGCGGTGCGGCACACGGCGCTCCTGCGCAGCCTCCTGCGGAAGCCGACGTGAAATGCGGCAATCGACGAGTCTGCGAGGTCAGGCTGCGTATGACGGAGAGGCAGATGCCGGCATCGGTCCCCAGCATCGGGATTCATAGGAAGTAAGAGAGGTGCACGCCATGTGGCAGCGGTTCACGGAACGGGCGCGGCGCGTCGTGTTCTACGCGCAAGAAGAGGCCGGCCGGCTCGGCGAGAACTACGTATCGACTGAGCACCTCCTCCTCGGCCTGGCCCGCGAGAACGACAGCGTGGCAGCCCGGATCCTCGACCGCTTGGGGGTCACACTCGGCAGGATCAAGAGCGAGATCGAGCGTCAGGTCTCCCGCGGCGAAGGCCACACCGGGCGCGAGATGCAGCTGACGCCCCGAGCCAAGCGCGTCATTGACCTGGCCTACGACGAAGCCCGCCAGATCAACGACAACTACATCGGCACCGAGCACCTGCTGTTGGGCCTCATCCGCGAGGGCGAGGGGCTGGCGGGGCGCGTGCTGCAGAAGCTGAACGTCGATATCGACCGGGCCCGCAAGGAAGTAGCGTCGCTGCACGACCACGACACGCCGGCTGCCGCCGCCGCGGTGGCCGGACAGCCGCAGGGGCACGTGGCGGTACACCATGCCCCGACGCCGAGGCCGCACCGCTCACGCACGCCCACGCTGGACGAGTATGGGCGCGACCTGACCGAGATGGCGCTGCAGGACAAGCTGGACCCGGTGGTGGGCCGCCACGCCGAGATTGAGCGCGTGGTTCAGGTGCTCTCAAGGCGAACCAAGAACAACCCCTGCCTCCTGGGCGAACCCGGCGTGGGCAAGACGGCCATCGCCGAGGGCCTGGCCCAGCGCATCGTCATGGACGACATCCCCGAGACCCTTCGCGACCGCCGCCTCGTGGCGCTGGACATGGCGGGGATGGTGGCCGGGACCAAGTATCGCGGCGAGTTCGAAGAGCGCATGAAGCGGATGATCGAAGAGGTCCGCAAGGCCAACGGAGAGATCATCCTCTTCGTCGACGAGTTGCACACCCTGGTCGGGGCAGGCGCCGCCGAGGGCGCCATCGACGCCAGCAATATCATGAAGCCCGCGCTGGCACGCGGCGAGTTGCAGTGCGTGGGCGCGACCACGCTGGACGAGTTTCGCAAGTACATCGAGCGCGACTCGGCCCTCCAGCGCCGCTTCCAGCCCGTCAAAGTGGCAGAGCCCACCGAGGAGGAGTGCGTCGACATCCTCCGAGGCCTGCGCGACCGCTACGAGCAGCACCACCAGGTGAAAATCACCGACGATGCGCTGGTCTCCGCCGCGCGGCTGGCCTCGCGGTACATCACCGACCGCTTCCTGCCGGACAAGGCCATTGACCTGATCGACGAGGCCTCCTCGCGGGTGCGGCTGCAGCACGCGCTGGCGCCGGCGGAGTTGCGGCAGGCCCGCGCCGAGCTGATGACCGTTGAGAAGCAGCTCCAGCAGGTGGCCGACGACAACCAGTACGGCGTCGCCTACGACCTGGAGACCCGGCGGCGGCAGCTGAACCAGACCATCGAGGAGTCCGACGGCGAGTGGCGCGCCCAGCGCGAGGGCGCATCGCGCGTCGTCACAGAGGACGAGGTTGCCGACATCGTCCAGTCCTGGACGGGTATCCCCGTGGTACGGCTGGTCGAGGCCGAGACACAGAGGCTGCTCCGCATGGAGGATGAGCTCCACAAGCGCATCGTGGGGCAGCAGGAGGCCATCGTCGCCGTGGCCAAGGCGGTCCGCCGGGCGCGGTCCGGCATGAAGGACCCCAAGCGGCCCATGGGCGCGTTCATCTTCCTTGGCCCCACTGGCGTCGGCAAGACCGAGTTGGCGCGCGCACTGGCGGCGTTCCTCTTCTCCAACGAGAACAACCTGGTCCGTATCGACATGTCTGAGTATATGGAGCGGTTCGCAGTCTCCCGCCTGGTGGGCGCGCCTCCGGGCTACGTGGGCTACGACGAGGGAGGGCAGCTCACCGAGGCCGTGCGCCGCAACCCCTACTCCGTGGTGCTGCTGGACGAGATCGAGAAGGCCCATCCCGAGGTCTTCAACATCCTCCTGCAGGTGGCAGAAGACGGCCGGCTGACTGACAGCCAGGGCCGCGTTGTCGACTTCCGCAACACCGTGATCATCATGACCTCCAACGTGGGCGCCCGCTCGATCAACCGCGAACCGAACATCGGACTGCGCTCGCTTCAGAAGATGGACGAGGACGCCCGCGCCTACGAAAGCATGAAGGGCAAGGTCATGGACGAGTTGAAGAAGACCTTCCGCCCCGAGTTCCTCAACCGCGTGGATGAGGTGATCGTCTTCCACGCGCTGAGTAGCGCGGAGATCCTGCAGATCGTCGACTTGATGCTCGACCGCGTCAACACGCAGGTGAAGGCGCAGGGCATGGAGCTGGAGGTGTCGGACGCCGCGAAGCAGCTACTCGCCACCGAGGGCTACGATCCCACCATGGGAGCAAGGCCCCTGCGTCGGGCCGTGCAGAAGCTCATCGAGGACCCGCTGGCCGAGGCCATGCTGGCAGGCTCGTTCGCCCACGGCGACGTGATCTGCGCCGATGTGGAGAACGGCAAGATCGGCTTCATCAAGCGCATGGCGCCAGACATGCTCCCGCCGCTGGAGGAAGCCGCCGCGCTGATCTCGGGCGAGTAGACCCCCGTACCCAACCTGCCTGACCGCGGGCCTGCAGCCACCCTGGCTGTGGGCCCGTCGGTGTATCGGCCCTCCCGTCACGATTTGAAGGCCCGGACTCGTCATTGTGTTGAGAGGAGCCTTCACCCGGTGAGGTTACCCACGCCGCTGCTTTCCGGTGGCCGACAGAGCGAACTGGATGACCCGGACGTCTTCGCGCGCAAGTGCGAGGAGGCCCGTGCGCGCCTCTGGCGGGTCGTGGCCTCGGCGGCCGGAAGGGCAGAAGCCGATGACCTGGCGCAGGAGGCCGTGGCGCGGGCCTACGCCGCCCGGCGCACCTATCGCGGGGACGCCCCGTTCGCGGCATGGCTCTGCCGCATCGCACTGAACTGCGCACATGACCACCGAAGGTCCGCCTGGGCTCGAAGGGTCACGCCGCTGGACGAGGGCCTCGCGTTCGCGGCCGAGGCGCCGTCGGCGGAGGCTGAAGCTGAGGTCCGCCTGGCCCGTCGGAGGGTTCGCGCCGCGGTCCTAGGCCTGCCCGCGCCGCTACGGGACCCGATCTGGCTGCACTACTTCGAGCAGATCCCGGTGGCCGAGATCGCCCGGACTGTGGGCGCTCCGGACAGCACGATCCGCAGCCGCATCAAGAAGGGGCTTCGGCGGCTTGCCACGCTCCTGGCGGAAGTGGATCCCGACCCGTCCTCGCCGCCCTGCGGCGCTGTTGAGCTGAGGTAGAGCCATGAGACACGAGACGCCCATAGACGACGCCCGCGTCGAGCAGATGCTCCGCGATGCCGCCATCGACCTGCCCGCTGGCGAGCCGAGGCCTGGATTCGTGGCGGCGGCGCTCCGGCGCGGGCAGAGACGCAGCCACTGGTCGGGCATCGCGGTTCGCCTGGCGGCCGCAGGCGTAGCGCTGGCGGCGGGCTGGTTCGCCGTCCGGCAACCGTCCCAGCCGCCCATGCCGGCAAGGCCCCGGGCGGTGGCAGCGGCGCAATCGGGGTCCAGAACGGCGCGCACGGCGGCGGCAGTCGCGCCTGCACCCACCAGGACCGACCGAGTGACCGTCGATCAGCGCGTCCGCGTGGTGCGAACCGACCAGCGCAGTGCATCGAAGCATCGGCAGAAGACGGCCATCGCCGTTGTGCGGCCCGGAAAGACCCCGAAGCCGTCGTGGAAATCGGAGGAACTCCCGGTCTATGAGGCAGGGATGATCACACCCGCGGTCCTGGCGGAGCGCGACGACGAGACCGGGCGGATGCGATTCCATCCCGCGCTGATGAACATACCCATTGAGACAGACAGGCAAGGCCGATTGGTCGGCGTCTCGGGGACGCCGTCGGTGATGCCTGTGAGCTACTCGGAGGAGGCGAGATGAACCTACAATATGCCATGATGGGCGCTGTACTCCTGGGCTGCGTGGCGCCGGCCGAAGCCCAGGAAATGGCCGCCGTGACGCAGCACGACAGCGGAGCCGTAGAGGTCCGCATACAGGAGATGGCTGGCCAGGCTGCGGCCGACGCCAAGGGGTCGCTGGAGAGGGCGATGCAGGTCTTCGTGACCGCTTCGTCGTCCGGTGAGGGCCTGCCCGACACCCGCATCACCATCAGCTTTGACAACACCCCGGCCCGCGACGCCCTCCGCAAGGTGTGCGTGGCGGCCAAGGTGGAGTGCGTGGTGGGCGAGTCGGTGTCCAGGGAAGCGCGGGTCCCCAGGATGTCCTTCACCGACTGCCCGGCCGACGTAGTGATCCATGCGGTGGCTCGAGCGGCCGGCTCCTCGTGGAGCATCGCCAAGACGGTAGCTGACGGAAAGTCGTCGACCAAGCTCACGTTCCGCAAGGGCATAGGCCACACCATTCCGATGCTATCGCTCGGGTCAGACATGGATGCCATAGGCGGCGGCATCGCCCGCGTGGAGGGCATGCCCTGGAGGGTCTTCGCCGGCACCGAACAGAAGCTCTCCATCGACTGCCCGTCCTGCGGCAAGAAGGTGACGGTAATGCAGAAGCGGCAGGAGGCCAAGTGCGCCAAGTGCGGCATGGCACTGGAGCCCGATTGGAAGGTCTGCCCGCATGACGGCGCCAAGCGGCCCGATTTGCCCTCAGGCCCGAAGTTCTGCCCCTACTGCGGCAAGGGCATTCCGCAGCACCACGAGCGCGACACCCTCAGGCTGTAGCCATCCCCGCCCCGGCGCCCGCACCCCCTGGGCGCCGGGGTCCCGCCCTCAGCAGGCGCTATATAGGCCATTTGGGTGCAGAATATGGGCGCCACTTCCGCTCCAGACCGCCCACGGAGGGACCCATGCCCGTACGCCTCGCCCTGTGCCTGCTCCTCTTCGCCTCGACCGTCGCCGCCACGGCCCAGGATTCGCGCCTTGAGCCGCTCCTGAACGGCCTCAACTGGCGCGCTATCGGACCCGCGACAGTCGGTGGCCGCATCAACGACGTTTCGGTTGTTGAGACTGATCCCGCCACGGCCTACGTGGCCTCAGCCTCGGGCGGGCTATGGAAGACCACCAACGCGGGCACCACCTTCAAGCCCGTCGGCGACACGCTACCCACGCTGACGATCGGCGCCGTGGCCGTGGCCCCCAGCGACCCCAGTGTAGTCTGGGTCGGCACAGGTGAAGCCAACAACCGGCAGAGCTCCAGTTGGGGCTCCGGCGTCTTCCGCTCTACCGACGGCGGCGAGACCTGGATCGCCCTGGGCCTCGAGGCCACGCACCACATCCAGCGCGTCGTGGTAGACCCCCGCAACGCCGATGTGGCATACGTGGCGGCGGTCGGCAAGCTCTGGGGACCGAACCCCGAGCGGGGCCTCTACCGCACGACCGACGGAGGGAAGAGCTGGACCAAGCCGCTCTACGTCGATGCGGACACGGGCTGCACGGAGATCGTTCTCGACCCCTCCAACCCGAGCACGCTCTACGCTGCTATGTACCAACGCCGCCGGACCGCTTACGGCTTCACCGGAGCGGGACCGGGTAGCGGCCTCTTCAAGTCCACCGACGCGGGCGCCACCTGGACGAAGCTGGAGGCGGGTCTGCCCAAGGGCCCCCTGGGCCGCATCGGCCTGGCCGTGAGCCGCAAGGCGCCGCAGACAGTCTACGCGACCGTGGAGGCGAACGAGGGCGGCGTCTACCGGTCCGATGACAGCGGAGCCACCTGGCGCCGCATGTCCGAGACCAACCCGCGGCCCATGTACTTCAGCCAGATCCGCGTGGACCCGAACGACACCGAGAAGCTCTGGCTGGCGGGCGTTTCATTCGCTAGTTCCAGCGACGGCGGCAAGACCTGGCGCAGCGAATCGAGCGCCCGCATCCACGCCGACATCCACGCGATCTGGATCGACCCGCGCGACTCGCGCCACCTGCTCGTTGGCTGCGACGGCGGCCTCCATTGGAGCCATGACGGCGGCAAGACCTACGACATGATCGCCACACTGCCGCTCTCGCAGTTCTATGGCGTGGGGTTCGACTTCTCCAAGCCCTACCGCGTAGCGGGCGGCCTGCAGGATAACGGCTCCTGGATCGGGCCCAGCAGTTCCCGCAACACGGCAGGCATCGGCAATGCCGACTGGAAGAACCTGAACGGCGGCGACGGCTTCCAGGCCGCGCTGGACCCGACCGATCCGTCGGTCGTCTACGTCGAGTCCCAGAACGGCAACGCCGTCCGCGTGAACCCCTTCACCGGCGAGAGCCGCTCCGTGCGACCGCGGGCCGAGGGCGGTGAGGCCCTGCGATTCGACTGGAACACGCCGATCCTGATCTCGCCTCACAATCCCAGGCGGCTCTACATCGGCGGCAACCGGCTCTTCATCTCGGATGACCGCGGCGCCTCCTGGCGGCGAACCGGCGACCTGACGACCCAGCCCGACCTGAAGAAGATGCCGATCATGGGCCAGACCTACGGGACGAAGGGCTACCCGTTCCAGGACATCCCGTCGGACTACGGCCAGATCGTGACGCTGACTGAGTCGCCCTGCGAGCGCGGCGTCATCTACGCGGGCACGGACGACGGCAACCTTCAGGTCTCGCGCGATGACGGGAAGAGCTGGGCCAACGTGGCGGGCCGCGTGCCGGGGCTTCGCGCCGGCGCCTATGTGAGCAAGGTTCACGCCTCGCCGCACGCCCGGGGCCGCGTCTATGCCTCGTTCGACAATCACCGATCCGGCGACTTCACGGCCTACGCCTACGTCAGCGACGACTACGGCGCGACCTGGCGCTCCATCGGCGCCGGGCTTACGCCGGACACCACGGTGAGCGTGGTGCGCGACCACCCGCGCAACCCCGACGTGCTCTTCATGGGCACCGAGCGGGGCGCATGGGTCTCCATCGACCGAGGCGCCCGCTGGACCCGCTTCCCCGCCCCGTTGCCGGCGCTCCGCGTCGACGACCTGCAGGTCCATCCGCGCGACAACGACCTGATCCTGGCCACCCACGCCCGAGGCATCTGGATACTCGACGACATTGCCGCGCTGGAGCAGGCCGCCGTAGCCGCGTCGGCGCCGGTGTTCAAGCTGCTCACACCCAAGCCGGCGATCACCTACCGGATGTCGTTCAGCCAGTTCGGCGCGGGCAACCGGGTCTTTGCCGGACCCAACGCCCCACAGGCCGGCATGATCCGCTATGTGGTCGGCAAGGGCTACGACGGCAAGGGCCCCGAGGAGATGCGCATCACCACCCGGAAGGGCGAACTGGTGCGCAAGATGACGCTGATCCCCACCGAGGCAGGCCTCAACCGCGTGACCTGGGACCTGCGGTGGGCGGCGGCGGCGGTGGAGGGAGCGACGCAGCGCAGGGCTCCGGTCGCCGCACCGGCCCGGCCCGCCGCAGGGCAGGCGCGACAGGCGCAGGGCCGCCGCACACAGGGCTCCGGCGCACGCACCTACGGCTCGACGCGCGGACCGCGCGTGCTGCCCGGCGCCTACGTCGTCCACCTCCGGCTCGGCGCCGAGGAGCAGACGGCCGAAATCACGGTGGAGGACGACCCGTTCGTCAGCGCGTCGACGGCCGACCGGAGACGCCACTTCGAGGCCATCCGGGACCTGTCGCTGGCGGCCGCGCAGGCCTCCTACGCGGGCAGTGTCAGCACGCGACTCACCGCTCCGCTCAAGGCGCTGAAGGAGGGCGAGGCATTCAAGACGGCGCCGGAGGCCCAGCGCAAGGCGGTCGCGGCGTACGACGCCGCCCTGACGGCGCTAACGGCCGGGCTGCGCGACCAGGCCCCGGCAGAGGCCGACCGCCCCGGTGAGGGCGAGGCTCCAGCGCGGCCTGCTCCCGGCGCGGTAGCTCCGACGATCGGCAGCCGCGTCTCGCAGCTCTCCAGCGCCATCGACGCCTTTACCGAGACGCCGGTCCGCTCGCACCTCGAGCAGGCACGGACCCTCACGGCCCGCGCCTCGGCGCTCTACCGTTCGGCACGACGCCTGGCAGGTCCTGACCTGGAGCGGCTGAACAAGCTGCTGGCCGCGGCCAAGCTGCCGCCCCTGCAGCCCGCACAGGATGACTTCGCGGCGGCGGGAGGCGACGGGTTCGTGGCGGAGGAGGTCGGCGAGGCCGAGTAGGCAGTCCGCTCCAGCCCATACGGGCCAACATGGGGCGTCTCGGCAGGAGCCGGGGCGCCCCGCGGCGTATCTTGGCGGCATGAGACACTTACTTACTGCGGCCCTCGCCGCGGCAGCGCTACAGACCACGGGGAGCCTCACCATGGACGATCCGCTCCAGATCAGAGAGCGCACCTGCTTCCAGACCGGAAGCGCCTACACCGACGCCGCCAACCTGCGCTCCGACGTGGCCATCTGCTACGGGATCGACCCCGGCCTGCCCGCGCGGATCGCCACGTGGCGCGAGCGCGGCTACCGCATCCATGTGATGACCGGCGTCTCGTGGGGGCAGTACCAGGACTACCTCTACGGCCGCTTCGACGGCGAGAACCACGAGGACCAGGCGCAAACCGACCGCGCGGGCAACAAGATCAGCCACGGCGGCGATGTCTACTATATGTGCCCCGGCGAGACCTACGGCAAGTTCCTCTGCGTTGGCGTGAAGCGAGCGCTGGAGGCCGGAGCCGAGGCGATCCACCTGGAGGAGCCCGAGTTCTGGGTGCGCGGCGGCTACTCCGAGGGCTTCAAGCGCGAGTGGCAGTCCTACTACAAGGAGCCGTGGCAGGCGCCCCACGCCAGCCCGGACGCCCAGTGGCGCGCCTCCAAGCTGAAGTACTACCTCTACCGCCGGGCGCTTCAGCAGGTATTCAGCTTTATCCAGGCCTGGAACAAGGAGCACGGCAAGAAGGTGCGCTGCTACGTGCCCACGCACAGCCTCATCAACTACGCGCACTGGCGCATCGTCAGCCCCGAGAGCAGCCTGGCGCGGATCGAGGGTTGCGACGGCTACATCGCGCAGGTATGGACCGGCACGGCGCGCACCGCCACCATGTATCGCGGCAAGCGCAAGGAGCGGACCTTCGAGGCGGCCTTCCTCGAGTACGGCTCGATGCAGAACCTGGTCCGCGCCACGAACCGGACGGTCTGGTACCTGAACGACCCGGTTGAGGACAACCCCGGCTACGACTGGGCCGACTACAAGGTGAACTGGGAGTCGACGCTCACCGCCTCGCTCCTGCAGCCCGAGGTCTGGCAGTACGAGGTCGCCCCGTGGCCCGAGCGCGTCTTCAGCGGCCGGTACCCCAGCAAGGCCGACCGGAACGTCCGCGAGGCAATCCCGGCCGGCTACGCCACCGAGCTGCAGACCGTCTTCTCGGCGCTCAACGACATGGATCAGAAGCTCGTGAAGTGGGAGTGCGGAACGCAGGGCATCGGCGTCGCCGTCAGCGACACGCTCATGTTCCAGCGCGGCGACCCCAAGCCCAGCGACCCGCACCTCTCCAACTTCTACGGGCTGGCGATGCCGTTCGTGAAGCGCGGCATCCCGGTGGAACCGGTCCAACTCGAGAACGCGACCATCCCCGGCTGCCTGGACCGGTTGCGCGTGATGCTCCTCACCTACCACGGGCAGAAGCCGCCGACGCCGGAGATCCACACCGCCCTCGCCGAGTGGGTGCGCAAGGGCGGCGCGTTGGTGGTCTGGGACGACGACAGCGACCCCTTCAACGCTGTCCGCGAGTGGTGGAACTCTGACGGCAAGGCCTACGCCACACCCAGGCTCCACCTCTTCGAGGCGTTGGGCCTGCCGGCAGACGCCGCCGAGGGCACGCACCGTGTCGGCAAGGGCGTGGTGGTCTACCGCGCGGCGAGCCCGTCGGCTCCCGCCTACGCAGCCGCGGGCGACGCCGACGTGGTGGCCGTGGTGCGGAAGGCCGCCTCCGCCGTGCGGCTGCGCTGGCGCGAGACGAACCACCTCGTGCTGCGGCGCGGGCCTTACGTCGTGGCGGCGGGCCTCGACGAGACGATCGATGGCGCGCCCCGGACGTTGGAAGGGCGGCTGGTCGACCTCTTCGACCCGCAACTCGCCCTGCGCCGGAAGGTGATGCTGAAGCCGGGGGCGCGCCACCTGCTCTACGACCTCGACGCCTCTGCCGGCACAGGGCTCAAGCTTGTGGCGGCGGGCTGCAAGGCCCTGCCGGAGAAGGTCGGCCTGCGCGGTGGGACGTGGCTCGTGGAGGGCATCGCGCAGACGCAGGGCGTTGTCCTGCTCCGCTGCCCGAGCCGACCGGCGTCGGTCGCGCTGGGGTCGGACCCATCCGAGTGGCGGTACGACGCCAAAGAGCGGCTGCTCTGGGTGGCCTTCGCCAACACGGCGCGTCCGCGCAAACTGCAGGTGGAGCTCTAGCGCGCCCGGATGAAGCCATCGCGCCTCGGAACACATCGGGTGGCCAGGGCGGCAGCCTGCCTGGCCGCCCTGGCCCCGTTGCTGCTGCTCGGGGGCATGAGCCGCCGGCAGGATCCGCCACGACTCCCGGCCACGGGGCAGGCCGACTTCAGCATGACGGCCTTGATACGCACCACGCAAGGCGGCGTCATCGTCTCGCGGTCGGCGCAGTCTGGCCCGTGGGCCTGCGGTGGCAAGGCCTGGTTCGTCCGGAACGGCGTACTGGGCTTCGACACGGGCTGCATCGCGGTGGTTGCCGGACGCATGCCGGTGGCCGACGGCCAGTGGCGCCGGGTGGGCGTGGCCTACTCCCACGCGGCCTCCACGGCGACCTTCTACATCGACGGCCGCCTCGATGCGCAGGTGAGCCTCGGGAGCAACCCCGACGTGGAGGGCGATATCCTGCGTCTGGGCGCCGCCGCGCAGGGGCTTGCCGGGCCCAACGGCTTCGTGGGCGACCTCGACGAGGTGGCGCTCTACTCCCGCGCCCTGAGCCCGGAGGAAATGGCCCGCACTGACCTGCCGCAGCCGGACGCGCTCTGGACGCTGGACGGCTCGGGTGCCGACGTATCGGGCAAGCACGCCCTGCAGGTGCGCGGAGGCACGTTTGTGCCGGGCATGCGCGGCCGCGCCCTGCACTGCGACGGCGCCACCGAGGCGGCCGATATCGACCCGCTGGACGAGGCCCGCGCCCGCTTCGCGCTGGTGAACCTGGGCGCGGCGCGACTGGCCGTGGCGGACATGCGGAAGGAGTTCGGCGCGCGCCTGCCCGGCGGCGACGCCATGGCGGCCAGGCTCGCCGAGGCAGAGCGGAGCGCCCGGTCGGTCGCGGCACGCCTCGCCAGGGGCGACGCAGATCTGCTCCCTGAGATCGAGCGGCTCCTGGCCCTGCAGCGCTCGGCCCTGCTCGCCAATCCTTTGCTGGACTGCGACAAGCTCCTGCTCGTCCGGCGCGGCGCGGGCAACCTGGGCCTCGTGCAGAACTGGGAAAGCAACTCGTCACTGCCGCGGTCGGGCTTCGACAACGAGGTCGCCATCCTCACCGGCCTGCGTGGCGAACCCAAGCTCACCACGCTCTACAAGCCCGACGGCGGGCGCTTCGTGGGCGACCTCGACCTCCATTGGGACGCCCGGCGGCTCCTCTTCTCCATGCCCGGCGAGGACGGCCGCTGGCAGGTGTTCGAGAAGCGCTTGGACGGAACGCCGGCGGCGCAACTCGGGCTCATCGACCAGCCACTGGTCGACAACTACGACGCCTGCTACCTACCCGACGGCGACGTGCTCTTCACCTCCACGGCGCCCTTCGTGGGGGTCCCCTGCGTCACCGGCGCGTCGCACGTCTCCAACATCTACCGCACCGAGAAGGGCCGCATCCGGCGCCTGACCTTCGAGCAGGACCACGACTGGTGCCCCACCGTGATGGCCGACGGCCGCATCCTCTACCTGCGGTGGGAATATACCGACATCCCCCACTTCGCGTCGCGCATCCTCTTCACCATGAACCCGGACGGCACGCAGCAGGCGGCCCACTACGGCAGCAACTCCTACTGGCCCAACGCGCTCTTCTACGCCCGGACCATACCGGGGAATGCGACGCAGTTCGCCGCCATCGTGGGAGGGCACCACGACGTGCCACGCATGGGAGAGCTGACGCTCTTCGACACCGCCCTGGGCCGCCACGAGGCCGCTGGAGCCGTGCAGCGCATACCCGGCCGGGGCAAGAGTGTCGTTCCCATCATCCGCGACGAGTTGGTGGCGCCGAGTTGGCCCAAGTTCCTCCACCCCTGGCCGCTCAGCGCCAGGTACTTCCTCGTGGCGGCCAAGCCCACGCCCGCCTCGTCGTGGGGCATCTACCTGGCCGACGTGTTCGACAACCTGACGCTGATCGCCGAGGCGCCCGGCAGCGCACTGCTGGAGCCGATCCCCGTGGAGCGCAGGCCCGTGCCGCCGGCCATCCCTGCGCGGACCCGCCCCGGAGCCGCCGAGGCCGACGTGAGCATCACCGATATCTACCGTGGCCCCGGTTTGGCCGGCGTGCCGCGCGGAACCGTGACGCAACTGCGGCTCTTCAGCTACCAGTTCGCCTACCACGGCATGGGCGGGCAGATCAACCGAGTCGGGCTCGACGGGCCGTGGGACGTCAAGCGCATCCTGGGCACCGTGCCCGTAGCGCCCGACGGCTCGGCTCACTTCACCGTCCCGGCCAACACGCCTATTTCCATGCAGCCGCTGGACGCCGAGGGCAAGGCCCTGCAACTCATGCGGAGCTGGATGACCGCCATGCCCGGCGAGCGGGTCCACTGCACCGGGTGCCATGAGCCGCAGAACGCAGCGGGCATCAACCGCCCCGCCGGGCGCGCATACCAGGCTCCGGACAAGATACGCCCCTGGTACGGCCCTGCGCGGGGTTTCAGCTTCCGGCGCGAGGTGCAGCCTGTCCTGGACCGCTACTGCGTGAGCTGCCACGACGGGCGGCCGGGGACCTCGGCGCCCAACCTGGCGGACGCTCCGGACGTCAGCGCGCCGGGGTCCGACGCCGGATACCGCGGCGGCTCGCACTTCCCGCCCTCCTACCTGGCCCTGCGCTCCCATGTCCGGGGCCACACCATCGAGAGCGACCTGCACCTGCTGACGCCCGGCGAGTTCCACGCCGACACCACGCGGCTCGTACGGATGCTACAAGGCGGCCACGCGGGCGTCAGGCTGAGCCGCGAGGCGTGGGACCGGATCATCACGTGGATTGACCTGAACACGCCCGCCCACGGCTCCTGGCGCGAGATCGTAGGCGACGGCAAGGTGAACGCCCAGCGCGCCCTGCGCCGCCGTATGGACGCCCTCTATGCCGGCGCCGACCTCGACCCCGAGGCCGATGCCGACCTGCCGCGGGCGATCCTCGACCGGAACAGCGCGGCGAGCGCCTTGGCAGCTCCGAGCCGGGCTTCTGCGCCACTGAGGAGGCCCACGGCCATGGCGGCGCGGCCGGTGCGCGTCTCGGCGGGGCCGGGGCTTGTGTTGGACATGGTGCGGCTGACGCCCGCCGGAGGGCGCGGCGCGTTCCTCATCGGCGCCTGCGAGGTCACCAACGCCCAGTACGCGGCCTTTGACCCGCGCCACGACAGCCGCCTCGAGACCGGGGACTTCCTGCAGTTCGCCGAGCGCGAGCGGGGCTACCCGGTGAACGGCCCCGCACAGCCGGTCTGCCGGGTCTCTTGGGACGAGGCGCAGGCCTTCTGCCGCCGGATCAGCACACGGACCGGCAAGCGGTGGCGGCTCCCCACGCGGTCGGAATGGGAGGCCGCCTGCCTGGCCGGAGCTCGGACGCCCCTGGCCTGGGGCGCTTCCGACGCCGACTTCGGGCGGCTGGCCAACCTGGCCGACGCCACGCTGGGCCGGGTCGATACCTTCGGCTGGGGCCTCCCGTCGGGCGCAATCTCGCCCTACCGGCGCGTTGCTGCAGCCGTCGACGACGGCCACCGCGTGACGGCGCCCGTGCGGTCCTACCGGCCCAATGCGTGGGGCCTATACGACATGCATGGCAACGTGGCCGAGTGGCTGCAGGAGGCGCTGCCCGGCCCCGGTGGAGGGCGGCTCGTGACCGGCGGATCGTGGAGCGACCTGCCCGAGGAGGCCCGCATCGGCGCCACACGACGCCACCCCCGGTGGCAACGCGTCTTCGACGTGGGCTTCCGCGTCGTCTGTGAAAACCCCTAGCTGCCGCCGATGCGGCGCACACAGGAGCGATAACCGATGATGACATCACGAGAGCGGGTACTGCGCACGCTGGAGCTTCGATCGCCGGACAGGGCGCCGAGGCAGCTCTGGCTCCTCCCCTGGGCCGTCGATCACCACCCCGAGGCGCTGGATGCCTTGCGTCGTGACTTCCCCGACGACCTCAGCGGCGTCTCCGGCCACTGGAGCGAGCTGCCCGCTACGTCAGGCAATCCCTACGAGATCGGCACCTACGTCGACGACTGGGGCAGCATCTTCACGAACATCCAGAAGGGCGTCGTCGGCGAGGTGAAGGACCCGCTCATCGCCGACTGGCGGACCGACGTGCCCAAGGTGCACATCCCCACCGAGTGGCTGACCGTGGACCGGGACCTGATCAACCGCGACTGCGCCGCCACCACCGCGTTCACCATGGCCGGCGCATGCCCGAGGCCGTTCGAGCAGCTACAGTTCCTGCGCGGCACCGAAAACCTCTATATCGACCTGATGGAGCGGCCCGCCGAGATGGTGGGCTTCCTGGGCGCCATGCACAACTACTACTGCGACCTGCTGGAGGCCTGGGCCGCCACCGACGTGGACGCGCTGATGATGATGGACGACTGGGGCACCCAGCGCACGCTCCTGCTGAGCCCGAAGCTCTGGCGCGCCGTCTTCAAGCCGCTCTACCGCGACTACATCGAGATCGCCCACCGGGCTGGCAAGAAGATGTTCATGCACTCCGACGGCCACATCCTGAGCGTTATCCCCGACCTGATCGAGTTGGGACTCGACGCGGTGAACTCCCAGGTCTTCTGCATGGGCATCGAGAACCTGGCGCCCTACGCGGGCAAGATCACCTTCTGGGGCGAGGTCGACCGCCAGCACCTGCTGCCCTCAGCCACCACCATGGAGATCGACGCCGCCGTCCGCACGGTCCACCAAGCGCTCTGGCGCAACGGAGGCTGCATAGCGCAGTGCGAGTTCGGAGCAGGCGCCCGGCCGGAGAACGTGCGGCAGGTCTTCGACACCTGGGACCAGGTAACGATGGAAGTGTGAGAAGGCGCTCAAGATGGACACTTTCCCAGGTCAGAGAAGTGTCCATCTTGACCCGCACGGCGCTTGTCTTTGTCGTCGCCCGGAACGGAGCCAAGGGCCCCGACACCGACGATGCAGTGGCTTGCGGCGGCGACCGGCGCTGAAGCCGGGGTGCTTCGCTTCGATCCTGAGAAACCAGCGCTCGCGGGCCTCCAGCATGGGGTGATCGGGTCGCGTGGACAACGCGCCAGGACGTCGCCAGCCGCGCATCGGACCGAGGGGCCTCTCCCATCGCAGGAGAGGCCCCTGTCAGCCCGGTGCGCCGCCCAACATCAGGCGACGGCCAGGCCTGCCGGCCGCCAGGTGACCCGGTCGCGCCCTTACCTGGGTCCCCTCGAAGGCAAGACGTTGATGATCCATGTGTTGTCGTATATGACACCCCATGTGGAGCCGGGGATCAGGTCTGGCGGCAGCACGAACTGCTCGTACAGGTGGATCACGTGACGGCCAGGGGCGAGCGGGGCCGCGACGAAGCCCACCGTCTGGTAGTAGACGAGCCCGACCGCCCCGTTCGAAGCCGGCTGTGGATACTCCACCATCGGGTTGTAGAAGCCAGACACATAGTAGTCGCTGAAGTCACGTAGTATCGGCTCTCCGTCAAGGGTCATGACCTCATCGGAGAGGAAGCCCATGAAGGTCTCCTTGGGCAGTAGCGGGTCATCGGCGCGGTCCGGCCAGTCCAGGTATCGCTCGCCGCCCACGCAGACGGCAGGCAGCACGAACGGCGTGCCCGGCCGGAGCGTGACCTCAATCTGCCCCTTCAGGTAGACGGGATCTTCCGGGGTCCAGCCGCCCGATACGTACTCCCCCGCCGGCAGGGGCATGAACACCACGGGGCCATCCGCATGCGGCTGGGACGTATCCGGGCTCGTGTAGAACCAGCGCCAGTAGTCGCCCAGCCACTGTGATAGGGTCCGACCGTACGCGCTGGCGTTTGGCGGCAGGACCTTGTCGCCGCCGGCGCCTTGTGCCTGCATGCTGACCGCCGCGATGGCGAGCAGTGCGGCACCTGCGATCCACTTCCGTCTGCACATCGCTTCGCATCTCCTGATCAAGGGTCATACTGCCGGGACTGCGGCAGCCGTTGGATGGTTGCGGCGGCATCGGAGCGATGTGTGGCGCCTTGCCGTAGTCCGCCTGCGACATGAACGACGCATCAGGCAGGGCAGGTCGCCCCCAATGCCGCGCGCACGGCCGACGGCCGCCCGGCGGCCACCGACCCTTCTGCTTACTGCCATCATCTACAATCAGCTAATGTGTTATCGGCTGTCGCCAGCCTGGAGGCATTCTATAGGGACGCTTCAGTTGGGTCAATGCAACCGAATGGAGTCTTGCAGGCGCTTTAGAGCCTCCCAATGGCTAACCTAGGTACTTCCGGCCCGATGCGCCAGAGCAGTTTCTGGGCGCACGGGGTGCTCCGCTTGGCGCAACACGGCCTCCGCGGGACCGAAGTCCTCGGGCGGGGTGGGAAGCGCTTGGCGGCGGCCTCGGGGGTAGCGGTAGTAGTGGAAGAGGCCGTCGCCGAAGACGCTCCGGCGGTCAAGGCTGTACCGATCCCAGTAGTCCCAGTAGGCCCGCACAGGTCCGGCCGCCGCGCTTCCAGCGGCCCGGGGCGCCGCTCTCGTACCAATCCCCGCACTACTCCCAGACGTTCCCGCTCATCTGCCGCAGGCCCCAGGGGCTGATGCCCTCCGGGTACGACCAGACCGAACAGCTCTCTTTCGAACCCTCGTTTTTGCTGTTCCTGCACCGCTTGCCGTCTTCCCAGACGTCGCCCCACGGGTAGACGCGGCCGTCCGGGCCCCGGGCGCCCTTCCCCCACTCCAGCTCGCTCGGCAGTCGCAGGCCGGCCCAGGCGCAGTAGGCGGACGCATCGTCCCAGGTGACGCACACGACGGCGCGGTCCGACTTGGCGGCCGGCGAAAGGCCTTGCCGGCCCAGACCGGCTTGCCGAAGGTCGCCTGGTCCGGCGGACGGTGGCCTGTTGCGTCGACGAAACGCTTGTACTGCGCGTTCGTCACCGGCGTGACCGCGATGTAGTAGGCGGGAAGGGTCACAGAAAGCCCTTGCCGTCGCCCGCGAGGAACTCGGCGGGGAACCCTGCGGCAAGGCGAAGGAACGGCATAGGTGGTCGTGACCGGGCTCCTTCCCCTTGCGAGGCGTAGCCTCGGAGGGGGAAGGCCGGGATGGGGGTTGCCGGAGGGACAGCACATAACGGCAACTCGTGCCAAACGGCAAGGACCCCTACCCCAACCCTCCCCCTCCCGCTACGCGGAAAGGGGAGGGAGCAGGAGTGTGCCGCTCGACCGGCGACCGCGGGCGAAGGGGGGGCCCGGAGGCCCGAGCCCCCAAGGGAATACCACAGGGCACAGGGGCCCGAGCCACCGAGAGACTGCCGGACGCGGGTAAACAGCCGGTGACATAGGTAACACTCTGACCGGCGAGCCACATCCGAGCGACCGGACGCTGGTCGACGCCGGGAGAGGGAGCACGTCAACGGCGCACGAACGTGCGATGCACCGACGTGGCCGTCCGTGTTGGTCCGTGGTTGTCCGTGCGAGTCCGTGCAGGGCCCTTGCGACGACACGGACGGACACGGACCTTCACGGACGCTACCACCGTGCTGACGGCGCAGGGCTTCGCGCCTAGCGCTTCCACTCCTTCAGCTTGGCCTCGACTTCCTTGGCCATCTCCGGCGGGTAGCTCGCGCCGGGCTTCCTCAGGAGCGCTACGGCCAGTGTCTGGGTGCTGATGGCCTGGGCCTTGTTGCCGGACTTGTAGTAGGCGACCGCCAACGTGTCAAGAATCATGGGGTCGGCGTTCTTGCTCGCCTGGGCGGCGCGCTTGGCTATGGCCAGGGCCAGCGGGTAGTTGCGGGTCTTCAGGGGGCTCTGCTCGTCCACCATGGGCCACGCGAGCTGGTTCAGCATCTGGGCGTCGGAGCTGAAGATTCCGGTGCTGAGCTGCTTGGCGAAGGCGTACATGGCCTTCTCGTCGGAGCGCATGAGCACCATGAACTTGGTCATGCTCAGGTTGGCCCGCATGTCCGGGTTCGTAGCGATGATCTTGTCAATGGCCACGACGGCGCCCTTGTAGTCCTGCTTGTTCAGGGCGGCCATCATGGGGGCCATCACCTCGCTCTGCTTGCGCTGCTCGGCTTCGCGCTTCTCACGCTCGGCGGCAGCGGTGGCCGGGTTGAACGTTCCGGCCAGCACCTGGTCGAGGACCTTGTCGAGGCCGTCCATGGGATGGCCGATCCAGGCAATCTTGCCCTTGCCGTCCACGACGAAGGCCGACGGGATGCCGTTCTGGCCCGCGGCGGTCATCCAGGTCTTGGCCATGGTCTTCTCGGGCCCGTCGACCGCCACGTTGTAGTCCATCTTGTCGCCCATCTCTTTGACGAACTGGTCGACCTTCTCCCTGTAGGCGGTGTCGGCGTCGTTGGCCTGGCGCTCCCATACGCTGACGCCGACGAAGGTGACCTTGCCCGCCAGCTTCTTGGACATCTCGGTCAGATGCGGGATGCTGGTCTTGCATGGGCCGCACCAGGTGGCCCAGAACTCGACGACGTAGGTCTTGCCCGCCTCGAACGAGGAGACCTCGGCGCCCTTAGCCCACTTCGCCACCTTGATCGGAGGCGCCGGGTCAAGCACCTTGAGAGTAGGCGTCTGAGCCGACGCTGCGACACCTCCGACAACCACCGCAGCCGCCAGGGCCGCGAGCGTACGCACTCGCATTCTGTTCTCCTTGGATCGGTCCGCACTACCGGGCGCGGAGCCCATTGCGTTATACTCCACGCGGCGGCACGGTGTGCCCGGTGAGGGCGCCGACTGGTCCGTACCGAGGTACCCCAATGCAGACTCGTGGCGGCGCGACCAGCCCCGCGGCCGAACTGGCCCGGGCGATCTACGCTCTTACACTGGACGAGGTCCAGGGCGACCGCCTGACGCAGGGGCACGTCTCGGTGGAGGGCGCGGCCCTTCGCCTGGGTCCGCGCCGCTACGCTCTGGACGGGATCGGCGCCATCCGCGCTGTGGCGATCGGCAAGGCGGCCGTGGGAATGGCTCGGGCCGCCGGAGACGCGCTGGGCGAGCGGCTGGGCCTTGGCCTCGCGGTGACGAAGCTGGGAGCGGGCGTGGCCGTCCCCGGGTTCACGGTGCTGGAGGCGGCGCACCCTACGCCGGATGCGACCTCGCTGGCGGCGGGCATGGCGGTGGCGGAAGCCGTAGCCGGTTCGCGACCCGGCGACCTGACGATCTGCCTCCTCTCCGGCGGAGCCTCGGCCCTGGCCGAGTTGCCCGCCGAGGGCGTGAGCCTGGAGGACCTGGCGCATGTAACCACGGCGCTCCTGCGCGCCGGCACGGCCATCGGCGACCTGAACGCTGTGCGCGGTTGCCTCTCGAGCCTGAAGTGCGGGGGCCTAACGCGCCTCGCGGCTCCCGCCCAGGTGGTCTGCTTGGTCCTCTCGGATGTCCTCGGCAACCCGCTGGATGTGATCGGCTCCGGCCTCTGCTTCGGTGCAGGAGCGCGTCCTGACGCCGCCCGTGACGTGCTGCGCCGGCACGGCGTCTGGGACGGCTGCCCGGCATCGGTCCGCGCACGACTGGAGCGGGCTCCGACGGGCTCGGCCGGCGCGACCGAGGTCCGCCACGTCATCGTCGGCGACATCGACACCGCGCTGACGGCCGCCGCAGATGCTGCGCGGGGCCTGGGGCTACGGCCGCTCATTGTGACGAACCGCCTCCAAGGCGATGCGGAGGAGGCCGGCCGGCGCTTGGGCGCACTGGCTCTGGACCTGTTGGACCCGGTAAGCCACGGAGGCTACGACTGCCTGATCCTAGGGGGCGAGACCACCGCCACGGTGCGCGGCGCGGGCCTTGGCGGTCGGTGCCAGGTCGCCGCCGCAACCGCCGCCGCCGCACTGCGCAGCACGGAGGGACTTGCGGTCCTGGCGGCAGGCACCGACGGCACCGATGGACCCACCGACGCGGCGGGCGGCCTCGTCGACGGCCAAACGGCCCTGCGCGCCGAGGAACGGGGGCTCGACCTGGAGCAGTACCTTACCGAGAGCGACAGCTATCACTGGCTCCAGGGCGCGGGCGGCCTCATCCGGACCGGCCCGACGCATAGCAATGTCAACGACCTCCACCTGGTGGTAGCCGCGTCGAGGCGTTGAGCGGTAAGCTACACCGATCGGCTGCATCACGACAGACGGCAAGGAAACCCATGAGCGAAACTCGACCGGACCCCGGCATCATCTTCAGCCTCTCCACAGCCTACTGGGCCTCGGCCTGCCTCCTGGGCGCCAACGAGCTGGGCCTCTTCGGCGCGCTGGCCGCTGGACCGGTGACGGCGTGCGAGGCCGCGCAAGAGGTCGGAGCCGACGCACGGGCCTGCGAGATACTGCTGGATGCCCTGGCAGGGCATGGGCTTCTCACCAAGTCCGAGGGCCGCTACGCGCTCACGCCGGCCTCGCGGGCCTACCTGCCTCCGGGATCGCCGGCCTTCCTGGGTAGCGCGCTGAAGTGGAGCCAGGACCAGTACAGCGCCTTCGGCCGCCTGGCCGAGACCGTCCGCACCGGCCGCCCCGCCGTGGCCCCGGAGCTGCACCTGGGAGCTGACGCGGAGCAGACGCGGGCCTTCGTGCTGGGAATGCACGAGCGGGCGCTGGGCGTGGCCCGGGGAGTGGCGCCTTTCATCGACCTCGGCGGCGCAGGGGAGCTACTGGACGTAGGCGGCGGACCGGGCACCTACTCGGCGCTACTGGCCCAAGCCGACCCGAACCTGCACAGCACAGTGCTGGACCTGCCGGCGGTGGTCGCCATCGCGGCGGAGCTGATCGCGGCTGTGGGGCTGCAGGACCGCGTGGGCGTGGTGGGCGGCGACGCCACGTCGGGCGAGTACGGCGAAGGGGCGTACGACGCGGTGCTCTTCTCCGGCGTGCTGCACCAGATGGCTCCCGCAACCATCGCCCGCATGTTTACCGGCGCCTTCCGGGCGCTCCGGCCCGGCGGACGGGTCATCGTCTCGGACATGATGCTCAACGACGACAAGACGGAGCCCGCCTTCTCCACGCTCTTCTCGGTGCTGATGCTGCTCACCAGCGCCGAAGGCGCCGTCTTCGCCGAGGGCGAATGCGCGGCGTGGCTGGCCGAAGCGGGTCTCACCGACGTGGCCGTGCGCCGGATACCCCCTCCCCTGCCCTACAGCGTGGTGACCGGCCGCAAGCCGGCCTGAGCCCGCCGCCCTACGTGTGGTACTCGGCGTTGATCTTGATGTAATCGTATGAGAAGTCGCAGGTCCAGAAGGTTGCCTGCTCGCCGCCGGAGCGCAGGTCGACGACGAGCCGGACCTCGCTCTCGGACAGCGCCTCGCGGGCGGTGGCGGCGTCGAACAGGGCGGCTGCGCCGTCCACGTAGACGGGGATGCCGGCGATGGCAACGCGCAGTCGCTCGGGATCGAACGCCACGCCGCACTTGCCGGCCGCCGCCAGGATGCGTCCCCAATTGGGGTCGTTGCCGTAGAGCGCGGTCTTCACCAGCGGCGAGTCGGCGATGCTGCGGGCGATGGTCTCGGCGTCCTGCTCGGTTCGAGCGCCCTTCACCACGACCTCCACCAGCTTCGTGGCGCCCTCGCCGTCGCGGGCCATCTCGCGGGCCAGGTAGCGGCAGACGCGCTCGATGCCCTGGCAGAAGTCGTCGAAGGCCGGCCCCTCGGCCGCGATCTCAACGCCGGACGCGCCGCCCGCCAGCAGGGCGACCGTGTCGTTGGTGCTCGTGTCGCTGTCCACGGTGACGCGGTTAAAGGTTCGAGCCACGGCGGCCGAGAGCGCCTCCTGCAGCAGGCCCGCGGGCAGGGCGGCGTCGGTGGTGATGAAGCAGAGCATAGTGGCCATGTTGGGTGCGATCATGCCCGAGCCCTTGCACGAGCCGCCGATGCGCAGCTCGCCCTCCCAGGCGTCGCTCTGCATCTGGACCGCGATGGTCTTCGGTCGCAGGTCGGTGGTCATCATGGCGCGGGCCACGGTCATGTCCACCCCACCCTCGCGGTCCAGCGCGTCTGCGGCCCGGGGAATGCCCTCCTCCAGCTTCTCCATGGGCATTGTGTGGCCGATGACGCCCGTGGACGCCACGAAGACCTCGTCGGTGCTGATCCGCAGGCTGGCGGCGGCGAGCTCGGCCATGCGAAGCGCGTCGGCATCGCCTCGGGGACCATTGCAGGCGTTGGCGTTGCCCGCGTTGCAGACGACCGCCCGTGCGCTCCCGTGGGCGGCCACGCGCTTGCTGTGCCGCACGCTGGCGGCCTGGACCACATTGGTGGTGAAGACGGCCGCGGCGGAGGCAGGCGTCTCGCTGAAGATGAGCGCCAGATCGTCGCCTTGCGTCTTCAGCCCGCAGCGCACTCCGGCCGCCACGAAGCCCAGGGGGAACGTGACCCCCAGATCGGTGTGCTGCTTCCATTGGGTGAGCATGAGCGTCTTCTCCATGCAGCGGCCAAAAGAGGCCACCGGGGCATCCAGGATACCGTCTGCATATGATAGCCCACGCCCCGATCCCGGCCGGAGGTATACTCGGCATCAACGCGGTATCGCTGCACACCCACATCATGACCCACGCAACCAGAGCCACCCTGAGCATCCTGGCGCTCCTCGTGCCGCTGTCGCCGGCGCGCGGCCAGTCGTCTGCGGAGGAGCAGTTCCGGCGCGCCAACGAGCGCATCAGCCGGGGCGGCATGGCTACGGCTTCCCGCACGCCGATCCGCTCCGAGGCCTTCCTGGGCCGCCTGGGCGTTATCACCCAGACGACCAACATCCACGTGACGCGCTCTTCGGCATCGGCCGTGCTGGCCCGCGTGGAGGCCGGCACCTATGTCTGCCTCCGAAGCCAGTCGCCGCGCTGGTACGGCCTGCTCATGGCGGACCGGACGCTGGGCTGGACCCAGAAGACGCGCGTGAGGATGCTGGACTTCAACGTCGTCGGCTCGGCGGGCCATGCGGCGCCCTCCATGGGCGGCTCCGAAGGCCTCTCCGGCGGGCAGCGAAGGGTCATCGAGGTGGCGTATAGCTTCCTCGGCATTCCGTATAAGTGGGGTGGGACCACGGGCGCGGGGATTGACTGCTCGGCGTTCGTCCAGAAGTGCTTTGCGTCGGCCGGCGTCCGGTTGCCCCGCACGGCGGCTGAGCAGTCGCGCTACGGCTCTCCGGTGCCGGTGGACCAGTTGCAGACGGCCGACCGGCTCTACTTCGCAAGCAGCAACGGGCGCATCTCGCATACCGGCATCTATCTCGGCAACGGGTACTTCATCCACTCCTCCACCAATCGGCGGGGCGTGGCTATCAGCGCCCTAAACGAGGCCGTCTACGCCAAGATGTACGCCGGCGCGCGCAGGTAGGCCCCGACGCCTTCGCTGCGGCGGCGACCGAAGACGGCGCCGTCGCCGGTCAGGAGAGACGCACCCCACGATGCGTAACAAGCTCATCGAGATCGGCATCCCGTCGGCCGTAGGCGTCATCTGCGCGGTCCTGCTCGGCGTCCTGATCTATGGATACGCGCGCCCCGGCGGGTTCTCCGAGCGGCCGCTGGGCATGGACCAGTTCCGCGTCGAGGCGGCCCCCGGCGGCCGGGGCGCGTCGGCTCCCGTAGCTCCCGCGGGCGTCAGCTTCACCAGCACCAAAGCCACCGTGGCGGCAATGCCCGGCGCCTGGCCGGGCTTCCGGGGCGCCCTGCGTAACGGCGTCAGTTCGGAGACGACCGGTCTGGCGCCCGGATTCGGTCCCGCAGGCCCACCGGTCCTCTGGTCCGCTGCGCTGGGAGAAGGCTACGCCGGGCCGGTCGTGCTGAACGGCCGCGTCTACCTGATCGACTACGACCAGGGCGCGCAGAGCGACGCCATCCGCTGCTTCTCGCTGGCCGACGGCTCGGAGCTTTGGCGCCGCAGCTACCCGGTGGTGGTCAAGCGCAACCACGGTATGTCGCGGACGGTGCCCTACGTCACCGACAAGCTGGTGGTGACGCTTGGCCCCAAGTGCCACCTCACCTGCTGCAACGCGCTGACGGGCGAACAGATGTGGCAGCACGACCTCGTGGCCGAGTTCGGCGTGACGGTGCCCGAGTGGTACGCAGGCCAGTGCCCGCTCGTCGTCGACGGCATGGTGGTGGTCGGCACCGGCGGCTCCGCGCTGGTGGTGGCGTTCGACGCTACCACGGGCAAGGAGAAGTGGCGCTCCCCCAACCCCGGTAACTGGGCCATGACGCACTCGTCCATCATGCCCATGACCGTGAACGGGGCAAAGACGCTGGTCTACGCCGGAAGCGGCGGCGTGGCGGCCGTCACCGCCGCCGACGGCAAGATCGTCTGGAGTACCGATGAGTGGGTCATCAACACGGCCACCGTTCCGACACCTATCGTCGCCGCCGGCAACCGGCTCTTCCTCTGCGGCGGCTACGATTCGGGAGCCATGATGCTGCAGGTCGACGGCTCGGCGGCAGGCATGTCGGTGAAGACGCTGTGGCGCGTGAAGGCCTCGGTTTTCAGCTCCGACCAGCAGACGCCCATCCTCTACAGGGATCACCTCTACGGCGTGATCACCGGCGGCCAGATGGTCTGCCTGAAGCTGGACGGCACGGTTGCGTGGACGTCGGGATCTATGAACCGCTACGGCCTAGGTCCCTACATGATTGCCGGCGGCCTACTCTTCATCCTGGACGACAAGGGCACGTTGACCGTGGCCGACGCTTCACCTGCGGGCTTCAAGAAGCGGTCCGAGGCGCGCATCCTGGAGGGTCCCGACGCCTGGGGACCGCTGGCGCTGGCCGGCGGGCGGCTACTGGCGCGCGACCTGACGCGCATGGTCTGCCTCGACGTGGCGGCGCACTGACGTGAGCCGCATCTCGCGCCGGGCGCTACTTGCCGCGACCGCCGTGGCCGGGCTGGCAGGATGCCGCGAGCATCCGCCGCGCGTGGCCGTGACCGATGCCGACGAGGCAGACCCGCCCATCGACCCGGCGCTGGTGAAGTACCGGTCGGCAGGTGTAATCGAGACCGGAATGGCCGCCCCGTCCGCCATTACCGTGGCTGCCAACGACGCGATCCTCGTGGCCGGCGACGCCGAAGTGCGCTCCTACGAGCCCGACGGCAAGCAGCAGGGCTCCATCGCGGTGGCGCCGCGACCCACCTGCCTGGCCGTGGGTCCAGACGGAGCCGTCTATGTGGCCGCTGCCGACCGCGTACGCGTCTACGGCAGCGGCGGCGCCCTGCGGTCCGAGTGGCCCTCCCTGGGCGACAGGGCCGAACTGACGGGGATATCGGTAGGCCGTGACGACGTGCTCCTCGCCGACGCCGGAGGCCGCCGCATCCTCCGGTGCGACCACGCGGGCCGCGAGTTGGCGACGCTCTGCGGCAAGGGCGGAGGCTACCCCGGCCTGCTGCTGCCCAGCGCGTATCTCTCGGTCAGGCACTTTGAGGGCGGCTTCTGCGTCAATAACCCTGGGTTGCACCGAATCGAGCGGCACGCCGCCGACGGCAAGCTGACGGCCTCCTTCGGCGCCGAGGGCCTGGAGGTCGATCGATTCTGCGGCTGCTGCAATCCCACCGACTTCGCACTGCTGCCGGGCGGCTCGGTGGTCACGGTTGAGAAGGGGCTGGTCCGGATCAAGGAGTACAGCCGCGAAGGTCGATTGCTCTGCGTGGTGGCGACGCCGTCCGAGTACGTGGACGGAACTGCCGGGGTTGCGCTGGCCGTCGATGGGCGTGGCCGCGTGCTCGCACTGGACCCGAAGAAGAAGGTGGTATGCATCTATGAACGCAAAGCATAGCGACACGCCGCCGCCCGCTCGGCGCGAGGCGCTCCGCACGGTGGCCCGCGGCCTGCTCGCGGCGGGCGGCGCCCTCTACCTGACGCGCCTGGCCTACGCCCGCGGCTGGTGCACAACGGTCGGCGCGTGCGCCTCGTGCCCGGGCGCCTCGGCCTGCCCAAGCGCCGACATCCTTCCGCAGAGCGGCACCGATGGCCGGTAAGATGCTGCCCATGGTTGACGATGCGCCCGAGCAGCCGCAGGCCGGCCGGACCAGACGCGACTTCCTGCTGGCGGGCGTCCGCACGGGCTCCGTGGTTGCCGCGGGCGGCCTGTTGACGATCCTGGCGAAGGCTCCCGCGGCCGCGGGCACGGTCTGGCAGATCGACCCCGACAAGTGCACGCAATGCGGCCTCTGCGCCACCAACTGCGTGCTGCAGCCCTCGGCGGTTAAGTGCGTCCACACCTACGCCATGTGCGGCTACTGCAAGCTCTGCTTCGGGCTCCTCAAGGACAGGCGCACCGGCAACACGCTGTCGGTTGAGAACAGCCGATGCCCCACGGACGCCATCAAGCGCGTCTTCGTGGAGGACCCCTACTACGAGATGCACATTGAGGAGAACCTCTGCATCGGCTGCGGCATCTGCGTGAAGGGCTGCACCCGGTTCGGCAACGGCTCCATGTACCTGCAGATCCGCCATGACCGCTGCGTCAACTGCAACGAGTGCGGCATCGCCCGGGCCTGCCCCGCCGGCGCCATCTCGCGGGTCAGCGTGAAGACGCCCTACAAGCTCAAGGCGAGGCGCGCCTGATGCCCCTGCTTGCCCGGGGCATATGGGACCGCGACAGGCGCCGGAACCTGGCGCTGGCCGCCCTTGCCGCGGTGGCGGGCGGAACCCAGGCCGCCCACGCCCAGGAGCAGAAGAAGCAGCCGCCTCCCGAGTTCTCCGAGGGCTACACGCCGCCCATGCCCTCGCAGCCGCAGCCGCGCATGCCATGGCTCACCACGCTGGACGTGGCTCTGCTGGCCGCGGCGCTGGGCCTCTCGGCTTGGATCGGCCTCCACCGCCGGTCGCGCCGCGAGATGCGCCTTCTGGGCCTCTTCAGCGTGCTCTACTTCGGGTTCATCCGGCAGGGCTGCATCTGCCCCGTGGGAGGCATCCAGAATGTAGCCCTGGCCGCATTGGGATCGGGCTACGCACTCCCCTTCGCGGCGGGCGCGCTGTTTGTGCTGCCGCTCCTAGCGGCACTCTTCTTCGGGCGCGTCTTCTGCGGCGCGGTCTGCCCGCTGGGCGCCATCCAGGACCTCGCGCTCCTCTGGCCCAGGCGCGTCCCGGCATGGCTCGACAGCGCACTCAGTCTGCTTCCTTACGCGATTCTGGGCATTGGCGTGCTGTATGCCGCGGCAGGTACGGCGTTTGTGATCTGCCAGTTCGATCCGTTCGTCGGCTTCTTCCGATTCAGCGGCGGCTGGTTGGCCATCTCGCTGGGCGCGGGGCTTCTCCTGCTCGGAACAGCTGTGGGCCGACCCTATTGCCGCTGGCTCTGCCCCTACGGCGTGCTGCTCCGCTGGACAGCTGCGCTGACCCGGTGGGGGGTGCGGATCACGCCCAAGGACTGCATCCAGTGCCACCTCTGCGCCGATGCCTGCCCCTTCGGCGCCATCAGCCCCGCCACGCTGGAGGCTCCCGCTGAACCTCGCGCCACGGCCCGCCGGCGGCTCGGCCGGGTGCTTGCCTTGGCGCCGATCATCGTGGCCGCCGGAGCCCTCCTCGGGTGGCTCGGCGCTCCCGCCGTGGCGCGCTACGACCGCGTCGTCTCGCTTGCTGAGCGCGTCTATCTGGAGGAGGCCGGCCGCGTGAAAGGCCAGACCGACGCCTCCGAGGCCTTCCGCAAACAGGCCACGCCCACC
>CAJBBX010000027.1 GCA_903951425.1 uncultured Chthonomonas sp.
AAACGAGGATGACCATTATGAACAGAACGGGCACGAGGGCCTGCCCGCGGCGGTGTCCCTTCATGGCCGCCAACCGGGCGCTAGCGCGTGCGCCGGCAAGTGCGGGCGCGCCGTGCGCGGCCGCCGCGTCCCCTGCCCTCCTCCTGCCGCGGGGGGTGATGCAGCAGCGGGCGCCTGGCCTCGCTCCTGTGGGCTCGGCGTGATGATATTCACCATGGCAGACGCCGTGTTTAGGGCGCCGCGGTCACCGGCAAGCTCCACGGTGACCTCGGCAAGGGTCGGCAACTCGGTGTCGCCTTGCGCGAGGGTCGCGTCCTGGGCGCCGGCGGCCCCAGTCGTGGCCTCGTACGACCAGTCCGACCGCTCCGAACCGTCGGATGCGACCAGCCGCAGCGTGAGGCCTGTGACACGGCGGCTCAGAAGGTTCAACGGGCCAGGCGAGGCTCCGAACTCATCGATCGGCTCCGCGCTGACCGTGCGGTAGAGCGTCTGCTCGGAGTGGTTCAGCGTGTAGGTTACGGTACCCACGTCGGACTGGGGCGGCGGCTCCTGTAGCAGGTCACTCTCGGGAGCGACCTGCCTGAGCCTCACGTTGGTGGTGGTCAGGCGCAGAACCTCGCCCTCATCGCCGCCGGAGGCGATGAAGCACGAGGCCGCGTTCCCGGACGACGCGTAGGCGTTGCGTAGGTCCTTCACGAGAACCGAGAGCACCGACCTGGCCTCCTCGGCGGCGTCCGTCCGCGCGCGCGCGCTGGCATCGTTCCGAAGGGCCATAGACATTGCGAACCCAGTGGCGATGGAGATGATTGCCATCAGTACGAGAGCAACCATGACCTCAACCAGCGTGTACCCCCGGCGTGCCTGGGGCATCAGGAGGAGCCCCCCGAGGGCGCCGGGGCCGCCTCAGGCTGCGCGGCTGAAACAAAGGTGTCGAACTCAAGCGACCGCATGGCCGACCCACCGGGCCAGCTGACCCGCAGTGTGACGCGGTAGAGGTCCTGCCATTCGGTCGCCTCGATGGACTGCGTGTAGGTGTAGCCGGGGTACTCCTCGCCGAACTCCCCCTGCTGCTCACCCACTGTGATCTCGTCCGGCGTCGCCTCCAACTGCGCTAGTTGCCGCTCGGCGAGCATGGCCGCGTTGGTCCGTTGCGCAGCCATCGCCTGGCTCCGCACAGCCGACGTTATGCAGAGGATGGCCGCCACGACGCCCACGAAGAGCAGAACCGTTGCGACCGTCATCTCCACCAGTGTGAAGCCGGCTATCCGGCGCCGGTCAGGGCGCATCAGGCAGAGCCCCATCCAGCGAGACGAAGACGCGACCGGTGGCGGCGGCCACTTCGAGGTCGGCCGTGTAGCCGTGGCGCGAGACGATCTTGATGCCGGCGCCATCGCACGAGCCGTCGTCTTCGAATGTCACGAGTGTGTCGACATCACCGGCCGTCGGCGCCGCTCCGGAGCCCTCGGAGGTCGTGCGCACTTCGGCGATCCGAACGTCATCGGGTAGCTGCACCCTCCGGCCCGACGGTTGGCGCGCCTCGCCGGACTTGTCACTCAGTTCCACTGGCAGGTCCGCGTCGCCGGGCGGAGGCGCAGGCTCGCAGCTTAGCTCGTCGCGCTGGGCGTCGATATGGACTTCCACCGGCGCCCCGGTCGAAGAGGCCTGAAAGCGTGACCATGCCAACAGGTCCGCCACATCGGTGACGGCCTGACGGAACGCGACGCGCTGTACTAGGCGCGAGTAGGCGGGCACGGCGGCGCTGGAGACGACGGCGATGATGATGACGATAACGATCATCTCGATCAGCGTCACGCCTCGCCTGCGGCACAAACGACTGCCGATGGCCGCACCGCCATGCTCTGCCGAGACGCTACTGCTGCTGATGGACGTTCCAGTTGCCCATGTCGTCGTTCGTGCCCGGCTGCTTATCGGGCCCGGCCGAGTAGATGTCATAGTCATTGCCGTGGTCGCCCGGATTGGCGTAGATGTACGGGTTGCCCCACGGGTCCTGCGGCACGCCATTCTTCAGGTAGGGCCCGCCCCACTTCGGGTTGTTGCCCACGTTGCTCTGGAAGGCATTCAGCCCTTCGTCAGCCGTGGGGTACTCGCCGGTGTCCAGCTTATAGGTCTCCATCGTGTTGTCCAGCGTGCTGATGTCCGACGTGGCCTTGGCGATGCGGGCATCCTCGGTCCGGTTGATTACTTTGGGGATCACGACGGCGGCGAGGATCGCCAGGATGATGATCACGACCAGCAGCTCAATGAGCGTGAACGCCTGCTCTCGGCTCCGCGCAACGGACGATCGTCTGTTCATACCTAAGCTCCTTGGGCGCTTGGATAAGCCGTCAGCGCCGGCGGCGTATGGGCCTTCCGGCCCGATCTACTTGACTATGGTGTTGGCCTGGAAGATCGGCAGCAGGATCGACAGCACCACGAACCCGACGAAGCCCCCCATCAAGAGGACTACCAGAGGCTCTACGAGGCTGGTGAGCCGCCGCATTGCATTGTCGACTTCCATATCCAGCGTGTCTGAAGTCCGGATCAGCATCTTCGGTAGGCGGCCTGTCTCCTCGCCTACCGCCGTCATGTGCACGACCAACGGCAGGAATCCGCCTGTCGTCTCCAGCGCCGCTGCCAGCGTCTCTCCTTGCCGGACTGCGTCGCGTACCGAACCGATCCGGTCCGACGCCACGGCGTTGCCCACAGCGGTGGCGGCGATCGCCAGCGCCTCCAGGATCGGCACCCCACCAGCCAGGAGCGTGCCCAGCGTACGCACGAACCGGGCCATGACGAGCTTGGTGGCGAGGACCCCGAACAGCGGCGCCGAGAGCCGGAAACCGTCGTAGATGTGCCGCCCACCGTCGCTTCGGACCCAGGCGCGGAAGAGCAGGACGCCGCCGGCTATGGCCCCGCCGATGGCCCACCAGTAGCGCATCAGGCCCGCCGATAGCCCCAGTAGCATCTGCGTGGGCAGCGGAAGGTCGGCGCCCAGGTCGCGGAACACGTCCTGCAGCCTCGGGATGACAAAGGTCAGCAGGAAGGTCACCGCCAGGACGGCCACGCTGATGAGTACCGACGGGTACGTGAGCGCGGCCACGACCTGTGCGCGCCGTACATGCTCCTTCTCAAGGAAGTCCGCAAGCCGCGCCATGACCTGCGGGAGTTGGCCCGCCACCTCGCCGGCCCGGATCATGTTGGCGTAGAGCGGCGGGAACTCCCTCGGGAAGCGCTGTAGGGCCTCGGACAGGGGCTTGCCTGCCCGAACGTCCTCGCGCATGGCGGTGACCATCGCACGCAATGCGTCGTCGTCGCTCTGCTCGATGAGCACGGAAAGCCCGCGGTCGATGGGTAGCCCGGCGTCTATGAGGTCGGCCATCTCCCGCGTGAAGAGGAGGATGTGCATCCGCCCGACCTTGGCAGACTTGCCGGCCGCAGGCGAGGCCTTGGGGCGAGCCTGCTCAGTCCGGGTCAGGCGGCCCGCCGATCCCTCGGTGACCTCGACCGGGTAGAGCCCCTGGCCACGCATCCTCGACACCGCGTCGGCAGTGTCGCGAGCGGCCAGGGAGCCGGTCACCTGGTTGCCGGAGCGGTCCATGGCGAGGTACCTGAAGTCGGGCATGGTCCTAGAAGTCCTCACGCTGGCAGACGCGGAGCACCTCGCGCACCGTCGTGTCGCCGGCGAGGACGCGCCGCCGCCCGTCCTGCATCAGGGTGACCATGCCCTGGCTTCGCACGGCGTGCTGCTTGATCTCCATAGAGGGCGCACGACCCACGATCATGTTCCGCACGGTATCGTCCACGGTGAGCATCTCGAAAACGCCGCCGCGCCCGCGGAACCCGACGCCCCGGCACTCGGCGCACCCCTCGCCTCGCATGACGCAGCCCTTGTCCATGTCGGCCGCGCTGATCCCCACTTCGCGGAGGTCCACATCGCGCTCCTCGGATGCGCGGCGGCACTTGGCACAGTTGATGCGCACCAGCCGCTGAGCCATGCTGCCAATGAGGCTGGAGGCGACCAGGTAGGGCTCGGCGCCCATGTCCAGCATCCGGCTGATGGCGCCGGCCGCATCGTTGGTGTGGAGCGTGCTGAAGACCAGGTGCCCGGTAAGAGCTGCGTGGATGGCGATCTCGGCGGTCTCATGGTCGCGGATTTCGCCCACCATGATGATATCGGGATCCTGCCGGACGATGTGCCGAAGCCCGTTGGCGAAGGTCAAGTCAATCTGCGGGTGGACCTGGATCTGGTTGATGCCGTTGAGCTGGTACTCCACCGGGTCCTCGATGGTGATGATCTTCTTCTCGGTGGAGTAGATCTCATTCAGCGCGGCATAGAGCGTGGTGGTCTTGCCCGAGCCCGTGGGACCGGTGACGAGGATGATGCCGTGCGGCTCGAGGATCAGGCGGCGGAAGCGCTCAAACATGGCGCCGTGCAGGCCCAGTTCCGGCAAACCCAGCATGGCCGTCTGCTTGTCCAGAATGCGGAGCACGGCGCTCTCGCCGTAGAGCGTGGGGACCGTGGATATGCGCAGGTCGATCTGGCGCCCCGCGGCTCGGATACGCATGCGGCCATCCTGCGGCAGGCGGCGCTCGGCGATGTTCATATCCGACAGAATCTTGATTCGGCTGATGACGGCCGGGTGGAACCGCTTGGGTGGCGCGTTCACCTCGTGCAGCACGCCGTCGATGCGGTACCGGACCCGTAGCTCGCGTTCGAAGGGCTCGATGTGGATGTCCGACGCGCGATCCTGGATGGCCTGGTTAATGAGCAGGTTCACCATCTGGATAACCAGCTCTTCGCGCGCCATCTTCTGCAGGTCGGCGACGTCGAGGCTCTCTTCCTCGGCGACAGACTGCTCCTGGGCCTCCACATCCTGCAGCATCCGGCTCATGTAGAACTGCTCGACCGCGCGGCTGATGTCGGCGGCGCTGGCGAGCAGCGGCCTGATGCTCAGCCCGGTGAGGAGGCCCAGGTCGTCGATGGACTGGATGTCAAGCGGATCGGCCATGGCCACGGCGAGGGTGTGGTCGGTCTGGTGCAACGGCAGGAGGTGGTGCCGGAGCGCGAACTCGCTGGGGACGATGCTCAGGGCGTCGGCGTCCGGCGGCTCGGACTTCAGGTCGACCAGCGGGCAACCCAGCTGCTCGGCCAGGGCGCGCAGCATCTCGCCCTCCGTGATCAGGCGCAAGCCCACGAGAACCTCGCCGATGCGCCGCTGCGGGGTATGCCTCCGCTGCTCGGCCACGGCTTGGTCCAACTGGGCTTGAGTGATCAGTCCACGCTCAACGAGCAAGGGCCCAAATGGGGTACGCCGAGCAGCGAGCACTTACACCCTCCGAGGCGGGTCCGGCCACGCGAGAGATCCGCCTCGCGCGCCCGCAGAACACAGCTATAGACGCGAGATCGGCCCCGGCGTTACATTCCGGAGCCGATCCCCTATCGCCGGCACGAGCGCCGGGTCAGACGTCGCAGATCGCCACCGCCTCGCGGAGCGACTGCAGGGGTGTACGGGTCGGCACGAACTCATGAGCTACGAACCCGTCGAACTTCAGGTCGGCGATGGTCCGGCAGACGCGCGAGTAGCTGATCTCCTGCCCGGCGTCGATCTCGTTACGCCCTGGGACGCCGCCGGTATGGATGTGGCCGATATACTGGATGTTTTCTTTGATTGTATCGCAGATATCACATTCCATAATTTGCATGTGGAAGATATCGTACAGCAGTTTGAACCGCGGTGAGCCCACCTGCTTGGCCAGTTCGACGCCCCAGAGCGTATGATCGCACTGGTAGTCCTTATGGCTCCGCTTGCTGTTGAGCAGTTCCATGCAGACGGTGACGCCGGCCGACTCGGCCAGCGCCGTGATGCGCTTCAGGCCCTTGGCGCAGTTGGCCAGGCCTTCGGCGTCGGGCAGGCCCTTCCGGTTGCCCGAGAAGGTCACCACGTTCCTCCAGCCGGACTTAGCTACCAGCGGGATGATCCGCTCGGACTCGCGCACCAGACGGTCGTGGTTCTCCACGCGGTTCCATCCATCGGGAATGCTGCCGATGCCCGAGCACATGGTGCAGGCCAGGCCGTGCTTCTTCACCTGGTCCCACTCGTTCTCGCCCAGCAGGTCGATGCCCACGAGGCCCATGCCCTTGGCCGCGACGCAGAGGTCGTCCAACGACATGCCCCCGTAGCACCAGCGTGAGACCGCTTGCTTGATGCGTCCCTTCAGCGCGGACTTCTGATCCTGCGCCTCAACCGCTGCGGGAAGGCCCGCAGCCAGACCCGTCGCCGCCGCCGCTGTCACCATCTCCCGTCGCGTCATCCCTTCCGGTTTGCCCATGTTCGCTCTTCCCCGCGTCACAGCTTCTTGTCCCGCTCGGCGGTCAGCATGGCCAGTAGCGCCTCAGGAGCCATGGCGCCCAGGTCGCCCTCGCCACGCTTGCGGACCGATACGACGCCGGCCTCCACGTCGCGCCGGCCGATGACGAGCATATAGGGAACCTTCTGCATCTCCGCGGCACGGATCTTGTTGCCGATGCGCTCGCTTCGAGTGTCGACCTCGACCCTGAAGCCGGCCTCCGTCAACAGTGACGCCGTGGCCTCGGCCGGCGCGAACTGGCCGTCGGTGATCGGCAGCACCATCACCTGGACCGGCGCAAGCCAGAGCGGAAGGTCGCCGGCGTAGTCCTCGATGAGGACGGCAAGGAAGCGCTCGGTGGCGCCCGTCACCGCCCTGTGAAGCACCACAGGCGTCTTGCGCTCCCCGTTTGCGTCGACGTACTCGCATCCCAGCCGCCCGGGCTGGATGAAGTCGACCTGGATCGTTGAGAGTTGCCACTCGCGGCCCAGCACATCCTTGGTCATGAAGTCGGCCTTGGGGCCGTAGAACGCCGCCTCGCCGGCGGCCTCGTAGAACTCCACGTTGTTGGCAACGAGAGCCGACCTGAGCGCAGCCGTGGCCTTGCCCCACTTGTCGTCGTCGGCCACGAACTTGCCGCCGGGCTCCTCGCCGCGGAGCGACAGCCGCACGCGGTAGTGGTGGAAGCCATAGCGCCCAAGCACCTCGCGGATCAGTTTCAGCGCCAGGCCGAACTCCTGCTCGATCTGCTCCTCGGTGCAGAAGATGTGGCAGTCGTCCTGTGTCAGCGAGCGGACGCGTGTCAGGCCCGACAGCTCACCCGACTTCTCGTAGCGGTGCAGCGTGGCGAACTCGGCGTAGCGCACGGGCAGGTCGCGGTACGACTTGAGGCCGCTCAGGTTGAAGAGCGTCATGTGCGACGGGCAGTTCATGGGCTTCAGCCGGTAGCTGACGCCCGCTTCCTGGTCCACCATGGGCGGGAACATGGCGTCGCGGTAGTTGGCGTAGTGTCCGCTCTTGATGTAGAGATCCTCGCGCACGATATGGCCCGTCCAGACATGCTGGTAGCCGTAGCGGGTCTGCGTCTCGCGGACGTATTTCTCCATTTCGTGGCGGATGATCTCGCCCTTGGGCAGAAAGAGCGGTATGCCGGGACCGATGTCCTCGCCGGCGAAGACGAACCAGCCGAGGTCGCGACCGATCTTCCGGTGGTCGCGCTTCTTGGCCTCCTCGAGGCGGTCGAGGTAGGTCTGCAACTCCTCCGCCGTGAGCCACGCAGTGCCGTAGAGGCGCGTGAGCATCTTGTTCTTTTCGCTACCGCGCCAGTAGGCCCCGGCCACGTTCAGCAGCTTGAAGTGCGCGACCGCCGAGGTGGAGGGCACGTGCGGGCCGCGGCACAGGTCCTCCCAGTCGCCCTGGGAGTAGAATGTGATGGCCTCGCCGTCGGGCAACTCGCTGACGAGTTCTACCTTGTACGCCTGCTCGCCCTTGCTGCAAAGGTCCAGAGCCTCTTCCCGCGTCAGCTCGCGGCGAACAATGGGGAGGTCACGCCCCGCGATCTGGCGCATACGCTCCTCGATCCGCGGGAGGTCCTCCTCCTTGATCGGGGCCGGGAGGTCGAAGTCGTAATAGAAGCCGTCCTCGATAGGCGGCCCAATGGCGTACTTCGTGCCGGGAAAGAGCTCGCCCACGGCCTGGGCCATCAGGTGTGCGGCAGAATGGCGCAATGCGTACAGCGAGTCTTCGCGATTAGGTTCCATAATGATCTACTCCGTGATGCAAGTCCCCGGCCATCCCGACGCGGCAATGCTCGACCATGGTGAAGGACCCGGGGCTGATGATAGGCGGACGGGAACTGCGAACCTGCGCCCGTCGTGCGGCTTCGGCGGCGCGGTTGCTGTGGGGACCGGCTAGCAGAGGATGCCGGGACGCAGCAGGGCGCCGCCGCCGGTAGTGCTAACCGACGCGGGCGAAGCCTCACAGTCTGTGCCGATTGTCCTGCTCATTGGCGTACCTCTGCTTACGTGCGCGTATTCTACCACTACGGGGCGCGTCGTGTGCGGGCTCGGCGCCGGCACACGAGCCGGCCGGCTGCACGGTAGCGCCGACCAGGTACTGGAGACACACGACATGAGACGAATAGTTCCTGCGATGGCCGCCGGTTGCTCCCTGCTGGCCTGCGGCGTCGCCATGGCGCAGAACAGCGCCGCCAAGCCCGACCCAGAGGACGCGGCCACCCGAAACCTGCCGGCGGGCAACGCCAAGCTCTCGGCCATGCTACTTGACCAGAAGCTGTTCGCGCCTGACCAATGGTGGAAGTACAAGGGGCCTAGCACCCACAGGCCCGGCCACTACGTGGCGGAGCAGCAGGGCATCGTATCGATTGGCGGATCGTTGGTGAAGAACCACGGCGCCCAGGTAACCTACCGTGTCACGGCCCATCCCACCGTCACGGTCGCGTCCAAGGCGTTCGCCGCTACCAGGCCGAAGCCCCACAAGTCGAGCCGCACACAGACCTCCGTGAAGGCCGTGACGCTCGGGTCCGAGGCCGTGGAGGTCAGGCAGGCCAACGTGGACGCTTCGGGCGCCATCCAGTTCAGCGGGATTCGCACGGTAGCACGGTACGGTCGTTACGTGGTGGACATATCGGGCGCGTCGGACATGAAGGCCTTCGGCCCGCGACCGACGTCCGGGTCACGCGCATGGTTGCACGAGGCCGTGTATGCTGCCGTCCGCCGCGAGGCGATCTCGCGCTGGGACAGGGCCGCCGAGTTGCTTACCGGGGACACGGCCCCTTAGCCTGGCGCAGGCGTCAGGGCGCGGGCGTCGCGTAACCTGCCCTGTTCAGCGGAGGCGTCACTGGCGGCGGCGGCATTGCCCGTCGCCCTAGCCGACGCCTCAAGCGTCGTGAGCGCCCACTCGTACCGCTCAGCGACGCGGTCCACTTCTGCGGCGTCGGCGCCATAGACGGCCTGCGACTGCCGGGCTTCCCAGAAGGCTCTAAGCACGTTAATGCCGGACTGAAGCTGCGGTACGGCCTCCCTCGGCCGCCCGGCCTTGACCGCCGCCGCCGCGAGGCCCAGGTAGCCCTCAGCGAACTCCCACTCGATGCGCTCCGGGATGGCCCGGGTCATACCGATAGGGCCTTCGTAGAGGCGCACGATGTCTGCGTAGACCCGTTGCGCCGCATCACCCCGGCCCGACGCGTCCCACGCCACCGCGAGCGCGACCAGGTTCGGCACGAAATGCGGGTCCACACGGCGCGCTCGGTCGAACCAAGTGGCCGCGTCCGCCATCCGGCCCTGCCTCTGGAGGTGCTTGCCCGCTCGGTAGAACGACTTGCCTGTGGGCGATAGGCGTGTCGCCTCCATGAGCAGTCGCCAAGCATCGGGCCCATGGCCCGCCGATGAGGCCAGCATCGCGGCGTTGAGGCGCGTCTCGGCGTTCCACGGTTCGGACGCGGCGGCCTCGACGAGCTTGTCGTACGCTACGGAGGGTCCGCTCTCGGCAATGGCCCCGAGGCCCTGGTATGCCAGTGTGCGTCCCGCGAAGGTGGGCACGGCATAGGCTGTGAGCCCCAGCGCCATGGCGCCGACCGCGAGCCGGCTCACAGGGCGGATCGGAGCCTGATGTGCCATAACTGGCCCCGGCCGGAGCATCCGAGCCGCCGCGAGCAGGAGCGCGAGCTCGACGGCCATGGCCGATGTAAGGGCCGGCACGTAGAGGTCAGAGTCGAACGCGCTGTGGAGGGCCAGCCCGACGGATCCGGCCAGCGCACCGGCGGCAAGGACGCGCAGGTCGACGGCGGGGCCGTGGGCGGCCACGGTGGGAGCCGTGGCGCCTTTGGACGCAGCAAGCGTCCGCCAGCCTGTGAACCAGGCGCAACAGAGGGCCGCGAGAATGCAGAGGGCGGCCGGCGCACCCGAGTCGCAGCCGAGCTGCAGGTAGCTGTTGTGTGCGTGCTGTGTGAAGCCGACCACGGCATACGGCGGGTAGGCCGTGGCGAACGAGCCTGCGCCGAAGCCCTGTAGGGGCCGCGCCGCTACCATGCGGGTAGCGCCCTGCCAGGTCAGCGCACGGAACCGGGCAGAGTAGGACTGATCGCCTGAGGCCTTCAGCCTGGCCACGGCCGGTCCTGCTGCCAGTAGCGCGACCACGAGCATGACGCCCAGCAGGGCCAAGGCGCGCCGGCGGCAGTGACCTACCAGCGCACCCGATACCCAGCACGCCGCGCCCAGCAGGCCGATGGCAACAAGCAACGAGGCGATGCCCATTCGCGACTGCGTCAGCAGCAGGCAACCGAACTGCAGCAGCAGGCCGAGCGCGGTCGCGGCTACCAGCCGGCCTCCCCGAGCCGTCAGCCCAACGGCCAGCGTCAGCGGGATCGACGCGACCAGCAGTCCGGCCAGGAAGTTCGGCATTGTAAATGTGGCGAAGACGCGCCAGGTACGGTCGCCGGAGAGGAAATGGACCACGAACTCGCCCACACCGCGCAGGGCGACCAGCGAACTGGCCGTCACGAAGACCAACGCCAGTCCGAGCAGCAACCTCCTTGAGCGCTCAGACCGGTAGACCGCGAGGCCCATCGCCAGTGAGCCCACAACCCCGGCGACCATGGGCAGTGCGTCCTGCTTGGCCGGGGACCAGAACGCCGAGAGCGCCGCCAGCACGGCGCCCACCGTAAACAGCGCGGCGCTTACCCTCTGCGACGTCGGCACGATCCGCGCCTCGCCTGCGTTGCGCCACAGCGCTGCGAGTGCTGCGAGGCCGGCGGCCACCCAGGCCATCGGAGTGGCCACCAACTCGATCCACTCCGACACGGCGGGGTCCGGTACACGCCGGTCACCAAGATATCCGCCCCAGACCGTGAGCAGTAGTATCGCAAGGCCGGCGAGCCACGCCCATGCAGGCGTCCGCACGGCCGCAGCCTTCTCGTGGACGATGGGCGTGCGTCTGCGGGACGAGGTGCGAGCCCTCACCTGCGTGTCCCCTTGAGGAGGTTCTTGGCCTTGTAGCGGATCAGCCGCCCGGACGCCCGGGCCACAAGCCCCGGCAAGATAAGGGGCCGGATCCAGATCGGCGTCTGGGCGGCGTAGTGCTTGCGGTAGAAGCGGTACATGCTCCTGTGGAACTCGTAGGTCATACGTGTGGGGACCCGGTCGCTGGAGCGGCCGATCAGGTGGTAGATCACGGCGTCGGGCACGTACTCCACCAGATGGCCCAGGCTGTGGACGCGGTAGCAGAGGTCCACATCCTCGCAGTACATGAAGAAGCCCTCGTCGAAGCCCTGCGTGCGCTCCAAGGCGTCGCGGCGGATCATCAACGCCGCCCCCGAGACCCAGTCCACGGAGCGCGGCTCATTGTGGTCCCAGTCGCTCATGAGGTAGTCGGACGTGAAGCGGTTCTTGGGGAAGAGGCGGCCCAGCGGCGTGTTCCGGAAGAAGCCCGCGCCGAGGTCAGGGAACGCCCTGCAGCTGAACTGGAGCGAGCCGTCGCCGTTGAGCAGCTTAGGCCCCACGATCCCAGCCTTCGGGTGGGCGTCGGCGTAGGCGACCAGGGCATCGAACGCGCCTTCCGTGACGACAGTGTCCGGGTTCAGGAAGAGCACGTAGCGGCCGTCTGCGTGCGGCAGGGCCCGGTTGTTGCCGGTGGCAAAACCCAGGTTCGATGGATGCACGCAGAGCGTCGCGCCGGAATATTCGGCGACGACCATGGCCCTGCTCTCGTCTTCGGAAGCGTTGTCGGCCACCACCACCTGCACAGCCGAGCGCCACGCCTGCCCGAAGATGGACCCGAGGCACTTCCGAAGGTCGGCGCAGGTGTTCCAGTTGAGGATCACCACGGAGAGGTCATGCGGCATGGTTGCGTTGGGCTCCCCTCCGCGCGGCGACGCGCCACGCCTGCACCCAGGACGCGGCCGCTGCCAGCGTCCTGATCGGCGCATACCTTAGCTCGCCATAGTGCTTTCCGTAATACGCAAGCAACCCGCGACGCGACTCCCACGCCATGGCCGGCGCGACCTGGCCCGTGCTGGCGCCGCCGTAGTGCTTGATCTGCACGGCAGGCGTGTAGACGATCCGCCAGCCGCTCTTCTTGGCCCGATAGCACCAATCGACCTCGTTGAAGAAGATCGGGAACCGCTCGTCCAAGAGGCCCACCCGGCGCACGGCCTCGCCTCGCAGCAGAAGGAAGGTGCCCATGGGCTGGTCCACGTCCGCTTGCGAGCCATAGTCGAAGTGGGTCATCCGATAGGCCCCGAAGACCCGGCTGGCCGGGAATAGGCGCGACAGGCCCAGCGCCTCCCACAAAATGGACCCAGGCGTCGGAAAGCCACGCACGGAACGTTGCGTCCGGCCGTCCGCGCCGATGAGGCGGCAGCCCAGTGCGCCGATCCTCGGGTCCGCCTCGAGCACCTGCAACGCCCCCTCCAGCGTGTCGGGCGGAACCACCACGTCGGGGTTCAGGAGCAGCGTGTGGCGGCCTGAGGCCATACGCATCCCCTGATTATTGCCCCCTGCATACCCGGTGTTGCCGGTGTTGTCGACCAACTCCACCATGGGGAACTCGGTCCGGACCATCGCTGCGCTACCGTCGGCCGAGGCGTTGTCCACGACGATGACCTGCAGGCACAGGCTGGAGCCCGGCTGCAGCAGCGAGTTGAGCGCATCGCGCAGCATGTCGCGCGTGTTCCAGTTAACGATGACGATGCTGAGGTCGGGTTGCATGCAGATCTACGCCGCCCACGCCGCGACAGCCGACAGATCCTCCGCTAGCCAGTCCGGCGGGCACTCGGCGTAAGCCGCCGGCGTGCGCCCATGCAGCAGCCCGATCGTTGTAGCGCCCGCGGCTCGACCGGCGCGCGCATCCATCCAGTGGTCACCGATGGACACACAGGGGGCGCCATGGGCGTCGGTGACGGCGAGTCCCGCCCAGAGGTGCCGCGGATCGGGCTTCCAGTAGGGCGTGTCGTCGCGGGTCACGAGTGGCAATGCCTCCAGACCCACCGCGGCTACCAGCCTAGCGGCCACGGCGCGGCAGTTGCGCGTGACGATGGCGCATGCTACGCTTTGCCGCATCAGTGCGCTCAGGACCTCAACGGCGCCGGGCATGGCCTCGGCGTGAAGGCAGTAGTCCTGCTCCATCCTCTCCAGCAAGGCCAGGGCGCCGGACCGCCATTCATATGCCGCATGGGCGCCGGCCGTCAGGCCCAGATGGTCCGTGGCTACGGCTACGTAGCCAAGGATGTCGAATGGTCCCTCCGGCGCGGCAAGCCCGCGTGTGGTCGCCCAACCCCGAAGCCCGTCGCGCATGGCGGCGAAATCGATGGACGAGTGGACGAGCGTGCCGTCCAGATCGAACAGGACGGCGCGCGCGCCTTCGAAGGGTGATTCCGCGAGGTGGCTCACGCGGAGTATGGGGTCCAATCCGGCTCGGAGACGCCCAGCAGGTCGTACAGGGCCTCCCGAACGATACGCTCCGATTCGGCTGAGTACATCAGGCTGTGGTAGTAGCGGTGGGCGTGGTTGGTCTCGTAGCCCCCCAGTTCGTAGGCCGCCGCAGTGGGCAGGTAGTTGTGTGCACCGTTGGTGCAGCCTAGCGTAAAGACCGGGCCCAGCGCCTGGGCATCGAGGTCCAGCGCGTACTGCACGAAGACCTCGGCGGGCATGCCCACGAAGCTTGCGCCCTGAACCGTGATGCGCTGGACTTCCATTTGGGCAGGTTCCGGCGGGCTGCCGGCCTCGGCAATCTGCAGTTCCAGTCTGGCGTAGGCCAGCAAGCCCTCGGAGTTTAGGATCGCCCCAACGCCGCCGGCGGCGCGGTCGGCCGCCAGTTGCTGCTCGCAGCGCGCCGCCGCCTCGCGGCACGCCTCAATCGGCGGCGGGGCAACCAGGGGCAGTTGCACCTTGCGCACCGCGTGGGAGATAGGCTCGTCCTCCATGAGCGGACCCGCATCCTGCCACGCTTGCAGGGCGGCGCCTCCGAGCAACCGCCCGTTCTGCGCTGCCGCAGAGAAGGTGGCGCGGTGCATGGGGTTGATGTTGCCCGAGCAGCCCTGAAGGAAGATCGGAGTCGCCTTGCCGTCGGTTTGCCGCCGCACGGCATCGGCTGCGTAGCCGCAGTAGTCTGCCGTGATCCGCAGGTTGTCGCCGCCCAATGTCGTGCCGTGGCACGCGTGGGTAAACATAATCGCGAACAGGCCGCCCGAGGGCTCCGATACGCCGAGGACGTCAACGTATGGCGCGATGGGACCGGCGTAGTTGTGGCCGATCGTGGTCCCGCCGCCGGCGACCGCGGCCCGGCGGTTCACTCCGACCTGGACCGGCGCCCTACCGTAGGAGAGCTGCGCGGGCTTCAGGGTCTCCGCGGCCTGCCGTACGGCGCCGACGATCTTGCGCGTCAGGATGTCGACATAGGCCTCGTCGATGGGACCCATGGCGTTGAACTCCTTGACGTTCGGCCCACCGTGGGTGTGCGAGGCGTTGAGCAGGAGGGCTTCGGGTGGAATGCCGACGGCCTCAAAAACCGACTGCCGAACGCGCTGCACCATGCCGTCGCTGAAGCCGATGAGGTCGGCCGACACGATGCCGACCGGCGTGCCGCCGTCGTGGAAGACGATGGCACGGGCATGGAGCTCATCGTGGATGGCCACGCACGGCGTGGGGCGGAAGGCGTATCCGCCCATCCAAACCCCAACGGGCGGCGTGATGTTGGTCTCGCAGACGCCGGCATAGAGCGGCATACGGCACCTCCCCTCCGCACTCGGCTGAACGGCAACTCCGATGGCTACGACGGCATATTATACGGCATGGAGCCTCGGCCCCGGCCCGACCGCCGACGGGCTCCAGAAGCTACCCGCAGGTATACTCGGCAGGCGCGTCGACCCGATCCCGGCGCACACAGGGAAGAGCATGGCTTACCAGGATTTTCAGGCATTCCTGCGCGATCTAGAGGCACACGGCGAGCTGGTTCGTATATCGGCGCCCGTGAGCCCCTACCTGGAGATCGCCGAGGTCGCCGACCGCGTCATGAAGTCTCCTGGCGGCGGCAAGGCGCTCCTGTTCGAGCAGCCCGCGGGCTACGGCATGCCGGTTGCCATCAACACCATGGGCTCTCGGAAGCGCATCTCCATGGCCCTGGGCGTGGGCGACATCGAGGACCTGGCCGCCGAGATCGCCGACCTGGCCAAACCCGAGATACCCACAGGTTGGCGGGAGCGGCTACGACTGCTGCCGAAACTCCAGCGGCTGGCTGCGGTGCCGCCCCGTACGGTCGGCTCGGCGCCTTGCCAAGAGGTCGTCCTGCAAGGCCCGGACGTGAACCTGTCGCGCCTGCCAATCCTCACATGCTGGCCGCTGGACGGCGGACCGTTTGTCACGCTGCCCCTCGTCTTCACGCACGACCCCGCAACGGGCAAGCGCAACGTCGGCATGTACCGCATGCAGGTCTACGACCACAACACCACGGGCATGCACTGGCAGCTCCATAAGTCCGGCGCGGAGCACCATCGGCAGTCACGACAGGCGGGCAGGCGCATCGAGATCGCCGTTGCCCTGGGAGGCGATCCCGCCTGCACCTTCGCCGCCATCGCTCCCCTACCGCCGGGCATCGACGAGATGCTCTTCGCGGGGTTCGTCCGCCGGAAGCCCGTGGAGATGGTGCGCTGCAAGTCGGTGGACCTCTCTGTCCCCGCCGAGGCCGAGATGGTGCTGGAGGGCTACGTCGACCCCGACGAGACCCGCCCCGAGGGCCCCTTCGGCGACCACACCGGCTTCTACACGCCCGTCGAGGACTACCCCGTATTCCACGTTACGACGCTAACGCAGCGCCGCAACCCGGTCTACCCGGCTACCATCGTGGGCCGTCCGCCCATGGAGGACGGGTGGATGGGCAAGGCAGTAGAGCGGGTCTTCCTGCCCCTGATCAAGCTCGTGGCGCCGGACATCGTCGACATGCACCTGCCCGTCCACGGCTGCTTCCACAACGTGGCCCTGGTCTCCATCCGAAAGCGCTATCCCGGCCACGCCTTCAAGGTGATGAACACGCTCTGGGGCCTGGGCCAACTGATGTTTACCAAGGTCATTCTCGTGTTCGACGACGACGTCGACGTGCAGGACCTGGATGAAGCGCTCTGGCGGTTCGCCAACAACATCGATCCCGAGCGCGATATGCAGGTGACGCGCGGGCCCATCGACGTACTCGACCATGCATCACGGCAGGTGGGCTATGGCTCGAAGATCGGCTTCGACTGCACCAAGAAGCTGGCCGCTGAGGGCTACGAGCGCGCCTGGCCCGAGGCTATCACCATGTCCGCCGAGGTTCGCGGTCGCGTCGATGAGCTCTGGCCGGCGCTCGGACTGGATGCGGGCGACCGGTGATGGCGTGGCATGGGCTCTGGGAGGCCGTCATAAACTGGGACCGGCGCACCATGCTGGAGATCGCCGCGACCTGCCGCACCCCATTCCTGGACCGCCTGATGCCTCATATCACGGACCTCGGGCTGGGACACGTGCAGGCCCTGGCGATGCTGGCGGTCGCCGCCGTCCTCGCGTGCCGTTCGGGCTCCGATGGGCGTGGATGGCGGCGGCCTACCAGGGCGGCCCTGGGGGCCCAGTTCCGGTGGCTCGGCCCCATGCTCCTGGCGACACTCCTGGCAGGCATCATCGCGCCGGCGGCCAAGGTGGCGCTCTCCGTCGTATCGCCTCGCATGAGACCCGTTTGGTTCTACACGCTTCAGCACCGGCAAGGCAGGCATCTGGAGACACGGCTCGGAGGCGTGCCAGGACGAAGGCCCCTGCGCGCCAACGGCTTCCCATCGGGCCATACGGCTACATCGTTCGCGGTTGGCGCGGTGGCGGTGCTGGTCAGCGGCCGTCGGCGCCTCGCGCGCACCACAGGGGCCGCCCTCGTCGCGGCAAGCCTCATCGGCTTCTCGCGGGTCTACATGGCCGACCACTGGCCTCTCGACGTGCTGGGCGGCGCTGTAGTGGGGCTCCTCTGCGGCCTCGCAGCCATGGCGGTGGCGCGCCGGGGCGACCCGTTCGCGGACTTGCGACAGCCCCCCGCTGAGGCGGTGGCGGCATGAGGACCGGCAGGCTGGTTGTGGCGGTCACCGGTGCGAGCGGGGCCATCTATGCGGCCCGGTTCCTCCGCATAGCGCTCCCCGCATTTGACGAGATCTTTCTTGCCTACTCACAGCAGGCCCTGCAGGTGGCCGAGCTGGAGTTGGACCTGCCCGGTTTTGCGGCCGATCCTGATCCTGCGCGCCTGGCGGGCCTCCCCTGCCCCAACGTTCGAGTGATGGATCCGCGTAGCTACTTCCATCCTCCTGCAAGCGGATCGTTCACGCACGACGGCATGGTCATCATCCCCTGCTCCATGGGCACGGCGGGCCGGATCGCGGCGGGCATCTCGGACGGCCTCGTGACCCGCGCCGCCGACGTCTGCCTGAAGGAGCGCCGCCCGCTGGTACTGGTGGTGCGCGAGACGCCCTTGAGCCTGGTACACCTGCGCAACCTGACCGCGCTGACCGAGGCGGGAGCGGTGGTGCTACCGGCATCACCCTCCTTCTACAACAAGCCGAAATGCATCGACGATCTGGCAGACACCGTGGCGGCTCGGGCGCTGCATCAGATCGGCATTACCCCGACGGTCGTCCCGCCCTGGCAGTACGAAGCGCCATGACCGGGGTCCTCCGCAGGATCGGCGACTACGGTGAGTTGGTGAAGTTCGAGCACACCGTCTTCGCGCTACCCTTCGCCGCCATGGGCGCGACCCTGGCAACGCGGTACCAGGGGATGGCCTGGCCCTCGCTCCGTTCAACGCTCTGGGTGCTGGTAGCCATGGTCTGCGCCCGCACGGCCGCCATGGCTTTCAACAGGCTCGTCGATGCCGACATCGACGCCCGGAATCCGCGCACGTCCACGCGGGCCATTCCGGCGGGGATCATCACGCGCAAGTCAGCCGCCGCGCTGACGCTGTGTACCTGCGCCGGACTGGTCGTGTCCGCGGGCATGCTGGGACCGCTCTGCTTTGCCCTGTCGCCCTTCGCGCTGGCTGCGGTGCTCTCCTACTCGCTAGCCAAGCGGTTCACATCGTGGTCGCACCTCTGGCTCGGCGTAGCCATTGGCATCGCGCCCACCGGCGCCTGGCTGGCCCTGGGCGGTCCCTGGCATGCGGCGCCGCTGATGCTATCGGCGGCTGTCGCGCTTTGGGTGGGCGGCTTCGACGTCCTCTACTCGCTGCAGGACGAGGGCTTCGATCGGCGTGAGGGCCTCCACTCGGCGCCGGTCCGGCTCGGCGGTGCAAGGGCTATGGCGCTGTCCAGCGTGATGCACGTGGGCGCGGTGGGCCTCCTGCTCGGGATCTACGCGGTGCTGCATCTTGGCCCGCTCTACCTTATCGGGGTGGCCGTATCTGCGGCGCTCCTCGCCTATGAGCACGGCATCGTGCGGCCCAACGACCTATCGCGCCTTGATACGGCCTTTTTTGCCGTGAACGGGTGGCTCAGCGTTACCCTCTGCCTACTCACCGTGCTCGACGGGGTGTTCGTCCGGTGAGGCCCTTGCGGTTGGGCTCGGTGCCCTACGTCAACGCCGCGCCGCTGACCAGCTGGCTCCATGAGCCGGACTGCCCATTTGGCTTCACTATCCGGTACGAGCCGCCCAATCGCCTTGCTACACTCCTGAACGAGGGCGCACTCGACCTGGCCCTGGTCTCCAGCATCGAGTTGGTTCGCCGACCTGACCTGCGCTACCTGCCCGGACCTGTCATCGCCTCCGAGGGCCCTGTGCTCACGGTGCGGGTGCTCTGCAGGAACGAGCCTGGCCAGGTCAGAAGGCTTGCTGCCGACACCTCCTCCCTCACGTCAGTGGCCCTGGCCCGCATATGGTGGCGAGAGACCTACGGCTACGAGCCGGAGATCCTGCCCATGCCGCCGGATGTCCGGAGCATGTTAGGACGTGCCGACGCCGCGCTCATCATCGGCGCCCTGGAGGCCGAGGCGCCGCTCGGCCTGAGGGTGCTGGACCTGGGCGCAGCGTGGCACACGATGACGAGGCTTCCTTTCGTCTTCGCCGCCTGGATCGGACGTGACGGCCTGGATTGGCGCACCGCGGCAGCGCTCCTGAACGAAGCCCTCGACCGGGGCATGGCACAGGCCGATGCGCTTTCCGGCGGCTGGGCGCGATGGCTTGGCCAGCCGACCGCGCTCGTGCATGGGTACTTAACCGAGACCATGCGGTACCGGCTGACGCCCACGGCGGAGGCCGGCCTGCGGCTGTTCAGCGCCAAGTGCCGCGAGCATGGCATTCTGAATGGGGCCTACACACCGCGTAGCTTCGGTCCGTGCGGCGATGGGGAGAAGATGCCCGATGAGTGAACCATGGCTGGCCCGAGCTGCGGCCGTCGAAAGCTGGGCCCGTGACCTGCGGCGCCGCATTCATGCCAATCCTGAACTGAGCGGCCAGGAATGGGAGACCGCCGCACTGGTCGCCCAAACGCTGGCCGGTCTCGGCCTATCGACCAGAACCGGCGTAGGCGGGCATGGCGTCGTATGCGACATCGTGGGCGGGTCTCCAGGTCCCATGGTGGCCTTGCGCGCCGACATGGACGCCCTGCCTATCCAGGAGGCCACCGGGCTATCTTACGCGTCGCAGCGCCCCGGTGTGATGCACGCATGCGGTCACGACGGCCATACGGCGATGTTGCTCGGCACCGCCTCCGTGCTGGCCGCGGCGCGCGACCGGCTTCGCGGAACCGTGCGGCTCATCTTCCAGCCCGCCGAGGAGACCGTCGCGGGGGCAGCCGCCATGTGCGCCGACGGAGCCATGAACGGCGTATCAGCCATATTCGCGCTTCATGGCTGGCCTGGAGTGGACGTGGGTACAATTGCCACCAAGCCGGGGCCCGTGATGGCATCTACCGATACCTTCGAGATCGTCATCCAGGGCCGCGGGTCGCACGGGGCCTACCCGCACCTGTCCCGCGACCCCATCGCCATCGGGGCGCTGGTGGTGATCGCCGCGCAGCAGATCGTCGCGCGCCAGATCGACCCTTTGGAGCCCGCCGTCATCACCTTCGGCACATTCCACGCGGGAACGGCCACTAACATCATCCCGTCGTCGGCCACGCTGACCGGTACCATGCGGGCCCTGTCCGCCTCGGTGCGCGAGGCCTTGCCGCGTGCGCTGGAAGAGACGACGCGCGGCGTCTGTGCCTCGCAAGGGGCAACCTGCACCTGCACCATCCACACGGGCGTCGATCCCGTGGTGAACGACCCCACCTGGACCGTCGTGGCCGTCGAAGCGACGCGCGCCGGACTGGGCGCCGAGTACACGGCGGAGCTTCACGCACCCTCCATGGGCGCCGAGGATTTCGGCGTCTACCTGCGTCATGCACCCGGAGCATTCCTGCGCCTCGGCATCGGTGACAATGCCGTGGGCCACGACTGCAGGTACGACTTCAATGATGCTGCACTGGTTCACGGCATGGCCTGCATGGCAGTTGTAGCCGAGAAGGCCCTCGACGCGGCGGACTTGCGATGAACACCGGTTGAGCAGGCCACATTGACAGGTATGTAGCACAGTGATATACTGCATACACGGGCGGCCCTCGTCAGGCAGGGCCGGCGCTAAGGGGGGTTCCTCAGTAATGCCGACCGGGAAAGTGAAGTGGTTCAACGACGCCAAGGGGTATGGCTTCATCGAGACTGCTGACGGTAAGGACATCTTCGTACACTACTCGGCCATCCAGATGGACGGCTACAAGAGCCTTGCCGAAGGGCAGGCTGTAGCCTTCGACATCGTGGACGGCGCTAAAGGGCCGCAGGCCGCGAACGTTACGCACGGATAGACCGCACCACGAGGTAACCGACCGTCTCTTCCTCGGGCTTGCCCGACGCCAAGGACGGCGTAGCTGACTGATGCGTAGACGGGAAGCCCCTGACAGCGGTATGAATCCGGTGCCGGGGGCTTTTGGTCGTCTCAGCCCTACGGCAGCGTGCCCATCAGCGAACCGCGGTCGCGGCCGACCAACCCAGCACGAAGCCGAGGAAGGTGAAGTTCGCACCGAAGGCCAGCAGGGGCGTCAGGCTACCAACGCACAAAAGCGCCACGACCACCGTCAGCACAAGCGAGGCGCCGAACGCAAGCAGAACCGAGAGCGAGACGCGATCCTGGCGGGCGGCGATCACTAAGTAGACGATGAAGCTGGCGTAGAACCACATCATTGCGAAGCCCGCCAGGATGATGCCGAGCGGCACGGTGCTGGTGCCGCTACGTCCCGAAGCCGTGAACAGCAGTTCCTCCCGTGCCGACGACAGGTACCCCGATAGGGACATCGACGCCCCCACCACGAAGCCTGCAGCCGCAAGGACGACGCCCGTCGTAGCCGGCCATGCGACGAAGAACATCTCCGGCGCCACCGGTTCCGTCGGCGCCACCAGCGCGTAGATGAGGCCAAGCAGGAACGGAAGGCTCACGAACACCGCCACCGGCCTGGCCCGTCGGAGCCGATGGTGGTGCGAAGCCGCTGATGCGTCCACGCTCATCAGGCTGTCGAACTTGGCTCGAAGCGTGGAGTTCCGGGGATCTATCTGGATGCCGTAGGTGTACATGGATAGCGCCTCGTTGCGCCTACCGCAGGCCCGGTGGATGTCGCCCATCAGCTCATACGCGGGAGCATAGCTCGCGGCGAGGCCCAAGGCCTTGCGGCACTCGCGCTCGGCCTCATGGAACTGCATCTTGCCGAAGTGGGCCCGCGCGCGGTCAAGCAGGGCCTGCGCGGCAAAGCCCGGCCCGGCGGCGGACGAACCTGCCCGACCGGACGCACGCGCAGTGCCCGACGAAGGGCTCGATGGCGGCGCGGCGGCAGGCTTGGGCTCTGGCCGCCGTGCGGCCCGCCGAGAGCGGAGCTCGTAGTCGTAGGCGGTTCGGCGACCGCTATCCGAGAGCACCCGGTGCGCCTCGTTGATGTCCTTGAAGCGTGACGAAGCGCCCGGCGACTTGTCGATGTCGGGATGGTGGCGGCGCGCCAACTCCCGAAACCTGCTTCGAACCTCTTCGGGCGAGGCTGTCTCTGGGAGACCCAGGGTCTCATAGTGGGTTCTTGAGCCGGCCGGCGTCATGCTTTCCTCAGAGACAGATGATAACTCCCGCGCCGGCAGCGGCCTGTCCCGCCGCGCTACCGTAGCCCATGTAGAACCGCGCCACGGCCAGGCCCACCATGGCGGCAACGACAAGGTATACCCCGGTGGCGAAGAGATGCGCGTGCATATGGGCCTTGGACTGAGCATCGGCCTCCAGGTACTCGGCCATCTTCTCCAGCATGGTGTCCAGATTGCCCGTCTGCTCGCCCGTCGAGACCATCTCCAGCACCGTATGCGGGAAGAAGCCCGTCTCCTGCATACCGGCGCAAAGACCATACCCTGCGGAGACCTTGGCAGCGATGCCGTCGGCGGCCCGTGCCAGAGCCGCGCTACCGGAGGCCCGGCCCGCTACCGCCACAGCGCTACCCAACGGAAGTCCGGATCCATACAGGGCGCCCAGGGCGCGCCCATACCGCGTCAGGGCGAACTCGCGGACAACGGTGCCCAATCCCGGTGTGGCCATCTTCAGGCGCTCAACGGTGATCCCGTAGGCGGGCCAGCGGGCTCCGGCCATGCGTGAAGCAGCGCCGAGTAGCCACCAGGCGGCCAGGACCGCGCCCAGGGTGAAGACGGTGTCGCCAAGGTAGTCCAGCGTCGTGTAGCGCTCCATGCCCATCATGCCGATCACCCACCGTGAGAAGGCGGGCGTCATTTCAGTGAAGCCGCTGCGTCCGAGCAGGAGGAAGGCCGTCACGACCACGAGCTTGGGGTAAAGCGTGAGACGGGCCATCAGCCGTTTCATCTCGAGATCCCGCTCCAGATGGTCGGCGATGCGCGACAGCATCGTCTCCAGCATGCCTCCCGTCTCACCGGCGCGGATCATCTCCAGCGCCAACGGCGGGAAGGCCGACGGGTAACCCTCCATCACATCGGATAGCCGCTCGCCGTCACCGAGGCGGCGGCTGCACTCGGCCAGGATGACCTTCAGCCTGGCGCTACTCACCGAACGCTCCAGCGAACCCACCGACTGGACTACCGGCACTCCGGAGCGAATGAGCGTGGCGAACTGCCGGAAGAAGGCCGCCAGTTCCGCCAGCGAGATGCCCGGCGCAGCGGACGCCACGGCCCTCTCAGATCGACGCCTCGCCGGGGCAACCTCCGTTCTTCCAGGCTGCGGAGCGGGCCCGGTCTGCGACGCCGCTTCCCGGATCCACTCCAGTTCAACTCCCAGGGCCTTGGCACGGCCGGCCGCCACCGCCGAGTTGGGCGCCTCGACGGAGCCCTCAGCGACCGAACCGTCCGAAGCGCGGCCACGGTAATGGAACACCCTCATGGCGTCGCCTGGCGTATCAGGGCAGCGTATCCGGGGCCCGTCTTCGCAATGCCGCTTGCATCTTGGGGCCTGACGGTGTTACCATATGGCATGTCCGCTCACCTCGAACAAGACTCACGCGGCCCCGCCGCGGGAATTGGCGCAACTCAGCCGCATCTTCCACGCTCCAAGGGCATCACTCTCAGGGCGATCCTGATCGGCATGCTGCTGATGCCGATCAACGCCTACTGGATCATTGTAGACGAGGTGCGGTGGTATACGCTGGACGGCACCTGCCTTCCGCTGTTCATCACGCCCATCTTCATGCTCTTCCTGCTCTGCGCGGCGGGTTTCGCCGTGCGGCGCTTCCGGCCAAGCTGGGTGCTGGATCAGGGCGAGCTACTGGCCATCTACGTGATGCTCGTCATAGGTTGCGTGCTGGCAGGTCATGACCTGAGCCAGAACCTCTTCGGCATCATCGCACATGCGGACCGCTACAACACGCCGGAGAGACGCTACTCAACCTTCTTCGAGTACCTGAAGCCTCTGGACTTTCTGCTCGTGCAGGACACGGACCCGGGTGGCAAGGACGCGATCAAGGCCTTCTACCAGGGCGGCGTCAACTGGCGCGATCCGCGCTATCTCTACCCCTTCCTGGGGCCACTGGCATGGTGGACGCTCTTTCTGGGTGCACTCATCGGCATGTGCCTCTGCATCAGCATCCTGATCCGCAAGGCCTGGACGGAGAACGAGAAGCTCGCCTTCCCCATCGTCCAGCTTCCGCTGGCCATGACCAACCCGGCGTCGGAGGGTCGCGAGTTCTGGAAGAGCCGCATGATGTGGGGCGGGTTCGCCGTCGCGGCGGTAATCGACTTCGTGAACGGGATGCACTACCTCTACCCGTCATGGCCCTATTTGGAGCAGGTGAAGCAGTACGAACTGATCCAGTTCTTCAACCAGCGCCCCTGGAACGCCATGGGCACGCTGCCTATCTCCATGTATCCCTTTGCCATCGGCCTCGCCTACTTCATGCCGCTCGACCTGGCATTCTCCTGCTGGTTCTTCTATGTTGCCCGTAAGGCGTTCCAGGTGGTGGGCGCCGTGGCAGGCTGGGACACCGCCGCCAACATGGGCTTCCCCTACTTCGAGAACCAGGCCAGCGGCGCGTGGATCGCCCTGGGCGCCGTGATCCTCTGGGCGCTCAGAGGCCAGTTCGTGCGAGCGTGGCGCGCCGCCTTCACCCGCGGCGAAGTCAAGGGCACCACGCCCGAGGACCAACGGGGATACAGGATCGCATTCATCGGCCTCGCGGTCGGGATCGGGTTCCTCGGTTGGTTCACATCGGTGACAGCGACGGCGACCTGGGTCAGCTTCCTGTTCTTCGGGCTCTTCTTCCTGCTGGCGGTGGCCATGACCCGCGTCCGCGCGGAGCTGGGCACTCCGCATGAGATCTACTTTGTCAACCCCAGGACGGTCATCACCAGCCTGTTCGGCGTCACCGAGGTCGGGCCGCAGAACCTGACCACCATGTCGGTGCTCTACTGGTACAACCGCTGCTACCGAAACCACCCGATGCCCAACCACATCGAGGCCTTCCGTATGGCCGAGGGCGGTCGGATGCAGCAGCGTCGCTTGGTCTGGTTGATCGTCGGCGCCACGCTTTTCGCTACGGTCTGCGCCTTCTGGGCCAACCTCCATGTGACGTTCGATGCCGGCGCCACCGGCCGGTCTCTGGGCTACAAGTTCTGGCTTGGGTTCGAATCGTTCGACCGCCTGGCAGGATGGATGCAGACGCCCGAGAAGCGCAACATGACCCAGATGGCCTACACAGCCGGCGGAGCGCTAATGGTGCTCGGGTTGAGGGTCATGCGGGGAGCCTTCCTCTGGTGGCCGTTCCATCCAGCGGGATACGCGCTGGCGGTCTCATTCGCCATGGACTATTTCTGGTTCGCGTTCTTCATAAGTTGGTTCATAAAGGCGCTTATTGTTAGATTTGGTGGCATGAAGGCGCATAACTCCTTCATTCCCTTCTTCATGGGTCTCATCCTGGGCGACTATGTGTTCGGTGCGTTCTGGGCCATCTTCGGCCCAGCGAACGGCCTACAGGTCTACAGGATATTCATCTGACGGAGCCTCGCTACGGGCTCAACAGAGGAGCCGCTATGTCCGACCGTTCCGTAACCATGCGCGGCGCCGTGCTGGACCTGACGGGCCCCGAGTTGGCCGTAGGCGATCCGGCGCCCGAGTTCACGCTGATCCAGCGCGGCCCCGACGGCCTGCGCGAGTTGACACTGGGCGACTTCGAGGGCAAGACACTGGTCCTCTCCGTTGTGCCGTCCCTGGACTCGCCTGTGTGTGAGCGGCAGACCGTCCGCTTCAACGACGAGGCTATCAGCCTTCCGTTGGAGGTCGAGGTACTCACCGTCAGCATGGACCTTCCATTCGCCCAGGCGCGCTTTTGCAACGAGAAGGGCACGCACCAGATCCAGACGGCCAGTGACCACATGACGGGCGACTTCGGGCGCGCGTACGGTGTACTGATCGAGTCGCTCCGGCTACTGTGCCGAGCGGTCGTCGTGATCGACAACGGCGGCGTCATCAGCTACGTGGAGTACGTGCCCGAAGTGACCGACTTGCCCAACTACGACGCCGCACTGGCAGCTGCCCGGCAGCCCATGGACTAGGGCGTTTGCGCAAACGGAAGTCGGTCAGGGATCAGGAGCCGGCTGCCGCACGCGATGCAGGCCCCGGCGGAGGAGCCGGCGGTCTCGCCATCGATGGCCTTGCCGTGGCGGCCCTCTGTGTGGTCTGCTTCTTCTGGCGGCTCGGAACGCCCAGCCTCTTTGACTTCAACGAGGGCCTCTACGTTCAGGCGGCCCGCGAGATGCTCCTGCGCGGCGACCTGGTGACTGCCAGCGTCAACGGGATATGGTTCTACGACAAGCCCCCGCTCGCACTCTGGCAGGTTGTGGCGAGCTTTCGGATGTTCGGCGTCACGGAATGGGCGGCGCGGCTCCCGGTAGCCATGGCCGCCGGCGGCCTGACGTGTCTCACGTGGGCTGTCGCCCGTCGCTGGTTCGGCCGGTCCGCGGCGCTGGTCGCAGCCGCAGTTCTGGCACTCAGCCCGATCTTCATCGGCACGGCCCGACAGATGACCATGGACATACACCAGGCCCTCTGGGTCTCGGTGTCTGTCCTGATGTTCTGGCAGTGTGTACGGAGCACCGGGCGCCCATCGCTTGCATGGTCCCTGGGAGCCTGGGGCGCCATGGGCCTCGCCGTACTCGCCAAGAGCGTTCCCGGTCTCATTCCCCTGCCCTGCGTGGCCGTCTGGCTGGTCTGGGAGCACCGTGGGCGCGTCCGAGACACCTTGCAGGCGGCTGTACGCACGCGGCCGTGGTTCGGCCTTCCGGTCTTCCTTGCGGTAGTCCTTCCGTGGCACCTGCTGGCCCTCCAGGCGCATGGGGAGCAGTTCTGGTACCAGTACTGGACGCACCACCATGTGGGCATCCTTACCGGCCAGGAGTTCAACCACGCACAGCCGTACTGGTACTACGCTCCGGCTCTGCTGGCGAGCATGCTGCCCTGGTCGTTCCTCTTGCCGGGGGCGGTTAAGCACAGCATTGTACACTCAGGCGGCGGCCCCGGCGCGGCGTCGATGCGGCGCCTCGTCGCCGTCTGGTGCGTGCTCACAGTCCTGCTGTTCAGCCTGATGCGCTCCAAGCTGGTGAGCTACCTCCTGCCCATGTATCCCGCCGCGGCAATCCTGATCGGCGGGTACGCGGCGGCGGCGCTCGGTGCTACACGGCGGCGGGGATACACAATCGGCATGGCATCAGCGGCGGCTGTGCTGCTGGCTGCCTCGGTGGCCGGCATCGTCTACCTGACGCGGTCAGCATCGGCGGCGACCGACCCCGAAGCCCAGGCCCTTCTCTCGCCCGGCATGGTCGTCTATGGCCGCGCCGCAGCCGCGGTGCTGGGCGCTACCGGGCTGGGGATGATTATCAGCCTGGCGCTGCGGGCTCCGCGGCTGGCCGTCGGCATGTGCGCGGCAGGGATGACAGGCTTCATCATCACGACCTTCGGGCAGGGCCTCAGCGCGTACCAGGCCTCGGTAAACGCTCCTCTGCACGCCGCAACGGCCCGTGCGGCCAGGGCTGCTGCCGAGGGCAGGCCGGTCGCGATCTACGTCGGCCGTCCGCGGCGCCCGAGCATTCACTTCTACCTGCCCGCCGGAATCTACCGACGTCGGCTTCCACCTCAGGACGCTCCCTACCTGCTTGAGGCAAGTGAGGCTGCGCCGGTGGCTCGCTTCGCAGCGATAGCGCCCACCGGCGTGATCCTGGCCGACTCGCGCCGGCTTCCAGAACTGGAAAAGCTGCTGGGCTACAGCCTCCCTGTGGAGTACGATAGCGGGCGGTGGCAGCTCGTCTCCACGCGCCCCAACCCCGCCGCCAAGCCATGAACTCTCGGCGCGCGAACGGCGCGGTGATCGTGCTCGTGATGGCGGCCTGCGCCGTCGCATTCGGGCTCAGGTTGGGTGGGCACGGGATCATGGACCTCGACGAGGGCCTCTACGCGGCCTGCGCCCGCGAGATGCTGCATACGGGCGACCTGGTCACACCCAGGGTCAATGGGACGCCCTTCTACGAGAAGCCCCCGCTGGTCTACTGGGCGGCTGCCGCATCAATGCGCCTCCTTGGCGAGAGTGAGGCGGCAGCGCGGCTCCCATCAGCGCTGGCCGCATCGATCACATGCCTCCTCGCCGCACTGATGGCGGGTCGGCTCGCGGGACGGCGGGCCGCAGCGATCGCGGGCGCCTCTATGGCGTTGAGCCCGATCCCGCTGGCTGCCGGGCGCATGCTGACTACAGACGCCTCGCTATGCCTTCTGGTGGCGCTGGCGACGCTGGCGCTCTTCACCGGTTTGACCGCTCAGGGGAGCCGCCGAACCTTCGCCCTAGCCGGCGCCGGCTTGGCGTGCGGACTGGGAGTACTGGCGAAGGGTGCGCCAGGCGTCGTGCTACCCGGCCTGGTGGTCGGCGTCTACTCGATCGTCGCGGTACGGTGCGGGCTGCGCCGGCTCTCATGGCCCGGGTTGCCGGCTGCGCTGGGCTTCGTGGTCATCGTGACCGCCGTGGCGCTTCCGTGGCACCTCGCCGCCTGGCGAGCCAACGGCGACGCCTTCGTGCAGGAGTACCTCGTTCGGCAGCACCTGGGCCGCTTCCGCGGTGGAGACACGAGCCACCTGGCGCCCTTCTGGTTCTTCGTGCCGGGGTTCCTGCTCGGGTTTCTGCCGTGGAGCCCCTATACCGCTGCGGCCGTCGTCAGCCGTATGCCGGAGGCCCTCCGCCCGCGAGCATCCGGGTATGCGTTGCTTCGCATCTGGGCGGTCTGCGTCTTCCTGATGTTCAGCGCCAGCGGTTCCAAGCTCGTGAGCTACATCCTGCCCATGTACCCGCCGGCCGCCGCGCTCGGTGCGGCGTGGTGCGTCCACGCTCTGAAGGGGCGCCGAATCCACTGGGGCATGGCCGCGGGCGGGCTGCTCACTGCGCTGCTCTGCTGGGCCGTCTGGGCCGTGCTGCAGCAGCCCGACGCGGCGGTGGCCGTCGCCCAACGCTACAACAGCAAGCCAATCGCGCCGATCACGGTTCCCGTGGACCTGCTGGCGGCTGCTGCGCATCTTGCGCTAATCTTGGGCTTGGGAGGCCTTCTGACCGCCCTCCTGGCCGCACTGGCACGGCCTGCGGCGGCGCTGGCCGCATTGGGCGCATCGATGGCGGCATTCGTGGGAGTGGCGGTGTTGGAGGCGATGCCTCGGGCCGATGCGCTACTCACCGCGCCGCTGCACGAGCTCACCGCGCTGGCCACACGAGCCGATAGGCGTCCCGTCATCCTAATCTCCCGCTCGCGTCGTCCCAGTGCGCTCTTCTATGCCTCGGCTGAGGCTGTAATAGAACACCGGGTGCTTGAGGTGAAGGACGCCGCGGGCGCTGTCACTGCCATGGCCGGACGCGACGCGTCGGTTGTCACCAGGTCCGACGTGATGGCCCGGGTGTCGACGCATGCCGACATGGAGATCGTGGACCGGCGCGGCGACTGGGTCTGGGCCAGGGCGACGCCACGGCGCTACCTGGCCAAAGGCGGCCGCTAGAGGCGCAGGAAGCGGACGCCGGTGCTATCGACAGGCATCGCGGCCGCCGACGCGCTGACGGTGATCGCCAGTCGCCGCGAATAGCCCACGTCGCGGAGCGGCACGGCCAGTGTGGCGCAACGCCCCTCGGTCTGCACCATGATGTTCGGCGGGTCCACTTGACCGCGTGGGCCGCACGTCAGGTTGAGGCTGCCGCCGGCTGAGCCGTCGGCGTCGTCGCCAAAGTAGCGGATAAAGACGCTGATCGAGCATCGAGGCGAGATCGGTGCGCGCGTTCGCACGCGCAGGAACAGCCGATCCTCGTCGCGGCATACCTGGGCATCGGCGATATCGGCCTCGCCCTGAAAACTCCGCAGGATGCTGTCGTTGGCGGGGTCGCGGATCGCCATGGGTATGGCGCTCCAAGCCACATCGCTCGGCGCTTCGGTACTCACGACGCCGGCTAGCGGCTGCACCGGAAACTCTGTGAGGCCTCCAAGCACCTCCGTGGACCGAACAAAGGCCGTCATGAACGCGGGCATCATGGCGGTCTGGCTCGCGTAGCGCTCCAGGGCCCTCCGCTTGCGCTCCACATCGAGCGGAGTGAGTTGTCGCGACATCCAGTCCGTATCCAGACCACAGAGCGCCACGGGCGGACGCTGGTTCGCTTCGGGGTCGCTGGATCGCGGCGTCGGCCACTCGGCACGATGCACCAGATAGTAGCCCAGGGCACATCGCCCAGCCCAGGCGCTCCCCCTGGCTGATGCCACCTGCAGCGCCCGCGTGACGAACGCGCTGGTCGCCACATGATCCTGATGGTCATCGGACGGGTGCGTGACCAGGATGTCTGTGGGCCGGAAGTCGTCCATGGCGGCCAGGACATCCGTCATCACGTTGGCTCCGCAGTAGCCCCGGCAACTGGCGTGGCCTCGATCGTAAGGAGAAGCGCTCGCTCGCGTGTAGCGCGACCGGAACCGCTGGTCGGGAGCCCAGTTGCGCAGCCACAGCGGCATGAGGCCGCGATCAGGGTATCCCAAGAAGGAGGCGGCATCGGCCCTTAAGCCCAGTTCGCGCAACGCTCCTAGAGACTCCTGCTGCCTCAGCTTACCGAACGCGATAAAGTCGGCAGCCTTAACGCTGACGCGACGCTTGGCGCGCTCCACGGCCACGCGGAAGGCATCGCCCGAGGTCATGTAGACGACCCGAACCGAGCCGCCGGCGCGAACGACCTGGGCCATGGATCCTCCGCAACCCAGGACCTCATCGTCGGGGTGGGGAGAGAAGACTAGAAGCCGGGTGGACTTGCCGAAAGGCGTGGCCGCCGTGAGGGCTACCCGGGCTCCCATCGCATCGGCTGCGCGAGCCCTGTAGACGAATGCGGCTGAGGTGACGCCCAGGTATAGCAGCGGCAATGCCGCGACCGCCAACAACCCTTGCCTGATCCGTCGCATGGACTTTATGCGTCACCGTTCCCAAAGGGGGATGGCGGAGCGAGTGGGATTCGAACCCACGAACAGGTGTAACCCCGTTACACGATTTCCAGTCGTGCTCCTTAGGCCAGCTCGGACATCGCTCCGCGATCACAACAAGGCCAGCACAGATTATAGCCGACAACGAGCGGCGCTGTCGAGACGCACGGCCGAGGCTACAGCGCGTGGTGGGCTCGTATGCGCTGCAGTAGCGCACGGCAGCCGGCATCGACGAGGTGGTAGCAGTGCTCGAAGTCGCCGGTGTAGTACGGGTCCGGTACGTCCTCGCCCGCCATGCCCGGCACATAGTCCAGCAGCATCGAGACCCGCGCCGGATCGCACCCCAGGCGCAGCAGGTCGGCCCTGTTCGCCGCGTCCATAGCCACCAGATGGTCCTGACTGACAAAATCATCCGCCGTCACTGCCCGGGCGATGTGCGCGAAGGTGATGCCACGCCGTTTGAGCGCCTGGCGGGTGCCCGGGTGGGGCTCCTCGCCGGCGTGCCATGATCCCGTGCCCGCCGAGTCCAGCGCGACCTCGTCGCCGAGGCCGGCCTCGGCGACATGGTGTGTAAAGATTGCCTCAGCCATGGGCGAACGACAGATGTTACCGAGACAGACGAACAGCACTCGCACCACTTCGCACACCCTCCCAGCGCCCCGACGTCGGCGAAGTAGAGTACCTCGCGAGCGCAACGACGGGCCGTCGCTTGACATCCGAACGTACAGGGCGTTACAATCACCCACCAGCCATGCCGCCGACCCGCGGAGCTAGGTGCGCCCGGATCACCCTATGACCCTCCAATCGTTTGATTTTGACACTGAGTTTGCGTTACTCGACGTCGGCGCCACGGGTGAGTTCATCACCAGAGGTGGCCTGCGTCCCGGCGTTTTGGCCTACCGGGCCGACGGCGCCGTGCAAGCCCTCACGCTTGACGTGGAGCCGGGCGCAAGCCCCGCCCCTGCGGTCGACGGCGCCAGGCGATTCCTTCGCGACGGCGACCACGCAGCATACGCCTTCGTGGGCGAACTGACCCGGGTTAAGGAGGCCTACCATGTGGCAGCCGAGGTGGATCAGCGCTCGCGCGGATCCAACTATCTGGGCGTAGCGCTCTGCTGCCGTGGACGCTGGCGTACGCTCCTCTACCCCATCCGCCTTGCCAATGACCGGATATCGCTCGCATCGCCGCTGGAAGGCTCGACGCCGCCCGAGTGGTGCCCCATCGGCGATATCTGGGCCAACCCGTTTGTCGCCGACGACCTCGTCCGGTTCGCCCCGCCGAACCGAGCCGTGCCGCCGGGCACGCCGCTCTGGCAGACCATCGTAGACCTGACCAAGCTGCGTATTGTGGCCGACCCGGCCAATGCGCAGGATTATCAGGTCTTCCTTGACGACCTTCGGACCGGCGTGTTCCTCGTCGCGGGCCGCTCGCCGGACGACCTCAACCGGGTGATCCTCAAGCCGCGGACGGTGTTCAACCCCATCGGGTCACTGGAAGCGCCCGCCGCCAAGCTTCTGCTGGTGAGCGCGTCGGCGCAGTCCGGGCCTGAGGGGCGCATTGCATGAAGATCGTAGCCATCGTCAATCAGAAGGGCGGCGTCGCCAAGACGACCACCACGGCCAACCTGGGCGCCTGCCTTGCCGAGCGCGGTCAGCGAACGCTGCTGATCGACCTCGATCCGCAGGCCAACTTGACCCTGGGCCTCGGCGTGGAGTGGTACAACCTCAACACGGCGCTACAGCATGTGCTCTACGACCACGAGCAGACCCCGCTTGCATCCATCCTGCATCAGGTGGCCGACCTGCCGCTGATGCTGGCCCCTGGGCACCTCGACCTGGCCCATTGCGAATCCGTCCTGCTGCCGGCAGCCGATAAGGCATACCGCCTCCGCAATGCGCTGGAGGAGTTGGAGAAGGTCGACGAGTATGACTGGGTCCTCATTGACTGTCCGCCGTCGCTGGGGACGCTCACCCAGAACGCGATCGTCGCCTGCAGCCATCTGCTGATCCCCACCGAACCGAAGTACTACGCCTTTGCCGGTATGGACACGCTGAACAAGATGATCCTCGACCTGACGAAGAGCCTGCGGTTCCGGGTCGAGCTGTTGGGCGTGCTCCTGACCATGGTGGAGCGCGGCACCAAGCTGCACCAGACCATCGCGACGGAGATCCGTGAGCGGTTCGGGGACAAGGTCTTCCAGACAGTGATCTACAAGAACGTGCGCGTCTCTGAGTCCGAAATCGAGGGCGTGCCCATCGCGCTCTTCGACCGCCGGGCCTCGGGAGCGCAGAACTACGAGTCGCTGGCCGAGGAGGTCCTCAGCCGTGCGAGTTGATAAGAGCGCCAACCTCCGCGACCGCCTGAGGAAGGGCGCCGATGCCTTCTCGTTCGATGCCCTGCTCCAGGGCGTGTCGACCTTGGAGGGCGACGCCACGCCGATCGACGCCGATGCCGGCGGCATGGCCCAACAGGCTCCGCCGCCGAAGTCGCCTCCTCCGTGGGCCGTGCTCCCTGCCTCCCCGCCCGCGCCGACCAGCGGCGAGCAGTGGAAGGCCGCCATCGAGGGGCTCGCGCAGGGGCTGATGGAGAGCGCCGCGCAGTTCGGTGCGGCAGCGGAAGAGGACGACATTGCCGGGCAGGGGCAGGCTCTGGCCGATGCCAACCGCGTGCTGGAGCTGCTTGGGTCGGTTGACCCGATCGGCGCCGTGGCACGTTCGGTGGGGGCGCCCAGTGCGCCACCGGGTGGGCGTCGGTGGCCTGAGCCAGCGTGGAGCGTCAGCGCCCTGGCTGCTTCGCCGCTCTCGGCGCTCACTGGTCCCGGCGCCACCGTCGCGCATCTCGACGCCATCTTGGAGGCTGCGCGCGCAGCCAGATAGCGTGGCGGAGAGGGCGGGATTCGAACCCGCGAGGCTCATCGCCTACCCGTTTTCAAGACGGGGTCCTTAAACCGCTCGGACACCTCTCCGCAAGCCGCTGAGTATAGCCGGGCTCCGCCGGTTCCGTCAATGCAGGCATGGGCGGTATACTTCGTTCCACTGTTTGGTCCTCCCACCATGTCAACCGCACCCTTCCCATACCGCCTCGCCGCCTTCGACCTTGACGGCACGCTACTGGCTCCCGATCACACGATCACGGAGCGCACGCGCCGCGCACTCCTGCTCTTGGCGGGACTAGGCGTCCAGTGTGTCTTGGCATCGGGTCGAACGCACGAGTCAACCGCCCGGTATGCCTCGGCCCTGGGCCTCGAGGCTCCCATCATCTCCTACAACGGCGCCATGGTCCGCCTCCCGCACTCTTCGGCCCCGCTCAGGCACACGCCGCTGCCGCCCGGTGTGGCCGAGCCCGTGATCCGCTTCTGCGAGGATCAGGGCCTCCACCTGAACCTCTATCTCGACGATGTGATGTACGTGCGCACACTTGGCCACTGGGCGCGGTACTACCAGCGGCAGACGGGTTCGGTACCCGTGCCGTCGGGCGAACTCACGCGCTTCGCGGGATGCAGCCCCACCAAGTTGCTCATCATTGATGAGCCTGACAGTATCCTGGAGCTTGAGGGCCGCTTCCGGCGGGAACTGGGTGAGGCGGCCTACGTTACCCGGACCAATCCCGAGTACCTTGAGTTCATGCATCCGTCGGTAAGCAAGGCCGGCGCGTTGCTGGACCTCGCGCAGCGCGCCGGACATGGATCCGCGGAGTGCCTCGCCTTCGGTGACGGCGACAACGATGCCCCTATGCTTGCCGCCGCAGGCCTCGGCGTAGCCATGCCGCGCGCTTCGGCGGCCGCGGTCGCTGCGGCGAACAGGCACCAACAGGAGGGCGGCGACGAGGCCCTGGCGCTGGCAATCGAGCGCATCATCGCGGAAGGAGCAGACCCCTCGTGAGCAACGAGCAACCGCGCAACGGCAAGCCGTCGGAGGGCCGTTTTCGCCTCTCGCGGCTCGTTCGGACTGAGAGTTCGGAGATCTACCTGATCTGGGATGGCGAGCGAAGGGCCGGACAGGTAGACGTGCATTTCGCCCGCGACACCATCCATGCGACGGTCATTTTCGAGACCGACGTGAACGTCACCGACGAAGAAGAGATCATGAGCCAGATTGACGACGACATCGCGTCGTCTTATCTGCCCAGGTTCGAGCGCGAGGACTTCGTCGCGCATGTCTTCCGAGGCGAGGAGGTGAGCCGCTACACCGACTGCTCCGGCGCGGTTGAGGACGAAGACGAGGACGAAGATGCGGAGGGCTAGCCGCCCAAGCGGGCAGGCATCGCCTCGACCATGAAGCAGGGAGCGCCGGAGCCCGTCGCGGCCCTGAACCGCGTCCGCATCCTGGAGACCGGCGAGCCCCTGGTCGACATCCGTCTGGCATGTCCGCATCTGCTGGTGTCGGTGAAGGCGTGCCCGTGGCTCCGTGCGACCGTGGCTGCCATGGCGGAGGCCTCCGCTGCTTCGCTGGAGCCCCTGGGGCTTCGGCTTCGGGCAGGCACGGCCCTGCGGACCGTCACGGTCCAGAAGCGCCACTACGACGGCTTCTACCAGCGCATGGTGCAGGAGCATCCAGAGTGGCCCAGATCGGCGCTACGCAGGGCCACGAACCACTTCTTTGCACCGTACGACCAGCCCGCGCCGCCCGGCCACTGCACAGGCGGCGCGATTGACGTGGAACTGGTCGGGCGCGATGGCTCAGTTCTGGACGTGAACACACCCTACGAGCGCTGGGATGGCGCCTACACGTGGGTTCAGGGCCTCTCGCCCCAGGCCCACGCCAACCGACAGACACTCGTGCGAGCGATGCTGGACGTGGGCTTCTCGAACTGCCGCGACGAGTACTGGCACTACTCCTTCGGGGATTCGGCCTGGGCAGTCCGCATCGGCGCCTCGGAGTGCCCCTACGGCCTGGCCCTGCCTCCCGCAGGGGAGTGTGCCGAGCCGTAAGGCCCACCTCGGCGGGCTAGATCAGGGGTTGATCCCCGCGCTGCTGCCGACGGACACGCGCAAGCACGGCCTCGTGGGCCTCCCCCATCTGCCGCACGAGGCGCCGTACTCGGGCGCCTCGCACGCGATCCAACTTGCGCAGCATGGGTCGGCAGACGTAGGCCGTGCAGCCGTATGGCCGGAGGTCGGCAGGCATCGTACAACCACCGGTAGCCAGATGGCGGCAGGGGGCGCCCACGTGCGCCGGGATGCCGTCCTCGTCGAGCCCGTCCGGTAGCGGCTGGGCCGCCTGGGACCGCCAGCCCACAGCCTCGGCCAGGAGCAGGTCCACCGGACCCACGCGCGAAGGCTCCCGGCAGCAGGGCTCCTCGCACTCTGGGCATAGCTCCACCGTCAGGATGTCGAACTCGCGTCGCAACGCCCGTTGCAGGCGCCTGTAGTCGTTCAGTGCGTTCAGCGGCGCGCCCCTACGGCGACGCAGGCTGCTGCTGCAGCCACGCGTCCCAGTCCGTCATCCGGGCCAGGGCCAGACTCGAGTAGGTGGTCAGGTACGCGGCGGGGCCCGGCAAGTAGATCGCCAGGCCGTGGGCGTCGGCATGTTGTGAGCCGTGCCCCTCAGCCAGGATGGCCTGCGAGAGCGCCGTCTGCAGCGTCGCCGCCGAGGCCACCAGTTCCGGCGTAGTGGCTGTGGTACGCACGCGTTCGGCGTAGTCGTACAGATCCCGGTTATCGGCGTACGCGAAGTTCTCCGCGCCAATGCGGGCCGAGTAGACGGCTGCACGGTCGACGTCTCGGCGGTAGAGCAACTGGTCGGCAAAGGCGTCAAGCGCAGAAGCTACGGTCTCCATCCGGCTCAGGTCCACCATAGACTGCGTGTTGTTGCCGTGAGCGCCATAGGTAGCCATGGTGCGCGTCACGATGGCCTGGCCCAGTTGCTTGGCGGTCATGCTGGGAGAGGCTGCCAGATCGGTCAGGAAGCTGTCATAGACATAGCCTTCGCCGGGTGGACTTTCCTCTGACCCGACCATGATGCCCGTAGAACCACGTAGCTCGTACGCCACCTCGGCCATCTGCATCAGCGAGGCGTCAAAGATGACCATCTCCACCTTGGGCGAGACGTTTAAGGACTGCGGAAGCTGCCACGTCTGGATCTCGTTGCGCGTGGAGTCGTCGATCGAGACGGATCTGGGCTCGACGGCCTTGCCGGGCGCCTTGGTCGACCTCCAGCCGGCGCCATGGTTCCAGATCACCACCGCGTACCGGTCTGCCGGATAGCGTTGTTGGCCCCAGGCGATGAAGCGGTTCAGCTCTTGCCATGCGCCCATATCGATGCCCGATCCGAGGTCCTCGACTATGGGACTACCCACAACGGCGGTATCGGCATCGCGAGTAACATAGTATCGGCGCGTCGATACCCATGCCGGTGTACCGCAACTGGCGCACGAGGCCTGCTTCCACTGGACTACGATGTTCAGATCTGCTGACGAGCCGACCTTCTCCATCTGGTTCACATTGAGCGGGCCGTAGGGCTGCAAGTTGTTGGCTGCGTTGATGTAGACGAGGAACGTCCACTTGGCGCGAGTTGTCCGGACCAGCGGGATCTCGACCGCTACGGCGACACCGCCCAGCTTCGTCACGCTGCATGCCGGCGCACCGCCGATCGATTTGAGCGTTCCCGCCATGGAAGCGTCGATAGCCGACCATGTGCCTCCGCTACCGGCAGAGACAAGGCCGCCGGACGTAACGCCGCCGGCCTGTACCCAGACCGTTCCCGAACCGTCCGGCGCCAGAGAGGCCACCATACGGTTGGATCCGCTGGCGGTCTGGTAGGAGCCTGTCCAGCTTCCATCCCCGCTCGGCGGGGCTGCCTGCCTTGCCAGGTTCAGCAAGGACGGGGCTTGACCGAGCTTCGTGGCGGTGAGGGCCACTGCGCCCGCAGTCGTATCGGCGCGGCCGGAGAACTGCACCAGACCGTCGGCAGTCTGCGTGGCGAACTGGCCGGAACCATCCAGGCTGGACTGGGCCGCAACCGGGTCTGCGCCGAGCGCGGGACCGGCGACCACCAGTGTGAGGCGCCGCTGGGCGTCGATGGTCAGTGATGCCCGGACGCCGCCGCTGAGGCCCGAGTAGGAGCCGGCAGTGGCGTCGCCGGCTCCCCCTCCGCCTCCGCATCCGGCCACAACAAACGCTGCAACCAGACCGATCCACGCCGCTCGTGGCGACCGCCCCGAGCACCAGTTCCGCAACCTCACGTTGTCGACCTCCCAAGCCAGGCTACACGGCTTACGTTCGTCCGTCCGCCTGCAGTTCCTGTGCCACACACACCGGAAGCGCCCGGCGAGTGGATCGCCGAGCGCTTCGAGACACCTCATACGCCCCACACAGGGATCAGTTCATATTCATGCGCGTCAGCGCGTTGGAGGCGATCTGCTTGGCTTCCGCATCAGTTGACTGTGCGATGGCTTCCAGGCCCTGCCGGGACTCGGCGCCGCCGATCCCACCCAAAGCGGTAGCCGCCCACCGAGCCGCCACAGGCCCGGACGAGGCCGCCTTGACGATCGCTGGAACCGCCACTGGCCCCTGCTTCGTCAAGCTCCGCGATGCATAGTAGCTCGTCTGGCCGCCGTTGCCCAGAGCTACGCCGAGGGCGGGCTGGGACGATGCGCCGATAGATGCAAGGGCATCCGCAGCCGATATTGCGCGGGTCGAGTCAGCAGCAGCAAGCCGCGCCACCAGCGCTGCGACGGCGCCGCTGTTCCCTTCGAAGCCCAGTGCCAGCGCCGCTTCGGATGCCACGGATGTGTTCGCGTCGTCGAGCGTGGCGATGAGCGCCGGGTTGGCCTCCGGCGCGCTAATGCCTGCCAGTGCGCGAGCCGCACGTCCGCGTACCACCGGGTCGCTGTGCTTCAGCGCGGCCAGCAGCACCGGCAACGACTTCCTGCCGCCGCGCGCCAGGGCGCTCACCGCGGCCAACTGGACCTTGAGGTCCGGGTCCGACAGAGCGGTGTCGAGCGCGGCCAAGGCCGGGCCTGTGGCGATGCGGCCAAGCCCAACCGCCGCCTGGGCGCGGGCCTCATTGTCCTCTGACGGCGTGTTGAGCGCGGCGATCAGCACGTCCTCGCCGGACACATCGGCGATCAGCGCAATGGCGCCGATGACGACGCGCCTGACCTGCGGCGAACACGAGGCGAGCTTCGCCTTCAGTTGGGGAACGGGAGTGGCGCTGCCGATTTTGCCTAGGGCGGTGATGGCGCCGCTGGCTATGCCGTCGTCCTTCTCGTCCACCATGGGCGAGACGGCCTTGACGCACTCCTCGGCCTCGGCATCATAGACAGCCAGCACATCGCCGCCGGTGCCTCGGGCATTGGGATCCGCCTTCATGAGGGCAACGACCATGGGGATGATCTTGCCGGCCACCTGGGGCTTGCGGCCATCGAGCACTTCGTCCAGAAGGACGTCTTTGGCGTCCGGCAGGGCCCGCGAGAGGCGGGTCCGTGCGGCGGCTCGGTCGCTGGAACCCAGCACCTGAAGCGCGGTGACGCAGAGGGCGCGAACGTTGCCGTCGCCGTCCTTGATGCCGTTGGCCACTTCCTGCAGGTTCTCATCGCTCTTGCCTGCGAGGCGCAGCACACCAACCAGCAACCGGTCGCGGACCGGGCGGTCAGGGTCCTTCAGGAATGCCACAGCCTGGCGCGTGGCGTCCTTGTCTCCCCAGTCCTCCAACGCCTGCACAATGGCGACGCGCCTGGGCACGGTCTCGCCGGTGATGGAGTCCATGAACTGCTCGCCCTTGACGAGCTCCTTGGCGCCCGCAACGCGGGCGCCAGAGTCCTGGCCCGCCATCGAGTCGACCAGAAACGCCATGTGACGGCTGTGCCGAACGGCCAGGCCGATGACGACGGCGACAATGGCGATGAAGATCGCGTAGTTCAGGTACTTGCGGTTCATCTCGGTCCCCCTGTCGTACAATTTCGCCGGCGGGATCGCCGTCTCCTGCTTCGATCGGTACGGTTAGGCCGCAATTCAGCGTCGCCCCTTGATCCGTCGAATGAGCCTGGCAGCCAGGCCCCTCGGCGGCTCAGGACGGCGCGGCGGCATGATCTCAGCCTCGTCGGCCCCCACCTCATCGTCGCCTCCGCGCTCGCCTACGGTCAGGATAGCCACCGTTACATTGTCATACCCGCCGCGCCGCAGTGCGAGGTTCACCAGGCGCCGGCAGGCAGTGTCCGGAGTGCGCGAGGCCTCCAGCACCTTGCCGATCCGACTGTCGCTCAGCATGGCCGTGAGGCCGTCGGAACAGAGCACCAGGGCATCGCCATCGATGAGTTCCGTACGCACCTGGTCGATCTCGACCACCGGTGCGCGGCCCAGGGCCCGCGTGAGGACGGAGTGGTACGGGGCCGGATCAGTCCGGCGGCGCACCTTGTCCTCAGGTATCTCCATCTCCTCCATCAGCGCGTGGTCAGCCGTCAGCATGAGAGCCTCCCGGCCTCGCACCAGGTATGCGCGGCTATCGCCCACATGGGCAACAGCAACGCGGTTGCCGCTGACCACTGCAGCTGTGCAGGTCGTTGCCATCCGGCCCGGGCCGGTTCCCGAGCGCAACTCGGTCCAGATGGCCTTGTTGGCACCCTGCACAAGCTCTGACAGCGCGGTGGCCAGAGCCTCAAACCCGCCGCCGGCAGAACTCGCCAAGCACGACGGTGCGGCCGACCGGAAGTGGTCGGCCGCGATCTGGCTGGCCCTGCCGCCGCCGCCGCCGCCCAGTCCATCGGTCACCACCAGCAACCACGCGTCGCAGCCCAGTTCCCCGGGCGCAACGACCGCCGCCTGGTCCTCATTGTCTTCCTTGACGTGGCCGATATGCCCATACCAGGCCGCTTCCATACGCGCCATCTTCAGCCGCCTGCCTGGTCGTTAGAGCCGAACGACACGCGCTGTCTCCATGCCGGGCAACGAGCGGATCTTGGCCAGCATCTCGTCCGTCACCGGATTGTCCACCATGACGACCATGAGCGCTCGTCCACCGACCTTCTCGCGCCCCACGTTCATCCCGCCGATGTTCACGCGGTTCGCACCCAGCAGCATCCCGACGGCGCCGATCATGCCGGGTTGGTCGGTGTGCCTGGTGAAGAGCATATCGCCGTCGGGAATGAGGTTCACCTCGTAGCCATCGACGTGGACGATCCGCAGCGCATTCCGCCCAACCACCACGCCGCAGATGGACTGCTCACCATCAGGCATCGTCACGCGAACGCTGACCATGGCCGAGTACTCGCCGTGACTGGCGGTGGCGCTCTCAGTGACGCGGATGCCCCGTGCCGCCGCGAGGACCGGAGCGTTGACGAGGTTCACGGGGTCCGACAGCATCGGGCCGAGGAGCCCCGCAACGATAGAGCGCGTCACGGCTCCCAGGGCAATTCCGTCGAATGTGCCGCGGTAGCTCACCTCGACCGCGCTGATGGGCCGCCCACGCCCGTCCAGGTCCCGCGCCAACTGGGTGTGCAAGCTGCCGATCTTCTCCCCCAGGGCCATGTAGGGCTGAGCCCGTTGCAGGGCCTCGACCGATAGCGCCGGCATGTTCACCGCGGAGCGCGCGGGCTGGCCATCGAGCACCTCGACGATCTGCTCCGCGACATCCACCGCCACCTTGACCTGGGCCTCGGCCGTTGATGCGCCGAGGTGTGGGGTGACGACCGTCTCCGCAAGGCCGACAAGCGGGTGGCCCGGCTCGACCGGCTCCTTGCTGAAGACATCGAACGCCGCGCCTGCCACATGCCCGGTGCGGATCGCTTCGGCCAGCGCTTCCTCGTTGACCACACCACCCCGGGCCACATTGATGATGCGAACGCCCTTGCGCATCCGCGCCAACTCGGCCTGGCCGATGAGCCCCCGGGTCTTGTCGTTCAGGGGCACATGGACGGTGATGAAGTCAGCGCTCTCGTAGATTTCCTCCAGCGACGTCAGGCGGGCGCCGCAGTGCTCCGCCGCCGCATCGGTGGCGTAGGGATCGTACGCCAGGACTGTCATCTCCAAGCCGCGGGCCCTGAGGGAGACCTCGGCGCCGATCTTGCCCAGCCCGACAATACCGAGTGTCTTGCCGAAGCACTCGGTGCCCACGAACCGCTTCCGGTCCCACGCGCCTGACCTGAGGCTGGCGTCGGCCTGCGGTATCCGCCGTGCGAGAGCCAGCATCATGGCGATAGTCAGTTCGGCGGCCGCCATCGTGTTACCGTGCGGAGAGTTGACGACGACGATTCCCTGTGCCGTAGCGGCCTTCACGTCGATGTTATCGACGCCTACGCCTGCTCGGCCGATCACCTTGAGCCTCGCTCCCGCAGCGATCACGCCGGCCGTGACCTTGGTCTCGCTTCGAACAACGAGTGCGTCGAACCCCGGGATGATCGCTAGCAGTTGCTCCGGTGACAGACCTGTGTCGGTCACGACCTCGGCATGCTCACGCAGTTTTTCGATGCCCTCGCGAGCAATCGGATCGCTTATCAGAACCCTCGGCATGTGGTGGCGCACTCCTTTCGTCTGACTCAGTCTACTCGAAGCCCGCAGGAGCGGAACACGGACGGGCCGTCTGATAGTCCATAATGAAGAGGCCCGGCACCGTGTCGGATCCATTGTTGCGCCTATCGATGACCTTGTTACTGCCCCGCGGCGATACTCCACAGCCGTGGGCTTTGCCGGTACCGTGGGCCGGAAGGAGCGGCGGCTTCATGCGCCATGCAAACAGATCAGCGTTCACCCTGGTGGAACTGCTGACAGTCATCGCCATCATCGCAGTGCTGTCCGCGTTGCTCTTCCCGGTCATGAGCAAGGCCAAGGAAGCGGCGCGGCAGACAGCCTGCTTGTCGAACATGCAGCAGATCCACACCAAGCTCAGTCTCTACCATCAGGACTACGACGCCTACCCGCCGATGCTGCTCGGGGTGGCCGAGCGGAGTGACGGCTCGCCGTGGCAGGTCGGCGATGCAGCGCCGCCGGTCTCCGCCGGGAACGTGAAGTTCGGCTTCCTCTACCCGGCATACATCAAGAGCGTGGCCACGTTTACGTGCCCCGACGCCGTGACGTTCAACGCCACGACCGTGACACAGGCTACATTCCCTGCCAATTCCGGTTACGCCGGCGCGGCAACCTACGGCTCGCACGGCCTCCGCTATGGCCCCGCTGGGACGCCGGTCTCCTACTACGCGGTTGACAGCTACGACACCACTCCCGGCCCGAACGGAGCCTACTGGGTTGCGTACACCCGCGATTGGAGCGGGGTGACCGCCGATACGGAGACCGATAATCCACACCAGCTGAAGTTCAACAACCCGTCGCCCGACAGGACCGTGGTCACGTGGTGCAACGCCCACGTCGCCGTGGCACACACCGAGATGTGCCCGGTCCTGCTCCTGTCAGGCACGGCGAAGCAGCTTCCTGCCAACAAGGTGCAGTCCAAGGGCTGGCTCCTGGCGTCGGACTAGGCCTACCGGAACCGACGTAGCCTGAGGGAGTTGGCCACCACCGAGATCGAACTGAGGGCCATGGCGGAGGCGGCAACCATGGGGCTTAGCCGCCCCGCCGCGGCCAGCGGGATACCAAGGGCGTTGTACGCCACCGCCCAGAAGAGGTTCTGGCGGATGATGGCCGTGGTAGCTCGTGCCAGGCGTATGGCGGTCGCCGTCCCCCGCAGGTCGCCGCGAACCAGGACCACATCGGCGGCCTCCGCCGCGATCTCCGTGCCGCCGCTGATCGCGATCCCCACATCCGCCTGAGCCAGCGCGGGGGCGTCGTTTACCCCGTCGCCCACCATGGCCACGGACATCCCGTCAGCCTGCGCCCTCTTGACGGCGTCCGCCTTGCGGCCGGGTAGCACCTGGGCATGCACCTCGTCGATACCGCACTGGAGCGCGATCGTGCGGGCAGCGGCCTCGTGGTCGCCGGTGAGCATGATGACGCGCACACCCAGCCGCTGCAGATCGGCGACGGCCTCGGCGGCGCCCGGCGCAAGACGATCGGTGACGGCGATGGCCCCGACGTGACGCCCGTCGACGGCCACATGCGCCACGCTGGCGCCTGCAGCCTCAGCCTTCGATATCTCCTGGGCCAGTCCGGCGTCAGACTGAACCCCGCAATCCGCGAACCAGCGCTGTGACCCCACCATCACGCGCCGATCGCCGACCACGCCCTGGACGCCTGAGCCGGCTTCCGACGAGAAGTCGGTCACAGGCTGCAGCGCAACGCCCTGGGACGCGCAGTAAGCCACGATCGCCCGAGCAGCAGGATGCTCCGAGGCGGCTTCCAGCGAGCCTACGAGGGCCGCCAGGGCGTGCGCTGAGGTATCGCCCGGCAGTACCGAGATGGACTGCGTGACGGCCATCTCCCCTCGTGTTAGTGTGCCGGTCTTGTCCATCAGGACCAGTCCTACACCGCCTGCCCGCTCGAGGGCGGCGCTATCCTTCACGAGGATGCCGAGTTCCGCGCCGCGACCGCCCGCCACCATCACCGCAGTGGGGGTCGCAAGCCCCATGGCGCATGGACATGCGATCACCAACACGGCGACCGTTGCCAGCAGGGCCTCGCTTGCCGCATGACCGGCGAGCATCCAGCCTATGCCCGTGAACAGAGCCGCCGCGGCAACGGCGGGCACGAAGACAGAGGCGGCCCGGTCAGCGGCGCGCTGCACAGGAGCCTTGCTGGTCAGCGACCGCTCCACCATTCGGGCGATCTGGGACAGAACCGTATCTCGGCCGACGCGGTCGAGGCAGCAGACCAGCACGCCGCCCCGGCTGACGGAGCCGCCGATGACGCGGTCCCCAACGTCCTTCGCGACGGGCGCTGACTCGCCGGTGACCATGCTCTCATCGACCAGCGCCCGCCCGGTGGCTACGACGCCGTCGGCCGGGACCCCGTCGCCTGGCCGCACGATGACGCGGTCGCCGGGGGCCAGTTGCTCGCAGGGCGTCTCCACCTCGCCTCCCTCGGTGATCACGGACGCCACGCGGGGGCGTAGCTCCAGCAACCTTCGGACAGAGGCCGAAGCCCGCGACCGCGCTGCCCGCTCAAGCACGCGACCCAGGAGGACCAGTGTGATGATGGTGGCGCTGGTCTCGAAGTAGGAGTGGCCGGCGTGGACCGCCACCGTCCAGACCGAGTAGCCGAACGCCACAGTTGTCCCCAGCGCCACGAGGACGTTCATGTCCGCCGTACCGTGGCGCAAGGAACGCCATGCCCCGGCATAGAAGCCCCAGCCGGCGACGAACTGCACAGGCACGGTGGCGGCCATCAGGGCCAGTTCCATCCAGAGCGGTCGGCCATGCATCCAGGCCATGCTCACCGCAACCACAGGAATGGAAAGGAAGACGGCTAGAGCCAGACGCAGCCGGACGGTGCGCTCTGAACGGCTGGCCTCCATTTCGGCTGCTCCGGAGTCGGCGTCCTCAGCCCAGGAGCCGTCGAACCCGGCGACCTCAACCGCCTCGAGCAGGGCGTCGCGGTCGGAGACCTCGGGCGTGTACTCCACCGAGGCGCGCTCCGTGGCCAGGTTCACGCAGGCCGAGGTGACGCCCGGTACGCGCTGCAGTTGCGCCTCAAGCCGTGCGACGCAGGCGGCGCATTGCAGGCCCTGTATATCGATGTCAGCCCTTGCCACGCTGCGTCCCCCTTACTCGCTGCTCCAGCGCCGCGGCAGCCTCAGCCGCATGGCGGAACATCGCTGCCATCAGGCTATCCCATCTCCAGTACAGTCCCTCGACATCGGCAGGATCAACCTCAGCCGCCCCGAGCGACTCGGAGCCCGCCGGGATCGGTCCAACGGAGGAGACCACGCCAACAAACGCAGGCACTACCGATGTCCCGCTCGAAGAGACGAGGCGATAGACGCCCAGTCGCTCGATAGCGCACAGTGCCGCGCCGGCCTCCTCGGCGGTCTCGCGGTAGGCCGCTGCCAGGTCGGTCTCGCCGGGCTCCAGATGACCGCTAGGCGTACACCAGCCCCGCGGCACGTGTCCAAGTACGAACCGACCCAGTCGCCATGCAAAGACCACTACAGCCGCCGGTGCGGGCCGGTACGCCGGCGCTTCGCCCAGGGCGAAGGTCACCGTGCGGCCGTCCCAGCAGGCGGTCGGCAGGGGCAAGGTCATTGCGGGCCGCCCTGTGGAACCTTGCAGACCAGCCGGCCAACGACGGCATCAACCGGCACGGGCCCGAATGCCCGGCTGTCGTCCGATTCGCGCCGATTATCCCCCAGGGCCACAAGCCGCCCCGCAGGCACCGTCAGGCAGGACGGCGCAGAGCCGACAGGCGGACGCTCGAACAGGTCGCGCACCCTTGCGAACGCTGCCGCATCGACCGGTTCGAGGGTATCGCCGGGTAGCGCCACCACGCGCTTAACCAGCGACTCGTTGCCCTGGGTGAACACGATGACATCGCCGCGGCGAAGGTCACGCCCCCGTACTGCCGTGTCGACCAGGACCACCTGACCGTTCATCAGCCCCGGAGCCATGGACTGGCCGTCCACCACGGTCACGCGAAAGCGGGCCGCCAGCAACACAACCGCCAGGGTCAGCGCGGCAACAACGACCAGTCGTCTGGCAACACGTGGCATCGCGGAGCATCCCTCGGCGCTAGTTATGGCGTAGAATGGGGAGGCGGCCCCACGCCACCATACCCTACCGCCTCGGGCTTGGGTTCCCTTTGCCGGAAGCGGCGCACAGGCAGGAGTTGGTTGAATGACCCACGAGCAGTTCATGCAGTATGCACCCTACGCAGGCCTCATCGGCCTCGTCCTTGCCGTTGCCGCAGTAGTGGGCCTGGCGCTCTGCCATGGCCGGCTGACCCACTTGCGCGCCTCGCTGGCGGAAGCGCTTGGCGAACCCGGCGCCGGCAACATCGAGGAGACGCTACTAAGGCACACCAGTGCGGTGGCGGAGTTGCGATCGGACCTGGCTCGCCTCCAGCGCGAGCACTCACTGCTGAGCGACCGCGCCTCCCACGGCATCAGCCATGTCGGCCTCCTGCACTATGACGCCTTCGATGACGTCGGCGGGCAGCAGAGCTACTCCGCGGTCCTGCTCGATGACCACCGTGATGGCCTGGCCATCACGTCGATCTTCAGCCGAACGAGCGTGCGGGTCTACGCCAAGCGCATCGAGGGCGGACAGGCCACACAGCCTCTGAGCGACGAGGAGGACGCGGCGTTGCGGCAGGCCGGCGGGAAGTAGCCATGGCCCAACCCGGCGACCAGCCCCCGCGCACCAACGCGGAGCGCGCACAAGAACCCGACGACATGCTGCTGATCCAGCGGACCCGGGAGGGCGACCGGACGGCATTCGACCAGCTGATCCGGCGCCACGAGCGCCGCGTCTACAACCTCGCCTACCGGCTGTGCGGCAACCCGGATGACGCCGCCGATGTCGCCGCCGACGCTTTTGTCAGGGTCTACAACTCGCTGGCCAGCTTCCGCGGCGACGCCTCGTTCCTCACCTGGATCTACCGCATCACCACCAACATCTACCTGGACGCTCGCAAGAGGAAGCGTGCGCGGCCGCAGGTCTCGCTGGATGAGTTGGTTGAGATGGACGACTCCGCCATCACCCGGCAGTATGAAGACCATGCGCCCCTGCCCGGTGAAGTCGCCGAACTCAACGAGCGCGGCCGCGCCCTGCAGGACGCCGTAAGCCGTCTGCCGGACTACCAGCGCGTCATGGTCGTGATGTACCACGTCGAGGGCAAGTCCTACGAGGAGATCGCGGCGGCGGCGGGCCTGCCCATCGGCACCGTGAAGTCGCGGCTGAACCGCGCCCGGTTGGCGCTGCGCGACCTGCTCAAGGACCAGATGGAACTCTTCTAGGCGGCGCGTCGTCCAAAGCCACAGACGCCGTAGGAGCGTCGAGCTGTCAGCCCGAATGGCTGAGGCGCAACGGCAAGGTTGGGCTACTCACAATGAAATGCGATAGAGCGCTGGAACTGGTATCGGCTTACTGCGAAGGCGGCCTCGGGGTTGCCCTCTCGGTGCCTTTCGAGGCGCATCTGGCCGGTTGCGACGGTTGCCGGGCGGCGGCCGACGATGTGGCGCGGCTGCATAGGGGCCTCAGCGCCCTTCCCCTGGTCTCTGCTCCCGACGCCCTCCGCGTGGAGATCTGGCGCCGCATCGACGTGGCCGAACGGCCTGCTGTTCCTGCTCGTCGATTCGTCTGGCGCCTTGGTCCAGCCCGGATCGCCGTGGCTGCCGCCGGCGCCGCCCTCATCGTCGCGTTGGCAGGCCGCACGGTGTTGCCGGGCGCCTTCCGATCCGCGGGATGGTCCCACTGGCTCACAGGCGGGCAGACTGCCCGCCTCCAGCCGCAAGCGTCCGGTGTGCCCTTCGCCGCAGGCGCAATCTCGTTGCAGACGGACAAGGCGGGCGTGACCCTCTCGGTTCCTGTGACCAACACGTCGAAGTCGCCCGTGGTCTTCTCGGCATCGGTGGCGCAGGGCGACGGCGACGATGCACCGACCGTCACAGTGCCCCCCGGCATGTCTGCCGTTCTGTCCGCCTCTGTCGCCGACGGGTCTAATGCTACCCGGCTCAACGTCCGCTGGAAGCAGGGCCCCGTTACCGGCGTGGCTGAGTACAGCCCGCGGCGGTAACCGGCGCTCAGCGCTTGACGGGGGCGTTCGATGCAGCAGTCGGCGCAGATGGCTTCGGCTTGATGGTTACCAGGGTCACCAGACGGTCGCCGGCCTCGTCCTTCTTCAGGTGCGCCGTCACCCACTGCCCCACCGCCAGCGCCCCGAGCGGGACGTCGCGGCCCTCCTTGCGCACCCGAGGCGCATCGTGCCATAGGGCGGCGTGGGCCTCCCCCGATAAGCTGACGATGACGATCTTACACCCTGTAACGTCAACCAGCGTGATGCGGCCGGTCACCGTGGGACGCGACCGCTCACGCAACCCCTAGGCGCCCTGCTTCGTGTCAGCTACTCCAACCGCCATGATGCGCCCGTTCGGCAGGAGCCTCGGAGCCACCGAGACACGGCTGCCTGCCGGGAAGTCACCTGACTCCGCCGGCTTGCCGGCCTTGCGCCAGGCTGTCGTGGCCGTCACACGGTAGCGAATTGGGGCAGAATCGGGCCCTTCTTCCGCCACCAGGTCAGCGTCGGTCACCTCTTTCAGTGTCACCTCGGCGACCTGCGTACGCAACCGCGCGAGCCATGTCCAGGAAGCGCGGTCAGCCAAATCGTGGAGTACGTAGGGCTGCGTTGCGGACGGGCGATATCGGACCGTTACGGCGTCGCCGGACGCGAAATCTGCGAGCTGCGCTGTCCGCTTGGCTTTCAGCAGCAGCGTGGACGGTGCCGCAGCAAAACTCAGCGACCCGCCCGAGGCCGTGCGCAATGTGACCGTATGGCGTTCTTGATCGATGGAAGCCAGCGTGCCCTGAGCTACGTTGCGAGAAGATTGGGCCAGAGTGACGGGCCGGCACCCCCAGAGAAGGAGGGCCAGCCCAATTGCTACCGGACGTTGCGAGTTCACGCCGCCGTCACGGGCGACGGCCTCCGCCCTGCCCCGCCTGCCCCATGGCCTGCTGGGCGTTCTGCATGAGCTGCCCGACCATCTGCTGGCGCTGATCGGCCGGCAGGCTGCTCCACATCTGGATACCCGCGCGCATCATGTTGCCCATAAACTGCGAACGCGTGCCGGGGTCCATGTTCATGAACATCTGCATGCTGTGGGACATGGCCTGGGCCAGCTGGTCCGGGCTCATCTCCATCATCAGGGCCATCTGCTGCTTCTGCAGATCGAAGAAGCGGTCGGCCGTGGTGGCGCCGCCGGCCGACCCGCCGGCGCTGGTGGCGTAGATGACATACAGCGGGGTCGTCGTGAACCGCTGGCCCTGAAGCTCATCAGCGAAGTTCGCCGGGACCGGGAAATCCTTTGAGTAGAGCGTCGCCCGTCGGGTACGGTTGTTCTCGACCACAAGGCCGGTCTGTTCCAGCACGTCCAGCGCACGGACCGCTGTGCAGAGCTTGTCGGCGGAGGGTACGGCGTTGGCCTCTGCCTGCTGGCGGTACGCCTTGCGCCACGCAGACCCCTTCATGCCCGCCACAAGCGCATCCAGAGCGTCCTCGATGCGCGCGGCGTTGGGTTCGGCGGGCTTGGCGGCTACCGCCAGGAACGGATCGACGACGATTGTCACATTGAGACGCGTGGCGAGGTTGTCGGCCACCGCCTTGAGCTCCGTGTTGTAGTTCCGCTTCGCCGAGCCCGCGCCCGGGGCCTGCTGCGTTTGGGCCGGCAGCGCCACCGAGAGGGCGCACGCGGCAGCCGCGGCGAACCACCGTGCGACAGCAAATGGCCTAGCCATGTCCATCTCCTTGCCGGACGCATGCCGCCCGGACTGCATCGATCACGTTCGGGCCGATGCTACTTCAAGACGCGGATGCTGACGATCTTGTCGCCGCGCTTGATCTGCTTCACCAGGGCCATGCCTTTGGTCACCTTGCCGAAGACACAGTAGTCACCGTCGAGTTGGTGGTTGGGGCCCAGGTTAATGAACCACTGGCTGTCACCCGTGGCCGAGCGCGGGGCGGAGAGCGCCATGCCCAGCGAACCGGTCTCATGGGTGCGCGAGTTTACCTCGAACGGGATGTTCCTGCCGGAGCCTCCCGAGCCGATCATGGGCCCGTCGATCCCCTCAGTCCTCGTCTTGGGGTCGCCCGCCTGCACCACGAAGCCCGGTTCCACTCGGTGGATCAGGATCCCGTCGTAGAACTTCTTGCGGCACAGGTCGACGATGTGCGCGGTTGTCTTCGGGGCCTCCTTGGCATAGAGCTCAAGGGTTACCTTGCCACGGTCAGCGACGGTCATTTCGAGCTTCGGATTGGCCGCAGGACCGGCCCACGCAGCCAGACCAAGGGCTGCAGCCGGCACGGCCACCGTAGCGAAACGGAGGAATGACTTCATGTGGGCGTTCCTTACCTGGCCGCCAGGTTCGCGATGGCGTCACCGCGCTGAACCTTGGCCGCCACATCCAAGCCGGAGGTCACGACACCGAAGACGCAGTAGTCGCCGTCGAGGTTTCGGTTGTCGTTCAGGTTGATGAAGAACTGGCTATCGCCGGTGTCCGATTGCGGACTGGTAAGCGCCATGGCCAGTGTTCCCTTGAGGCAGGGAAGCCCGCAAGCCTCGAACTCCAGCGGCTTGCCGGACCCGCCAATGCCGAGCGTCAGGAACTCCGGGTCGGACGCATCCATGGCGGCCAGTCGCGGCGACTCGATGTCGCGGGTCTTGGGGTCGCCCGCCTGGATCACGAACCCGGGCTCCACGCGGTGGAACTTAACGCCGCGATAGAACCCCGAACGGACCAGTTGCATGAACTGCGCCACGGCCTTCGGGGCCGCCTTGGGATACATCTCAAGGTTGATGTCGCCGCGCCCCTCAATCGTCAGCGTCAACTGGATGGCCCCCTCCTTGGGCGCCTCCAGCGTCGAAGACTGCTGGGCCACGCGCTTCTGCTTCATGATCACGTCTGACTTCTTGGCCGATACGGCCTGCTCACGGTCCTTACGGTCTGCCTCCGAGATCATAGGAGACGGGTTCAGGTCCTTCCGGGCGGTGAACAAGAAGGAGGCGCCCAGAGCGAGGACCACGATGGCGAAAACCAAGGCTATCGATCGCATGTGTTGATTCCTGCCGGATCGGATGGATGGGGGCGAGACGGCACATGCCGTCGCCCATGGAACGGTAGCGGGATTCTACCCAGTGCCCCAGCGCGAGTCAACGCGGACGCACGAGGAGCCGGCGAAGGGCATGCTATACTCACGGACCCCGAGGGCGGACGCCGTCAGTCACATGACGGTCGGGCCGCGCAACGGCGAAGGAGACCGAGATGCTGGCGCGCCGGATCATCCCCTGCCTTGACGTCAAAGAGGGCCGCGTCGTCAAGGGTGTGAACTTCCTCAACCTGCGCGATGCCGGGGATCCGGTGGAGTTGGCGGCTCAGTATGACGCCATGGGCGCCGACGAACTCGTCTTCCTGGACATCACGGCCAGCCACGAGAAGCGCGACCTCATCTACGACGTTGCGGCGCGTGTGGCCGAGCAGGTCTTCATCCCCTTTACGGTGGGAGGCGGCATCCGTGATCCCGACGACTTTCGGCGCATCTTGAAGGCCGGGGCGGACAAGGTCAGCGTTAACACCGCCGCCGTCTTGCGGCCGGAGCTGGTCACCGAGGCCTCACGCCAGTTCGGTAGCCAGTGCGTCGTAGTAGCCATGGATCCGAAGCAGACCGGCGTCACGGAGAGCGGCGAGCCGAAGTGGGAGGTCTTCATCAACGGCGGCCGCACCCCTACGGGCATCGATGCGCTGGACTGGGCCGTGCGGTGCGAAGAGATGGGCGCGGGCGAGATACTGCTTACCAGCATGGATCGCGACGGGACGCAGATCGGCTACGACCTGCCCTTGACCGCTGCAGTTGCCCGGCGGGTCGGCATCCCGGTGATTGCGTCGGGCGGAGCGGGAACTCCGCAGCACTGCCTCGAGGCGGTGACTACCGGCCTGGCAGATGCGGCGCTCATTGCTTCCATCGTGCATGACGGAACCTACAGCATCAGCGACATCAAGGCGCATCTGGCGGCGCATGGCGTTTGCGTCCGATAGCGCAAGGCCGGAGCAGGAGCATAGCGTGGCGATTTGGGTTGACCTGAAGTACGACGGCGCGGGCCTGATCCCGGCGGTAGTGCAAGACAGCGAGAACGGCCAGGTACTCATGGTGGCCTACATGAACGAGGCCGCCGTGCGCATGACGCTGGAGACCCGGCGCGTGACCTTTTGGAGCCGCTCGCGGGGTAAGTTCTGGATCAAGGGCGAGAGCTCGGGCCATGTCCAGCACCTGATCTCGCTGGCGGTCGACTGCGACAAGGACTGTCTGCTCGTGGCTGTGAAGCAAGAGGGCCCGGCGTGTCACGAGGGCTACCGCTCGTGCTTCTTTCGCGAGGCGACCGCCGACGGACAGGGCTTGTCGGTGGTTGCGGAACAGCTGAAGACGCCTGAGGAGATATACGGGGCCAAGACCGGCCCGTAGCCGTCCGCCGCTCCTGCCCCATCTGCGGTTCCGCAGCGTAAGGCGAAGGAGCGGCGCACCGGCGATGGCTACATGTCGTCCAGCATCTCCGCGGCCTCGGTCAGGGCCTCTTCGAAGGCGGTGAGGGCCCGGTCCACCTCTTCTGCCGTGATGATCACCGGCGGCTCGAAGCGGATCACCTTGGGGTTGTTCAGCGTGTAGGCAGCCACGACGCCTCGGCGGGACATGCCGTTGATGGAGAGCTCGCCGTAGTCCTCGACCGCGAACTCCACGCCGATCATCAGACCCATGCCTCGCACGTCGACCAGCACGTCCGGGTGGGCCGTCTGGATGCGGCGCAGGCCCGTGATCATCTGCTCGCCTCGGGCGCGGGCGCGCTCCACCAGACCCTCGGCCTCGATCGCCTCAAGCGCCGCCAGACCGGCTCGGCAGGCCAGCGGGTTCCCGCCGAAGGTGCTTGTATGCACCAGCGGGTTCTCGCCGAACGCCTTGTCCCAGATATCCTTCGTCGCCATGACCGCGCCGAGGGGCATGACGCCTCCGCCCAGCGCCTTGGCAAGCGTCATGATGTCCGGCGCGACGCCCCAGTGGTCGCAGGCGAACATGGCGCCCGTTCGCGAGAGGCCGGTCTGGACCTCTTCGAGGATCAGCAGGACGCCCCGTTCGTCGCAGAGGCGCCGGAGGCCGGGCAGGTAGTCATCGGACGGGCATCGGATGCCTCCCTCGCCCTGGATGGGCTCCACGATGACGGCCGCCGTGTTCGGGCCGATGGCGTCGGCCACCGCCTCCACATCATCGAAGGGGACATGGACGAAGCCCGGCAACATGGGATCGAACGGCTTCCGAAAGAGTTCACGGCCCGTGGCGGCCAACGAGCCCATGCTCTTGCCGTGGAATGCGCCCACGGTGCAGACAAAGTCCGTCTTCCCTGTGGCGCCGCGGGCGATCTTGATGGCGCCCTCCACGGCCTCGGTGCCGCTGTTGCAGAAGAAGGAGTACTGCAGGCCCTTGGGCGCGATTGAAGCCAGCTTCTCGGCCAGCAGCGCCATGGGCTCGTTGAAGAACGTTCGGCAAGAGAGCGGCAGCCTGTGGAGTTGCTCCTGCACCGCCGCGACCACATGCGGATGCGAGTGGCCCAGGGTGAAGACGCCGTAGCCACCGAGGCAGTCCAGGTACTCCGCCCCGCTGACACATCGGACGGTGCAGCCCGACGCGCTCTCCTCCACGTCGCCAAAACCGGCGAAGCGCATGACGCTGGCCAGACCGGGGTTAACGTACTCCTGGTACAGGTCGATGACGTGGTTGATCCTGCTCTCGCTATCCATGTCCCATCCTCTCAGCCGGCCTCACGGGTCTCCCCGGCATCGGTATCGACGACTACGTAGAACTCATCGGTATGCCGCCAGGCCGGCACGCCGAAGACGATGGTCTCCAGATCGCCGTAGGCCCGGTGCGGCGTGCCCGGCTCGATCAGTACCGTGACACCAGGCCGCAGGTCCACCACGTCATCGCCCAGTTCCATGGAGCCCGAACCGGCAAGGACGTAGTAGACTTCCGTGCAGTCGCGGTGGTAGTGCTTCACCGAGTCGCGTATGTGTGTCACGTGCAGGTTGGCCACGGGCGTGTCGTCAGCGGTAAGCACCCGCGTGCTCTCGCCGCACTTGCTCATCACGACCGGCGCTTCAGCCCTCTCACGAACCAGGTAGCCCATGCGGCCCTTCCTTCGCCCCGGCTAGGAGCCGGGCTCCGTGCGGCGTCGGCGGATGCCGTCATACAGCGCAGCCAGCCAGATGACGCCTCCGATGATAATGACCTGCCAGTGCGGATGCAGGCCCTTCAGGTCGCAGCCGTTCTGGATCACCGCCATGAGGAAGGCGCCGATGATCGTGCCCAGGATGCCGCCCGCGCCGCCGGAAAGACTGGTGCCGCCGATGACCGTGGCGGCGATGGCCTGAAGCTCGAGGCCGACGCCGGCGGTGGGTTGCCCTCCGCCCGTTCGCGCCACGTGCACGACGGCCGCAACGCCTGCAAGCAGGCCGCAGAGCGTGAAGACCGTGATCGTGGTGCGGTTCAGCGAGATACCCGAGAGCCGGGCCGCGTCCTTATTGCCTCCCACTGCGTATACGCTGCGCCCCCAAGCCGACTTCGCCAGCAGCAGATGCACGCCGACGGCCGCACCGACCATAAGGACCAGCGGGATCGGTATCCCAGCATCCTGCGTCCGGCTGAAGAGCTGCCCCATGGCGAACGCCTCAAAGCCCGGCGCCGTGCCGCTGACGTTCGCATCGCCGGAGACGATGAGGGCCAGGCCGTTGGCAATACCCATGGTACCAAGGGTGGCTATGAACGCAGGCATGCGGCCGTAGGAGGTGAGCAGGCCGCTCACGGCGCCGCACGCCGCTCCCGTGAGGCACGAGGCCGCCACGGCAGGAGCCACGCCCCATCCGCGCCCGACCATGAGCCACGCGGCCATCACGCTACAGAGCGCGAGGATGCGGCCCACGGAGAGGTCGATGTGCCCAGCAATGATGACCGCGGTCTCACCCAGCGCCAGCACGGCCACGACGGCGGTGGACTGAAAGATCGTGTTCCAGTTCATGCGCGTCATAAAGCCCTGGTCTCGCGCCACAATAGACAGCGCAATCACCATCACCAGCAGAAACGAAAGCGGGGCGAAAACGCCTCCGACTTTGTCCATGACGGTGGAGCGGCTGATGGCCCGGACATCGTGTTTGGTCAAGGGAGCCCTTCCCATTGGTAACGGTTACCGGCTTGAGTTTACCGCACGTCACACGCCCTCGGAGGATGCGGGCCACAGGGCTCGCTGAGGCATGGAGCGACGCATGCAGCATGACCTGATCATCATCGGCGCCGGACCCGCGGGCTGCGCGGCGGCCCTTGAGGCGCGGGCACGGAACCTGAGCGTCGTCCTTCTCGAGCGCAGGGCGCTACCGCGCCACAAGACCTGCGGCGGCGGGGTTCCCGCGGCTGCGGCGGCCCTGCTGCCCGAGGTGGGCATTGAGCAGGCCTGCGAGGCCCGCTTGCGCTTTATGCGGCACACCTTTCGCTTCGGTTCTCCCTACTACTGGCCGGTGAGCGCCGACCCCGAGGATGCCTCGCTTGACGTGCTCAGCGTCACCCGCAGCCGGTTCGACCTGCTGCTGGCAGAGGCGGCGTCAGGCAGGGGCGCCGACCTGCGGACCGGAAACCGCGCTGTAGCGCTGGAGGAGAGCTCCGAGGGCGTGGTGGTCACGGTGAGCCACTCGCGCGGCGACGAGCGGCTGTCGGCCCGTAACGCAATCTGCGCGGACGGGGCCGTCGGTCCCAGTGCGCGGTGGGCGGGACGCACGCACCGGGCCTCGGCTATTGCCATGGAGGTCGAGGTTCCAGTCGACTGGCGGTCGGCGCCGGCGCCGCTCACGCGCGACACGATGCACCTTGAGTTCGGCAGTGTGCCCAACGGCTACGCATGGGCCTTCCCAAAGGCCGACTGCGTCAACGTCGGAGCGGGCTTCTTCGCGCCGGGAGCCATCGCCCACGGCGCCGCCGCGGTCGCCCAACTGCGGCAGGTGATCGCAGATACGTGCAGGTACGTAGGGCTCCCGCACGATCCGGCCACGGCAACGTTCCACAGCCACCCGATCCCGCTCTGGCAGGCAGACACGCCGCTAGTGAGCCGCGGCGGGCGAGTTCTCTATACCGGTGATGCAGCCACGCTGGTGAACCCGCTCTTCGGCGACGGTATCCTGCACGCGCTACGGAGCGGCCGCATGGCCGCGGCAGGAGTGGCGGACGGCGCCACACAGGGCTACGCGGCCGACGTGCGGCGCGTCTTCGGCGGACCGTTCACCGGGGCGCGGCGCATCTCAGGCGTCTTCTACCGCTTCCCGGAGCGCTGCTACAATGCAGGCGTCGTACGGCCGGGCGCCACCGTCATGGCTGCCAGGATGCTGGCAGGTGAGAGCCTCTACGGTCAAGCGTGGGGGAAGGTCCTTGCTCGCCTCCGCTGGACCCGCGGCTGAACCAGTCAGGGCAAAGCCCCCGGCAAGCTGCGGCCGTAGCCGCCCTCGGCAGTGGCTTCGCCGTCAGACTACGGGACCCAGTCCGCCACGAAGACGTTCGTCTTGCGACCGGGCCCGCAACGGTTGGAGCACCAGAGTAGCTTCTTCCCGTCGCGCGAAAACATGGGGAACGAGTCGAACTCGCCGCCACGGGTGACCTGCTCGAGCCCCGTTCCGTCGAGGCCGACCTTGTATAGCTCGAACGTGCGGCCTGCGGGGTCGCCAACGTTGGATGAGAAGATCAGCCCCTTGCCGTCGGGCGTGAAGTATGGCGCAAAGTTGGCGGCGCCGGTGTGCGTAACCTGCCGGGCCTGAGAGCCGTCGGACCGGGCGACCCAGAGTTCCATCTTGCTGGGCTTCACCAAGTGCTGGGCCAGCAGGTCCAGATACTCGCGCTTCTCAGTCTCGTTCTGCGGGTACCAGGCACGCCACGCGATCATCTTGCCGTCCGGCGAGAGGACGGGACCGCCGTCATACCCCACTTCTCGCGTCAGCCGCTTAACGTTGTTGCCACGGGTATCCATCGAGTAGATGTCGATGTCCCCATCGCGTGAGGACGTAAACACGACCTTCCTGCCGTCGGCAGAAACGGTGGCCTCGGCGTAGTACGCGGTGGTCTTTCCCGGCTCTACCTTCTTGGGGATGACAGGCGTCAGGCCCGTGCCGTCGAGGCGCGCCCTGAAGATGGCGTAGTACGGGTAGACGGGCCAGACGTAGCCCTTGGAGCGGTCCACCGGCGGAGGCGCCTCGTGGCTGTGGCCTTCGGTACTGGCGAAGAGGACCTCACGATCGCCCTTCATGAAGAAGGCGCACGTGCACCGACCGTGGCCGCTCGACACCATCCGCTCGCCCGTGCCGTCAGCGTTCATGACGTAGATGCGGTCGGCCGCAGCGCCGTCGCGCTTGGCCTGGAAGATGATCTTGCTGCCGTCATTGCTCCAGTAGGCCTCAGCGTTGTCGCCGGCGAATGTGAGTTGCTTAACGTTCGCCAAGTGTACCTCGGCCGCGTGGCGGGGCACGGTGAGCAGCGTGGATGGCCCTGCATGGCCCTGCACGAACGCGGCGTTAGCGGCGGCAAGGGCCGCAAACGCAAGGGTCGGTGTCAGCATGGGCTCAGTTCCTTGCGCCGGCCAGGGTGACCTTGAGGGTGACCGACTGACCTGCCCGTCGTAGTACCACGTCGATCACGTCGCCTGCCTTGGACGCCTCCAGGGCGGCCATGTAGTCTTCCATGCCCTTCACGCTCTTCCCTCCGATGGAGGTAATGACGTCGCCACCCTTCAGGCCGGCCTTCTCAGCCTGGGAGCCGGGCGTAACGCCGGTGATGGCAAGACCGGCGGTCTCGGGGCCGCCGTAGTCGGGCACGATGCCCATGGTCACGCGGAAGCGCCGGCGTCCCGGCTGCTGGGTCTGTCCGGCCTCCACGTAGTCAGGTCGCTCGGCCTTGTCGGCTACGGTAGAGATGCATCGGGCGGCCAACTGGGTAACGCGCTCTGCATCGAGCACATTTATCTTGTCGGCCGTATCGGTGCCGCGATGGTAGTCCGGGTGCGTGCCGGTGAAGAAGAAGAGCACGGGCACTTTGCCGGTGTAGAAAGACTGGTGGTCACTGCCGCCGAAGCCGCTATCGCCCATCTGCATATTGAAGTAGGCCGTGGAGTTGAACTCCGTCAGCATGGGCCTCCAAGCGGTCGAGGTGCCCGCGCCGCTGACCGAAAGGACGTTGTTCTTCATGCGGCCGACCATGTCCATGTTCACCATGGCGATGGTGCGCTCCAGCGGGAGGATGGGCTTGCGGACGTAGTAGGCAGAGCCGAGCAGGCCCTGCTCCTCGCCAGTGAAGGCCATGAAGAGGAGTGACCGCTTGGGCTTGGCGGGTAGAGACGTAAAGTGGCACGCCAGTTCGATGACGGCGGCCGTGCCGGACGCATTGTCATCGGCGCCGGGATGCAGGACGGGCTTGCCGCCGCCGGACAGCGATCCGCCGCCGCCCATGCCGAGGTGGTCCATGTGACCGCCGACCGCCACGATCTGCTCCTTCAGCGAGGGGTCAGAGCCGGGCAGGAGGCCTACCACGTTGGCGGTGGCCACAGTTACGCGAGCCGTATCGGCCTCAACGGAGATCTTGACCGGCAGGTCCACGGGGCTGGGCGCCGCTGCCAACTGCTTGCGAAGGTCCGAGAGCTGCTTGCCTGAGGCGGTGAGCCAGCGCTCAGCGACGCCCTCGTTGACGGTGGCGACGGGAATGCCCACATCGGAACCGCGCTCGGAGACCATGGTCAGAGCCTGCCCCTTGGTCGCTACGATGATCAGCGCAACTGCGCCGCGGTCACGCGCAGCCTGGGCCTTGCGACGAATGCCGCCCGCCATGCTCTGCAGCGTCGTCGGGTTGGCCACGGGCAAGCCTGCCAGAGCCACCACGACCTTGCCCTTGACATCGAAGTCGCCGTAGTCGTCGCGTTCGGGGTCAATGGCCTTCACACCGTAGCCAACAAAGGCGACGGAGCCTTCTGCGAGGCCCGCGCCGGAGCCAGCGAACGGCACCCAGTCCTTGCCGACCCGAAGGGTGGACTTCCTACCGGAGAGGACGGCCGACAGGGCGCACTTGGGGCCGGGCTTGACGCCGACCGGAAAGTCAAACGGCTGGAAGTAGCCTGAGCCGTCCATGGCCGCCTTGCTGTCGAACTGCTTCGAAGTCCCCACGGGCTTCAGGCCCAAGCGACGGAACTCGGATGCAATCCAGAGGGCGGCCTTTTCGTTGCCAGGCTCACCGGTGCGGCGGCCGGCGTACTGAGGCGAAGCCAGGCGCTGGATCATAGCGGCGATCCTGTCGCCCGACACGTCGGCCAAGACCGGAACCTGCAGGACGGCGGCGCCACACAGGGCGGCGGCCAGGGCGATGCGCCTGGTCATTCTCAAGGCTCTACTCCCTTGCGCATCCAGTCGGGCCAGGCGGCCAGGTCCTCGCGGACCGGATGGGCGGTCATGTCAAGCTGAAGGGGCGTCACGGAGATCATCCCGGCCTCTACGGCCCCAACGTCTGTTTCGATAGGCTGGACACCGTCCTCTACGTTTCCGGAGAGCCAGTAGTACTCACGGCCGGCCGGATCGTGCCGTCGGACGATGCGATCAACGTACTCGCGCCTCCCCTGCCGTGTGACAACGATATCGCCGAGCAGGGCGGGCTCAAGGCTGGGCACGTTCACATTCAGCAGGACGTTTGGTGGCAGTCCACGCTCGAGCACGGCTCGCACCACCCGAGCTGCCACGGGCCCGGCGCCATCGAAACGGCGCGGAGCCGGACCTGAGACAGAGACCGCGATCGCGGTGAGGCCCAGGATGGCTCCCTCCATGGCCGCCATGACGGTGCCGCTATAGGTAAGGTCCCAGCCCAGGTTGGCGCCGTCGTTGATGCCGGAGACCAGCAGGTCGGCGCGCCCTTCCATCACAACATCCAAGCCGAGGCTTACGCAGTCGCTGGGTGTGCCGCTGGAGCACCACGCCGCAGTGCCGTCTGCCAGCGTCGTCTGGGCGAGCCTCAGCGGTTTGTGCAGCGTGACGGCATGGCCCGCAGCGCTCCGCGGGCGCTCGGGTGCGACCACGAACAGCTCGCCAAATCCGTCCAGCGCCCGCTTCAGGGCCAGCATGCCGGGGGCGTGAACGCCGTCGTCGTTGGTCAGGAGGATGCGCATGAGGCGCATTATACCTACGGGGTCACTGAGTGGCCGGCCGTTGCTGCGCCTCGCGGTAGGCCCGCATGGAGAAGTGCTGGAATGCGAGGCCCACCAGCATGATGGCCAGACAGAGCCAGAAGAGCCGGCCCCAGTCGCCGCCCAGAAGGTGCAGGATCGGGAAGGTCAGCAGCGGCGCGATCGTGCCCCGCAGGCCGAAGAGGGTGGAGTGAACGGCCTGGTACTGCGCGGCGCGGCCTGGTTCGGCGAACATGAGCGTCGTGTTGAGGTACCCGAGGTCGATCCCCGACATAGAGACTCCGCCTGCGATGGCCGCGGCATAGAGCCATACGAGCGACGGCGCAAGCGCGTAGGCCAGGGCCGTCAGGCTGTTGATGCCTACCGCGACGAGGACCGTGAGCAGCGAGCCGCGCCTGTCCATGAACCAGCCCCAGAAGAACAGGCTCAACAAGGACATGATGCTCGTCAGGTTCTGCATGGTGGCAATCTGGGTCGGCGTGATGTGGAACCGGTCCACCTGCACCGCGTACTGGGCCGGCATCTGCAGCAGATTGCCGAAGCCGGCGAGGAAGACGCTGACGCAGAACCAGCGGTAGCCGGTGTTGTGAGCCAGGATGCCGAACGACTCCCCTACGAACCGGCCCACACTGGGTAGCGCCACATCGACCCGGGACGGTGGCAACTTGATGCGGGCGAACGCCGCCGCAGTACCGAGGCCGAAAACGCCGCCGATCGCGAACATCCAGCGGAAGTCGAGGCCGCCAAACTCCTGCCAATGGCCCATGATGCGCGCCGTGATCAGCATGGAGCCGAACATCCCCACACGCACGAGGCTCATCAGGCGGCCGCGCAGGTGGTCGGGGTAGATCTCCTTCATGATGGCCGTATACGCCGGCGCCGATACAGAGAAGATGATCGGGATCACACAAAGAAGCAGGACATAGGCCTCTCGGCCATGGTCGCCGCGGACGAGCAGAGGCGTCAGCATGAACAGGCCGCGCGAGATCGCCCAGGTCAGCGACACGAAGGGGAGTTTGGAGCGCCCCTCCATCTGCCGGGCCCAGAGGATCGCGAACAGGTAGCCCGCGGCCGGAGCCGCCGTAGCGAGGCCCATCTGGAACCCCGTGGAGCGGAGCTCGCCGCGGGCGATCTGCAGCGCGAAGGTCCAGATGCAGCCCTGGTAGATGCCCGAGAAGATCCCAGCGGCCACATCGCATAGCCAATTGTGACGCACCACCGGATCGGTGACGACCGGTAACCCGAAGCGGAGCGCCCGAAGGGCGGCGAGCAGGTTGGGCAGTCTGTACAAGGGGCAGTGCGGCCTTCCCGGGCCAAAGAGAGCCCTGAGCAGCGTGGAGCAGGAAGCCGGCACTATTGCGGCCCACGCGTTCACCGCTACATTGGCCATAGCGGGACGCGACTCCTTCCGACGGAGCCGCCGGGCGTCCTCTTTGGCGCGGCGGCACGCATCCACCACGCCATTCATCGCCTATACTTAAGCGTTGGGCCCGCCCTCGCGGCGCCCTCTACCGTGACACGGAGGAGACGGACGTTGACAGAAACCCCTGAAAGCTGGACCGGCGAAACCACCCTGCAGGCCAGGTGCTCACGGAAAGACCTGAGTGACGGAGTTCAGACCGCCGCACGAGCGGTCAGCGGCCACCACCCGTTGCCTATGCTCAAGAACCTGATGGTCTCGTCGGAGGGCACGGATAGCCTGCGCCTGTTAGGCTCCGACCTCGACTTCAGCATATCCCTCTCGATCCCAGCAAGCATCAGTTCGGCCGGAGCGCTCAGCGTCCCGGCTAAGCTCTTTGCTGAACTGCTGGGATCGCTGAACGACGAATCGATCCAGCTACGCAACGACCGCAGCCATTCGACGCATGTCATCGCCGGCCATGGCTCCTACCGGCTCGTGGGCTTGCCGCCGGAGGACTACCCGCCGCTGCCCGAGCTCGGCGATGCGGTGGAGGTCTCCGTCCCGCAGGGCGCGCTTCGGTCGATGATCCGCCAGACAGCCTTCGCGGCGTCCGGCGATGAGACCCGGCCGATCCTCACGGGTGTCCTCATGGACGTCACGGCCGATACCGTTACTCTGGTCGCCACCGACACCCACCGGCTTGCGGTTCGCCGCCTGCCCGTGGAGCAGGCTACCGGCGCCGCCAAGGCAATCATCCCCGCCCGCGCCATGAACGAGCTTCTGCGTGTGCTTACGGACGGCCCCGAACCGGTGCAGATTTACGTCAGCGCATCGCAGGCGCTCTTCCGCCTCCCCAGCGGACTGGGCGTCCAGACGCGCCTGATCGAGGGGCAGTACCCCAACTACCAGCGTGTGGTACCCCAGGAGAGCGGCAGGCAGGTGATGCTCTGCACACAGCCGCTCCTCGCGGCCGCCAAGCGTGCGGCCATCATCGCCCGGACCAATGCCGACCGGATGGTGCTGACGACAGGCGAGGGCGTGGTCACGATCGTGGCCGAGGCCCAGGACGAGGGCAAGACGCAGGAGGATGTGGAGGCGACCTGCCAGGGCGAGTCGCTGCAGATCGCCTTCAACGCAAAGTTCATTGCCGAGGCGCTTGGCGTCATCGACGCCGAGGGCATCTACCTCGACCTCACCGACTCGCTCAAGCCCGCCGTGCTGCGCCCTGTGCAGCCCGACGCCGGGCCTAACGATACGTACCTCTGCGTGCTCATGCCCATGCAGCTCACCTAGGCTCCGGCACCCCGTCGAACCCTACCTCAAGGGCCGTCTGGCGCCATAGCGCCGACGGCCCTTGTTCTTGCCGATCGGGCGGAACCCGTTCGGGCAAGCCGCCGTATGGTATCCTAATGCCGACCACTGAGGTCGGAGACCTGCCGAGTCGGCAACACCGACGCAGGGCGGACAGGAACCATCCAGTGCTTGGCCTATCAAAGAAGAGCGACTATGCGTTGCTGGCCCTCTCCTACCTGGCCACCAGCGGCGAGAGCCGAACGGTGCGAACCAAGGAGATCGCGGAGCGGTTCGCCATCCCGGCGGAGCTCCTCGCGAAGGTTATGCAACGGCTGGCCAAGATGGGATGGCTCGCCTCCTCGCCCGGCCCCTCCGGCGGCTACACACTGGCCGTCAGCGACGCCAGCATCACCGTCGGCGACGTGGTGCGCGCGGTCGATGGGGGCTCGGCGCTCACCCAGTGCATGCACTCGCCCGGAGGCTCCGACTGCGAGCAGTGGGCCAACTGCACCATCCGCGGCCCGCTGGGCTTCGTGAACGAGCGCGTCCAGGACGTGCTCAACCATATCCCGGTACGTGACATCCGCGAACGAGCGACGCCTGCATCGGCTGAGTCCGAGCTGGTTAAGCTCGTCGTTCCCGATCATTCGGTTCCCGCCGCGGCCACCCGCGGCGGCGTGAGCCGGTCCCGCAACGAAGGCGACACGCCATGAGCGCAACCCAAGAGACGATCGAGCTTCTCGCGACCCAAGAATACAAATACGGTTTTATTACAGATATCGACGCTGATACGGTGCCGATAGGCCTCAGCGAAGAGGTCATACGCATCATCTCGGCCAAGAAGAACGAGCCCGACTGGCTGCTCGAGTTCCGGCTGAAGGCCTACCGGAAGTGGCTTACCATGACCGAGCCGCGTTGGCCCAACGTATCGTATAACCCCATCGACTATCAGGCCATCAGCTACTACAGCGCGCCCAAGTCCAAGGACGACGCGCCCAAGAGCTTGGACGAAGTGGACCCGGAGCTTCGACGCACATTCGACCGCCT
>CAJBBX010000028.1 GCA_903951425.1 uncultured Chthonomonas sp.
GTGAAGCCCTTCGTCCCCGCCGACCTGGTGGCCGTTGTCAAGAACGTGTTGGGCGATGCAGCCGCCGGCGCTGCCGCGCCCGCCGCCTGGCCGAAGCAGCCGGGCGCCAAGGGCTAGCCGCCGCCATTCCCGGCGGCCTACGCGATAAGAATAGGAGAATCGATGCCTGCCACAGTGTATTACGACGCCGATGCCGACCTGAAGTTGCTGGAAGGCAAGAAGATAGCCGTCATCGGCTACGGCAGCCAGGGCCATGCCCATGCGCTGAACCTCCGGGACAGCGGCATCGATGTCCGTGTCGGCCTTCGCCCCGGCAAGTCCTGGGACGCCGCCACCAAGGACGGTCTCACCGTCCTGCCCGTGCCGGATGCCGTCCGCGAGGCCGACATCATCATGGTGCTGGTGAATGACGAGTTCCAGGCGGCCGTCTACCAGGAGTGCATCCTGCCCAACCTGAAGCCCGGCAACGCCATCGCCTTCGGCCACGGCTTCAACATCCACTTCGGCCAGATCGTGCCGCCGTCCGATATCGACGTCTTCATGTGCGCGCCCAAGGGGCCGGGGCACCTGGTGCGCCGCGTCTATGCGGACGGCAAGGGCGTGCCGTGCCTGATCGCGGTCCATCAGAACGCCACCGGCGCCGCCCGAGACATTGCGCTGGCCTATGCCAAGGGCATCGGCGGCACGCGCGCCGGGGTGCTGGAGACGACCTTCAAGGAAGAGACCGAGACCGATCTTTTCGGCGAGCAGGCCGTGCTCTGCGGCGGCGCCACGTCGCTGGTCAAGGCCGGCTTCGAGACGCTGGTGAACGCTGGCTATCAGCCCGAGATCGCCTACTTCGAGTGCATGCATGAGCTGAAGCTCATCGTTGACCTCATGTACGAGGCAGGCATCGCAGGCATGCGCTACTCCATCTCCGATACCGCCCAGTTCGGCGACATGACGCGCGGCCCGCGCCTCATCGACGAGGGCGTCAAGGAGCGAATGCGCACCGTCCTGCGCGAGATTCAGTCCGGCGAGTTCGCCCGCGAGTGGATCCTCGAGAACAAGGCCAACCGCCCGGTCTTCCGAGCGCTGGAGCAGCAGGACGCGAACCACCCCATCGAGGAAGTCGGCGCCCGCCTCCGCGGCATGATGAGCTGGGTCCGTCCGTCGGTGCCCCAGGCCGCCCCTGCCGCCGCACGGATGCAGCAGATAGACGTCGCCGAGTAGGGGACCACGCGTGCCGGCGCCTGTGGGCGCCCGGTGTTGAACCGGCCGGTTCGCCGAACCAGGCGGCCGGCCGGATTGCTTATGGGGTAACACCAATGTCCAGCAGGATCCATATCTTCGATACCACGCTCCGCGACGGCGAGCAGTCGCCCGGCGCTTCGCTGAACGTGCCGGAGAAGATCGAGATCGCGCGCCAGCTCGAGCGGCTCGGGGTCGATGTCATCGAGGCCGGCTTCCCGATCTCTTCGCCGGGTGATTTCCACGCGGTCGAGGAGGTCTCGCGCGTCGTCCAGAACGCCGTCGTCTGCGGCCTCACCCGTGCTCGGGAGAAGGACATCGACGTGGCGGCCGATGCGCTCAAGTCGGCTCGTCGCCCGCGCATCCACACCGGCCTCGGCGTCTCCGACAACCACCTCCGCTACAAGCTGAAGATGAGCCGCGAGGAAGCGCTGGCCATGGGCGTGGCCGCCGTGAAGCACGCCCGCAAGTACGTCGACGATGTGGAGTACTTCCTGGAGGACTCCGGCCGCGCCGATATCGACTACCTCTGCCTCGTGGTAGAGCGGGTCATCGAGGCCGGCGCCACGGTGATCAACGTGCCCGATACCACGGGCTACGCGCTGCCGCATGAGTTCGCGGGTCGCATCCGGGCGATCATGAACCGGGTGCCCAACGTCGACAAGGCGATCATCTCGGTCCACTGCCACGATGATCTGGGCCTCGCGGTTGCGAACTCGCTGGAGTGCGTCCTCGCCGGCGCCCGGCAGGTCGAGTGTACCGTTAACGGCATCGGCGAAAGGGCGGGCAACACCAGCCTCGAAGAGATCGTCATGGCCATCAAGGTCCGCGCCGACCTCCTCGACGCCGACACCGGGATCGTGACCCAGGAGATCTACAAGACCAGCCGCCTGGTCTCCAACCTTACGGGCATCCTCGTGCAGCCCAACAAGGCTATTGTCGGCGCCAACGCCTTCGCGCACTCCTCCGGCATCCACCAGGACGGCGTGCTGAAGGAGCGGAGCACCTACGAGGTGATCGACCCTCGCGACGTGGGCATCCACGAGAGCAAGATCGTCCTCACGGCCCGCTCGGGCAGGCACGCGCTGGTGCATCGGATCGGCGAGTTGGGCTACCACCTGGCGGACGACAAGCTCGAGCGCGTCTACGAGCGCTTCCTGGAGGTCGCCGACCGCAAGAAGACCGTCTATGACGAGGACCTGGAGGCCATAGTGGCCGACGAGACCTCGGCCATCATGGTCAGCTATGAGATGCAGCAGGTCCAGGTCTCCTGCGGCGACAACAGCATCCCCACCGCCACCGTGGTGCTCAAGGGGCCGGACGGCGTGGTCGTTACCGATTCGGACCATGGCACCGGGCCCGTCGATGCCATCTATCGCGCCGTGAACCGCATCGTGCAGTGCCGCAATGAGCTGATCGAGTTCTCGATCCAGTCCGTCACCGAGGGGATTGACGCCCTGGCCGAGGTGACGATCCGCATACGGCGAGATCACGACATCTACACCGGACGTGCCGCGCACTCCGACATCTGCGTGGCCAGCGCGCGCGCCTATCTCCACGCCCTGAACCGGCTGATCGAGCGCGTGGGCAGCACTTCGCCCGCCGAGACGCTGGACCAGGTCTAGCAACTGAACCCAACAACGAGGTCATGCCCGTGGCTGAACCACTGACGCTCTTCGACAAGATCTGGCAGACCCACGTGGTCCGCCAGGCGTCCGGCGAGCCCGCGACGCTCTACATCGACCTGCACCTGGTGCACGAGGTCACGTCGGCGCAGGCGTTCGACGGCCTTCGCCTGGCCGGGCGCACCGTTCGCAGGCCGGACCTGACGCTGGCCACCATGGACCACAACATTCCGACCACCGACCGGTCGGTGCCCGTGGCCGACCCCATCAGCGCCCGCCAGATGGATGTGCTGGAGGCCAACTGCCGCGAGTTCGGCATCGAACTGCTGGGGCTGCACCACCCGCTCCAGGGCGTGGTGCATATCGTCGGTCCCGAACTGGGCCTGACGCAGCCGGGCATGACGGTCGTCTGCGGCGATAGCCATACCGCCACGCACGGAGCCTTCGGAGCGCTGGCCTTCGGCATCGGCACCTCGGAGGTGGAGCATGTGCTGGCCACCCAGTGCCTGCCTCAGTCGCGCCCGAAGACAATGCTCATCGAGTTGCAGGGCGACGCCGCGCCGGGCGTCACCGCCAAGGATATCGTCCTGGCGATCATCGGTCGCATCGGCACCGACGGCGCCACGGGCCACGTCGTCGAGTATGCCGGTCGCGCCATTCACGCTCTCTCCATGGAGGGCCGCATGACCGTCTGTAATATGTCCATCGAGGCAGGAGCGCGCGCCGGCATGATCGCTCCGGATGAGACCACCTTCGCCTACCTCAAGGGCCGCGCCTGCGCCCCTGCCGGCGCCGACTGGGATCGCGCCGTAGAGGCCTGGCGGCTCCTGGCCACCGACCCCGGCGCCCGGTTCGATACGGTGATCACGATCAACGCCGCCGAACTGGCGCCATACGTCACCTGGGGCACCAACCCCGGCCAGAGCGTGCCCGTAACCGGCTGCGTGCCGGACCCGGCCGCCCTCGCCGATCCGTCCGCCGCATCCGCCGCCGAACACGCCCTGCGCTACATGGACCTGGAGCCGGGGACGCCCATCGAAGGGATCACCGTCAACCGCGTCTTCATCGGCTCCTGCACCAACGGCCGCATCGAGGACCTTCGCGCCGCCGCCCGCGTGGCGGAGGGGCGCCGGGTGAGCGCCTCCGTGGAGGCCATCGTTGTTCCCGGATCCGGCATGGTGAAGCGTCAGGCCGAGGAGGAGGGGCTGGACTGCATCTTCAAGGCCGCGGGCTTCCAGTGGCGCGAGCCGGGATGCTCCATGTGCCTGGGCATGAACGCCGACATCCTGTCGCCCGGCGACCGCTGCGCCTCGACCTCTAACCGGAACTTCGAGGGGCGGCAGGGCAAGGGCGGACGCACCCATCTGGTGAGCCCGGAGATGGCCGCCGCCGCCGCCATCGAGGGGCGCTTCGTGGACGTCCGTAGCTGGCCGGCATAGAGGAGCGCAAATGGAACCCTTCATCCGCATGACCGGCATCGTGGCGCCGCTGGACCGCGCCAACGTCGACACCGACCAGATCATCCCGAAGCAGTTCCTCAAGCGCGTGGAGCGGACGGGCTTCGGCGAGTTCCTCTTCTTCGACTGGCGCTACCTGCCGGACGGCTCGTCCAACCCGGACTTCTCGCTGAACGCGCCGGGCTACAGCGGGGCCTCGGTCCTGGTGGCCGGCCGGAACTTCGGCAGCGGCTCCTCGCGCGAGCACGCGCCCTGGGCTCTGCTGGAGTATGGCTTCCGGGCCATTATCGCGCCATCGTTCGCCGACATCTTCTACAACAACTGCTTCCAGAACGGCGTGCTGCCTGTGGCGCTGCCTGAGCCGACGGTCCAGGCCATCATGGCCATGGCCGCGACGAATCCCGGCTGGAGCCTCACGGTGGACCTTGAGGCCCAGACGGTCACCAGCGCCGACGGCATCTCGGAACGGTTCGAGGTGGATGCCCATCGGCGTACCTGCATGCTGCATGGCCTGGACAACGTCGGCCTGACGCTACTCCATGCCGACGCCATCGATAGCTACGAGCGGGAGCGGCCGACGTGGAAGCCCCTGGTGAAGCTGCCCGCCACGTAGCGGGTCCGATAGAGGTTCGCCCCGCCCGCGGCCCGGATGTGCCCGAGGCGGTCCAGCTCTGGGGCCAGATGATGGCCGAGCACCGGGCTTTGGACCCGCGCCTCCGGTTCGCGGCCGATGCGCCGCAGGCGGTGGCGCGGCAGATGCGGGGAAGCCTGCGCGACCGGGACACGGCGCTGCTCGTGGCCGAGGGCGCCGGACGGGTCGTCGGATACGTGATGGCATACCGGCAGCAGCGGCCGCCTGGAGCGCCGGTTGGGGAGTTCGCGTTCGTGGCGGAGCTCTTCGTCTGCCCGGAGTTCCGGCGTGAGGGTACCGGAACGCGCCTCGTGCGCGCCGCCATGGAGGCGCTCCGGGCGCGAGGCGCCCGCTCGTTCGAACTGCTGGCGTCGGGCGCCAACGGCGCTACCGTGGGGTTCTGGCGCTCGCTGGGCTTCTCGGACTACATGCTGCTGCTCCGGGCCGACCTGCCGGGAGCCGACGGGGAAGGGGATCGACCATGAAGCGCGTCGAATGCGTCATTCGGCCGACCAAGATCGACGAGGTCAAGGAGGCGCTCATCGCCGTGGGCGTCACGGGCATGACCGTCACCGATGTCCGGGGCTACGGGCGGCAACGCGGCCGTACGGAGAAGTACAGGGGCAACACGTACATCGTCAACCTGCTGCCGAAGGTGAAGATTGAGTTCGTCGTGGCCGACTCGCTGGTGGACGCCGCCATGGAGGCCGCGCTCGAGGCCGCCCGCACGGGCGAGATCGGCGACGGCAAGGTGTTTGTGTCGGCGGTGGAGGATGCCGTTCGCATCCGCACTGGCGACCGGGGCGAGAGCGCCCTGTAGTCTCGGCGGCCGCGGGGCCGCGACGGAAGGTGGTAAGCGTTTGGCCGACCGCGTAACGATCTACGACACGACCCTCCGCGATGGCTCGCAGGGCGAGGGGATCAGCTTCTCCATCGAGGACAAGCTGCGCATCGCCCACAAGCTGGACGAGTTCGGCGTCGACTACGTGGAGGCCGGCTGGCCCGGCTCCAACCCGAAGGACGACGAGCTCTTCCAGCGCCTCGCGTCGTCCCCGCTGACGAAGGCCCGGCTGGCCGCGTTCGGCAGCACCCGCCGCCCCAGGACTCCCGCCAACGAGGACCCCACGCTCCTGAGCCTCGTTCGCGCCGCGGCGCCGGTCTGCACCATCTTCGGCAAGTCGTGGGACATGCACGTCACCCACGCCCTGAAGGTGAGCCTCGCCGAGAACCTGGAGATGATCGCCGATTCCGTGGCCTTTCTGCGCGGGCATGTCGAAGAGGTCATCTACGACGCCGAGCACTTCTTCGACGGCTACAAGCGCAACCCGGACTATGCCATGCGGACCCTGGCGGCCGCCCATCAGGCCGGCGCATCGGCGCTTGTGCTGTGCGACACCAACGGCGGATGCCTCCCGCACGAGGTGGCTGAGATCACCGAGGCCGTGGTGGCCCGGTTCGGGTGCATGGTGGGCATCCACACGCACGACGACTCCGGTTGCGGCGTGGCGAACGCGGTGGCGGCCGTGCGGAGCGGCGCACGGCATGTGCAGGGGACCATCAACGGCTACGGCGAGCGGTGCGGCAATGCGAACCTCTGCGTCGTCGCGCCCAACCTCCGGCTCAAGCTGGGCTTGGAGTGCCTGGAGCCCGACGCCCTGCATCACCTGACCGGCCTCTCGCAGTACATCGACGAAGTGGCCAATCTGTCGCCGGCCGGTCGGCAGCCCTACGTCGGCAAGAGCGCCTTCGCCCACAAGGCCGGCGTGCATGTGGACGCCGTGCTGAAGCACCGCGCCACGTATGAGCACATCGACCCCGAGCAGGTGGGCAACTCGCGACGGATGCTCGTCTCGGAGCTGTCCGGCGGTAGCATGGTCGTCAACAAGGCGGCTGAACGGCATATCGACCTCCAAAAGAAGTCGCCCGAGACGCGCCATCTGCTGCGCCGTGTCGCCGAGATGGAGAAGGACGGCTACTCCTTCGAGGGCGCCGAGGCCTCCTTCGAGTTGCTGCTGATGAACGCCATCGGCACCTATCGCAGCCTGGTGGAGATCAATGGCTTCCGCGTCATCGTCGAGAAGCGCAAGGGCGAGGAGCCCACCACGGAGGCTACCATCAAGCTCTCCGTCGACGGCCTGCAGCGGCTCACGGTGGCCGAGGGCGACGGTCCCGTCCACGCTCTCGACACCGCGCTTCGCAAGGCGCTGCTGGAGTTCTATCCGCAGCTGGAGGGCATCTGGCTGACGGACTTCAAGGTCCGCGTCGTCAACGTCCGTGCGGGCACCGCCGCACGCGTGCGGGCCATTGTAGACTCCTCCAACGGCGACGCCTCCTGGAGCACCGTGGGCGTCTCGCACAACATGGTGGAGGCGAGTTGGCACGCGTTGCTGGACGGCATCGTCTACGGCCTGCTTCGCGCCGGTGTGCAGCCCTACAGCGCCACCGGCGAGGGCGTTTAGGTGCGCCGCCCGCCGTTGCTGGGCCTGCCCGTCATGGCGGTTAATCGGGGATCGCCGGCCTTCGACGCAGGCATCGCGCCCGGCGACCTGGTCCGCGCCGTGGACGGCGTCCCGATCAGCGACCTGCTGGACTTCCAGTTCCGCACGGCCGACGGCGCCCGCACGCTCACGGTAGTGCGCGGCGGCGCCGACCTGGAGATTCGGGTGGCCTTCGAATCGGGGGAGGACGCGGGTCTGGAGTTCGGCGAGGAGCTGGCGGACGGCATCCACTCCTGCGTCAACAAGTGCGTCTTCTGCTTCATCCACCAGATGCCCCGTGGCATGCGGCGCTCCCTCTACGTGATGGACGATGACTTCCGGCTCTCCTTCACCCACGGCAACTACGTCACGCTGACGAACCTGACGCCGGAGGAGTTCGCCCGCATCCTGGAGCAGCGGTTGTCGCCGCTCTACGTCTCCGTGCATGCCACCGATCCCGACCTGCGCGGGCGTCTGCTGGGCAAGAAGGAACCCGCGCCCATCCTGCCCGCCCTCCGGACGCTGGCGGAGCATCGGATCGATGTCAACGCCCAGGTGGTGCTATGCCCCGGCCTGAACGACGGCGCGACCCTGCACCAGACGGTACACGAACTGGCTGAGCTACACCCCGGCGCCTCAGGCCTGCGCTGCGGCGTTCAGTCCGTGGCGGTCGTGCCGGTAGGGCTCACACGCTTCCGGGAGCGGCTACCGAAGCTCGAGACCGCCGATGCCGCCTACGCAGCGGCCATGTTGCGTGAGGTCACCCGCTGGGGCGTCGCCCTGGCCCGGCGCATCGGCACCCGCTTCGTCTGGCTCTCCGATGAGTGGTACAACCTGGCCGGCAAGCCCGTGCCCTCGGCCCGGCACTATGAGGACTTCCCGCAGTACGAGGACGGCGTGGGCACGATCCGCTCCTTCCTTGATGCCGCCCGCCGGGTGGCGCGCCGCCTCCCGCCCGAGGCCGCCGCGCCGGTGACGGGCGCGGTGGTCACCGCAAGGCTGGCCGCTCCGGTGGTCTCGGGCTTCGTGGATCGCCTCAACGCCGTGGAGGGTGTCTCCCTTCAGACGCTCGTCGTCGCCAACCGCTTCTTCGGCGACACCATCAACGTGGCCGGACTGATGACCGGCCAGGACATCCTCGCCACTCTTCGCGAGCATCCCGGCCCCGGGCCGGTCTACCTTCCGTCCATCTGCCTGAAGGACGACTACCTCTTCCTGGACGACATGACGGTGGACAGCCTCGCCTCCGCCGCGGGCCGCCAAGTCATCGTCGTCGACATCACCCCCGCCGCCCTGGCGCAGGCTGTCGGCCTCCTCTAGCCGCCGACGGCTGCCTTCGCCGCCGCTATGCCTCGGCGTAAAACGGCAATGGTAGCAATCATCGTCATCCTGAGGCGTGAGCCGAGGGATCCCCCGTAAGCGAGCGGCATGCCCTTGCGCGCCAAATGTCTACGCAATTGCCTGCAGGACAGGTTGACATCTCGCCCCTGTTAGGTGTACAAAGATGGGTGTATCCGGCACCGATGTACACGCTAATGGGGTGGTCGCATGTCTGTCGCTTGCTTCATCGTACCGCATATGGGCGTCGTCGCTGCGTGCCGCCGCAGGGCGGATTTGGCCGGCTCGCCCCTGGCGTTGGTCGATGAAAAAGGGCGCGTCGTCGCGGTCTCGCCCGAGGCCGACCGGGCGGGGGTACACACGGGGCAGCCCGAGACGGCGGCGCGATCCCTCTGCCGCGACCTCGCCGTTGTCCCGTATGACCGCGAGGGCGCGGATGAGGCGGCCAGGGAGATGTGGGACATCCTGGCCGTGGAGACCTCCTATGTGGAGCCCTCCTCGCCGGAGGTCTGCTATGCCGAGATCGCCGGGCTGCAGGTGTTGGAGCGCTCCGAGGTGGCCGCGGCGGCCATCCGCAGGCAGTTGGGCGGCCCCGTGCACGTGGGCCTCGGGCGTACCCTGTTCGTGGCCCGCATGGCCGCCCGGCAGGCTCGCGATGGGGTGGTGGCGGTCCCGTCCGGCATGGAGGGCGCTTTCCTGGCTCCCATCCCCCTTGCCGATGTGGAAGAACTGGAAGGCAACCTGAAGGACGCCCTGGCGCGGCTGGGCGTGAAGACGCTGGGCGATGTGGCTGGCCTGGACCGGCAGGACCTGAACCGCCGATTCAAGGCCAACGGGGAGAAGTTGCGCGCCCTGGCGTTCGGCGGTCCCCGTGTGCCGGTTCGCCCCGTCTGGCCGCCCCGGTTCGTGGAGCGACGGGCCCATTTCGACGATCGGGAGGTGGAGGACATGCTCCTCATCGAGGAGGCCATGCGCCGATGCGCCGCGTCGGTCTCCGAGACGCTGCTGGCGGGGCACGAGTTCTGCCGGATGCTCACGCTCAGCGTGCGCTTTGCCGATAACACATGGCAGGCCCTGCCGGAGCGCCTGGCCCTGCCGCTGAACAGGCCCGAAGCCCTCTATCGCGGCGCGCTTCGGCTCTACAAGCGGATGGAGCCCGGGCGGCCCATCACCGAAGTGCGCCTCCGGGCCGCGGACCTGGGCCCGGCGGGTGGCATCCAGCTGGCCTTGCTGGATGACAACCAATCCCAGCGCGGCCTACCGCACGAGAGGGAGCGGCGCCTGCATAAGGCGCTGGAGACCATTGGGAAGCGGTTCGGCGCCGCCTGCGTGCGGCATGCGTGCGGCTTAGATACGGGCGGCCGGACGGACCTCTGGACCTACCCGCTGGGGCATCGCATGAACGTGCCGGTGGATGTGGTCACCAACGACGCCGGCGAGCCCGTCCGCTATCGCCTGCGTGAATGCTCCTGGGATATCACCTCCATACAGAACCGATGGTGCGAGGCGGAGTGGGACTGGGAGCGCATGCACGAGCGCACGATCTACCGTGTGGAGACCTGGCCCGCCGGCCTGTGCGAGCTCTCCAAGCAGGACGGTTCCTGGCGCATCGCCGCCATTGCCGACTGAGGCGGGGCCATGTTCGTCCATCTGCACACCCATAGCCCCTACAGCTTCCTAGACGGCGCCACGGAGGTCGAGCGCCTGGTCCGCCGCGCCGCCGAGCTGGGCATGCCCGCCCTGGCCCTCACCGACCACGACAACCTCTGCGGCATGGTCAAGTTCACCTCCGCCTGCCGCAACTACGGCGTTCGGCCCATTCTGGGCGCCGAGGTCACCATGGAGGACCAGAGCCACCTCACCCTCCTCGCGATGGACTCCACCGGCTACTCCAACCTCTGCTCCCTGCTGACCCGAACCCACGCCAACGGGGGGCGCCTGAACCCGCTGTTGCCCTGGAACGCGCTGCCCGAGCGGGCGTCGGGCCTCGTCTGCCTCACCGGTTGCCGCAAGGGGCAGATACCCTCTCTGGTGCGCCGCCGCGAGCACGTCCAGGCCGCCGAGCGCGCCATGGAGCTACGCCGCATCTTCGGCCGGTCGGGGTTGGTCGTGGAGCTACAGGACGACATGACACCCGACAGCCGCCGCGTCTGCGCCGACCTGCAGGCCCTGGCGGGGCAACTCGGCGTGCGCGCCGTGGCCACTAACAACGTACACCACGCCAACCGCGACGGCTACGCCACCTACGATGTCCTCAAGTGCATCCAGGCTTGCATCCCGGTCTCGGAGCCGCACCGGAACCGCCCGCTCAACGCCGAGCGCTACCTCAAGTCCGCGGCCGAGATGGAGGAGCTCTTCGGCTGGGCGCCGCAGGTTCTGGCCGACACCGCCTCCGTGGCCCTGGAGTGCGGCGACGTGCTGCCCTCGGCGTGCGACATCACGCCACGCTACCCCGTGCCCAACGGAGGCGACGACGGCTCCTACTTGCGCCACCTTACCTGCAAGGGCGCCGCCTACCGCTACGGCCCCCTGCCCGACGCCGTGCGGAGCCGCCTCGAGCACGAACTGGCGCTCATCATCGAAATGGGCTATGCCGGATACTTCCTCATGGTCTGGGACATCGTGCGCTGGGCGAGGCGGCAGGGCATCCGATGCACCGGCAGGGGCTCCGCCGCCGACTCCTGCGTGGCCTACTGCCTCTACCTGACGGATGTGGACGTCATCTCGCGCAACCTCCCGTTCGCCCGTTTCCTGGTGCCCGGGAAGACGCCGGACATCGACATCGACTTTCCCAGCGATAAGCGTGATGATGTCTTCCGGCATATCGCGGAGCTCTACGGCCAGGAGTGCGTGGGCATGGTCTGCACCTTCCACACCTTCTGGTCGAGGTCGGCCGTGCGCGATGTGGGCAAGGCGCTGGCCCTGCCTGCCGAGGCGCTGAACTTCCTGGCCAAGCGCCTGCACCACAGCGTCCGGGCGGATCGCATCTCAGAGGCCTTCGACCGCTTCTCCGAACTGCGAGAGCACAAGGCCCTTCGCGAGCGTTTCGAGTTGCTCATGCGTCTCTGCAAGGGCATCGCCGGCTTCCCGCGGCATATCGGCACACACTCATCCGGCATCGTCATCAGCCGCATGCCGCTGGAGCGCATCGCGCCCCTGCAGCCCTCGGCGCGGGGCATCACGCGCATCTGGACGCTGGACAAGGACGACGCCGAGGATATCGGGGCCATTAAGTTCGACGTGCTATCCCTGGGCGCGCTGGCGGCGGTGGGCGACGCCGAGAGCGAGGCGCGGCTCCACGACCCCGGCTTCAGCTATGACCGCATCCCCTTCGACGACCGCGAGACCTACCGCATGCTCCAGGCCGGCGCGGCCGTGGGCACGTTCCAGTTCGAGAGCTCGGCCCAGATGTCGCTGGCCGTCACTCTCCATCCCCGCCATTTCGAGGACCTGGTGGCCGCCGTGGCCCTCATTCGCCCGGGGCCCATCCGCGGCAACGTGGTCCGCCGCTTCGTGGGATGCCGCAACGGATGGATGCGCACCGATGTGCTACACCCGGCCCTGCTCAAGACGCTGGCCAAGACCTACGGCTGCATCGTCTTCCAGGAGCAGGTGAACGACGTGGTCGCCGCCATGACCGGTTGCTCGGACGCCGAGGCGGACAAGTTCCGCAAGAGCCTCACCAAGTATGACCGCACCGGCGCCATGGACGACGCCCGAACCACCTTCGTCACCCGGGCCATGGAGCGCCACGCCGATCTGACCGACGATGCGGCGAACTCCATCTTCGACCAGATCGAGGGCTGGAGCGGCTACGGCTTCACGGAGGGGCACGCGGCCAGCTTCTCCGTCACCGGCTATCGCACGGCCTTCCTCTCCACGCACCACCCGGCCGAGTTCTTCTCCGGCATTATGAACCACCAGCCCATGGGCTACTACGCCAGCAACACGCTGGCATCCGAGGCGCGGCGCCGGGGCGTGCGCGTGCTACCCGTGGACATCAACATCAGCGACGACAAGTGCCGTGTGCCGGACCCGGCCACCATCCGCCTGGGGCTACGCATTGTCGAAGGGCTGGCGGAGGAGGACATCGAGGCCATCCTGGCCGCGCGCGGGCAGGAGCCGTTCGTCTCGCTGCTGGACTTCTGCACGCGGGTCGTGCTGCACCGCGACCGGCTGGAGAACCTGCTCCTCTGCGGCGCGTTCGACAGCCTGCACGAGGTGCGCCGAGGGCTCCTCTGGCGGCTGGACGAGACGCTCTCGCTGGCCTCGGTCCGGCGCATGGCGGTCGCGAACGCGCCCGGCACGCTGCCGCTGGAGCCGCCCGGCGCGTCGGAGACGCCCGTGGCATGGGACGTGCCGGACTTCAGTGTCTGGGATCGCTTCCTCTGGACCTGGCGCGTCACCGGCGTCTGCGCCGAGTGCCACGTGCTGGCCTACATGCGCGACTGGCTGGCCACCCGAGGCGTCATGACGGTGCAGGAGGCCCTGGCGGTGCGGCCGGGTACCCGCGTCAATGTGGCCGGTATCAACGTGCGCCCACACCGCCCGCCCACGCGCTCGGGCCGCACGGTGCTATTCACCCAGGTCGAGGATGAGACCGGCCTGCTCCAGGCGACCTGCGCCGGCGAGGCGCTGGATCCCTGCACCCCCATCTTCCTCACATCGCCCGTGGTCATCGTCCGGGGAGCCATGCAGAGCAAGGGCTCAGGCATGAGCATGAAGGTGGAGAAGGTGCGGAGCCTGGCCCTGCGGGACATGACGACCGCGGGAGCCACGCCCCAGCCGCCGCAGGCGATGGCTCCAGAACTGGAGAAGCTGCTGGTGCAGGTGAGCCGGTAGGTGGGCATCAGGCCGGAGCGGACGCCAGCATCTCCAGCAGATCGTCGATCGGGAGGCCTACCACGTTGTGGTAGCTGCCCACCACCCGCTGGACGAAGACGGATGCCCCGCCCTGGATGCCGTAGGCGCCGGCCTTATCGAAAGGCTCGCCGGAGGCGATGTAGCCATCGATCTCCTCGGGCGACACGTCGCGGAACGTGACGTGCGTGCTCACCACCCGCACCGTGCCTTCGGGTTCGTCCGGGCCGTCGGACCACGCCAGTGCGATGCCCGTATGCACCTCGTGGGTTGCGCCGGAGAGGAGCCGCAGCATCCGTCGGGCGTCATCGGCATCGCTCGGTTTGCCCAGAACCTCGCCGCCCCGGTCCAGCGGCGCGGCCACCACCGTGTCTGCGCCGATCACCAGCCTGGGGCCGGAGGTATTGTGCCACACCTCGACGGCCTTCCTGCGGGCCACTTCGGCGGCCACGGCGCGGCCATCGGTCAGCAGGCACGTCTCGTCGGCGCAACCGGGCACGACCTCGAAGTCGAGACCCGCCGCCAGCATGATCTCGCGCCGCCTTGGCGATGCCGAAGCCAGGATGAGGCGTCGCGCACCGGCGGTCGAGGGCGATTGCTGGGCGTCAGCCATGGGCTACGAGGGCCAGAGGACGATCAGCGCCCATATGGCTGGTCCGGTGGCCAGCAGGCTGTCGAACCGGTCCAGCACCCCGCCATGCCCGGGCATCGCCACGCCAAAGTCCTTCAGGCCTACCTCGCGCTTCAGGCAGGACTTGAAGAGGTCGCCGAACTGGCCCAGCGTCCCGCTGATCGAGCCCATCACCAGGCCGCGCGTCCAACTGCCAAGAAAGATATGGCCGGCGATGCTACCAACCAGGATGGCCGCCAGGAGCCCGCCGATGCTCCCCTCCACTGTCTTGCCCGGGGAAAGCTTCGGCGCAAGCTTCCGGCGTCCCATAGACTTTCCCACGAAGAGCGCCGCGCTGTCGACGGCCCAGATGCTCAGGGCCACCACCATCACCACCGCCTGACCCGTATCCATGCCGGGCACCATTCCGCCCGAGGGACCGGGCAATGTGCGCAGCATGGAGATGCCGCCGAAGAGGCTCACGTACCAACCGTGGAGCAGGCCATGGCCCACGCGGTGCGTTACGTTCAGCACGCCGGTGCGGTAGGCGACGACGACCTCCATCACCATGGCGGCGATCACCATCACCACCAGGCTGGCCATGACGGTCTCGCTGCCGCGGCGGCCCAACTCCTCGGAGGATCGCAGGATGAGCGGCAGGGCTGGGCCTGCCAGACCCATGGCGCAGAGGATGGGGTTGGGGGTGACGTTCTCGCGGCGTGAGGCAGCAGACATTTCCCACAGGCCCACAATAGCGACCACGCAAAGAGCCCATGCGAAGGCAAGCGGGCCGGCGGCACACAGCACAATGAAGAGCGGCATGCCCACCACGGCAGTCAGCAACCTTAGCGACATCGGGTCGTGTCTCCGTTACGGCGTCGCGCGGCGCTCTCGGATGGGCGCCACAAGTGCTGTGCCGGCCAGCATGAAGAAGAGCGACATGCCCAGCACCAGACGGTACCCGGCGCCCATCCCCATCCCGGCGTTACCATAGTGTGCCACGATACCGCCCATTACGGGTGCGAGTACCTGCGGCGCAGTGTAGGCGATGTGCCATATTCCCATGGAGCGGGCCTCGTCGCCGTCCGGAAGCAGGTTCGTCGCGAGCGCCCAGTCCACGGCCTGGAAGGCGCCCCACCCGATGCCGAACACGACCGCGCCGCCAATGGCTACCTGCACGCTGGTGGTCAGGATGAAGACGAGTGCAGCGGCGCTGGTGATGGCCATGGCGCCGCGCACCACCTGCTTCTTCGATGTTCGATCGCTGAGGACGCCTGCGGGCCAGTTGCCGATGAGCCCGCTACCCGTGGCGGCGAGCATCACGATCGTCAGGACGCGCTGGTGGTCGGCGGGCGGCACACGCAGTGTGTCGGACAGGTAGTACGAGAGGAACTCGGTGACGGAGTAGAAACCCAGGTTGATAGCGAATCGGCTGGCGATGAGCCAGTAGAAGCTGGGGTTCTCCGAGGGTCTCAGCCGGAAACCCGATGCGATGGCGTCCGACAACGGACCCGTCTGCGGCTCGCCTCGGGGCGGCGTGTCCGGTAGCCGACGGTACGCGTGCAGCATCGTGCCCACGAGTACCGCCGCCAGCAGGGCGCAGACGGTATGCAGTCCGCGTCCGCCGGGCCGGTCGTAGAGCATCCCGCAGAGCATCAGGCCGGCCAGCGTGCCGGCTATCGAGCCCACGCCGAGGTAGGCCGACGCCAGCCCCTGCTTGTCGCGCGGCACCAGGTCAGGCACCATGGCCTGGTACGGGCTGGTGGCTACGTTGGCCGTGAGCTGCAGCATGCAGAACGCCAGCACAAGCATGGGGATCGAGTGGGCGGTGGCCAGCAGGGCCAGCGCAGGGACCGAGGCCAGGGTGCCCCAGAGCAGATAGGCCTTACGCCGGTGGCGTGGGTGTGCGGTTCGGTCGCTCAGCGAGCCTACCACGAGGCAGATCACTGTCGAGACCGCCGCGCCGCCGCCTAGCGTCCATCCCAGGCAAAGATCCTTGGCTTTGTCGCCCACGATCGCCTGCACCATGTTCTGCATAACGATGGTGATGATGCCCGCCCAGAGCAGCGAGAGCGCGAACCAGTAGGCGCTCAGGTTGACGTAGAGACGCCACGTCTGGGGCGGGTAGGACAGCGCATCGCCGGTCTGCTTGCCGCCGGCGCTCATGGCTCGGCCCTCCGGGCGCACTCGAGGTCCTCCTCGGTGTCCACGTCGGCGGCAAGCTCCGGTGGCGCGTGCGCGTCCATGGCGCACCGGAGCTCAGTGATCTGCTCGACGCGGCCCAGGATGTCCGTGGTGGTGAGCCGGCCTGTGAGCATCCTCAGAAGGACGCCGAAGCCAAGGACCGAGACAATCTTCAGAGGGTTCTTGCGCCCCTCGAAGATGCGTTCGATGATGGGTAGCGCGGCCAGCAGCGCAGCCACGTCCGCCACGTAGGCGCACGCTGGAGCCCACTGGCCGTCAGCCAGGCGGGTGTAGGTGTTGTTCGTGCCCGGGAAGCGGGCTTCGTAGGCCTCCTTGGTCAGCGCGCCGCCGTAGGCCTGGGCATCGGCCGGCATGCGGTCAAGGAAGGCTGTCAGGTGCTCGGGAGCCACGAAGGGCAGGTCCGTGGTGAGGACGACGACCCGTCGGCTCCCCTTGCGCTGCGCCCACTGCAGGCCGATGGCCAGGTTCTCCGTGCCCGTAGAGGCGGCGGAGAGCCACTCATTGTCTGCCCGCTCGACCTCCGTCCGGACGTCCGGAGGCCCGACAACGCCGATGGCGCCCACGGCCGGGCAGTCCCGGGCGGTGGCCATGGCGCGCGCCAGCAGCGTAATGCCGCCGAACGTCAGGTTGGCCTTGATACCGCCGTACTTGCCGCCGGAGCCCATGATTCGGCCTCCGGCAAGCAGAATGGCGCAGAGAGGAGTGGTCATGTGATCCTCCCAACACGTTGAAGCGGGGCGCGGAGCCGCAGGGCGTTTGGCCGTACGCTGAAGCGCACGGGCGTACGCCCGGCCACTTCGCCGTCGATGAGGATGGGCATGGGCGGGTCACTCTCGACTTCAATCACGCTTCCGCGGAACATGGTGACCCTTGGGTGGTGAATGTGCTCGCCGCTGAAGACCAGCGGGAAGGCGCGGGCGAACTCGAGCTTGGTGACCTGCCATAGCACGCAGGCGTCCAGCATGCCGTCGGATGCGTCGGCTTCGGGCGCGATGAGCATGCCGCCGCCGTAGCTCGATGTGTTGGCCACAGTGCAGAGCATGGCGCGGCCGCGATGCTCCACGCCGTCGACCCGGAGGACGAACGCGGCCGGCCGGAAGCGCATCAGTTCGAGGAATGTGGCCGCCGTGTAGGCGGCGTGGCCCTTGAGGAACCGGAACCCGCGGTTCGTCCGCGAGGCGACCACTGCGTCGAACCCGCAACCTGAGATGTTGACGAAGGGGCGGTCGTTCGCCATGCCCGTGTCCATCTCGACGACACGGCTCGCTGCCAGGGCGGCCACGGCTCCGGCCATATCCAGCGGGATGCCGTAATGGCGCGCAAGGTCGTTGCCCGTGCCTGCGGGGATCACTCCGAGCTCCACGCCCGCCGCGGCGGCCTCTGCCGCGATGTCGCCCACCGTGCCGTCGCCGCCGGCCGCAACCAGGAGACCTGCGCCTTGCAGGGCAGCCTCGGCGGCGAGCATTCGGGCGTGGCCGGGGTACTCCGTCGCGAAAACGCTCCAAGCCGTACCGGGCATCGCCGTCGTCAGCGCCTCGGGCAGGCGCTGCACCATGGAGGCCCCCGAGCCGCGGCCCGAAGCGGGGTTCATGATGAGAGCCGCGCGTGCGGGCACCGGTTGCGCACCTGTCGCTGATGGTCGGTCCCGCTCGGGAGGCATGGCGCCGGGTCCTCCTACACCGCCTCAGGTTCAGTGGAAGTCAGGGCCGGAGGCGCGGGGCGGGGCCGCTTTGCCTTTTTCGGAGCAGGCTCCGAGGCGAGCATGTAGGCGCCGGACTGAAGCGTCTCGACTGCGCCGCCCTTGCGGAACGTGCGCCACTGCGAAACGAAGTTGCGGTAGAGCGTCTTGCGTAGCCTCTGCTGCGCCGCGGCCGCCATGGCCAGGCCGACTACGCTCTCCAGGTCTCGTCCTGCCGCGCCGACGGTCTCGCCGCCCGTGACCAGCGGAGCCAACTCCCTTCGGGCCTGTCCGGCCAGCTCAGGGGCGAGGACGTCTGCGTCGTGGATCTCGCCCAGGGTCTCCTGGAGCTGCTTAACGGCCTCGACCAGGCTGTCCAGGCCACCGCCCGAGTATGGCGCGAAGATCTCCATGGTATACCGGAGTCGCTTGGCCGCGATGCGCATGGCGTGCAGCTCGGTGACGTAGGCGGGATCGCGGATGAAGGGCTCCCACTCGAGCATCTCCGACAGCCGCTGGGCGATCCAGCCCTGGGCGCAATCGCGGAGGTCGTCTGCCGGCATGAAGGGCTTAGGCATGTGCAGCCTCCTCGGCGGGCGCCGGCTCGGACGGCTCGGCTTCGGCCGGCGGCCTGGGCGCGAGGCCGGCGCTGATCACCGCCAGCAGGGCCGGTAGGTCGCGCTTCTCCAGCCGGACCAGCGCAGCGCCCACGGCCTTCTGCTGCCGCCGGCGCTCGGTTCGCTTGGCGGCGACGAGCGCCATGATGCCGGCCTGCCTCTTTGTCGGCTGGGCATTGGCCAGGGCCTCCAGCGAACCGATCATCACGTCCAGGTCGCGCGCGGTGCCCAGGGCGCGCGTCACCAAGCGCACTTCGGTGGCGAACTTAACGAAAGCCGATGACGGGAACTGCTCGCCGAAGACCGAAACGGCGGCCCGCAACCGGCGCGAGGCTACCCGCATATCGTGGACGGCCTCGATGTCGGCGCCGAGGCGGACCCGGGCAGCGTGGGACAGCATCACTTCGAGCCGCTGTTTCAGCACGGTCTCGGCGCATTGCGCCAGCGAGATCGCTTCGGCGCCGTCAGGATCGGCCATTAAGCGCTCCTATCTCCGGGTACGGCGACCCGGGCAACACCCTCACGGTACCCCAAAGCCGGTGGCTCGGCACGTCCTCAGCGGTTCGCTCCTTACGCTCCGGCGTTGACACCCGGCGACGCCGTAGGTATCCTCTTGTTGCACCTTGTGTATGGAGTAGTCCAGTGATCTTACGCTCGCTCTTGCTGCGATTGGCGGACAGCGCTTGGGCTGAGCGCGTCATACGGCAGAACGCCATGTCGGCCGGCCTCGTCAGGCGATTCGTGGCCGGCGATGACATGCAGTCCACGGTGGAACCTGTCCGTGCGTTGAACGCCCAGGGCGTTGCCGTCTCGCTGGACTGCCTGGGCGAGAACGTCACCGTTCCGGCAGACTCCGATCGTTTCGCCGAATACTATCACGAGTTGTTGGCCTTCATCGCCCGACACGACCTCCACGCGGGCATCTCCCTGAAGCTGACGCAGTTGGGCCTTGATATCGACCCGTCCATGGCCCAGCGTAACCTTATCAGTATCGTCGAAGCCGCCGCAGGCGTCAAGCGGTTCGTGCGGATCGACATGGAGGCGTCGGGCTACGTCGACCGCACCCTGGCGGTGTTCTATGCCGCGCTGGCGGAGCGCCCCAATGTGGGCATCGTGGTTCAGGCATGCTTGCACCGGACGCACGCTGATGTGGAGAAGCTGGTGCAGGCAGGCGCGCAGGTCAGACTGGTGAAGGGCGCCTATCGGGAGCTACCGTCCGTGGCCGTGCAGGCGACCCGCGAGATCAGGGCCAACTTCTCCGCAATGGCCACGCAACTGATGGCGGGACGCGCCTACACTGCCATCGCGACGCATGACGACACGCTGGTCGAATCAGCGCTGGCAGCGGCGGAAGGGCTTGGGCTCGCCAGGGACCGGTACGAGTTCCAGGTGCTGTATGGCATGCGCCGCGACCTGCAGGAGAGCCTCGTGGCCCGCGGCAACCGGATGCGCGTCTACATGCCGTTTGGCACCCACTGGTACGGGTACCTTACTCGCAGGCTTGCGGAGCGGCCGGCCAATCTCTGGTTCTTCCTGCGCAATGCTGCGCGGCGCTGAGGTCGCTGCCGACATGGACGGGATTGACAACGTATTACTGGGTGGCGGCGGGTCCGGTCGCTACGCCCGCTTCTGCGCCTTGGCGGCGCCGATAGTGGGCGCGGTGCTGTGTGTGGTGGGCGCGTGCCTGGAGTGGGATCGAGCCGTGCCGGCCTGGGCTGTCGGAGCGTTCGCGGTAGCGCCGGCGCCGGTCACGGCATTCGGCCTCGCTGTGGGCCGCGCCTCCGTGGGCTGGCTCATCTGCGCCGCTGCGATCGGCTCGCTGGCGTCCATGTGGGCCTTGCCGGGGAGCGCGAGCTCCTATACAGGTGTGCGCCGCCTGCGCCTTGCTGCTGCCGCGCTCATCGTCGCGCTGGCGCTGCTCCATGCTGCGCCGCATGTAGGTGTCATTGTCACTGCTCTCGGCGCCGCACTGGTGGCGGTGGGGGCTGCCCCTGTCTGCGGAGGTCGTGCATGAAAGCTGTGATCATGGCCGGCGGCGAAGGTACGAGGCTTCGGCCCCTGACCGCGCGCCGCCCGAAGCCGCTGGCGCCCGTGATGAACCTGCCGATCATGGAGCACTCGGTGAACCTCCTTCGGCAGCACGGCATCACAGACATCCTCTTCACGCTGTATTACATGGCGGACGAGATCGAGGGCTACTTCGGCGACGGCTCGCGCTGGGGCGTGAAGTTCCAGAGCGCGATCCAGGACACACCGTTGGGCACAGCAGGCGGCCTCATGTTGAAGAAGGAGTTCCTCAGCGATGAGACCTTCATCATCATCAGCGGCGACGCCCTGACCGACCTGGACATCACCCGGGCCCTGCAGTTCCATCGCGATCGGCAGTCCGAGGCCACCCTGGTCCTCTCGCAGGTACCCAACCCCCTGGAGTTCGGCGTCGTCATCACCGATGAGGTGGGGCGCATCCGACGGTTCCTGGAGAAGCCCAGCTGGGGCGAGGTCTTCTCGGACACGGTTAACACCGGCATGTATATCCTGGAGCCGAGCGTCCTCGAGCGCATGGAACTGGGCCAAAACTACGACTGGAGCCAGGACATCTTCCCGGCCATGCTGGCTGAGGGGCGGTCCATCCACGGTTACATCATGGATGGCTACTGGTGCGACGTGGGCAATCTGAACCAGTACCGCGAGGCCCAGTACGCCGCGCTGGACGGCCGCGTGAAAATGCAGGTGCCGGGCGTGAAGGTCGGTGATGTCTGGACGGGTTCCGGATGCCGCATATCGCCCTCCGCAGTGATCGATGGCCCGGTCCTCATCGGCAACAACGTGACCATCAAGGACGGCGCCCGCGTTGGGCCCTCCAGCGTCATCGGTGACAACACAATCATCGAGGAGGGCGCCAGAGTCGTCCGCAGCGTGCTGTGGGAGAACAACTACATCGGCGCCAATACGCTGGTCTCGGGCGCCACGGTCTGCTCCAGTTGCGTGATCAAGCGCGACTCCGAGGTCCAGGAAGGCGCGGCCATCGGTGAGAAGTGCCGGATCGACCGCGAGTCCACCGTGCGCTCCAACATCAAGCTGTGGCCCGACAAGGTGGTTGAGGCGGGTTCCACGGTGACCATGAGCCTCGTCTGGGGCAACAAGTGGTCAGGGGCCCTCTTCCGCGACCTGGGAGTGGCGGGGATCGCGAATATCGAGATCAACCCGGAGTTCGCCTCGAAGCTGGGCGCGGCGTTCGGCGCTACCCTCAAGCCCGGCAGTAACGTCATGGTCGCCCGCGACTCCGGCCTCGCATCACGCATGGTGAAGCGCGCCATGGTCGCAGGGCTTATGTCCGTCGGCTGCAATGTGGTGAACCTGCGCTCGACGCCGCTACCGGTCATGCGCTTCTCGCTGAACCGGAGCCGTTCGGCGGCCGGCGGCGTCTACGTCCGCCTGGCGCCGGACAACCCGCGCGCGTTGATGATCGAGATATTCGACGCGAACGGGGTCTACCTCTCCCGCGCCTCCGAGCGCAAGGTCGAGTCGGTCTTCTATCGGGAGGACTACGCCCGAGCCGACGCCGAGCAGATCGGCTCGCTGGAGTACGGCGTCCGCAACCTGGAGGTCTACAACGATACCCTCGTGGGCCAACTTCGGTCAGAGGAGGACGATGAGCCACTGACCCAGAAGGTCGTGGCGGACTTCTCGTTCTCCAGGGTGGCCAACGTGAACGCGGAGGCCTACGGTCGCATGGGCCTCGACGTCACCTCGCTGAACGCCTTCACCGACCCGCGCAAGACGCCTCGGAAGGTGGAGGACCGTGCGGGCATCCTCAGCAATCTGGCCAGTATCGTCACCGCGCTACGCGCTGATGTGGGCGTCATGTTCGAGAACGACGGCGAGCGCTTCTGCGCGGTCGACCATACCGGCGCCGTGATCGAGGGCGAGAAGCTCCTCTTGCTGATGGTTGCGCTGGTCGGCCGGACCGTGAAGCCGGCCGCGATCGCCGTGCCCGTCTCGGCTCCCTCCTGCGTTGAGAACATCGCGGCTCTCCATGGCGCCGCGGTGGTGCGCACGAAGACGGATGTCCGGTCGCTGATGGCGGCAGCGTCCAAGCAGGCCGGCGGCGATGTCCACCTGGCGGCCGACGCATCGGGCGGGTTCATCTTCCCCGGCTTCACCACATCGTTCGACGCCATTTACTCGTTCGGCAAGCTGCTGAAGATGCTCAAGGAGCAGGGGCTGAACCTCCATGAGTTCGTGGCCGAGTTGCCGGAGACGACCACCGAGATGGCGGAAATTCGCTGCCCATGGGATGCCAAGGGCGTCATCATGCGCTCGCTGATCGAAGAGGCCGAGCAGGCCGGGCAAGTGGAGTTGATCGACGGCGTGAAGGTGATCGACGCCGGAGGATGGACCCTGGTAGTTCCGCACAGCTCGGACCCGTGCATCCACGTCTACGCGGAAGCCGGCACGCGTGAGGCATCCAAGGCCAGGGTGGCGGCGACTTCGGAGCGCATCTGCGCTCTGCGCGATCAGGCGCGCCGGTAGGCTCCGGGCGCCGTGGAGGTGGGCATATGGAGCGTTTCGCGTTGTCCCTCGTCGCACTGCGGCTGCCGCTGGCCGCGCTTACGTTGTTCGCGGTGACGTCAGCCGGCTGCGATGCCGTCGTGCAACAGCGGCCGCTGGCGGAGAGGCTGGGCTACAAGGCCACCGATCGTCTGCTGATCATCAACGGCGATGACTTCGGCATGTGCCATTCGGCCAACACGGCGACGATCGACTCGTTGACGAATGGGCTCATGACCTCCGCCACGGTGATGACGCCGTGCCCCTGGTTCCTGGAAGTGGTTCGGTTCGCCAAGGCCAATCCCAAGGCCGATATCGGTGTACACCTGACGCATACCGCCGAGTGGCAGGTCTATCGCTGGGGGCCTGTGGCGCCGGTCGCCTCGGTGCCCGGCCTGGTGGACCCGCAGGGCTACCTCTGGCGTGGCGTGGAGGAGGTCTATTCCCACGCCAAGGCCGACGAGGCGCTGACCGAGGCGCGCGCCCAGCTCAAGAAGGCGTTGGACGCCGGGATCGACGTGACCCACCTGGACTCCCACATGGGCGCCATGCAGTACAACGGCGAGTTCCACCGCCGCTACCTGCAACTGGCCATCGAGAGCAACCTGCCCGTTCGCATGGGCTCGCCCGAGACCTACGAGAAGGCCGGCTTCCCGTCGATCCGCAAGGAGACGCAGGCCCTGGGCCTCGTCTTCCCGGACAGGCTGGTCCATGAAGAGGATCCGAAGCCCGGCGAGGCCCGGAAGGCGTTCTGGAAGCGCATCCTGGCCGACCTGAAGCCCGGCGTCACGGAGCTCTACATCCACGCCTCCGTCTTGTCGGAGGAGTCGAAGGCCACCACCAACACGTCCAAGGAGCGGGCTGAGGATTACGAGATCTTCACGCACGACCCCGAGATGAAGGACCTCGTGAAGAAGCTGGGCATCATCCGGATCGGCTACCGCGAGCTACGCGACCTCCAGCGCCGTGAGCGCGCCGCCGCCGGCAAGTAGCCGCAGGAAGGCAGGAGCCCCGGCTCAGCGCTGGGGCTCATCCTCCTTGGGCGGCATGCCCAAGGCGTTGAGCAACGAGTTCGGGTCATCGTCGCTCAGGAGCGGGATCAGCATGGCGCTGCCGCACTCCGGGCACTTCCGGGCGTCGTCCCGGCACTCCTTTTCACACAGGGCGCAGATCAGCATCGGGTCTCCCTCCTCGCTACGGCGCATGGCCGCGGATCAGTGGCGTATGCGGGACCAGTAGGCCTCGCGGTTGAACCTGGGGCTGTGCTCCGGCACATGGCAAGCGGCGCAGGAAGCCATGGCGCCAGGTCGCATGGGCATTTTGGCATCTGCCGCATGCGCCTTGCCCGGCCCGTGGCAGTTCTCGCAACCCACGCGGGCCAGCTCGCTTTTTTCGCCCGGCGCGTAGCCGCCCACGCTATAGAGTCCGACCACGTGGCATGGCAGGCATTCCGGGTCTGTCTCCTGCCCTGTCTTCCGCAAGGCCGACAGCGCGTCGGCATGGCGGCTGCTGCTCCAGGCGCGGTGGGCCGCGGCGTGGCACGTCGAGCATGCGGCAGAGCCCACATACCCGGATCCCGGCGGCAACGGCATCCGGGGTAGCTGATCTGCCAGCCCCTCATCGCGCACCCGGCGCACATAGGCAGCGTGGATCCGGCGCTGAACCGCGTCTTCGGGAATCGTGGGCCCCAGACGTACCACGCCACCCGGTGCGCCGGCCTTGAGCCCTGCCCAGGCGATGGCCTTACCGTCGCTTCCGGCGCAGAGGGTGCGGATGCCGTCGTTGTGGCCCACGGCCTCGGTGCTGTGAGCGGTGACCACCAGGTCGAATCCGCCCGCCGACCGGGCCACTGTCGCGCCGCGCTCGGCCGGGCCATGGTAGAGCAGCACGCGGTACGCGTAGCCTGTCAGCGCGGCGCGACCTCGGCTCGCGGCGTCCGCCGCCGGGGTCAGCTTGAACCCTGCCGAGGCGGCGCTGCTTGCACCCAGCGCCTCGTCCAGCACGCCGACGAACCCCACGCGCACCGCCGACTTGCCGCCGGCCAGGACGACCGTGGCTGTGAGCCCGCCGACGGCGCCGCCGTCGGCTGTCTGGAGGTTGCCTGCCAGAACCTTGCCGGGGAAGCGCGCCTTGAGCGAACTGAGGTAAGCCGGACCTAGCAGCAGGTCGCGCTCGCCGAGGTTCCAGATGCGAGCGCCCATGGCGCCGATCATCTCGACGGCCGCCTCGGCCTTGATCTCATCCTGCCGCCCCGCGGCAGGCGTCAGGTCACCCTGGTCCACTAGGACCGCCTGCCGGCCGGATCGCAGCCGTCCGATCGCCGTGGCCCGCCGGGGCATTCCGCCCATCATGGGCTCCGAGCAGCCGCAGGGCGTCAGCTTGCCGTTGGTTTCGCCTGCGACGATGATCACCGCCTCCGGCCGCGGCTCAGTGACGGTCACTGCGCCCGCAAGCGCCACCGAAGCCGCTAGAGCCGAGCAAGCGGCCAGGCGTCCTGTCCGACCGGTCACGGTGTTGCTCCTGCGGCGGCACGGCCCCGCTGCGGTGTGATCGTGAGGCGCGTCCCGTCCGTCCGGACCGAGACGGCGCCGTTGCGGTCCGTGCGGTAGACCCGCGCCCCGTACTTCCGCAACGCCGTCAGCACGGTCGGATGCGGGTGCCCGTAGCGGTTGCGCCTGCCCACGGAGATCACGGCATGGGTGGGCCGCACCGCGTTGAGCCAGGCCTCGGCGGATGCCGACCGGCTGCCGTGGTGCGAGACCTTCAGCACGTCGGAACGAACGGGCAGACGCGCTTGCAGCATATCGCGCTCTGCCTCTGCCTCGGCGTCGGCCTCCATCAGGATGCTCCGTACTCCATAGGTGAGCCGCAGGACCAGGCTTCGGTTGTTGTCGGTCGCCTCGTCCCCGTCGGCGCGCTCGGCCGACGGGTTCAGCACCTGGAGCCGCACCTTCGGGCCCAGCTGCACGGTCTGTCCCCGGCTCAGCCAGCGCAGGCGCACGGATGGATCGGGCTTCCGACGGCTGGCAACCGCGGCGGCGGCGTCCTCGGGCTGTCCGGTCATGGGCGCCGGGAGGAGCAGCGATTTGGGCGAGAAGAGGCTCAGGAGCGTCTCGGCGCCGCCGGCGTGGTCGTCGTCCGAGTGCGTGACGATGAGGCCGTCCAGCCGGTTGACGCCCAGGGATCGCAGATGGGGCGCCAGAACGCTGCGACTGAGGTCCGAGTTGGCGGTCGACCGACCGGTATCGACGGCCAACGTCAGGCCGTTCGGAGCCCGCACCACGGCGGCGTCTCCCTGCCCCACATCCAGGAACGTCACCGATAGCATCCCATCCGCGGCGGGCGGGCGGTTGGCCACCATCACGGCGGCTCCGGCAGCGGCCATGGCGGCGGCGGCCGGCAGCAGACGTCGCGGGTTCATGTGCATCCCCTCCTGAGCTTCAGCAGGACGGCTGCGAGGCCCGCGTAGTAGAGCGCCACCTGCCACCATGCGGGGCTGGCCAGGGCTGCCGAGCCCATGGGCAGGCGCGAGGCCCAATCAGCGACTCCGACGGCGCAGGCCGACATGGGACCGAGGGCCGCCCACGCAACCCACGCCGCTGCGCCCGGCGCTGCCAGCGAGACGACCCACAGGGCCATGCCACCCACCAGCATAGCCGATGCGATCGGGATCAGTAGCAGGTTGGCGACCGTCCCGGTCAGCGAGACGCCGTTAAAGTGCATGGCTGCCAGCGGCGCAGCGGCGAGGTTCGCCACGAGGCAGACCTTGAGTGCGGCGATGGGCTTGTCGAACGCAGGCGCCAGGGGGTTGGGCTGCTCGCTGTCTCGGCGCAGGGCAAGCCATGGCGCCGAAATCACCAGCGCCGTCACGATAGCGAACGATAGCTGGAAGCCCGGAGCCTGGACGGCCATTGGCTCCACGATCAGGATGCCCAGCGCCGCGGCGGCTACCGCGCTGGCCAGGTCCGGCTCCCGGTCCAGCGCACGGGCCGAGAGGAACACGATAGCCGTAATGGCCGCGCGGACCACGGAGGGCTGGCACCCGGCCGCCACGGTGTAGGCGATCACGACGGCCACGATCGGAGCCCACTGCCGCCGTTCCCGCAACGTCAGCACGCCGCAGAGCCAGGCCATGGCGGTCACCAGGATGCCCACGTTCATGCCCGACGCGGCCAGCAGGTGCGAGGTGCCTGTCGTCCGGAATGCGTCGACGATGGGGCCGGGAAGCCCCGCGCCGCCGCCGAAGACCACGCCGGCAACGAGCGCGGCATCGACAGGCGCCAGACGACCCGCCACCCGCTCCTCGAAGTGCCGACGCCAGGCGATGCCCACGCGGGCGATCCATGAGGCCGGGCCGGCGTCGTCGGCCTGCACCACAGGCGGGCGACGGCAGACAACCAGTGCGGCCAGGCCTCGCGACCGTAGCCGTGCGGTGGATCGGTCGTCGTCGCCATGCTCACCGCGCAAGGACCGCGCAACCCGGCCCCGCAACTCGGCTCGCATACCATGGAGCATGCGCGACTGATGCTCGGATGCGGGGTAGCGGACCAGCACGGGGGTGTTGAACTGCCGCCAGCGTCCCCGGTCGTCAGCCAGCTGATCCGCCTGTACTGCGAACTGCACGTCGTCACCTGCGGGCTCGGGGCCGCCGGCGATGCGCCCGCGCATGGCGACGTAGCAATTCGGCGGTAGGCGTCCTGCTTCCGCGAGCAGGCGAGTGTACCGGCCCGCGGCGAGGAGCCAGCCCGCAGCCGCACCGGCGGCACAGGCAAGGCAAGCCACCGCGACGATCCTGCGCGACGGCCTCAGCAGGGTTGTGCCCGCTGCCAGGGCTGCGACCAGGGCGCCCGCAACGAGCGGCGTCGCGTAGAGTGCCGACCCCATGCAGACCCCGGCGGCCACCGGCACGAGCGGGCGCGAGCAGACGCGTGTGAGGGTATCCTGCCGGCGATGCCTGAACCTGGTTCGCTTCGACATCTCGTCAGCCTTCCCCCGACCCCATGGTAGCCGCCATGCGGGTGCAGGTGGCCACGCCTGCGGGGTGGCGGCCGGCGGGGCTCACACAGGCGGCTACGGCAACTTCCTGGCTGCGGCGAGGGATCGGTCTGCTGGGCAAGCGCGGCCTCAGCCCCGGCGAGGCGCTCTGGCTGGAGCCCTGTGGCTCCGTGCACACGTTCGGTATGCGGTTCGACCTGGACGTGGCGTTCATGGATGCGTCCGGCCGCGTGCTGGCCGTGGTTGAGGCGGCGCCGCCATGGCGCGTCATCGCCGCGCCCCGCGGCACGCGCGCCGTGCTGGAGGCCGCAGCCGGGGCCCTGCGTGGCTGCGGCATCGATGCGGGCTGCACGCTACGCCTGGCCCCGCCCGGCGCCGGCTAGCGCTTGGCGCAGAGCTCGTTGAAGAGCGCCCTGTAGCACTGCATGAAGAGGATCCCTTCGTCCGGCCGCAGGCTCGTCCCCACCTCGCAGAGCAGGTAGCCGTCGTACTTCGACTTGGCAAGCAGGCCGAAGAGCTCCCGCCAGGGGTAGTCGCTCCACAGATTGGTTACGTGGCAGCATCGGATTTGCTTGCCGAGAAGGCGGTAGGCCTGCGCAACGCTACCGTCGGCCACGTCCGTCCCATTCGAGTTCCAGGTGACGCCGACGTTGCGGTGGCCGCAGGCGTCCATGATGGCGCGGGCGTTGGCGGGCTTCGAGGTCTCGGGGCCATGCACCTCCATCCAGATCTCGACGCCCTGATCCTCACCGATGCGGCCGCACTCGGCCATGGCCTTCCCGATCTGCTCCAGCGTTTTCCCCGGCGCCACGCCTGTGGGTAACCCGTTGGGTCGCACCTTCACGCCGCGGGCGCCAAGGTCCTCGGCCAGCTCCACGAACCGGCGGCACTCATCGATGTTGCTGCGGACCACGGCCTGGTCGGTTGAGTGGAACTCGCAGATGGAGCCGAGGCTGATCTGTCGGATGCCCGCGTCGGCGCACTTGGCCCGGACCGTAGCGCGTCGGGCGGCGCTGAGCGAGGGCTCGACGCCGTGCGCGTGGGTCGTGCGAAACTCCACGCCGGTCAGGCCTGCCGCCTTGCAGCAGCGGAGCAGTGTATCCAGGTCCCAGTCCTTCGCAATGCTGTAGGTGACGAGCCCCAGGTGCATAGTGGACGACCTCCTCTGCGCGATCGCGGCTTCGGGCATCCTGGCCAGGCACGCGGCTCCCAGTCCGGCAGCCAGCAGGCCGCGGCGGCTCAGTTCTGCCTCGGTGTTCTCGCGATGTGAACTCACGGTAACCCCTCCGGTCTTGGACCCTACAACTGGCCGGTCCGGCGCGCCCTCCATAGGTTCGCGCCGGCGTCCTCCGGTTCCTCCGAAGACCTGCACACAGCAAGGCGGGCCGGCCCCCACGAAGGAGGCTGGCCCGCCAATGGGGTCGGTTGTGCGCCGATGTCGGCGTTAGGCGGCTGCCTGGGCGATCACCAGTTCACGGTTGCGGCGGCGAACCGGCCCCTGCATCAGCTTGCGGAGGAGTACGCGGCCGCGGTGGATGCGGCTTCGCACCGTGCCGATGCTGGTGCCCATGCGGGCCGCGATCTCCTCGTAGCTCAAGTCCTCTACATCGCACAGGAGCACGGCGCGGCGGAACTCGACCGGCAGGGCTGCCAGCGCGTTCTGTAGGCGCTCGTCCATGATGCCGCGCATGAGGATGTCCTCGGGGTTGCCGTCGGGCGAGGCAATCTCGGGAACGAACTCGTCGTCACCGTCAGTGTTCCATGCGCCCCGATCCAGCGAGACGGACTGGAGCTTGGGCTTGCGCCGCAGCGTATCGACGAACAGGTTGCTCAGGATGCGGAAGAACCAGTTCTCGAACGGGAGGTTGCGGTCGTATTTGTCAAACGAGCGGTACGCTCGCAGGTAGGCTTCCTGGGTGAGGTCGTGAGCGTCGTCGCGGCTGCTGGTCATCCGGTAGGCCATGTTGTACGCCTGGCGCTTGGTCCGCTGCATCAGCGCCTCGAACTCGGCCTGGTCGTTTCGCGGGGTCACCGTCATCGTTGCAGTTGCGCTGGCCATCGTGTGTCCTCCGTACGCGGGTCGGAGAGGCAGTACCGACCGGTCCTAACTAATTAGACGTGCTAACTATTGCACGGGTTGCACCGAGGAGGTGCGTTCCATGGCGCTCTCCGGCACCCGAAGCAGGCGCATAAGAGCCTGAAGGGTCAAGGTCGCCGACTGGCACGACCTGTTGCATTTTGAGATGAGCTGGACGCCCTGAGCCGTCTGCACCATCAGTGCGGCCGCGGTCCTGGGCGTGACATCGCTTCGTAACGCGCCGGAGGCCTGCGCCTCGGCAACCACCGCGGCCAGGCGCTCCGTCATGGACTCGAACATACCGCTCAGGTAGCACCTGAGCCGCTCGCTATGCTCGGACATCTCCGCTGCCAGATTGCCGAACGGGCATCCCAGTTGCGCTGCGGTGCGCTGGCCCGCCAACAGGCTCAACATGGACTGCAGGCGCTCTGTGGCCGGCACGTCCTGGCAGAGCAGCGTGGACTGGACTAGTGACTCGAAGTCGCCCCGGTGGCTCTCCAGCACGGCGATGCCTACGTCTTCCTTGGTGGGGAAGTGGTAGTAGACGTTGCTCTTGCTGACACCCGCGGTGGCGGCGATCTGTTCCATACTGGAGCCTCGGTAGCCCAGCTTGTGGAGTAGCTCCCTCGCCGCCGCTACGACCCTGTCCCGGTTGCCCGTGGTGACCATGCTTGCCGCCTCTGGTGTAGGACTGTCCGTCCCTACACTGCCATTATGTAGCATGGCTAAGCAACTGTCAAGCCCGTGGCGGCCGATTTTGGCCCGAGAGTCGGCAGTTCCGGGGCCGCGCGATTCGCAGGGCAGCAGGCCGGGCGCCCTGCGCCTCGTAGGCGGGGTCAGATATAATGCTGTCGGCGGCACGCGTGGAAGCTACCGCCGCCTGGGAGGTTCCGGATGAAGGTGCGGTGGGGCGTTGCGGCCCTGGTGGCTGTGCTGCTGGGTTGCCTTGGGTGCCGTGTTGCGTCGGCGCAGGATGCGCAGCGCGAGGCCGGCGCCATCCTGGATGCCGTCAACGATATCGACAAGCTCAGGGTGATCATGCCCCTGAAGCTCAGCGGCTCGCAGATCGACAAGATCGTGGACGCCATCGTCAAGGGGCGCGCGGCCTTCAACAAGGAGATCGAGCAGGGCGCCACGCAGCCGCCGACCAAGATGGCGGATGAGATCAAGCGCGTCAAGGCGGCAGCCCTCACAGGTGCGCCCATCCCCAAGGACTTCGACGAGCGCATCAAGAAGATGGAGGACGCGTTCCTTGAGAAGCGCAAAGCTGCCGAGAACACGGCGCTCAAGGCCCTGTCCGACGCGGTGCGCGCCGTACTCACGCCTGCCCAGATCAAGTCGGCCTCCGACAGCGCCAAGGCCGCTGCGGAGGAACTGGCCGGCGGATCGCCGCTCAAGGGCACGGAGGCGCAGTGGTTCAACTACTACGTCCTGAACGTGCTGATCCGCTATGACCGCATCGATCTTTTGCTGGGCGAAGTGAAGTCGGCAGGCGCCAAAGAGGCGGTCTCCAAGTAGGCCGGTTGCGCCAACCCAGGCCGAAGGCCACACTCGGGCGCCGGGCGTGAGTTGCGCGCCGGGCGCTGAGGGCCGCGCCTACGCTCAGCGGCACGCGCGGTGGAACTTCGCCGTGCTGCTTGCCGATGCCTGCGCCTTCATGGGAGGCGTGGCCTTCTTCGACGGCAGCACGGTCTACCCTGTCCTGCTCGCGCGCCTGGGGGCCGGCGACGCCCTCATCGGCTTCACGCGCCTCATCCAGACGCTGGGCTACACGTTGCCGGCGCTGGTTGGGTCACACTATATCCACGGCATGCGCTACCACAAGCGCTACCTGCTCTGGACCTGCGCCATCGGCCGGGTGCTCCTCCTCACATTGCCGCCGGCCCTCCTTCTGGGCGGAGTACACCCGTCACCCCTGATCCTCGTCTGGGTGGTGGCCTCCACAGGCCTGTTCTGGCTGCTGGACGGCGCGTGTGCGGTTTCGTGGTTCGACATCGTGGCCAAGTGCATCTATGAGCGCGTACGCGGGCGCTTCTTCGGCGTGATGCAGAGCATCGGCGGGCTCTTCGCCATCGGCGCGGGCCTCCTGGTTCAGGCCATCCTGGCTCCCAAGGGGCTACCTTACCCGGCCAACTTCGCCCTCCTTGCCGCCCTCTGGTGCGTCGGCGCGCTCCTGTCGCAGCTCTTCTTGGCCATGATCCGCGAGCCGGCCGGCGACGTGGACGAGGAGGCCGCGAAGCCGGGCATCGCGCAGTATCTGCGGCAGATCGGGCCGCTCTTTCGCACCTATCCCCGGTTGCGCCGCCTTATCGCCGCTCGCGTCCTTCTGGACGGCGCCTACATGGCCGCTCCGTTCTACGTCCTGTTCGCCCAGCGGAACCTCCATGCCGACCTCCGCACCGTGGGCCTCTACACCATGCTGCTCAGCGCCGGCAGGCTGGCCGCAGGCCCGTTCTGGGGCTGGCTGGCCGACAGGATAGGCCCTGGCCACGCGGTGCGCTGGGTCGCCACGGCGGTCCTCGCTGCGCCGCTGGCGGCCATCGGCGCGGCCCACGGGGTGCCCTGGCTCATGCCTGCGGTCTTCGTCCTCATGGGCGCCACCGGCGACGGGCTCTGGATGATACTATCCACGGCGCTGCTTGAGAGCGTGGAGGCCCGCGACCGACCTCTGGCCATCGGCGTGGCTACCATGTGCCAAACCCCCAGCGCCATCTACGGGCCTCTTGGGGGCGTGCTGACCCAGGCCACGAGCTATCCCACCGTCTTCGCGCTGTCGGCTGTGGCCGGCCTGGTGGGCTGGGTCGCCGCCTGGCGGATCGGCGCCAACCAACTCGCGGCGCCGCCGACCGTACAGGAAACAGGCGCACCCGCGGCGAACTAGCAGAGGCCGCACCGGCATGGAGCCGGCTGGCCGAAGGGGGCGCGTCGCATGGTTCGAGGGTGGCTCAGGACGGTGGCGCTTCCGGGTCTCACCGCCGGCCTTGCCGTATGCGCCGCGGCGGTAGCCGTTGCCGTGCCGACCATCGAGAACAAGGCGCTCCGTGTGACCTTGGACGCTGACGCCGGCAACCTCACCGTGCTGGACAAGCGTTGCGGCGCCCTGTGGCGCCAGGCCTCGCTGGAGGGCCTCGCGCCGAAGTTTACGTCAGTCACGAGTTCCCGCAACGCCATCGGGTTCCGGCTCGAGTGTGGGTGGAGCGCGGACGCCACGGTCGGCTACGACTGCAGGCTCCGGCTCGTCGGCGATGAGCCGGACCTCCGCCTCACGGCCGCCGCGGCGCCGGACCTCGCCATGCCCGGCAACTCGCGCTTCCTGGCCGGCTTCGCCCTGGAGAAGGGCGACATGGCGCTGGCGGTGGCGGACTACTCCAACGGCCACCTCTATCCCATGGACGCCGAGGGCATTCCCTGCGGCTGGTTGGACGGCGACCGCCTCGACCTGCCCGTGCTCGGCATCTGCGACCTGGCCACGGGCGCGGCCTGCGCCATGATCTTGGAAACGCCCGAGGACGCCATCGTCGAGACGCGCATCCGGGCCGTGGGCTCCCGACGGCTACAGGTTCCGTCGCTGCAGTTCAGGCCGGTCATGGGCGCCTTCGGTTACCCCCGGTCCCTCCTGTTCCGCTTCGCTCCCAAGGGTGGCTACGTGGCCGTGGCCAAGGCATATCGGAGCTATGCCGGGCAACGCGGCCTGCTGGCGACCCTGGCGTCCAAGGCCAAGCGCAATCCCAACGTGGCCAAGCTGTTCGGTGCGCCGGATGTCTGGGGCGATGCCTCGGAGGCGTTCGCGAGCGCCGCCCATGCGCTTGGCGTACGGAAGATGCTGATCCACGGACGCTCGGATGCGGCCGGGATGCGGCGCATCAACGCGCTCGGCTACGTTACCAGCGAGTATGACAACTACACTGACGTGTTGCCCTCGGGGCCCGGTGTGCCCGTCGACTCCTCGCACGACCGTGTGCCCGAAAGCGTGACGCTGCGGTCCGACGGCACACGCATGCCCGCCTGGCTCACCTTCGACAAGAAGACGCAGTACATGAAGCGGTGCCCGGCGCTCTGGACGGCTGCGGCGTCGTCGGTCATCCCCGACGTTCTGAAGCGCCACCCGTACCTGGGTCGCTTCATCGATGTGACCACGGCCGAGGCGCTCTACGAGTGCTACGATCCGGCGCACAGGATCGACCGCCGCGGCAAGCAGAAGGCCGGCGCCGACCTGCTGGACTACGTCCGGTCGCGGGGCCTCGTGGTGGGCGGCGAACACGGCATCTGGTGGGGCGTGCCGCACCAGGACTACATCGAAGGAATGATGAGCTCCTACCAGTTCAGCTGGCCTGCCGGGCACCTCATCCACCCGAAGACAAAGCATGACGGCTTCACCGACCCGTGGGGCGGCAAGACACCGTCATGGTCCGAGTACGCTACACGCGGCATCGGCCATGAGACCCGCATCCCGCTCTGGGAGCTGGTGTTCCACGACTGCGTGGTCTCCACGTGGTACTGGGGCGACGCCACCGACTGGCTGCTGGAGGCTGCACCCGAGACGCTACCCCGCAAGGATCTCTTCAACATCGTCTACGGGACCATGCCCATGCTCTGGGCGGATGCCGCGGGGTCATGGCTACGGGATCGTCCCGCCTTCCTGCGTACCTGCCGCACGACCTGCAAGGTGCACGAGGCGGTGGCGACCTCGGAGTTGGTCTCGCACACGTGGCTCACGCCCGATCGATCCGTGCAGCGGAGCGGCTTTGCCAACGGCGTCGTCGCCACGGGCAACTTCGGTCCGGAGCCGTGCACCGTGGCGCAGTCCGGGCGGCGGTGGCTGTTGCCGGAGAACGGCTATGTGGTCAGCGGTCCGGGCATCCAGGCATCCAACGTGCTCGAAGGCGGCCAGGCGGTCCTGCGCGTGCGGCAGGGCGAGTTCCGCTGGGTCTCGCGCGGGTCCGACGGTTGGGTCTCCTTCGCCGATGGCCCCGGTCGCCGGCGCATCCTGCTGGAGGGCCGTCCACTGGGCCCCGGAGCGTTCGACCTGGCCGCCGCCGGCGTGCCGACCGGCTCGCGCTGCCTGATCTACTCCGTCGATGCCCAGGGCGCGCGGGTTCGCCTGGCCGCCGCTACGGGGCCTGGACAGCGCGCTCCGAAGTTGGCGTGGCCGGGATCCTACGAGGTACTCACGGGTGAGCGTGCTCGGGGATCTGATCTGGCGGTCGCTGCGGCGTCGGGCTCCGCCGCCACGGCCACGCAGGGGGCGCCACTGATGGATCGCGTCGTCGTGACGAACCGTGGCGCGGGTTCTGCCGGACGGATCACTGTCCGCTGGTACGCCGATGCGCCGGTGCCGGAGCGCCTGCTCTGTTCGCGCGTCGTGCCGATGGGGTCCAGTAGCCGCGTCGAGGTCCGTTGCCCGGTGCCCACCGACCGCGTCGCCGGCGCCGTGGGCCTCGTGGTGAGCGTCACCTCGGGCGCGCCCGACCTGGGCCCGGCCGATAACAGCCTCACACGTTCGGTACTCGTGGCTCCTCGGCTTGATCCTGCCCGGTTGCGAATGGAGGTGGAGGCCGCCTCGGGCAACCTGGCGCGCACCGATGCCGTGCTGCTCCTGCCGATGCCCGGCTTCGCCGGGGAGCCCGCAACCCTGGACGTTCGCGAGATACTGCCCGGCGGCGCCTCGCCCCGCCCCGTGCCCGCCCAGTTCGACCCCGCCGGACAGGACGCCGAGGCGCGTGCCGCGTTTCCGGCCGCTACCCTCTGCTTCGTGGCTCCGGGTGAGTGGCCGGCGGGTGCGCGTCGGCGTTTCGCTGTAACCTGGTCCGACCGGTCCGCGGTCCGGCAGAAGGTCCTGGCGCCCTGGTCCGGATGGGTGAGCCATGATGCCCGCCAGGTAAAGACGCCCGCCTACTCGTTCAACCTGAGCAACGGTTCGCCGTCGGCGCTGCAGGTGGCAGGCGTGGTCGACGGTCCGGTGAAGGCCTCGGTCGTATACTCCTCGGCCAAAACTGGCTGGGTGACCGAGTCAGGCGCGACCCGGGAGCGGCGCATCCTCTCGGCGGGCCCTGTGAGGGCGTTGGTCCTGGTGAGGCGCTCTATGGACGGCGGCGCCCGGTACCGCAAGCTGTACACGATCTACCGTTCCGGCTACGATGTCTCCGTGGCCACGAACCACGATGCGTGTATCCCGGATCGGTCCTACTACTTGCAGTCCGGCAAGTTCACCGACTCAGGCGGCGTCCAAGCACAAATCGATGGCTCGGGAGACGATGAGGGGGTCAGTGGGCGCACGCGGCGCCCGGCCTGGTACCACGTCGCCGGGAGCGGCTGGAGCGAGGCCGCCCTAGCGCTTGGGCCTGTGTCGGACATTAGCTATTGGGACTCGTTGGCCCGTGGAGGCCTGGGGTTCGGCCCCGCCGGTGTGCCGGAGCACCACGTTCGGTATGTGTTCGCCTCGCGGACGACGGACGCCGAGTGGGCCGCCGGCCTTGCGGCCGAGGCCGCGAAGCCGCCGACTGTGACGATCACGCAAGCACCGCGCCGCGCCGACGGCGGCAGGATTAGATGATGGACGCAACAGGGAGAAGCATTGTGAAGAGAGCGCTGATTGCCGCGTTGTGCGTGTTCGCCGCCCTGCCGGCGGCCCACGCCGACGTGCTGTTCGCCATCGGCAAGCCCGACGGCGATTTCCGGGACCTCGCGGCCGCGGGCGACTACAAGCAGGTGGCGGCCGCGGTCGGCCAGGGGGTGACCTACACCGTGGGGCAGTCGGTGGCCGAGCGTGACTGGCCCTACATCCATCCCGGCCCCGTCGATAACTGGGCGGGCGGCCGCGAGTACCCGTACCGCATCCGCTTCAACCTGGCTACCGTGCCGAAGGGCGTCTGCCGCCTGAGCATCAAGGCCCTCTGCGCCCACTACGGCTCACCGCCGCTGGTGGTCGTGGACGTGAACGGGAAGGCCTCCTATCGCTACCGGACGCCGGCGGGCACCACCGATGCCGCGCTGACCGACCCGAAGGCGGGGCGCCCGTTCGATCTGCCGATCCTGATCCCGTCCGATCGCTTCGCAGCCGGCGCCAACACGATCACGCTCAGCATTCCGCAGGGAAGCTGGATGGTGTACGACTCCGTGACGCTGGAGGACGGTGTCGCCGCACCCACGACGCCCCAGGTTTCCGCCCTCTCGGCCGTGGGCACCATGCTCTACAAGAAGGACGGCGCCAAGGCCAAGCAGGTCCTGCGCGTTCAGTTCAACAACAGTGGCGTCGAGGGTCTCATCGATCTGGCCATTCCGGAGCTGGGCGTGCGGCGCTCGCTCCGCGCCAGCCAGCCGGGCGAGTGCCTGGTGGATTTACTGGTTGAGCCGGTACTCAAGCCCACCAAGGTCACCGTGACGGCCACCGCCGCGGGTTCGACCGCAAGGGCCGAGACCGATCTGAAGCCTGCCCGCAAGTGGCGCATCTTCGTGGCGCCTTCGGTCCACACCGACATCGGCTACACCGATCTGCAGCCCAAGGTCTTCGACCGCCACCGCGACAACCTGGGCAAGGCGCTGGACGCTGCCCGCTCAGACCCAAACTTCGGCTGGAACCTCGAGGTGGGTTACCAGCTTGACCTCTGGCGACGCACACGCCCCGGCAGATCCGAGGAGCTACTGGACCTGATGCGCAAGGGCCGCTTCGGTATCCAGGGGCTCTACCTGAACATGCTCACGGGCATCTGCTCCGGAGAGGAGCTCGTTCGAGCTCTGACCTTGTCGGCCCGTGCCGGACTCGAGGCGGGCTTCCCAACGACGATGGCCAACGTGACGGACGTGCCCACCGTGGTCGGCACCATGCCCACGTTGCTGGCCAACGCGGGCTACCGCTACTGGGCCGAGGGGATCAATGAGGACCGCGGTCCTGTCTTCCGCTATGCCGATGCCCGGCAGCGGCAGGCCCCGTTCTGGTGGGAAGGACCCGACGGCAGCCGTGTGCTGGCTCTCTTCGCCGGCGGCTACGCCCAGGCGGCCGGGCTCGGCCTGCAGTCCAGCGTCGATGACCTGGCCGCTCGGCTGGCCGGTTGGCTCCCCGGTTTCGATCGGCCGGACTACGTGGGCGACTGCATCCTGGTCTACGGCGGCGTCAGCGACAACGCGCCCATCGAGGTGCAGATATCCAGGACTGCGGCGGAATGGAACGCGCAGTACGCCTACCCGCAGATCATCATTGGCCGCACCGACCAGTTCTTCGCCACCGTGGAGAAGGAGTTCGGGAAGCGCCTGCCTGTGTTCCGGGGAGACATGGGCGTCTACTGGGAGGACGGCGCGGGCTCGTCGGCCTTCGAGACGGCCCTGACGCGGTATGCGCGAACGCGCCTCCAGGCGGCGGAGATGCGGTCTGCGTTGAACCGCGCGGCCGGTCGCGGTGAGTTCGCCGACGAGGCCGTAGCCCAGGCCTGGGAGAATGTGCTCTTCTTCGATGAGCATACGTGGGGCGCCCACTGCAGCATATCACAACCCGAAATCCCGTTCACGCTCGACCAGTGGCGCATCAAGCGGCAGTTCGCGGTGGATGCCGCCGCGCAGTCCGACAAGCTGTATGACGCCAATCTCGGCACGCCGGCTTCCGGTGCGCGGCAGGTGGCCGTGCGCAATACGGTGGGATGGAAGCGAAGCATGGTCGCATCGGTGGCGTTGCCTTCCGGGTGGCAGTCGGCAGTGGTCCGCGCCTTGCCCTCCGGCCGCGTGTCCGCGTCGCAGGTCTCCGGCGGCAGGGTCCACTTTGTGGCGACCGGCGTTCCGTCGCTGGGCTCCTCGCGATTCGAGATCGCACCCGGATCGGCAACCCGACCTGCGGCGGAACTGCTGCGTCAGGTCGAGGGGGGCGCATGGGCTGCGGGCGGTGTACGCTTTGCCATAGACGCCGCCACCGGCGCTATCGCGAGCCTTCGTACGGGCGCATCGAAGCGCGAGTGGGTCCGCTCCGGATCCGCGTACAAGCTGAACCAGTACGTCTACGTGCTCGGCGGCGGCAACGACAGCGGCATGGTGCATCCGTTCCTGCCCAAGCCCAGGCTGGACGTCAGCACCCACGCCGCGAGCACTGCGCGCGTCGTGGAGAACGGCCCCATACGCGGTGTGCTCTGCGTTGAGCGGACGGGCGGCGGCGTCGACGGGGTGACGACCTACATCACGGTGGATGCACTGGGCGGCTTCCGGCTGACCAACGTGCTGCACAAGACGGCCACCTACACCAAGGAGGCCGGGTATTTCGCGTTCCCCTTCAACGTGGGCGCCGGCGGGCCAGTGCGCTCGTTCATCGACCTGCCGTACGGCATCGTCGAGGCCGAGAACGGACAGATGGCAGGCGCCTGCCGCGAGTGGTACTCGGCGGTGAGCTTCGCCGCCTCAACGGACGGCAAGGCGACGGCTTGCGTCTCCACGTCCGGCGCCCCGCTGATGACCCTGAACGACGTCTGGCGCGGCGATTGGCGCGGCAGCATCGCCCCGCTGACGGGAGATATCCTCAGCTACGCCTTCAACAACTACTGGCACACCAACTACAAGGCGAGCCAGGAGGGCGACCTGGTGCTGGAGTACGGCCTATCGCTGACCGACGGCGGGTTCGACCCGACCGCAGCCACGCGCTTCGGCTGGGAGCGTCTCGCCTCGGCGCCCGATCCGAGGGTGACCGTCGATACCTTGCCCGGTGGCGATGCAGGTGGTGTCGCGGCCGGGTCTCCGGTACCAGAGCCGCGCGTGGAGGTCTCAGGCGCGGCGCTGCTGGGCGGCGTGACGTGGCAGGACGGCGGCCTCTCCGTGCGGTTGTTCAACCCATCGGGCCGGCCTGTGGTGGCCCGGGTGAGCGTACCGGGCCTCGCCGTCGCATCGGCGAGGAAGACGGATCTGGCGGGACGCCCGAATGGCGCGCTGACGCTCGAGGGCGGGGTCGTCCGTTGTTCAGTCCCTGCCCGAGGACTGGCCACTGTGGCGCTGACGCCGCAGCGCTGACATGCGCCGAGGGCCGCCCCGCGATGGGGTGGCCCTCGGCCGCACGGCTTGTCTGATCTGACCCTAGAGCGGGTCGGAGAGGTCGTGCGGCGTGATGTGTATGTCGCCGCTCAGCGTCTGGATCGCCACGGTGCCGGCTCCGGTTCCGACGTATCCCGTCAGCAGGGAGTCAGACCGCTTCTCGTCGGCGACGGCCAAGTCGCAGGCCATATCGCCTGACTGCGTGGTCAGGGTCAACCGGAAGTTGCTCTCGGTTGGCACGGCCAGCGACACGTCGCCGGAGACCGTGGTGAACGAGACGGTGCCGTTGATCGCGGCTCCGGCCTCAACGCGGATATCGCCCGAGACTGTCTGCGCCTGCAGCGTCGCGCCGCCGATGTGCCTGCCCTCGATATCGCCGGAGACCACCTTCAGCGAGACCGCTCCGTTGGCCTGGACCACGCGCACATCACCCGACACGGACTCCACCGCCACATCCACCGGCGCCTGCAGCCCGGCTCGCGTCAGTGAGACGTCGCCGGAGACGGACTTGGCCGCCACGCGGCCGCCCTCGGCCTCGGTGATCTTCACATCGCCGCTCACCGCATCGATCGCGACCCCGTGTGCCAGGTTGGTGGCGATGATGTCGCCGCTCTTGGAGGCGGCCTTCATGGCTCCCCGGACGGCCTGTGCGGTGACGGCGCCGCTAACCGTCTCCACGGCTACCTCACCGCCGATTTCCGCCACATGGACCGCTCCGCTGCTGGTATGGACGTCCACCTGGCCCTCCAGCCCAGTAACGTTGACGGCCCCGAATGCTGTGGCGACGCGGGCGCGGCTGTCGGCAGGCGTCTTCAGGGTCAGATGCACCACACCGTCGCGCCATGCGGGTTGGGTGGCGACGCGGACCTCCAGGCGGCCCGGCGTAGCGGCTCCCGCGGCGTCGGTACCGGCCTCAAGCGAGTAGGTCTCGGCCTTGGCCTCCGCCAGCCGGGCTTCAGCCTCGGCCTGGGTTGGCGCCCAGCACTCGGTGGTGATGGTGAGCTCGTGGCCGCCGTCCGATGGGACGATCGTCACATCGCCGAACGGGTTGTCGACCTGGACCACGGCGCCGTCGGCCAGTGCGAAGGTTTCGGTGGTTGTCTGCGTGGCCGTGGGCCAGCCCAGCGGGTTCTGGGGCGCCTCGTCGTCCTCGGCCTCCCACATGCGCTGCCATGAGCGCATTCGCTCCTGGAACTTGCGCCCGCCGACGCCGACCTCCTTGAGGATCTTGTCGGGGTCGATCTTTCGGACGGCGTCAGTGATCTGCTTGCCCAGGTTCCCCAGGTCCAGCGGGAACCCGGACTTGTTGGCCCAGCGGAAATCGAACTGCTTACTGCCTGTGGGTTCGGCGTTCGGTTCCGGCGGCTCCGGCGGCTCTGGTGGCTTGGGCGGCGCGGTGGGGCGCGGCGGTGTGCCGGGCGAGGCTGCTCCCGGGGTTCTCTGGCCGACCGAGGCAATCAGCGCCTCAGCGTCCTTGGCCGTAATCTTGCCTTCCTCCAGCATTCGGAGGATCAGGCCGATATGCTCATCTGCCATGGCTCATCTCCTTGCGGGCATCCCTATTGCCCGTTGAGGCGGCTCCTAGAACTCACGCAGCCTCCGTGTGGCCTCCTCGGCCGATATCTCACCACGGTCCAGCATCTCCAGCACCGCCCGTCGGGCCGTGTCGCTGAGGCCCCGCCCGTTCTCCGGCGCGGGTTGGGCCTGCGGCGCCTCCACAGCCCCGGGCTGAGGATCGCCGCGCAGTCCCACCGCATCCAGCGCGGCATCCAGCCTCCGCGCCACGGTGGGGAACGAGACGCCCAGCTCGCCGGCGAGGCTTGTCATGTTCCCGCGATGCCGCAGGAACATCTCGATGAACGCCGCGTGCTCCGGTTGCGCCTTGCAGAGGCGGCACGCGCCGAAGGCACCCTCGATGGAGATGCCGCATGCGGCGCAACTGACCTTGCTGACACTCAGATCGCCTGAGCAGACCGGACAGACAACCAGTCTCTTCGCCATTGGCATCCTCCTGCCACCCTACTGACGTCAGGAATCCGTATCCGTTTCGGTCGTCCGCGTACGAATCACGAAAACGTGCCGACGACTGGCGGCCCCGACGCTCTGGGGTGCTCTCGCCGGTGGCTGCGGGCTCAGAGGGGCCATTGACGCGCCCCCCGGTCGCACGGTATCCTCCTCGGTTGATAGCTAGGCAACCCCCTTTTAAGTGTGTGCCCGGTGAGGCCGACAAAGGGAGATGCGATGCGCCCTGTGTCGAGTGCGGGCCTGCGGCCCCGCTCGTCCCTTCCGCTGCGTCGTTCTTCGTCGCGCCTCCCTCCGGGCCCACCCGGTGCGGAGGCGTTTCTGTTATGGAACTCGACGGCGCGAGCAATACTCGCATCATGGACGGCGATGAGATGCGCCGCGCCATCACGCGCATCGCCCACGAGATCGTCGAGAAGAACAAGGGCGCGGCGAACCTGGCTATCGTCGGCATTCGCCGGCGCGGCGCTCCGCTGGCCGACCGCCTCGGCGAACTGGTCCAGCAGATCGAGGGCGTCCCCGTGCCTGTGGGCAAGCTGGACGTCTCCCTCTATCGCGACGACTACCCGGACCGCAAGCCCGAGGTGGGCCGCACCGATATCGGTTTCGATGTCACGGACCGCACCATCGTCCTCGTCGACGAGGTGCTCTTCACCGGTCGGACCGTACGCGCCGCCATCACCGCCCTCATCGATATGGGGCGCCCGGCCGCCATCCGGCTGGCCGTCCTCCTCGACCGCGGCCACCGCGAACTGCCGATCCGCGCCGACTACGTCGGGAAGAACGTGCCCACGGCGCGCTCCCAGAACATCGTGGTTCGCCTCAGCGAGCTTGAGGGTGAAGACTCGGTCACCCTGGTGGACGGATGATGGGCCCGCGCAGCGCTCTGGAGGAGGGGTGAGATGGCTCTTCGCCACCTGTTGAGCATCGAGGAGGCCGAGACCGCCGACCTGCGGCTCATCATGGAGACCGCTCGGTCGTTCCAGGATGTCATCGGACGCCCCGTAAAGAAGGTGCCCGCCCTGCGCGGCAGGACCGTGGTGACGCTTTTCTATGAGGCCTCCACGCGCACGCGGACATCCTTCGAACTGGCGGCCAAGTACCTGAGCGCCGACGCGGTGAACATCGCCGTGGCGCAGTCGTCGGTCACCAAGGGTGAATCGCTCAAGGACACCGTGCGCACGCTGGAGGCCGTCACAGCTGACTGCGTAGTGATGCGGCACTCCAGTTCCGGCGCACCCCACCTGGCCGCAGGCATGCTCGGCATCCCGGTTATCAACGCCGGCGACGGTCGCCATGAGCATCCGACGCAGGCCCTGCTGGACGCGGTCACCATTTGGGATGCCTGGGCGCCCGGGCTGGGCAAGAGGGTCGGCGTCGATGCGCCCGACTTCACGGGCCTGCGCGTCGCCGTCGTCGGCGATGTGGCTCACAGCCGCGTGGCGCGCTCCAACGCCTGGCTGCTGACCCGCCTGGGCGCCGAGGTCCGGTTCGTCGGCCCCGCCACGCTGATGCCTGCTGACGCCTCGCTGCTGCCCGCCACAGTCCACTCCGACCTGAGGTCCGGCATCGACGGCGCGCATGTCGTCATGGTGCTGCGGCTCCAGACTGAGCGGCAGGAGGCGGGACTGCTGCCCACCGCGCGCGAGTACTCTCGCATCTGGGGCGTGAACCGATCCTCGCTGGCCGCGGCGCACCCCGACGCGCTGGTGATGCACCCCGGTCCCATGAACCGCGGCGTGGAGATTGCGCCGGAGGTTGCCGATGGCCTGGCGGGTCACTCGTCGGCCATCGAGACGCAGGTGCGCAACGGGGTTGCGGTCCGCATGGCCTGCCTCTACCTGCTCATGGGTAGCGCGGCGGGGGAGGTGCTCTGATGCTTGTCACCGGTTCGTCCCATGGAGCGCGGGAGGATGTGGGCGTCAACGCCGTCCGAGATGTCGTCCAATCCGCCGTGACATCGGGCCTGGCGCGCTGCGCGGTCGTGGGCCTCACGGACAGCGACCACGATGTCTGGTCGGCGGTAGCGCCTGGCGCCGAGGCGGTCCGGCGTGACTCGATCTTCCTGGTCGCCTCCATCAGCAAGCCGATCACCGCGGTTGCTGTCATGCAGATGGTGGAGCGCGGGCAACTGCTCTTGGACCGGCCCGTAGCGTCGGTCCTGCCGGAGTTCGCGGCGGCAGGCAAGGGCGAAGTGACGCCCTGGCACCTGTTGACGCACACGTCGGGCTTGGACGAGACGCGGTGGGCTAACGGGCGCTTCGGTGCGGACCAGACGGTAGGCGACTGCTTCGCGGAGGCCTGCCGCGCGCCGCTCTTCTTCCGGCCGGGCTCCCAGTGCCGTTACTGCACGCTCAGTTTCACGGTGTTGGCCGAGATGGTTAGCCGCATCAGCGGCCGGCCCTTCGAGGAGACCCTTCACGACCATGTGCTGGTCCCCGCCGGCATGCGCGACACCTCGTTCCGACCGGCTGAGCCGGCGCGGCGCGCTCCTGTCCATGGACTGGGAGACCAGGGCGCAGGCGACCGCCTCATGGCTCGCAAGATTCCCGGCGGCGGGCTCTGGTCCACGTTGGCCGACCTGCTTGCGTTCGGTCGTGTCTTCTTGCGCGATGGGCATGGAGATCGGGGGCATGTGCTTTCGCCGCCCTCTGTCCGCAACATGACCCGGCTGCACACCGAGGGGCTTTGCGCGGTCGCCGACGGGCGGCGCGACCGGTTCGACTACGGCCTGGGTTGGGGCAAGCCCGGAGCCATGTCGGGACCGCCGGCGCATGCGTCGGCCTTCGGCCACGGCGGGGCCACGGGCACGCTGCTCTGGGTCGAACCGAAGTGGGACTTCGCGTACGTATTCCTGACGAATGTCTGGGGCGCTTCGGATGAGGCGGCCCGGCGCGGCCTTGACGCGGCCTACGGGGCCGTGCGGGCCGACAGCGCGGCGGGGGAGGCCTGAGCAATGAGACTGGTACTGCGAGGCGGGCGCGTGGTGGACCCGGCCAACGGCATCGACCGGTTGGCTGACGTCGTCATCGACGGCGACCGCATCGAGACCGTGGCTGAGCCGGGCATTGCCGCCGACGGCTGTGAGATTGACGTCGCCGGCAAGGTGGTTGCGCCGGGCTTCATCGATCTGCACGTACACCTCCGCGAGCCTGGCTTTGAGTACAAGGAAGACGTCGAGTCGGGGACCAAGGCCGCCGCGGCCGGGGGCTTCACCGCCGTCTGCTGTATGCCCAACACGAACCCGGCCATCGATACACCCTCCGTTGTGACCGCGATCCTTGAGCGCGCCCGGCAGGTTGGCTCGTGCCGCGTCTATCCCGTAGCCGCCCTCACCCGAGGCATGGCCGGTGACCAGCTCAGCGAGATCGCCGACCTGCTTGCCGCCGGCGCCTGCGCGATCTCGGACGACGCGTACCCGATCCAGAACTCCGAGACCATGCGGCGCGGCATGGAGTACATCGCCCAGTTCGGCGCGCTACTGATGACACACAACGAGGACAAGGCCCTCACGGTGGGCGGTGTCATGTCCGAGGGCGCCCACTCCTCCGCCATGGGCGTGCCGGGCATTCCCGCAGCCTCGGAGGACGTGGCAACCTACCGCAATATCCGGCTTTCGGAACTGACCGGCTGCCGGCTCCATCTCTTGCACATCTCCACGGCGGGCACTGCCGGCCTGCTGGGTTGGGCCAAGGGCCGCGGCCTTGCCGTCACCGGCGAGACGGGACCCCATTACTGGCGCCTCACGGATGCCGCCTGTCGGGGCTACTACTCCAACGCCAAGATGAACCCGCCGCTCCGCTCCGAGGCCGACCGCGTGGCCGTGAAGGAGGCCCTGGTCTCGGGGGTGATCGACGCCATCGCCACGGACCATGCGCCGCACGCGCCCTACGAGAAGGAGCGCGAGTTCGACAAGACGCCCTTCGGCATCCTGGGCCTCGAGACGGCTTTCGGGATCGCCTACACCGATCTGGTGGCTTCGGGGTTGCTGACACTCAGTGAGCTGGTCTACAAGATGAGCGCGGCTCCCGCGGCCATCCTCGGTGTGCCCGGCGGCAGCTTGGCGCCTGGCGGACCCGCGGACGTCGTCGTGCTGGATACCGAGGCGCGGTGGACGGTGGAGCCCGATCGGTTCCGCTCCAAGTCGCGCAACACGCCCTTCTCCGGCGCCGAGCTGCAGGGCAGGGCCTGCTTTACGGTGGTCGGCGGCCGCGTGGTGGAGGCCTGACGTGGCCCTCGTCCTGACCAACGCCCGCGTCCTCGCAGGGCCGGATGCCGGGCACGAGGCCGAAGCCATCGCCATGGCCGACGGCCGCGTGCTGGCGGTCGGCTCGACCTCCGAGGCGCGTGCTGCGGCCGGAGCTGGTTCGCGGGTGGTGGACTTGAATGGGGCGTTGGTGGCGCCGGGCTTCAACGACAGCCACATGCACATCCTATGGTACGGCCTCACGCTGCTCATGGCCGACCTATCGCCCGCCGCCGGCGTCCGCACCGTGCCTGCGCTGGTCGAGGCCCTCCTTAAATGGCGTGCCGCCCATCCCGGCGCAGAGTGGGTGCAGGGCGGCAGGTACGACCAGAACACCTTCCCAGGCGCTTCCCATCCCTTGCGAGTCGACCTGGATGCGGCGTTCCCGGACACGCCCGTCTACATATCGCAGACCAGCGGCCATGCGGGCGTAGCGAACTCGGTGGCGCTGCGCTTGGCGGGCATCGACGCCACGACGCCCGACCCGCCGGGCGGGGCCATCGTCCGCGATGCCCGCGGCGAGCCCACGGGCCTGCTGCTCGAGGATGCCATGGAGCGGGTGACCGCCTGCATCCCCGAGCCCACGCAATCAGATCAGGTGGAGGCGATCGCCCGGGCCTGCGGGCGGCTGGTCACGAACGGCATCACGGCTGCCTCGGAGATGAGCCTGGGCTCCTATGGCCTGGCCGCCGAGATCGACGCCTATCGTCGTGCGTCGGAGCAGGGCGCTCCGGTTCGCATGACCGTCCATCCGCTCACCTCCGTCTTGGGGATGCCGGACCACGGCATACCGTTCCTACAGGCCGTTCGTGACTTGGGGTTGCCGTCGCACTCCGGACCCGGCATCGGCGGCGTGCGTCTCGGCGGCGCCAAGCTCTTCGTTGACGGCGCTCTCACCGTGCGGACCGCCGCGCTTCGTAGCCCATTCGTGGACGGCTCGGGTCGCGGGATGCTCCTGCACGACCCGGACCAATTGCGGGCCATCGTCAGGGCCGCCCACCTGCTGGGCTGGCAGGTCTGCGCCCACGCCATCGGCGATGGGGCCGTTGATGAGGCCCTCTGCGCCATCGAGGCGGCCCAGTCAGTCTTGCCCCGCGGCGACGCCCGCCACCGCGTGGAGCACGCCATGGTGCTGGGCGCCGACCTCATCGACCGGATGGCCGCTGGGGCTGTCGTGGCAGCCCTGCAGCCGGAGTTCCTGGCGCGGCTCGGCGACGCCTATGTCATGGGCCTCGGCGCGGAGCGTGCGGCCTCGGTGAACCCCACGGCCTCGCTGGCCGCTGCGGGCGTGGCCATGGCCTTCGGCTCGGACTGCCCGGTGGTGCCCGGCGCGCCGCTTGCCGGCATCGCGGCGGCCGCAGCCCGGCGGACGCCGTCCGGCGTCACGCTGGGGCCAGACGAAGCGATCTCGCCGCTTGAGGCGCTGCGCCGCTACACCAGCGGCTCGGCCTTTGCGGAGTTCGACGAGCAGCAGAGCGGCGCACTGGAGTTCGGACGGCGCGCCGACGCCGTGGTGCTGCGCTTGGCGGAGTCCGATGCGCCGCTGGACCGGCATGACGCGTGGGCCTCCGCTGTGGTGGAGGCGACGCTGGTTGGAGGTGTGCCCGTCTACGGCGCGGATGTCCTGTCCTGATGGCTCGACCCCGGCCCATAGCGCGGCGTCAGCTGCTGGGTCTGGCCCTGACCACGGGTGTGGTGGGCGGCACGGTGGCGCTGCGGGATACCCGGTGGGTGGAGGTGACGCGGCATCGGCAGGTGCTGCCGGGCCTGGAGCCGGGCCATCCGCCGATCCGCGTCGTGCAGTTGACTGACCTCCACCGGGGGCCGTTCGTGGACGAGGGCTACCTCCGGCGCGTGGCCGACCTTGCCATGGAGCAGAAGGGTGATCTGGTCCTGGTGACCGGGGATTTCGTATCGCGCAAGTGGGACTATGCTGTGTCGTGCGCTCGGGCGTTGTCCGTCCTGTCGGCGCCCATGGGGGTCTGGGGGGTCTGGGGCAATCATGACCACTACGCCGGGCGGATGCCGAAGATCAGGGCCACCATGGATGGCATCGGCCTGCGAGTGCTGGTGAACGAGTCGGCTGCGTTGGAGCCCGGCCTCTACCTGGCCGGCTTCGACGATCATGACACGATGGGCATGGACCCGGAGCGGGCGTTTCGGACGGTGCCCAAGAGGGCCGCGGCGATCGTGATGGGGCACAACCCGCTGGAGTTCGGCGGGATGCGGTTGCACAGCGGGGTGATGTTCAGCGGGCACACGCACGGTGGGCAGGTTGCGATCTGGCCGGTGCCTGCGCTGGTGGCTGGTGCTACGCAGGGGCGGGTGGCGGGCTGGTACAGTGCGCCCGGCGCGCGGTTGCTGGTGAACAGGGGGATCGGCACGGTGAACCTGCCGTTCCGCATGTTCTCGCGGCCCGAAGTCGCTGTGGTGGATCTGGTGGCCGACGATGAGCCGCCCGTGCGGCAGGGGTTGAAGGCGAGGGACAGGGGGACGACATGAGAGCAATACTGGCGCTGGAGGACGGGACCTGGTTCGAGGGGCGTAGCCTGGGCCGCCAGGGGCGCAGCTACGGCGAGGTGGTCTTCAACACCGGCATGACCGGCTATCAGGAGATCCTCACGGATCCCTCCTACTCGGGCCAGATCGTCTGCCTGACCTACCCCATGGTGGGCAACTACGGTGTCAACACCGACGACTTCGAGTCGCGCCGTGTGCAGGTGGAGGGCTTCATCGTCCGCGAGGCCGACGGAAACCCGAGTAACTGGCGCTCGACCACAACGCTGGACGCCTTCCTGAAGCAGCGCGACATCGTGGGGATCGAGGGCATCGATACCCGGCGCCTCACCCGGACGATCCGGAGCCGCGGCGTCATGATGGGCTCCATCTCCACCGACGAGGAGCCAGACGAGATCGTGGCCCGGATCCGCCAGTCGCCCTCCTATGCCGGCGTCGATTTCGTGCGGAAGGTCACAACGGAGCAGCCCTACGAGTGGCCCTACGACGGCACGCCCAAGCATCGAGTGGCCCTGCTGGACTGCGGCGTGAAGTTCAACATCATGCGTAGCCTGGCCGGCCTTGGGTGCCAGACCACGGTCTATCCCTGCACCGCCTCGCCGGAGGAGGTGATGGAGAGCGCACCGGACGGCATCATGCTTTCGCCGGGACCGGGCGATCCGGACACGCTGCGGTACATCGTGGAGACGGTCCGTGCGCTGGCCGGCAAGGTCCCCACGATGGGCGTCTGCCTCGGGAACCAGTTGCTGGGCTACGCCTTCGGCAGCCGCTGCTATAAGCTGAAGTTCGGCCACCGGGGCAGCAACCACCCGGTCCGGGACCTCAACACCGGCCGCGTCTACATCACGTCGCAGAATCACGGCTATGCGCTGGACCCCGATCGCCTGAGCGGCGGCATGGAGGTGGCGCATGTCAATCTGAACGACGGCACCGTGGAGGGCCTGCGCCACCGCGACCTGCCGATCTTCTCGATCCAGTACCACCCGGAGGCGAGCCCTGGTCCCACCGACAGCATGTACTTCTTCAAGCAGTTCGTCGCAATGATGGATGCCGCCTGACCGCCGCCATGACCCAGCCAAAAGACGACCTACGGGAAGCCGACACCACGGAGACTGCGGTAGCCGAACCTGCGATTCAGCACGTGGAGCTCTCGTATGCTGAGGCCGTGCAGGCGGCCGCCCCGCCGGATCTGCCGGCCGAGGAGCCCGTAGGCACGCCTGCCGTGCCTGATCCCGAGGTCCGAAGAAATGCCGCTCGCCGCCTGGCCGAGAGCCGCCGCATGCGCCGTCTGCGCATCATCGCGCCCGTCATGGTGCTGCTTGCGTTTCTCTGTTGGGTCTACACGACGCACTTTATCCCGTCGCCCTCCATGACGCCGACACTGATGCCCGGCGACCACATCCTGGCCATGCGATCCTGGATCGCCTACTCCGGAGGCGCCGTCCCTGCGCGTGGCGACATTGTCGTCTTCCTGCCTCCCGAGCAGCCCGGCGCGCCCGAGGGCTACTACTCAACGGTGCCGGAAGAGCCGGTCAGCACCAACGCGGTGGATCGCCTCAAAGCGATTGTGGCGCGGCGCCGGAACGTGGAGGTCTGGATCAAGCGGGTCGTCGGCCTGCCCGGCGAGGTTGTCCAGATCGCCCAGGGCTCAGTCTACATCAACGGCAAGGAGCTGGATCACCGGTACTACAATCGCCAGCCAGACGCCGGGCCCGACTACCCCTACATGTTCGGCTTCCTCCCCGTGAGGTTGGGCGCCGATGAGGTCTTTGTACTCGGTGACAACCCGCTGGACAGCGACGATAGCCGCTTCTGGGGTCCGCTGAAGGTGGGCAGCATCACCAGCAAGTTCGTGCGCGTCATCTTCCGCGAGGGCGCCAACGGGCCGAACGCCCGCAAGGCCCGAGCAGAGCAGGAAGAGGGCGGTTGACATGGCTCCCTTGAAGTCCTTCCTGCCGGCACTGGTCATCCTGGCCGCCTCATTCGCCCTGCGCGCCGTGGCGCTGGATACGGACGCCTACGGCCGCCTGGACTGGAGCGCCGGATTGCTCACGGACGAGGGCTTCTACACGCACAACGCCCGGAACATGGCCCTCTATGGTACGGCCCGGACCGATGAGTTCAACAATATGCTGCTGTCGCCGTCGCTCCATGCACTGCAGGCGTGGCTTATGGCGAGCTTCGGCGTCGGCGTCGTGCAAGTGCGGTGGATCTCAGTGCTGTCGGGCACCGTCGGCGTGGGCCTCCTGGGCGCCATCCTGTGGCGCACGGTGAGCCCGCTCGCGGCGCTGGGTGCTATGGCCGTGCTCGGCCTGGACCACACCAGCGCGCTCTTCAGCCGGATGGCGCTCATGGACACGCCGGCGGGTCTGGGCTGCACCATGGGCCTGGCCTGCTTCGCAGCCGCGCTCCTCACACGGCGCAACCGGGCTGCGTGGGCCTGGCTGGCGCTCTGCGGGGCGGTACTGGGCGCTACGGTGATGAACCGATCGCTCACGCTCTACATCCTGCCGGCGCCGGCCCTGGCCTTGCTCCATGTGGCCTACGGCATGGGCGTTCGGCGCGGCCGAAGTTGGGTCATCACGCGGTTGGCGGCCTATGGCGCTGCCCTGGTCCTGGTGGTCGGCGGCTTCTGGCTTGAGTACATACGCCCGAATGCCGCCGAGATCGGCCCGATGACGCGCTACTATCGGACGCGGCAGCTCCAGCCGAAGTCGGTGCAGCATCTGGCGGGGAACCTCCAGCGCGCGGCGTTCGGCGACCACCGGGGCATCGCGCCCTACCTGTTCCGCCATGCGCCGGTCCCCTTCGTGCTGACGCTGGTCGGACTGGCGGCGGCGGGTGTGGGCAGGCTTCGGCGGAACGCCGCGCCGTCCGCCGACGCAGATGCCGCGCTGGCCCGGCAGGGCGTCCTGGCGTTCCTGGCGGCGTGGTTGGCCTGCGGCTGGCTGCTGCTGGCGGCCGTGGCCTACTCGCCCACGAGGTACTACATCTCGACCTACCCGGCGTTGGCGGGCCTTGCAGGATGGGCCCTCGGCGCGCTGGTCCCCAACGTCCGGCGGCTGGCTACCCGACTTCCGGCGGCCCGGTTCACCGTGGCGGCGCTGACGGCGTTCATCGTCTACCATGCCGTGCAGACCCTTGTGCATCGGGGCGCCCCGGGCGCCCGGGGAGTGGCCATGGCGGCCCTCTGCGCCCTGCCCGCCGTGGCCGCGCTCGGCTGGCTGCGCTGGGGGCGGCCCATTGACCTGTCGCGGCGCGCAGTCCCGGCCATGGTCGCCCTATGCGCCGTCTGGGTGATGACCAACGGGTGGTGGCTTGCCGATTGGGGACGGAACCTGAGCCGCAGCCAGATCGAAATGTCGCAGTGGCTGGGCGCGGAGCTGCCCCGCGGCTCAGTGCTCATCGGCGACGTGGCGCCTGGCGTCTGCATGGACAACCGGCTCGTTGCCGTGAATGTCATTGATGGGCTCTGCAACGGCGACTCACCGGTGGAGCGCTGGGCGGGCCGGCCTCGGTACGTCGTCATCCTCGACGGCCGGTGGCTTGAAAAGTACTGGACCGAGCGCTACTCCGAGCTCATCATCCCGGCCAACCGGGTGAAGCTGGCCCGCGTCCTCCGGTGGGATGTGGGCGTCTACCGGGTGCCGGCCGACTATGCCGCTCGGGCGCATCGGGTCACGATCGGGCGGAACAGCCCGGAAGGGAAGACAGGATAAGAGATGCCGCGAGATCCTTCCATCAAGAGAGTCCTCGTGATCGGGTCGGGCCCCATCATTATCGGGCAGGCGGCGGAGTTTGACTACGCCGGCACCCAGGCATGCCGATCCCTGCGCGAGGAAGGCGTCGAGGTCATCCTGATCAACTCCAATCCGGCCACGATCATGACCGATCTGGAGATGGCCGACCGCGTCTACATTGAGCCGCTGAACGTGGAGTTCGCCGCGCGGATCATTGAGCGCGAGCGCCCCGACGGCCTGCTCGCCACGCTGGGGGGCCAGACCGGCCTGAACCTCGCCACGCAGTTGGCCGACGCCGGCGTGCTGGAGCGGTTCAACGTGCGCCTGCTGGGCACGCCGCTGGCATCGATCCAGATGGCCGAGGACCGTGAGGAGTTCCGCTCCCTCATGCGGCGCATCGGCGAGCCCGTGCCGGAGAGTTGGATCGTTGAGGATACCGACGCCCTGTCCGCGTCCGGTACCCACGGCGTCTGGCCCCTTATCGTACGGCCTGCCTACACGCTGGGCGGCACGGGCGGCGGCATCGCCCACAACATGGACCAGCTCATGGAGATCGGTAGCCGCGGCCTGAAGCTCTCAATGCGCGGCCAGGTGATGATCGAGCGGTGTCTCCTCGGTTGGAAAGAGATCGAGTACGAGGTGATGCGCGACGCCAACGACACCTGCATCACCGTCTGCAACATGGAGAACTTTGACCCCATGGGCGTCCATACCGGGGACTCCATCGTGGTCGCGCCGTCGCAGACGCTCTCCGACAAGGAGTACCAGATGCTGCGGACGGCATCGCTGAACATCATCCGCAGCCTCGGCATTGAGGGCGGCTGCAACGTGCAGCTGGCGCTCTCACCCGACTCGTTCGACTACTTCGTCATCGAGGTGAACCCCAGGGTCTCGCGCTCCTCGGCGCTGGCCTCCAAGGCCACCGGCTATCCCATCGCACGGGTGGCCGCCAAGATCGCCGTGGGTCTCTATCTGGACGAGATTCAGAATGCCGTCACGCAGAAGACGCTGGCCTGCTTCGAGCCGACCCTGGACTACTGCGTCGTGAAGATCCCGCGCTGGCCGTTCGACAAGTTCACGCTGGCCGACCGCCGGATCACCACACAGATGAAGGCCACCGGCGAGGTGATGGCCATCGACCGCTCCTTTGAGCCTGCCCTGATGAAGGCCATCCGGAGCCTGGAGATCGGCGCCTACGGGCTCTCCGGCAAGCACGTGAACGCGCTCTCCGATGTGCAGCTGGAGGAGCGCATCTCCGTCGCCACTGATGAGCGGCTCTTCGCCATTGCCGAGGCCTTCCGCCGCGGCATGATGGTCGAGGAGGTCCAGGCGCTCTCGGCCATCGATCCCTGGTTTCTCCATCGCGTCCGCAACCTGGTGGCCATGGAGACGCGCCTTCGGGTCCATGGGCGAGCCATCGCGGCGCTGGCGGACACGCTGGACCCGACCGCCGCCGAGGTGGCTATCCTCCGTGAGGCCAAGCGGATGGGCTTTGCCGACAAGCAGATCGGCGAGTGTATCGGGCTGGCCGAGTCGCTGGTGCGCGACCTGCGCCGGGCCTTCGGGATCGTGGCGACCTTCAAGATGGTGGACACCTGCGCCGCCGAGTTCGAGGCCGCGACGCCCTACTACTACTCGTGCTACGACGAGGAGACCGAGACGATCCCGTAGTCGTCGGGCCTGTGTCTGGTCCGTCTGTTCCGGCCGCGGCCGATGACGCTGTGAAGGAGGCTTCGTAAAGTGGCAGCAAGCTCAGGCAAGAAGAAGATCGTGGTGATCGGCTCGGGGCCCATCCGAATCGGGCAGGGCATCGAGTTCGACTACTGCTCGGTGCACTGCGTCTGGGCGCTCCGGGAGGCGGGCTACGAGGCTCTCATCATCAACAACAATCCGGAGACGGTGAGCACCGACTTCGACACCTCCGACCGCCTGTACTTCGAGCCGCTCACCACCGAGGACGTCCTCAACGTCCTCGAGGCCGAGCAGCCCGAGGGCGTCATCGTGCAGTTCGGCGGCCAGACGGCCATCAACCTGGCGCGGCCGCTGCACGATGCGGGGATCCGCATCTTCGGCTCGAGTTGCGAGTCCATCGACTTGGCCGAGGACCGCGACCGCTTTGAGCGCGTCCTCCGCGACCTGGGCATCCCCAAGCCCGCCGGCCGCGCCGTGACGAGCCTCCGCGCCGCCGAAGAGGTGGCCGAGGAGATCGGGTATCCCGTCCTGGTGCGGCCCTCGTACGTCCTTGGCGGCCGCGCCATGGAGATCATCTTCGCGCCGGACGAGCTTCGGTCCTATATGCAGTACGTGGTGGAGGTCTCTCCCAAGGCGCCGATCCTCGTGGACAAGTATGTGCTCGGCCGCGAGGTCGAGGTTGACGTCATCAGCGACGGCGTAGACTGCCTCCTGCCCGGCATCATGGAGCACATTGAGCGCGCGGGCGTCCACTCCGGCGATTCCATGGCCGTCTACCCGCCGCAGACGCTGAACCGCGACATCATCGATCAGATCGTGGACACGGCCACCGCCCTGGCCCGGCGCCTCGAGGTGCGCGGCCTCATGAACATCCAGTACGTCGTCGAGGCGAACGAGGGTGAGAAGCACGGCTCGCAGGCCCTCCACGGCGGATCCGCGCAGGTGATCGAGGTGAACCCGCGGGCCAGCCGCACGGTGCCCTACCTCTCCAAGATCACCGGTATCCCCATGGTGAAGGTCGCCACGCACGTCATGGTCGGCCGGACGCTGAAGGAACAGGGCTACAAGGGCGGGCTCCACCCATCGGCGCCGCTGATCGCCGTCAAGGCGCCCGTCTTCAGCTTCCCCAAGCTGGTGGGAGTGGACATCGCGCTGGGGCCGGAGATGAAGTCCACCGGCGAGATCATGGGGCTGGAGACCGACTACAACCGGGCCCTATACAAGGCCATGATCGCCAGCGGCGTCGATGTGCCCACCACAGGCACGCTGCTTGCCACCATCGCGGACCACGACAAGGCCGAGGCGGTCGACATCATCCGCCAGTTCTCGGAGATCGGCTACAGCATCTACGGGACGCAGGGCACTGCCACGTATCTGGCCGCCCGGGGCATCGCGGCCAAGGTGGTCCACAAGATCCACGACCAGACGCCCAACCTGCTCGATCTGGTGCGCTCGGGCAAGGTCGACTTGCTGATCAACACGCTTTCGCCGGACAAGCGCACCGAGCGTGAGGCGCTGCAGATCCGACGGGCTTCGGTCGAGGTCGGTGTGCCATGCCTCACGTCGCTGGATACGGCGCGCGCCCTGTTGCTGGCCCTGAGCGCCCGCAAGCAGGGGCGCGACTTCGCCTGCGATACGGTGGACGGCTACCTGGCCCCTGACGCCGGCTGACGAGGCCATGGCGGGTGTGAAGCGGGTCGATCTGGAGATCGACTACCACGGATACACGGTCCGCGAGATGCTGGCCGACCTTGAGGCGCAGTCCACGCGCACCCAGTGGGCGTCCGCTCGTCGGGTGCGGCTGATCCACGGCACGGGCGAGGCGCTGTGGCACGAGTTGCGCTCCTGGTGTACGCGCCGGCGCCTTGACTGGGCGCCCGAGCCGCACAACACGGGTTGCACGCTCGTCTATCCTGCCTCGCGGCCTGAGCCGCATGTCGTTGCACCCCGTCCGCGCCGCGTTCATGTTCGACGTTCGCCCACGGCGCCTGTTCATGAGGCCCCGCCGCCTCCGCCTTCACCGGCCAACGCCGAGTTGATGGAACTGGAGATGGCCAAGCTCGGGGCGCTGGACCGCCGTCAGGTCCGCAGACTTAAGGGGGCAGAGTAGGCTCCATGCCGCAATATGCTTGACACTCGTCGCTCACCCGAGTACAATGCACGCGAAGGGCTGTAGCACAGCCTAGAGGCATCGCCGTCTGTACCCGTCAATGGGCGTCGGAGGCTGGTCGTTCAGGGAGGCCACACCGTCGTGCGGGGCAGGCGCCTAGCACACTCCGGCCATGGGCCGGAAGGGGGTTACGCATGCAGAACCGACCAAAGAATGGCTTCACCCTGATCGAACTGCTGGTTGTCATTGCGATCATTGCCATTCTCGCAGCCATCCTGTTCCCTGTCTTCGCACAGGCTCGGGAGAAGGCCCGCACATCGTCCTGTCTGTCCAACATCAAGCAGCTCGGTACCGGCATCGCCATGTACATCCAGGATGTCGATGAGATGGTGCCCCGCGGTCAGTACTACGTCGACGGTATGGCGTCCCTCAACGGCCGCACCTGGGTCAAGGACATCGAGCCGTATACGAAGAACTGGCCCATCGCCCGCTGCCCCTCCGAGACCACCGACCCGTTCGGCATCTGGAATGGCTCTACCGCCAACATCAAGTGGTGGTACAACTGGATGCGCTGGCCGTCCTACGGCTACAACTGGAACTACCTGAACCAGTCCGACTGTAGCTACTGGGGCAACTGGGGCGGCGGTCTTCCCGTCTCCCTGGCAGCCATCGGCTCCCCCGCCGCCACCGTCGCCCTGACCGACGTTAAGCTCGTCGGCACCAGCGCCGGTTTCTACACCTCCGCCACCGTGGACAGCCCGGCCGCCATCTGGGCGCCCGACTGCTGCACCTGGAGTAATGGTGGATGGGGCGTCGGCGCGTTCGGCGATACGCTGAACTTCGTCGGCAAGGAGACCTACACCGGTCTGTACGCCGTTCGCCACACCAACGGCGGCAACGTTGCCTTCACCGATGGCCACAGCAAGTTCTACATGCCGGGCGCCGCAGCGGCCGGCACGAACTGGCGGACCGGCATCGCCAGCGGCGCGATCGTGATCAACGACCGCTCGCAGTACATCTGGGACCTCCAGTAATCTAGGAGCTATGATGCGAGCTTCCGCTAGAGCGTTGGGCTTGGTAGGCGTTGCGGCCCTTCTTTCTGCACTCGTTGTGGGTTGCGGCAAGAAGGATCCTCTCGAGGAAGCCGCCCCGCCGCCGTCGTCCACCGCAGTACAGGAGCCGACGGTCAAGAAGAACATGCCCGGTCCAGTCGGACCGACCAGCGTGGGTGGCCAGCAGGGCCCCGGGGCTAATGCCGGTGGTATGCAGGGCGCCGCGGTAAGACCGCCGGGTATGTAAGCTTCGGCTTCATCCTGACGACGATGCCGCTTCGGACTCGCCGCGGGCGTCTGCCTTTCGAGGTAGGCGCCCGCGGTGTTTGCTTAGGGCTACGCCAAATGCGGCTACTGGATCAGTCGTCCTCCGTGATCCTCCCCCCGGACCCGAGCCGGTAGCGTCTACCGCGCCACGTGACGCGCTTCACCACAGGGACCCAGGCCCAGAGCACGAAGGCCACCATGTCCTCAATCGGCAACAGCCAGAGCCGACGCCTCGACGTCTCATCCCCCAGTAGCCTGAGCAGGAAATCGGCGCTGAGGGCCCTTACTGCGAGCGTTGCGCCCACGAAGGCCAATCCGGCCACAGACGGCGCCGCCACCGCGCCCAAGAGGGCCAGAGGCAGGCCGTGGGTGAGGAGCGCGCCTGCCGCACCGGCAGGCTGCACGGAACTGACAGTGGCGGCCCAGCGAAGCCTACGCTGCAGCGACGCGCGCAGGGGCTCGTCGCTGAGGATCGTCTCCACACGACCTCGGCTGAACACCACGCGCCAACCAGCCGATGCCGCCCTGTGGCCCAGCATGTAGTCGTCTGCGATGTTTCCGAGCAGACCCTCGAACCCGCCCATGGCTGCGAGGAGCTCACGCCGGACGGCCACCGTAGAGCCGAACGCGAAGTCCATCCTGCCCAGCGCTGCCGCCAGCATGGCGCTCGGGATGAACGACGCCCCGATCGCCAAGGCCTCCATGCATGCGGCAAGCCCATTGCCATGGCGCCCAATGTAGGGGCACGTGACGACGCCCACGTGCGGGTCCGCCAGAGGGGAGCAGGCTTGCGCCAGGGCATCGGCGGGCCAGCGGATGTCGCTGTCTGCCACCACGACAATCTGACGCCCTGTCAGAGAGGCCATCTGGCAGAGGTTTGCCGCCTTGCGGTTGGCGCCTGGGGGAGCCGTGGAGTGGACGAAGCTCGACCGGCGCTCGGGGTGGCGTTCGGCCACAGCGCGGGCGACCGCCAGCGCGGGATCATCCACGCATTCGGCTCCGAAGACGACCTCGAAGTCGGGGTAGTTCTGTGCGTAGAGCGCTTCCAGGTTTCCAGCCAGACCCTCCTCTGCACCGCAGAGGGGCTTCAGCACTGAGACCGCCGGGGTGAAGGGCTCTTCCGCGGTCTGGTTGCTCCAGCGTCGGACCGACCAGGCGGCGGCAGCCCAGTAGACCCAGCAGAGCGCGGCCATCCCCTGCAGCGTTGCGCCGAGCACCGGAAGCAACCCGCTTCAGCCGCCCTTGCCGACTACGACCACGCCGGCTACGATGAGGGCAGTCCCGACCCAGCGAGTGACCGTGACGGCCTCGCCCAGGTAAGTGGCAGCCAGGATGGCGCCGAGGAGGTAGCTGAGGGCCGTGATCGGCAGAACGAAGGAGAGGTCGGCCCATGATAGCGCCAGCGCATACATGCAGTAGAAGGCTGTCATGAGCGCCGTACCGGTCCACACCCGCCAGTCGCCGGCCGCCACCGCCGCCAACCGCCAACCCGTCGGTTCGGTCCGCCCGGCCGCGCGCATGCCTGCCGCCAGCAGGGCCTCGCCTAGCGAAACGCATAGCACGGATACCAACAGCAGGGCGATCACCTGCGACCTGGGCACGGCGTGGGTCACGGTCTTCCTCCTGCGGCCTGCCGGCCTTCCGGGGCGCGGAAGGACACGAGCCTGGCGCCTGAAGTACCGACGGCGTCACGAACACTGGTCGAGATCAAGGCCTCGAGCTCGGACCCGCCGCCGCATGTGAACCGGCGTTGCCGGGCCTCGTAGGCGCTACCCGGGTGGCAGTAGACCTCCGTCAAGCCCTCGGGCAGGGCGCGCAGAATGCCGAGCCAGGTCGCCTCAGTCATTCTACCGCTCTCCACCTGACCGAAGACATGGTCGGCCGCATGGAGGCCCTGCCGGGCGGCCTCGGTTCGCGTCCGCCGCGCCATGGCCCGAAGCAGGATCCACTCCGTTCGTCGCACGGCCCGCCCATGGCTGGTCACTGGCTGCCAGGGCTCGTGCGGCAACCTCACCCATCGGCAACCTGCGGCCAGCGCGTGCCGGGTCGCCGTGCGCCAGACGAAGGGGTGCAGGTGGATGTGCTGGTGACCATTCCAGTGCGTGAGGCGAAGCTTGGTAGCCTTGAATGCGGCGAACTGCGCCTCGATCTCTGCAGCGCACTGGGCCCGAACCCGCCCGTCGATGCTGAGACGTAGCCCCGCGGCCGCTGCGCTGGACGGAAAGTGGCCGTGCGGGCTAGTCAGTCGGTACGCAGCGCCCTGCGGCAGGCATGGCCGGCCGTCGCTCAGCGTCAGGTGCAGGCCCACGTCGAGGCCCGGCGTGGCCTGTGCCATCTCGACCGCTTCGTGGGCGTGGGGCGCGGCGACCATGAGGCCGCAAGCGGTCAGGATGCCGTCGCGGTGCGCCCGGCCGACTGCCCGGTTGATCTCAGGACCCGCGCCGAAGTCGTCGGCGCTGACGATGAGCCGCCGCGCCGCCGCGGTCACGGCTCGAATAGACGGCCCTGGGGCGACTCGTCGGCTGCGGGGGCGCGGAACGGCAGTCCCAGGTGCTCGTGGGCCAGGCGCGTCGATTGGCGGCCGCGAGGGGTGCGCTGGATGAAACCAAGCTGAAGCAAGAAGGGCTCGCAGATGTCCTCGATCGTATCGCGCTCTTCGCCCAGCGCCGCTGCGATGGTCTCGATCCCCACGGGGCCGCCGTCGTACTTCTCTATGATGGTTCGGAGGTACTTGCGGTCGAAGTCATCAAGGCCCAGTGCGTCGATGTTCAGCATTGCCAGGGCGGCCGCGGCCGACTCCGGCGTGATGATGCCGTTGCCGCGGACCTGCGCGTAGTCGCGGCAACGCCGGAGTAGCCTGTTAGCGATGCGCGGGGTTCCGCGTGAGCGTGCCGCGATCATGCCGGCGCCCTCGTCGGTGGCTTCCACCCTCAGGATCTCCGCCGACCTGCGGACGATGGTATGGAGGTCGGTGGGGTTGTAGAACTCCATGTAGTACTGAAGGCCGAAGCGGTCGCGTAGCGGCGAGGAGAGCAGGCCCGCACGGGTCGTCGCGCCCACGAGGGTGAACCTCGGCAGTGGCAGCCGCATCGTCCGTGCGCTGGGACCCTTGCCGATGACGAGGTCCAGCGTGTAGTCCTCCATGGCGGGGTATAGGATCTCCTCCACCGCGCGGTTCAGGCGGTGGATCTCGTCGATGAAGAGGACGGCTCCGGGCTCGAGGTTGGTCAGCACCGCCGCAAGGTCGCCGGGCCGCTCGATGGCGGGGCCGGCAGTGGTGCGGATGGATGTCTCCATCTCGTTGGCGCAGACCAGCGAGAGCGTGGTCTTGCCGAGGCCCGGAGGGCCGAAGAAGAGGATATGGTCCAGGGCCTCGCCGCGCCCCTGTGCGGCCTCAATGGCGATGCCGAGGTTCTCTTTGAGGCGCGCCTGGCCGATGAACTCGGCCAGGCGCCTCGGGCGCAGTGAGAGCTCGTTCTCGTCGTCTTCGCGACGGTTACGATCCAAGACGCCCGTATCGGCCATGGGCTATTTGGCCGCGAACCGCGCCAGTAGCTCCTGGAGCGAGCCCTGACCATCGAACCGAGCCCGCAGGTGTGCCTGCTCGTCAATGATGTTGGGCTTGTCGTCGTGCTTGTAGATGATGCCCAGCGGGTAGTTGTCGTGGTTCACGGAGAGCGCGAATGCCGCGGATCGGTCCGTCGGGTCGTGCGTCTCCGGTACGTCGAAGGTGCGGCTCTTGTAGAACTCCTCGGTCTGCTCCTGGTTGAAGGTGGGGCATGGCGAGAAGGTATCCACAAGGGAGAAGCCCTTGTGCCGGATGGCCTGGGCGAAGATGTCGGCCAGCTGGTTGGGCTTGTAGGAGAAGCCTCGGGCCACGAAGGAGATGTCCCACGCGATCGCCTGGGCGATCGGGTCGATGGAGTCTTCGGTGGTGCCGTAGGGCGTGGTCTTCCACCGCTTCGGATCCATCTTCTGCCCGCTGGAGACCAGAGGCAGCATGGAGGTGGGCGATACCTGTCCCTTGGTGAGGCCGTAGGTATTGTTGTTCATCACCAGATAGGTGATGTCCGGGTTGCGGCGCGCTGCGTGCGGCAGGTGGCCGCCGCCGATGGAGTAGCCGTCGCCGTCGCCGCCGACGCCGATGACCGTGAGGTCCGGCCGCGCGGCCTTAAGCCCGGTGGCGATGGGCAGGACGCGGCCGTGCACGCTGTGGAAGCCGTACGTGGCCACGAAGCCCGGAAGCCTGGACGAACAACCGATGCCTGAGACGATGACCATCTTGGTCGGGTCGACGCCGCAAGCGCTCAGGGCCTTGAAGAGGGCGCTGAGAACTCCGAAGTCGCCGCATCCAGGACACCAGATCGGCGCCAGGTCGCTCTTATAGTCCTTGGGCGTGAACTGCACGGGTGCGGTTGTGGACATGCGTTTTCCTCCTGGTTCCGCCTAGTCGCTCAGGATCCGGAGCATCTCATCCTCGATGTCGTGGGAGCTGAATGGGCGCCCGTCGTCTCGGTGGAATGTCTCGAACGTCATGTCGGTGTTAACGCGGAGCCAGCCTGCGAGCTGGCCCGAGTAGTTCAACTCAACGACCAGGAGCCGCTTGCAGCGCACGGCGAACTCGTTGATGGGCGCGACCGGCAACGGCCTGATCAGGCGCAGGTGCAGGTGCGCCACCAGGTGCCCCGCATAGCGGAGCCGCTCGGTGGCTTCGCGGACGACGCCCTCGGTGGCCCCGAACGCGATGACGCCCAACTCCACCTTGCCAGCGTCACCCCAGGTCCGGACGAACTCGTGGCCGCGCTCGACGAGGAGCGTGTCCATCTTGCGGAAGCGCTTGTTCCTCGCCTTGGTGGCGGTGTCCGGCGTGTAGGTCGGGTCGCCGAACTCGTTATGCTCGATGCCCGTCGTCGTGTACATTCCGCCCGGCGTGCCCGGGATCGCCATGGGCGAGACGCCTGAGGAAGTGTCCAGGTAGCGCTTGAACTCGGGGCCGAGGTCCGCCTCGGCGGGCTTCAGGCGCTCTTTGACGGTGACGCGCTCGATCATGGGTGGCGGCACGGTGGACCGACGGGTGGCCAGCGCCTGCTCCGAAAGCAGGATCACCGGGCACTGGTAGGTCTCGGCCAGGTTGATCGCCTCAACGGTGGTCCAGAAGACGTCCCCGACGCTGGAAGCAGCCAGCACGATGCGGGGCGACTCGTTGTGGACGCCGTAGACCGCCAGGTTCAGGTCTCCCTGGCTCGTTTTGGTGGGCAAGCCCGTGCTTGCGCCGCCGCGCTGGACATCCACGATGACTACCGGGATCTCTGCCTGGCCGGCCAGGTTGATCTGCTCGACCATCAGCGAGAGGCCGGGTCCGGATGTCGCCGTCATGGACGGCACGCCGCCGAAGCTGGCTCCCAGGCACATGCCCAGCGCTGCGATCTCGTCCTCAGCCTGGATCACGTTGCCGCCGAAGGCGGGAAGCTCCTTGGCCAGGAACTCCATGATCTCCGACGCAGGCGTGATGGGGTAGCCGCCGAAGAACTTCAGCCCCGCCGCGATGGCGCCCATGCAGAGCATCTGGTTGCCCGTGACCATGATCCGGTCCCGGTGGTCGGGCCGTGAGCCGACGTGCGGCGTCTCGCGATCGCCGATCTGCTCCGCCACACATGTGGCGCCGGTGTGCAGCGCGCTGATGTTCATGCGTACGATGGCCTCACCCTTGCGGGCGAAGACGCGGCCGAGGTACTCTTCCGCAGGCTCCAGCGGGGCATTCACGAGCCGAAGCAGGGCGCCCAGTCCAACGGTGTTCACGGGCGCCGGCAACCGCTTAAGCTGCTCGCCGGAGACCTCGTGCCGCACCTTGTCCTTCTCGGCGCGAGCCAGGGTGGTGATCGGTAGCGCGTAGTCGGTGCGCGTCGGGTCGACCGGGGGCGAGAACGCATCCGAGTTGTAGAGCAGGATCCCGCCGGACCGCAGATTGTCGCCGAACAGCCCGAATCCCTGGTTGTTTAGCGCAACCAGCACGTCCGAGACATCGCCGGGAGAGAGCGTGACCCCGCTCTTGGTGCGGAGCTGGTACATGACCGTACCGCCCTTGATCTCTGCCGGGAATGTCTGGAACGTGTAGATATCGAGGCCCAGACCTGTAAACAGTTCAACAAGTACATCACCGAGTGTTACCGTGCCTTCACCCGATTCGCCAACGATGCGGAGCACCACATCGGTGGGGCGGGCGGTAGGTTTCTTCTGAGGCATGTCGCCGGTTCCTCCTAGGTGTACTACGGGTCTACCTCCATGCGTGTTCGTATCGGTCCGGTCTGGACGGCGAACAGCCGAAAACTAGCTTACCCCAAGTCGGATCGGGAGGGCTGGAGGCCACCCTTGCGGAGCAGAGCACTTACATCGGCGTGGATCCTGGGTTGCGCTGCCGTGGCCTTGGCGACCCTTGTCGTCTACGGGCCGGCCCTGGTGCGCGGGCGCGTGCTGCTTCCGGGCGACCTCGTCCAGTTGATGCGTCCCTGGTCGGTTAACTACCGCAGCCGTTTCCCTGACCTGAGGTTCGCGCAGAACCAGCTGCACGGTCCCGTCTTCGAGTACTACCCCTGGCGGAGCTATGCCCGGCAGTCGCTGCGCGAGGGGCGGGTGCCGCTCTGGAACCCGTATGAGCTCGCCGGCAACGTGCTGCTCGCCAACAACCAGAGCGCCGTGCTCTACCCGCCCAACGCACTCCTCACACTGCTGCCACTGGCCGGCGGCTTCAACGCCGTGGCGCTGCTGCACACGCTGATCACCGGGCTACTGATGTTCGGGCTGTTGCGGGCATGGCGTCTCTCGCCGGCGGCTTCAGCCTGCGGGAGCGTGGTCTGGATGCTCTGCGGTGTACAGACGGTCTGGCTTGAGTTCCAGACGCCCACGGCGGCTCTCTGCTGGCTTCCCGGTGCGCTGTGGGGCTGGTCGGCGTGGATGGAGCGCCGCAGTCCCCTGGCGTTGGCCGGATCGGCCGCATGTCTGGCGCTTTCGCTGCTGGCCGGGCACCTCCAGTTCTCGTTCTATGTGGCGCTGGGGTTTGCGCTCTTCGCCATGGTCACATCGGCCGTGCGGCACGGCCTGCGCGGGTTGGGCGCCGCCGGTTGGGCCCTGGCCCCCTTGGCAGCAGCTGTTGCCCTTGCCGCCCCCGCGCTACTGCCCGTGACCGAGATGGCTCGGACCAACTTCCGCTCAAAGGCGCCCTCCTACGCCGAGTCCGTCGGGCTTGCACTGCCCCCGGTACATCTGTTGACTCTCGTGCAGCCCGACCTCTTCGGCAACCCGCGGGACTACGTCTCCATCGCTGGGGATGGCTCCGCCCGGGCCGGTCACCCCTACTGGGGCAAGTACGACTACATCGAGTACACGATCTACATGGGCGTGCCCGCGCTGTTGCTGGCCCTCCTGGGCGTTACAGGGCTACGGCTTCGGCGGCCACGGGAGGTCGCTGATCAGGCTCCGGCCCAGGGCCTTTGTGCAGGGGCTGTCGTCCTGGCTGCGGCCGGGTTGTCGCTTGGCCTCGGCACACCGGTGGGCGCCGTCCTCTATTCCCTCGTGCCGGGCTACTCGCAGTTCCACGCGCCTGCTCGGGCCATGGCGCTGGCCTCGTTCGCGCTGGCCCTGCTGGCGGCAGTTGGCGTGGACCGCGCCAAGGCCGTCGAGCCGGCGTCACGCAGGACGCTGGGCATCGCCGTCGGCATCGTTGTGGCAGCACTGCTGGTAGCGTTCCCGGGTCTCGGTCTGGCCTACCCGCAGCTACTCTCCGACCAGTGGCTACCCTATGTCGGCGGGGCGGCGGTCCGGGCGGTCGGTTTTGTGGCCCTGACGGCGGGTGTGCTCTGGGCGCTGCGTGGAAGGCGCGCCGCAGTCGCCGCGTGGTCGCTGCCTGCCATCGCCGCGCTGGACCTCTGCCTATGGGGCGCGGGCTTCAACCCGGCGGTAGATCCAGCCATGTTGGGCGGCTCCACGCGAGTGACCGATGTGCTTAAGGCCAACGGCGCGGCCCGAGCGCTCTCGCTGGAGGCGCCGGAGCAGGGGATCAAGAGCTTCATTGTTCCCAACTTCAACGCCGTGCTCGGCTACCGCGAGGTGCAGGGCGCCGACTCGATGCATTCCAGTCGCGTCCACGCGTACCTCACGGACGCCGCCGTGCGCATGGGAGCCGATCCGGCCGCACCGTTTGCCGATCCCAACACGGTGCGGCTCCGTAGCGCCCGCGATGTGGCGCTGGACATGCTCAACGTGTCGATCGTAACCTCGCCAGCCGAGGCGCCGCTCGATGGCCTCGGGCTCGTGCGGCAAGAGGATGCCGAACTGGTGGTCTGGCGCAACCCTCGCGCGTTGGGGGCCGCATGGTTGGTCCGCTCAGCGTGTGCGGTTGCATCGGCCGAGGAGGCCCGCCGGCTGGCCGGTGCGAAGGGCTTCGACCCCCGGGTCGTTGCCTGCGTGGAGGGCCTGGACGCCGACCTGTCAGGGCTGGGGCAGGGCACGGTGCGGCTCTCCGAGCATTCTGCCCATCGGCAAGCCTTCGAGGTGCAGTCCAGCGCGCCGGGCCTGCTGGTCATGTCCGAGCCCGCCATGGCAGGCTGGCGCGCCACGGTCCAGACCGACGGCGCGACGGCTACGCCTGCGCGGATACTCATCGCCAACGGCCTTCTGAGGGCCGTGCGCGTGCCCGCCGGCCGCTCGGTGGTCCGGGTGGCTTACGAGCCCGCATCGTACCGTGTGGGGCTCTTCCTGGGGCTCGCCGCGCTGGCGTCCATGCTGGGCTTCGTCGCTGCAGGCTTGGCCGCCGCGCCGCGTCGGCCCGAGGCGTAGGCTCCGTTTACCCCGGCGGCTGGGCGGTGCTACAATGGGGCCCGCCCAAAGGCGAGATGCAACTCGAGGCGTCCGTGTCTCCTCTACAAGTCCACGTCGGTATCAAGACCGATCCGATCCAGTACCGCTACTCCTATGGCTGGCTCTTCCGCTTGCTGGCGGAGGAGGGCGTTCAGCGTGTTCAGTTGGGTACGTTCCCCGAGATCTACCTCCTGCCGGATGCCTGGTTCCTGGCGCTCCGCAGCGAGGCCGTGGAGCTTGGCGTGACCATTAGCAGCGTCTTCACGGCGCACCGCGAGTTGGGCGGGTTCTTCCGCGAGGAGGCCGGATGGCCCGAGACGGCCCGGCGCAGCTTCGAACGCCTCATCGAGGTGGCCGCCCTGGTGGGCGCGAGCGCGGTGGGCTCGAACCCCGGCGCCATCGTCCGAGACCGGATGCACCACAAGGCGGCTGGCATCGCCAGCTACCTGCGGCACATGCGCGACCTGCTGCGTCGGTGCAAGGATGCGGGCGTCGACTGGCTGACCATGGAGCCCATGAGTTGCCTGGCCGAGCCGCCCACGCTGCCCTGCGAGATCGCCGACATGATGGAGAATCTGCTGGAGGCGCACCACGCCGATCCCGACGGCACAGCTCGCCCCGGCCTCTGCGCCGATGTCTCCCATGGTTACGCCGACGCCTCCCGCAACGTTGTTCACGGCCATATGGAGCTGCTCCGGGCCTGCATACCCTACGTATGCGAGCTCCACCTGAAGAACACCGATGCGGTCTACAACTCCACCTTTGGTTTCAGCCCGGAGGAACGGTCGCGGGGCGTGGTCGACTTGGCCGCCGTGCGCGACCTCCTGCAGTCCTCGCAGGCTGCCCTGCCGCGCCGCGACCTGACGGCCTACCTGGAGATCGGCGGACCCAAGACCGGCCGCGACTACACCGACTGCGGCGTGGAGGAGGCCCTCCGCACCTCCTTGCGCCACTGCCTGGAGGCCTTCCCGCCCGCACCTGCGCCGGTCGCATCTGCGGCAGATGCGCCGGTGGTCGTCTCGGAATCGCACGATCAACGCCCTGTGCTGGTGGCGCCGTCCATGATGTGCGCCGACCAACTGAACCTCGGCGGCGCCATCGCCGAGTTGGGGGCAGCGGGCGCAGACTGGCTCCACTACGACATCATGGACAGCCGCTTCACGCCGAACCTGCCGATGGGGTTGGTTCAGATCGAGCAGGCGCGCAAGGCCACGACGCTGCCCTTCGACGTACACCTGATGGTCTGCGACAACGACCTGCTGGCGGCGAACCTGGCGCCGCTGGGAGTGCAGTCGGTCTCGGTCCACGTCGAATCGTGCGTGCACCTGCACCGGACGCTGGCGCTTATCCGCGGCCGCGGCATGCTGGCCGGCGCCGCGCTGAACCCCGCCACCCCGCTCTCGGCGCTGGATCATGTGGTGGCCGACCTCGACTTCGTGGTCATCATGACCGTGAACCCGGGTTTCGCCGGCCAGCCGCTGGTGCCGTCGTGCTTGCAGAAAATCGCCGACTGTCGGGCGCTGTTGGATCGCCACGGGAGCAAGGCCCTGATCCAGGTTGACGGCAACGTGAGTCTGCAGCATATCCCTGCCATGGTGGCCATGGGCGCCGATGTGCTGGTTGCCGGCACCTCCAGCGTCTTCAGGGCCGGCTCGACGATTGCGGCCAATGTGCGGGCCACGCGCGCCGCAATCAGCGATGGTCTGCGGCGGCCCGTGCGAGAGGGGGCTGCATGAAGGCTGTAGTCCTTGAGGCGGTAGGGAACCCGGCACTGCGCGACCTGCCGATGCCGGTGGTCCCGTCCGGCTGGGCGTTGATCCGCGTGGGTTGGTGCGGCGTCTGCGGCAGCGACATGCCCCGGATGTTCGCCAAGGGCGCCCACCGGATGCCGCTGGTCTGCGGGCACGAGTTTGCCGGGGTGGTGGAGGCGCTGGGCCCCAATACCGTGGGCGTGCCGGTGGGAGACCGGGTTGCGGTCTTCCCGCTCATCTGGTGCGGGGCTTGTGCGGCCTGCGAGGCGGGCGCGTACGTGCAGTGCGAGGCGTATGACTACCTGGGTAGCCGGCGCGATGGTGGCTTCGCGGAGTACGTGGCCGCTCCGGTCCGCAACCTGCTGCCCGTCCCGGCGAACGTCAGCCTCGCCTCTGCGGCCATGACCGAGCCTGCCGCCGTTGCGCTGCATGCCCTCCGCACCACAGGCGTGCCGCTGGTCGGGCGCGATGTCGCCGTCTTCGGCGCCGGGCCCATCGGGTTGCTCACGGCGCAGTGGGCCCGGATCATGGGCGCCGCGCGCGTCTTCATATCGGACATCGTCGCAGCCAGGCTCGACATGGCCGTCAGCCTCGGGTTCAAATTCATGATCGATGCCACGGAGCAGTCGGCGGCGCAGGCCATTCAGTCGCTCACGAACGGCGCCGGCGTGGCCGTGGCCGTGGAGGCCGCCGGAGTGCCGCAGACGCTGCTCGCCGCAGTGCGGAGCGTCGGCCGCAGCGGCCGGGTCACGCTGCTGGGCAATCCGTCGGCCGACGTGACGCTACCGGCGGAGCTCATCTCCCGCATCATGCGGCAGGAGATCGCCCTGTGCGGCGTATGGAACTCCACCTACAGCGTGCTTGGCGCCTCCGATGACTGGCGGGCGGCGCTCGGCGCCATGGCGGCCGGGACGCTGGACGCCGAGTGCCTGGTCTCGCACCGCGCCTCGCTCACCGCTACGCCGGACCTGCTGCGCGCCATTCACGCCCGCACCGTGTCGGCGGCCAAGGTGCTGGTGGGCGCTCCCATCGAGCGCACGGTAGTTTGAACGGAAGGAAGCAAGCAATGAAAGCTGTGATGCTCACCGCGCCGGGCCAGCTCGTGGTCCAGGACGTGCCCACGCCCGAGCCGGACGACTTCGGCGCGCTTATGCGCGTGGAGTCGGTGGCCATCTGCGGGTCTGATGTCCGCATCATGCATCACGGTAACCCGCGCGTGGCGCTCCCGGCGGTCATCGGGCATGAGTCCTCGGGCGTCATCGTGGCGGCAGGCAAGCACGTTACCCGCGTTAAGGTGGGCGACCGCGTGGCCATCGGCGCCGATGTGCCGTGCGGGCAGTGCAAGTGGTGCCGCAACGGCATGGGCAACAACTGCAGCATCAACTACGCCATCGGCTACCAGATCCCCGGCGCCTTCGCTCAGTGCATGCTCCTGCCGAGGCTGGTGCTGGAGGAGGGGCCTGTGACGCCGTTCGGGCCGGAGCTGAGCTTCGACCAGGCCGCGCTGGCCGAGCCGCTTGCCTGTGCGATCAACGGGCTGGAGCTGGCAGGCATGAGCCTGGGCAAGAGCGTGGCCATCATCGGGCTGGGTCCCATCGGCTGCATGATGATCGACCTGGCGCGCATCATGGGCGCCACCAGGGTCATCGCTATCCAGCGGAGCAAGTTGCGCATGGAGATCGCCCGGGCCTACGAGGCCGACTGCTACATTGCCTCCGAGGAGGAGGATGTCGTGGCTCGGTGCCTTGAAGAGACCGGCGGCGAGGGGCCGGATATTGTGATGACCACCTGCGGCTCGGTGGAGGCCCACGAGCAGGCCGTCGAGATGGTGGCCCATCGTGGCGTGGTGAACCTGTTCGGCGGCCTGGCCAAGGATGCACGGCCCATGTCGCTGCTCTCTAACCTGATCCACTACAAGGAGTGCTTCGTTACCGGTTCGCACGGCTCGGTGCCCCGGCAGCATGAGCTGGCCGTGCGGCTGTTGGAGCTCGGCAAGGTTCGCGTCGACCCTCTCATCACCCATACGTTCCCGCTGGCCGACGTGCATCAGGCCTTCGATGTCATGCAGGGGCGGGACGGCATAAAGATTGTGGTGCATCCCAATGAGTGACCAGAACTCCGGCATGCCGTCCCTCAGCGCCCCGGTGGATGCCAAGCTTGAGGCCCTGCGCAAGCTGATGCGCGAGATGGGCTCGGTCCTGGTCGGCTACTCCGGCGGCGTGGATAGCACGGTGGTTGCCGCAGTGGCGTACCAGGAGCTCGGCGCCTCTGCGGTGGCGCTTGTGGGCGACTCCGAGGCTTTCCCGGCGGGCGAGGTGTCCGAGGCGCTGGCGGTGGCGGAGGTCATCGGCATCGAGGTGGTCCGTGTGCCGACCCACGAGATGAACAACCCGGACTTCCGCATAAACAGCCCGGACCGCTGCTACCACTGCAAGTCGGAGCTGTTCGGCGTCCTGCGCAAAGCCGCCGACGAGAGGGGCATCCCCTGGATCGCCGACGGATCCCACGCCGGCGACGTGGACGACTACCGTCCCGGGATGCGCGCTGCCGCCGAACTGCAGGTCCGGAGCCCGCTGAAGGAGGCCGGCCTTACGAAGCCCGAGGTCCGCGAGCTGGCAACGCATCTGGGCCTGCCCAACTGGGACAAGCCCTCGTTCGCGTGCCTCTCGTCCAGGTTCCCGTACGGCACGGAGATCACGCCCGAGCTGCTGGCTCGGCTGGATGGCTGCGAGCGCCATCTCCGCGGGGCCGGCTTCCGCCAGTTCCGCGTTCGGCACCACGGCGACGTGGCCCGCATTGAGGTGGAGCCGCAGGACATCGAGCGGTTGGTGGCTCAGCGGCAGTCGGTGCTGGAGGCGTTTCGGGCCCTCGGCTACCTCTACGTGACCGTCGACCTGGAAGGCTACCGCAGCGGCAAGATGAACGACGTGCTACGCATCGCGCCTCGGGGTTCCGTGTAGTCATGGACGAGCCTGCGCTCCGTGCGCTGCTCGAGGAGGTGCGTGCCGGCCGCGTCAGTTCCGACGACGCGGTCTCGCGGCTCCGCGACATGCCATACGAGAACCTGGGTTTCGCACGGATTGATCACCACCGCAACCTGCGCACCGGCTTCCCTGAGGTGATCTACTGCCCCGGTAAGACTGTGGAGCAGATCGTGGCCATCGCCGAGCGGCTCGCCTCCAGGTCGCACAAGGTGCTTGCCACCCGCATCAGCGATGAGGCCGCGCAGGCGCTGACGTCCCGCTTCCCTGGAGCCGAGCTGCGAACGCCTGCCCGGATCATGGTGGTGCCCGGTGATGCCACTGCGCCGGAGCCGCCGGACGCTTCGCGGTACGTCCTCGTGGTCTGCGCCGGCACGGCCGACATCCCCGTGGCAGAGGAGGCCGCCGTCACGGCCGCTGAGATGGGCTCCCGCGTGGAGCGCCTCTTCGACGTGGGCGTCGCCGGGCTGCATCGCCTGCTGGATCAGATGCCTCTGCTCACCGGAGCGGCTGCCATCGTGGTGGTGGCCGGCATGGAGGGCGCGCTTGCGTCGGTGGTGGGCGGGCTCGTGCGGAGCCCTGTGGTGGCCGTGCCGACGAGCGTGGGCTATGGCGCCAGTTTTGGCGGCGTGTCGGCGTTGCTGACGATGCTCAACTCATGCGCGGCGGGCGTGGCGGTGATGAACATTGACAACGGGTTCGGGGCCGGCTACTTTGCCCACGTCGTGGTGCGCGCCGCATCGGCCTGAGGTCGGCTCAGTCCGGCGCGGTATCCGATCTTTCCCTCCGGCTGGGCGGCCGGTTGGCGGCAGCCCCGGCATCGAGCCAGCGGAACAGCTCTACTCCTGCCGCCTGCTCCCGCAGGCCGCCTTCTGCGGTAGCTCCCGTCCGCCACGCGCCGGCGATCTTGCCGCTGTAGCGCGACACCAGGCCCCACCACCGGAGCGGGTAGAACCAGATGGCCCGCCACCAGGGCGCCTTGCCCAGTTGAAACTGCTTGGCGACCACCATGATGGGCGGGAACGCGGCGCCCATGGCGGCGGCCAGACGTCCGGTAGTCGCCCCCTGAGCCAACAGGTCGACCACGTGCGTCTCCTCGGTGTCCGGCGTGTCATGCTCGCCCAGCGGCGTGCCCAATGAACTCCATGCACGCAGGAACGCCTCGCGTGAGATCGGGTCTGTGCCGCTAGCCCTTAGTGACTCAAGCGCCGTGTCTGGGATCGGCGCGTTCAACAGCGACTTGCACATGGTGAGGATGAGCCACGCATAGTTGCGCATGCCCCAGGCGTCAGCGTCGGTACCCAGCCGGACCCAGTCCACGGTCTGGTTCGTGACCAGCCCCGCGATGTCGCAGAGCGCCTGCACCGTGGTGACCCGGCCGTCCTCCCGCGGGTGGACGCACAGGTCCAGGATCGCGTGCTCGGGGCTCAGCGCCATGACGCCCGGCATGCCAATGAGCGCGGGGCGCACTGAGGTCCAGATGGCAACATCGGGCATACGGAAGGGCGTGTAGCGGCCGAGGACGGACCAGTGGAGGTCGAGGCTCAGGCCCGTCGCTGCGTGCTTGTATGATGCCTGGTTGTCGAGCGCCATGTTGGTCGCCAGGTCGCTGGCCAGCAACCACTCCGTGGAGGTCAACGCCAGGTGGACTGCCGGCAGGTCGGAGGCCCGGATCAGCAGGTCCACATCGTTCATCGGTCGCGCCGCTGGGTTCGGGTATGCCACCGATGCCAGGTACGCGCCCTTCAGGAGCGCCACGGGGATGCCTGCTCGTGCCAGGTTGCCGAGGACCGGCCGGGTCATCGCGATCAGGCGGTCGTGGTGTACAGCGGATGATGCGAACGCATTGCGCCAGCGGGCGACCATCTCCACCGGCAGAGAGGACTTCGGCGGCAGGCGCTTGGCGCCGGCGAACGCCTGGGGCTCGACGTTGGCCGCCTGGGCGAACTCGGCGATCCGGCCCCACTCTTCTGGCGACTGGATCAGCCGCTCGGGATCATACGGCAGGCCAAGCCCTGCGGACAGGATAGCGAAAAGGCCCTTGCCTGTCGGGTCGATCATCTCGCTCGTCAGCCCTCGATGGGGGCGGCGGGCAACACCATGGCATCGACCATGCGGGCCGCCTCGTGCGCCGCCGAGTAGGTGATGCGCCACGCCGGCGCCTGTGTGAGGAGGCGGCCCACGCACTCCACGGTCTGCTTCTCATGGTTCGGGAGATCGAGGCACTGCTGCAGGAGCGCCGCCGCGGCGCGCCCGGCTCCGAGCCGCTCCATGGAGGTGGCAGCGCCGGCCACGTAGGTGGGGAACACCAGCGCCGAAATGCCCGTCGGCGTCTGCGCGACCTGCGTATCGTGCAGCTCAACCGTGGCCTTGGTCAGGAGCAGCACATCGGTCTCGTCCAGGTGCGCAGGACCGCCAAGGCGCATGGACGGCGTCTCCGGAAACGGTATCGCAGAGAGGGCTTGCATATCGACCGGTGTCACATCATCTGAGAGGTAACACCACCCCATTGAGGGGAGCAATGCAGCCAGGGTGGACTTGCCGCTGCCCCGGTTGCCCGCAAAGACGACTGCGCGGCCTCCGCGTGCTGCACACGCCGCGTGGAGCCATAGGAGGCCCGCATTGGCGTAGCGGAGATGCATGATGACCTCGTATGTGGCGTGGTCTGCCGCGCTCTGTTCCGGGAGGCCCGAGGCTGTCGCCCACGGTGCGCCGTGGCAGCAGTAGGTGTCGCCCTCGCGAGTAAGCTCCAGATGGCCCACAACCAACTGGGCCGCCGTGCCGGGCATGTGCCTGAAACCCGTGCGCAGGTGAGTGGCGATGTAGTCGCTATCGGTCGCCACCGAGACTGCGGTGTACCGGAAGCCCACCTGAAGTGTGTGCATTGGCGGCGGCGAACTCCGTTAGGCCTGTGCGGCGGGTACGAGGATTCCCAGCCTGGCCATCTCCTGGGCGCCCGCGAGGACGTCGTCGGTGAGGCCCGCGACGGTCGTGCCCAGGTCGGCGGCAATAAGGGCGGCCACCTCGGCCACCGATGTAGCTCCATCGCAGGAGACAACGATGGCCAGGGCCGACGAGTTCAAGGTCACTGCCTCGCTCGACTCCGGGAGGTGGATGATGGCCTCATCAAACATGGCGTGTACTCTGGCGCCATCGACGAGATGCAGTTTGGAATGGAGTGTCACATCTGGCATGGGATCCGGCTCCGCGATCGCATCAATGCTTGTGAGGGTAGCGAATGCATGTTACCACAACGGGAGGCCGGCCCGGCGGGGCGTCCGCACCAGATCGGCGGGCAAAGAAAGGCCGGCGGCGCCGCAAGCTCCTGATGGGAACCTGCGAGCGCCGCCGGCCGTTTCCCGTTACGGGTTGGCCGGCGCAACCGCGTTAGCGGTCGGCCTGACCAGCCTTGCCGCCCTTGAGGCCGCTGTCGGTATGGCTATCGACGTGCGGGCCGCCGCCGGGGGCAGTCGTGTCGGTGTGGACATCGGTATGCGCGTCCGTGTGGTCGGAGTGACCCGGGCTCGCCTTTGCGGGGGTCGAGAGACCAACCGCCAGGACAACGGGAACAGTCCAGCCCGCCGCGATCAGCGTGCGGCGAGAGAACTCTGCGGTCCGAGTGTCCTGATTCTTGACTTCATCCATCGTACGTCCTCCAGTTCCGATACGAAACTCAGCCTGATGCCCTATGGTATCACATGCGGGCGGAGAGCGCAAGGCCCCTCGCGGCCAAAGTAGGCGCTTGGGTGCCTCTTTGGTTACTCACTGGTCACTTCGGCGGGCCGGCCAGTACTTGCGGGCGCAACCCGGGAGTCATAGGGGAATCCAAGGCCCCTGGCTCCCTCCTCCGGGTAGGCCGTGCCCTCCCGCTGCACCGTGTGTCGGATGCCGGTGGCGTCCGTCGGTGTGCTGATCTTGCAGATCGGCGTGGTGATCTCGGCGATCCCGTGAAGGGCGGACCACTCGATCGGCCAGGAGAGGATCTCGCGGGTCCAGTCCATCGCCTCGCCGAGCCCGTTATCCCGAGCCACGCCTGCCAGCGCCCGCGCAAAGGAGAGCGTGCCGGGGCAGTCGAATCGGCATGGCAGGCTCGGAACCGGTCGAACTCCGCCCCAACGCCAGAGGATGTTGGCCTCCCAGGCGCTCTCAAGGCGTATGGTCGCCTCGTCTACCCTCTCGCCGGGCGATGCAGCCGCCATGGGCCAGGTGGTATCGATCATGCCGCCCTCGACCCATACCGCGCGGAAGAACTCAGTGCAGCAGGGCGGATATCCGAGCATGAGCCCAATGGTGTCGTTGTCGCAGGCCTCCACGGCCCGTACCATGCGTTTCACGTCCGCGAGCCGGCCGACGATCAGGCGCATGCCCACAGGACGGCCGGGCGCCGTTGCGTCAGACCCGTCCTCGGGGCCCAGGTTGACCACATCAACCAGGTGTGACGTCAGATCATGCGAGAGCCATCGCGGCGCCAGGCGTAGCATCTCGGCGGGAGTGACCGTCGCGATGCAGCAGGGCCGAATGCCCGCCTCAACCGACATCCACTCCAGGTCCAACGAAGCTGCGCGGACGGCGTGCAGCCTCGGCTCCCATACCTCGCGGGCGTGGTCGCTGGCCCAGGCAATCCGCGTGAAGGCCGGCATGTTCAGTTCGTACCGATGGTTAGGGTATACGGGCATCGTTGGTGTCGCTCCCATCCTCGCGGCCTGCTAACCGTTCTGCGGCGCGGCAAGCGCAGCCCTGGCATCCAGCACGGACTGGTAGTAGTCCGGGTTCCTGCCGGACCACCACGCGGCCAACATATGGTTCTCGACCTGCTTCCGCACAGGGTCCAGCGAGAGCGGAACCTGTCCGTCGGCCAGCGCCTCCTGCTCGAGCGTCTCGTACATTGTTAACCAGACGCGGCAGTCTCGGGTGCGGTTGCGCCAGTCGCCGTCGATCGCCGTGCCGGGGCACTGGCCCTTGCACATAAGGAAGAACCTGCAGTCCTTGCAGCCGCCGTACTCGTAGGGCGTGTGGTAGAGCGAGATGTAGCGCTCGAACCCCTCTTGGGGCGACTTCACGTAGTCCACGCCGTCCTTGTTAGTCCTTCCGCAGTTGCTGCTCTGTCCGTTCCCCTCGATGCCCCGTACGGCCCGCGTGGTGTAGGAGTCGCAGGCCTTCCAGATGCAGGTCGCCTTGGTGTCGTCGCCGGCAAGCATATTGCGCATGTCGTTGAAGACGTCCAGGGAGAGGTTCTTCAGTTCCTTCTCAAGCGCGGCGAAGCCCATGAAGGCGGCGATGTTCTCCTCGTCGGTGAGTGCGTAGCCTCGGGCCTCGTCGTCGTCCTCTACCTCGAGGATGTGCAGCCGCGCCGACTTCACGCCCATGGCGTCCAGTTCGCGTAGCCACTCGACCATGCGCGGCAGGTGTTCGGCCGTGGCGTTGCCCCTGTGCAGGGTAATGATGACGGTCGGATTGAACCCCTCTTCGCAGAGCCGCTTGATGGCTGCGTGGGTCTTGGCGGTAGCCTCGCGCGTCTTGGCGAGTGAGCCGGCCCAGCGCACGTCGTTCAGCTCGTCGGGCCCATCGACCGAGACGCCGACCGCGACCCTGAACTCCCGGAACAGCTCGATGTGGGCGTCCTTGATCAGCGTGCCGTTGGTCTGCATGTCGGTCCCGCCGTACTTGCGGAGCCCGATCTCGAGCAGTTCGCGCAGTACGGGGATGGGGGCCAGCAGCGGCTCGCCGCCGAAGAGGGTGAATGCGCGGCCAGCCTCCTCCACCGCCTTCTTCAGCTTGGGCAGGTCGTACATCATGCGGGCGTTGCCTGCATCCCGCTGAGGTTCTTGGTAGCAGTATCTGCACTGGATGTTGCACTTCACACCCAGGGGTCGGACTTCGATTCCCATCGCTGTATACTCCCACTGGAGGTTGAGTCGATCATGTGGGGCCGGCGGCTGCGTCGGGATGGCCCTTCGTGTGAGGTTCTGCGGGCGCTCGCAGGTGCGCGATGCCTACGCATTCTAGCTTACCGCACCGGCCCTGTTCCGTGCCTCGCGCAGGCGCCGGATGCACTCTATGGGGGTGTACGTATGTGCCCAGCGATTCTGCGGCCTGTTGCCGGTGATGTTCTCACTCGCGCCGACCTGGCCGGCACGCCCGGCGAGCCGCGCGTGGCGGTGGAGTGGCGCTCCGTAGCCGACGGGCCGGCCACGCTCAACGGTCGGCCGGTATGCGCCGCGGGCGACGGGGGATGCGCGGAGGTCGCGCTCAAGCCCGGCGCGAACCTGATCATGCTGGAGGACGCCTCGGGCCGGGCCGAGACGCCGGTGTGGCTCGATGCGGAGCCCGGGCCGCGGTATCGGGTCTCGGTGGACGACTGCATCTGGTGCCTGCGCGATGTGGCCCGCAACGGCTACCGGTCCCTCTTCGACAACCCATGGCTGGCCGGGTGGCGACGCCTGCACGAGAGCCATGGCGTGCGGGTGCAGTTGAACCTGTACCTCGAGGATCCGGAGAGCGGCTTCACGCTCGCTGGGATGCCGGACCGGTTTCGCGGCGAGTGGGCCGACAACGCCGACTGGCTGCGGCTAACCTGGCACGCGCGCTCGGACAAGCCCGACCGGCCCTACCTCGGGGCGTCCGTGGAGACCGTCCTGCGCGACTACCGGCGGGTGACCGACCAGATCCTTCGGTTCGCCGGCCCGCAATCGCTGACGGGCTTCACCACGATCCACTGGGGCGAGGCAACGCGCGAGGTCTGCGCGGCGCTGCGGGCCGAGGGCGTGCGCGGCCTGGTGGGGTACTTCAACATAGACCAAGGTCGTCCGTCCGTCGCCTACTACCTGAACGCGGAGCAGACGGAGCATCTGTCGCAGCGTGACGCCTGGGTCGATACCTCGCTGGATCTGGTCCTCGTACGGCACGACGCCGTGCTGAATCTGCTCCCGGTCGTCGGCGTGGTTCCGCACCTCGAGGCCGTCGCCCGAAGGCCGCATGAGGCCGAGGTGCTGGAGCTGATGATCCACGAGCAGTACTTCAGCCCGACCTACCCCGCCTACCAGCCCGATGCGTGGCAGAAGGTGGAGGCCGCCGTGCGCTGGGCCTCCGAGCGCGGCTATGCGCCGGTCTTCTATGGCGAGGAGGGTAGGCTCGTCTAGCCGGTCGCCGCGCGCAGCAACGGGAAGCCCGCCTCCTCGCGCTGGCGCAGGTAGGCGAGGCAGCACTTGCGGGACATGGCGCGGACCCGGTTGATGAAGACCGCCCGTTCCGTCACGGAGACGCTGCCACGCGCGTCGAGCAGGTTGAAGACGTGCGAGCACTTCAGCGCCAGGTCGAATGCCGGAAAGACCAGCCCCTGATCGGCGATCCGGTGGCTCTCGCCCTCGTATGTGGCGAACATGCGGCCGAGGGCGTCCACGTCCGCTTGGTCGAAGTTGTAGCTGCAGTGTTGTCGCTCGGAGTCGCGCTCCACGTCGCCGTAGGTCACGCCGTGGGCCCACTCCATGTCCCAGACGCTGTCGACGCCCTGAAGGCAGGCGCAGAGGCGCTCGGTGCCGTAGGTGATCTCGGCGCAGACTGCCGCGCACTCTACCCCGCCCATCTGCTGGAAGTAGGTGAACTGGGTGATCTCGGTGCCGTCCATCCACACCTCCCAGCCGACGCCCTGCGCGCCCAACGTCGGCGCCTCCCAGTCGTCCTCGACGAAGCGGATGTCGTGCTCTTCGGGGCGAATGCCCAGGGCGCGAAGGCTGCCAAGGTAGAGGTCCACCACGTTGTCCGGCGAGGGCTTCAGGACCACCTGGTACTGGTAGTAGTGCTGCATCCGCATAGGGTTGTTGGCATACCGGCCGTCGGCGGGCCTGCGCGAGGGCTGCACGTAGGCCACGTTCCAGGGCTCGGGGCCCAGCGCCCGGAGCGTGGTCGTGGGCGCGTTGGTACCCGCACCGACCTCCACGTCGTAGGGCTGCATCACAAGGCAACCCCTCTCGGCCCAATACCGCTCGAGGGTGATCAGCAGGTTCTGGAATGTCATGGCGCAACCTTCGCAGTCGAGTGTCCCGTCCGCCGGGCGAACGGCGGTAGGGTACCGGATGGTCCCGCGCGGTGTCAACGCACGGGTCATCACGCAGGAGACGGCGTCCCCGGCGATGAACCTAGGACCAACGCCGTCGTGCCGAGGATAGACGTGCCCGAGACCGCCATGCCCATCTCATTCAGCGCCATCACGGTGGCGGACCTGCCGCGCCTGGCCCGGTGGCTGGCTGCGGGAGAGGCCCGGCGCTGGTACGCCCGGCGCGACATGAGCTACGCCGACGTCCAATCCGAGTACGGGCCGAAGATCTCGGGCGCGGAGCCGACGCAGGGGAGCCTCATCGAGGTTGGCGGAGCGCCGATCGGGTACATCCAGTCGTACCTCATCCGGGATTACCCGGCCTATGCCGGCGCGCTGCAGATCGAGCTAGGCGCGGCAGGGCTGGACCTCTTCATCGGCGACCCGGCGTACCTGCACAAGGGTCTTGGCGGCCGTGCGCTGGCGCAGTACATCCGGGAGCGCCTCTTCACCGATGAGAGGGTCTCTTGCTGCGTCGTCGGGCCGGATCCTGAGAACGCCGCCGCCATCCGTGCCTACGCCAAGGTGGGCTTCGAGTACGTCAAGACGGTTCAGGTGCCCGGGGAGGATTGCCCCGAGCACGTGATGCGAGTGACCAGGGAAGGACTGAAGTAATGCAGGTTTGGAACAACCGTGTGCTGGCTCTGATGCCCCATCCCGACGACATGGAGATTCTCTGCGGCGGCACGCTGATCCGCCTGGCCGATGCGGGCGTGGAGGTGCATGTGGCCACCATGACAGCCGGCGACATGAGCTCCGCCGAGATGGGCCGCGCCGAGATCGCCGCCATTCGCCGCGCCGAGGCCGCCGCCGGGGCTCAGGCGGTCGGGGCCACCTCCTATACCTGCCTCGGTTTCGGCGATGTGGACTTCGTCTTCGATGCCGATGCCCGCCGCCGCGTGTCGGCCATGCTGCGCAAGGTCGATGCCGGCCTCGTGGTCACCACGCCGCCGTACGACTACATGTTCGACCACATTATCACGTCGCAACTCGTCCGCGATGCCTGCTTCAACGCGCCCATGCGCAACTATGAGACACCCGGAGGCGGGACGCCCACGTCCGGGGTGCCGTACCTGGTCTACACCGACGCCCTTGAGGGGCACGATATGTTCGGCGCCGAGTGCCCGCTCAGCTTTGCGGTGGACATCTCCGATGTGCTGGAGCGCAAGCTGGCGGCCCTGGCGTGCCACGCCAGTCAGCGCGACTGGCTCCGGCGGCAACACGGCATGGACAACTACATCGAGTCCGCTCGCCGGTGGAGCGGCATCCGCGGACCGCTGGCCGGTGGCACCCACGCCGAGGCGTTCCGGCAGCACCTGGGTCATCCGCACCCGGCAGACAACCCGCTGAGCCGGTTGGCCGGCGTTGTCGACGTATAGACCGCATAGGCCGGCGCTCGCGCACCGGCCGTCCACGAGGAGACGAAGACGATGAGCAGACCCCTGAGCCGCATCGCGCCCGAATGGTGGGACTACACCACGCTGGACCCGGACCTGCTGGCCGACGTCGCCAAGCTGACCGTTGAAGACATGGAGCAGCTGAGCCGGCCCGGCTTCACCGTCCGCATGTTCGATTCGCTGGACGAGTTCTACCTGGCCGAGGCCCTGGAGTACATCTCCGCCTGGCGCCGGTCCACGCCCGACAACCCGGTAGGCATCTGCGGCCCCATCGGCCCCACGGAGCAACTCCCGTTGGTGGCGCGGCTGGTTAACGCCATGGGCCTGTCGCTCAGGGACTCGCACTTCTGGGGCATGGACGAGTGGTACCTCGACGGCCGCGAGGCGCCGGTCGATCACCCGCTCTCCTTCGAGCGGGCCGACCGGGAGCTCTGCTTCGGCCGCATCGACCCGGCGCTGGCCATGCCGGAGGCGAACCTCCACTTCCCCAAGGCTGATGCTGCGGCCTACGAGGCCTCCTGGAGCAGCGTGCGTTGCGCCGTGATGCAGGGCGGGCAGGGCGAGATCAAGCACTGGGCCTTCAATGATCCGCCACGCCGCCACGGAGCCTACACCGAGGCTCCGCCGCCTCCCGAGGTCTACCGCCGCCAGGGCACCCGGGTGGTGGAACTCCACCCGCTCACGCTGGTGCAGAATGCTAGAACCAGCGGCGGTGGCAACGTGGCTCTGGTTCCCACGCACGCCATATCGGTGGGACCGGTGCAGACGTGGAAGGCCGAGCGCGTCTCCATCTGGCAGGCAGGCACGCACGACAACCCGTTCGGGCAGCGCCTGACGGCCTTCATGATCTCCAAGGGGCTGGCCGACGCCGCCGTGCCGATGTCGCTGTTGGCCGACCACCCGGATGTGCTGTTCAACTACTACCGGCCCGGCATCGGCAGCTGCGCCGCCGAGATGCACTGATGAAGGCCATGCTCGCCCTGGCCCTGGCCGTCTGCCTCTGTGCGGCGGCCCTGGTGGCCCCGGCGCAAGCGAAGATGGCCTCGCAGAAGCCGTTGCGCGTGCTGGTCGTCACCGGCGGCCACGACTTCGAGCGCGAGGCCTTTACCGCCATGTGGAATGGCCTGGACGGAGTGGAGTGGACCGAGGCGAAGCATCCCGACGCCCACAAGCTCCTAACGCCTGAGGCCGGGAAGGCCTACGACGTGGTGGCGCTCTACGACATGTGGTCGCCCATCACGCCCGAGGCCCGCGCCGCCTTCGCCGAGCTGGTCCGCAAGGGGAAGGGCGTCGTGGCGATGCACCACTGCCTGGCGGGCTACCCCGACTGGCTGGAGTACGACAAGATAATTGGCGGCCGCTACTTCGAGCGCGTACCCGCCGGCGCCCCGCCAAGCCTGAAGGCCTCCACGTTCGCTGACGCGGTGCCGTACCGGGTCCACGTGGCCGACCGGAAGCACCCGATCGTGCGCGGCATCGTCGACTTCGACATCACGGACGAGGTCTACGGCAGCTTCCGCGTGGAGCCCGACTCCAGGCCGCTCCTAGCCGCCACTGAGCCGCGCAGCGGACCCGTCATCGGCTGGACGCGCACCTACGGCAAGGCCCGCACCTGCTACTTGATGCTGGGCCACGACCATGTCGCCTATGGGGACCCGAACTTCCGGAAGCTCCTGGTGCAGGCGCTGTTCTGGGCCGCGCGCAGGTAGTCGCGGCCCTCAGCTTCAGCCCAGCTCGTAGCAGGTCTCATACATTGCCACGATGTTCTCAGGTGGGCTCACCGCCTGGATGTTGTGGCACGGCGCGAGGATGTAGCCGCCGCCCGCGCCGAGGATCGCCAGGTTGTCGGCCACCTCCTGGCGCACCTCGGCCACCGTGCCCATGGGGAGCGTGTACTGGTTGTCCACGCCGCCGTGGAAGACGATCCGGTCGCCGAAGTCGCGCTTCAGCCCCTCGCGCTCCATGCCGGGGCAGCGCCACTGGATGGGGTTCAGCACGTCGATCCCGGCCTCGATCATGGTCGGCAGGACGGGCCTCACTGCGCCGTCGTTGTGGTGGAAGACATACGCCCCTGCCTCGTGCGCCAGGTCGATCATGCGCTTCATGCCCGGCAGCAGGAAGCGGCGTACCTGCGCCGGCGAGAACATCATGCGGTCCTGCGAGCCCATGTCCTCGGCCACGTAGGTTATCATGATGCGGCCGGACGCCTGCTCATAGGTGAGCAGGGTCGTCTCGTAGGCCAGATCGAACAGCTTGCCCAAGCAGTAGTCGACGATATCGGGATGCTCCAGCATGTCCATCATGGCCTGCTCCATGCCGCGCAGCAGGCAGTAGGCCAGGAAGGGTTCCGAGCCGCCGCCGCGGATGGGCGCCTCGCCGGCCGCCGCTACCTGCGCCGCGATGCCCGAGTAGTCGTACCAGTCTGCGCTGGGCCATGTGTAGGCAGCCTCGATGGCATCTACGCTCTCGAACTGGGCCAGCGGGTGCGTCTCGGCCTCGGAGTAGGCGCCGGTTCCGTAGTCGATGCTCCGGTACCGTATACCCAGCACATCGTGGCGTTCCGGGATCGGTGGGCCTGCGTAGGCCGGACCGACGGTGGCCACGGCGTCCACGTGCAGCCGCGTCAGGGCCTCCTGGATCGTCCCACAGCCCATGTGCTCCACGAGCTTCGCGGATGCCTCGGGCGTGGCCCAGTAGTCCGTCGGCACGCGGTCCGGGCTCCTGCGCTGCAGCACGGCCAGCCAGCGTTCTCGCGGGGTCATGGTCTCGACGGGCATGGGTCCACCTCCTGAAGTGCGCCCAAGTTCGCGAGCGATGGCCGTGACTCCTCCATGGCCCGCAGGTAGAATCCCGCCATCGATGTCTCGTGTGTGTGGAAGGGGGCCGTCATGCGCTTCGGTGTGGCCGACTACGGGATGAACGTCTGGGACGGGGGGCTGCTCGACCTCGAGGAACGCCTCAGCCGCCTGAAGGCGATAGGGTACGAGGGCGTCGAGCGGCTTGAGGCGTCGGACACGGCCCAACTGGTCGACCGCGCCGTCACGTTCCGCAAGCTCGGCTGCGCCTGGGGCACCTGTCGCGGCCCGAATGCCGAACTGACACACCGCTGGGCTGCGGCGATGGGCTCGGCGTATGTCTGGGCCTCGGCCCCCGCACGCGACCTGGCCACGTTCTGCCGCCAGGTCAACGCCCAGGTGGCGGCATGCGCCCGGCTGGACCTGCGCGTCGGGCTCCACAACCACATGGGCTCGCCGGTGGAGACCCCCGCGCAGTTGGCCGAGTTCATGGCGCAATGCCCCGGTGCGGGCCTGATCCTCGATACCGCGCACCTGGCCGCAGCCGGCGGGGACCCGCTGGAGGCGCTGGAGGCCTACGGCGACCGCCTGGTGGCCGTACACCTGAAGGACTGGGAGGTAGTCAACCCCGACCTCGGGCTGGCGCGCTGGACCGAGTGGGGCCGCTTCTGCGGACTGGGGCGCGGCAACATCGGGATGGACAATCCCGCCGTCCTGCGCCGTCTGGTGGCCATGTGTTACGACGGCTGGGTCTTCGTGGAGCATGACACCCACCTGCGCGACCCCTACCTCGACCTGGCCGACAGCCGCCGCTACATGGCAGACGCGCTGCCCTGACCGCAAGCACGCAACGAAGCCAGGATCACCCCATGGAGGATGCGATGGATTCCAAGACACTGGGCGCCTGCTGCTGCTTGGCCGCGGTTGCCGCCGGCGCCGGAGCGCAGCAGACCGCCGATACGTTTGTTGAGAACGCCGCCATCCGCGTGGGCGTGAACCTAAAGTGGGGCGGGGCCATAACACACGTCTCGGTGCCGGGCGGGCCCAACATCATCAACTCGGCCGACCTTGGGCGCCAGATCCAGCAGTCCTACTACTCCGGTCCGCCCAACTACCAGCGCGTGGGCAAGCGCAAGAGCCCTGCGTGGTCCGGCTTCCCGTGGAACCCCATCCAGACCGGCGATGCCTACCACAACGGCTCCAAGGTGCTGGAGCACCGCGTGGTCAACGGCGAGCTGTATGTCAAGACCGTGCCCATGCTCTGGCCCATGGACAACGATCCCGGCGAGTGCGTCATGGAGACCTGGATCAAGCTGCTGCCCGGCGGTTCCAAGTTCTCGTACCGCGCCCGGCTCACTAACGCCCGCAGCGACGAGACGCAGTACCGTGGCAGTAGCCAGGAGGTGCCCGCCGTCTACGTGAACGGCCCGTGGCATCGGCTGATGACCTATCAGGGCGACAAGCCCTTCACCGGAGGCCCCATCACCGAGGTCCGCAATGACCACCATGAGGGCTGGCCCTGGGTGAACTACCTGCCCACCGAGGCGTGGGCCGCGCTGGTGAACGAGCAGGGGACAGGCATCGGCGTCTGCGTTGAGCGGCCCATGGAGTTCCATGGCGGGTTCGCCGGGCAGCGCGGCAAGGGCGGCGAGAAGGATGGGCCTACCGGCTACATGTCGCCCATCGCCACCGAGATCCTCGACCACAACCTCGTGTATGAGTACCGGTGCACGTTCGTCGTGGGCAGCCTGGAGCAGATACGCGCCGAGGCCAGGCGCCTGGCGCCGAAGTCGCCGCCCTCATGGCGTTTCGACACCGCGCGCCACGGCTGGTACTACGCCAACGGCCGCGACGCGGGATATCCGCTGGCGGAGCGCGGTCTGGCGGTGATTGCCGACCGGCCCGGCGAGGTCGTGCGCCTTCTGGGCCCGAACACATTCTGGCGCGCTGAGGTGGCGAGTACGGTCCGAGTACGCCTCACGTCGCGCACGGCGGGCAAGCTCCGCGTCTACTGGCGCGGCACGCCGCCGTTGGTTGCCTCGACCCGGCCCAGTGAGTACGGCAAGTGGCGCGAGACCTGGTGGGACGCGCCGCGGTCCGTTGAAGCGTCCTTTCAGGCCGGCGACAAGCAGTGGGTGACCCTGAAGCTCGCCGGGGCGCCCGGTTACGAGGGCGGACTGACCGGATTGGCGCTGGATGTGCCCGACGGCGTGGCCGTGTTCGAGGTGTCGCTGGGCAACGGGCAGGGGGCGCGTCCCGGCCGGAGTTGACAGCCCGCCGAGGCGCGGCTATACTTGCCGAGTGGCGTCCCTGCTGGGACGGCTGACCGCGTGTGCGTCCGGACCATACGGACGGCCGTGATGGGAGAGATCAATGGCGCAGACCACCAACAGTCGTTCCGATCTTCTGGAGCGCGCCTATGAGATAGCCGTCAGGCTGGCTATCCGTGGCGTGGCCATCCTCGTCGTATCGGCCGTGCTCTTGTGGATTCTGAAGCTTGTCAACCTCTACCAACTCTGGCCCGTGGCGGCGCTCGGCATGGCCGCCGGCGTGGTCATCATGTCTGTCGGCTGGTTCCGCGCCAACCGCGCACGGCAACGGCCGAGCCTGCCCGTCTACTGCCCCTACTGCGAGCACCAGATGATGTTCTTGGCGCAACCGACCGAGGACTATACCTGCGAGGGCTGCCACCGCCGAGTGCAGTATGAGAACGGGCTTCCCGTGCCCGTGCGCGACCTCACTTGCCCCATCTGCCGGGCCAGCCACAAGGTGTCCGTGAAGGCGATCCGCTTCACATGCGACAAGTGCAACCGCGGCCTGACGCTGACCGATCCGAACGACCCGAAGTCTATCGTGGCCGAGGCATCGGACATGATGCAGAACTACGACGTCATCCTCACCCAGGTCGGGCGCAACCCCGTCGATGTCGCGCTGGCCCTGCAGGATATCCTCGTCTGCAACCTGCCCGATGCCCGCCGCCAGATGGAGGGCCTGCCGCTGACGCTGGTCCGCAACGTGCCCGAGCGCAAGGCCGACGCCATCCGCCGTCGCATCCGAGAGCTGGGCGCCACCGTCGTCATCCGCCCTACCGGCGACACCGCCCCGCGACCCAGCCGGTAGGGAGCGGAGGAGCCATAGGCCCATGCCGCAGCCCAGGGTTGTTGCTTACACGACGTCGTGGTGCCCCGACTGCCACCGATCCAAGCGCCTGCTCGTGCGCCGGGGCGTGGAGTTCGCGGAGATCGATATCGAGCGCGTAGCCGGGGCCGAGGCCGCCATGCGCGGGCTCAACGGCGGATCGGGCAAGGTGCCCACGATCCTCCTGGGTGACGAGGCGCTGGTGGAGCCGACGGACCTCGACCTGGAGGCGGCCCTGGACCGGGTGTTCGGCTAGTCTCGGAGGAGATGAAGGGCCGCGGCGGCGGCCCGGTGGAGCTACTCGTCCAGCTTGTGGAACATCCCCGCGAAGTACCATCCCACGAGGCCCAGGAACGTCATCAGCTGGGCGGCCCAGTGTATCGCATTGGTCGGGTCGGTGAAGGGCATCAAGCCGTTCAGCGAGGCACCGATGGGGGTGCCTTTGGCCATGTCGAGCGGAATGCGCGCCAGCAGCGAGACGATGAAGATGCCTGCCAGAGCCGGGTTGGCGTCGCCCTTGATGAGGCCCAGGACGCCGTAGGCGATCCCGCCCACGAATGGGCCGCCGATGCCGGCGAAGCCCACAAACCAGCCCACGTCGGTCGAGTCGTCCTCGCCGTACTGCGCCACGCCGAAGAGCGGCAGCGCCATCCCCGCGGCAAAGGTCACCAGCGCCAGGAACAGCAGGTACCAGCTCGGCATGAAGTGCGTCAGCAACGTGCCCACGATCACTGCCGCTGCGAGGGCGCCCGAGTAGAGGGTGATGCTGCGCACCAGCTGGCCACGCTCTTCTTCGGCCATGCCCTCGACAGTGACGACCGGCTTGCCGGCGACTTCGCCGGTGTCAGCGTCATACTGCGTACCGGAGACCTGATCCACCACCTGATCTTGATAGTACTTAGACTTGGTGGTCTGGACCCGCGTCATCTCGGGGATGCCCACGTCGGCCGACTTGGGCTTGGGCTGCTGCTGCTTCGGCGGCTGCGGCTGCGCCGGCTGGGAGGCCTTGGGCACGGGAGCGGGCGGCGGCGGGGAGGCAGGTGCAGGCGTCGGCACTGCTTGCGGTTGCGGTTGCTGACCCTTGCCTTTGCCTGCGGGCTTCTGCTTGCCGGTCGGCCTTCCGGAGATGATCGGTCCGCGGCCCTGCTGGCCCGATGAAGGCAGGTTGCGCAGATCCTTGCGGCACCAACTGCACTTGTCGCTGGCTTCGCTCTCCATGCCGCACCAGCGGCAGTACCAAGTGCGCCCGCCTGCCCGAGGCACGGCCACCGGTGCGCCTGCCATGGGCGGGACCACGGTGGCGAGCGACGGCGGCATCGCCGGGGCGATGGGTGCCATGGGAGCGGCGGGCCGTGGTTGCGGAGCCTGCGGACCACGGGTCTCAAGGGTGGGCAACTCGGGTATCGGCGCGCCGGTCAGGTCCAGCCGGCCCGAGGGGGTCGCCGGCGCCGCCGGCTCGTCGGCGATGGTCGCCAGCGGCGGCAGATCCAGATCGTCGGCCGACGCGGCCTGGATGGTAGGCCTCGGCCGCTCAGGGGCTACGGGCGCGGGCGGCGGCGCAGGCGCGGTAGGCTTGGCAATCGGGATCGGCGCGGGAGCGGCAGGCTCCGGCTGCTTGGCGATCGGTATGGGCGCAGGCGCCGTAGGCTTGGCGATAGGTATGGGCGCAGGCGCCGTAGGCTTGGCGATCGGTATGGGCGCAGGCGCCGTAGGCTTGGCGATGGGGATCGGCGCAGGCGCGGCGGGTCTGGCAATCGGTATCGGCGCCGGAGCGGGAGGCGGTGCCATGGGAACAGGCGCCGGCGCCGCGGGCTTGGGCGCCGCGATCGGCGTCGGCTGAAGCGGCTGGGGCGCTGCCGGGCGCAGGTCGAGGGGCTGCGGTGCGGCTGGCCGGGCGTCCAGCGGCTGTGGGCGAACCTCCAGAGGCTGCACAGGCACGGGAGCAGGGACCACAGGCGTCTGGCGCACGATGGGCGGCGCAGGCGGCGGCGCGGGCGCGGGGCTTGGACGGACCGGACGCGGAGCGGGCGCAGGCGCCGGAGCAGGTCGCGGCTGCGGACGGGGTTGCGCCGTGCTCTGGGCGACAAACGGAACCGGGTTCAGGTCGTCGTCATATATATCGGGAAGTGAACCCGGGGCATTCTGCGGACCGGACGATGAGTAGCCAGAGGCGCCGGAGCCTGATCCTGACGTATCAGCGCCGCCGGCCGAAGCCGCGCGTGCCGATGCAAAGGGCTTGCGGCACCAGCTACAGACGTCGTCGGTTTCGCTCTCCAGACCGCACCATTTACAGAACATCCAGCGTCTCCGCGGGTTCGCGCAATGTGAGGCGCTTATTGACGTCGATCTGGCGCAGGTTCATTGCGGGTGTCGCGATCCTCGTCTTGCAGCCTATGGCCGTTTGCGTCTCGGCGAACCCGTGCTCAAGGGGGCGCGTGGATAGCCGTGGGCGCGGTTACTGATACTCCCGAGGCGAACGAGACATTATAGCCCGCGCCCATAGGCGAGTCAACGACGGAACCGCCGCTGGATTCGCGCTCGCGGCACAAGTTCCGCGTAATGGACACCGCACGGGGCGCCCATGTTCCTTGTGGGCCGCCTCTGGCGCTTGCCGGTTGCACGCTCGCTTGGCTATACTGCCCGTTGAGATGAGAGAGCGAATGGCGTACCCTCAGCGGCCGGTGGATGGTCCCTTGGCGCGGATGGGCCGCGGTATCCGACCGTGGCTGATCCTCGGCGTCGTCTGCGGCGGCTTCTCGCTGCATCCGGCGTTTGTGTCTGCCTTCTGGACGCGCGAGTACCTGCCGAACATCCTGCAGCAGGCAGCCACCAACGTTATCCTGGCTGTCGGGATGACCTTTGTCATCGTCACGGGCGGCATTGACCTGTCCGTGGGCTCCGTCCTGGCCCTCTCCGGCGTGGCGCTGGGGATGGCCGCCACCGATCGTCCGCCGCTCTTCATGGCTGCCCTTGCCGCGGCGCCCGTGGCGGCCCTGGCCCCCTTGGCTCTGCGCAGGCGCGGGGGGCCGCCGTGGAGCATCGCCCTGGCCTTCGTCGTGGCGCTGGCCGTGGTGACGCCTGCCATGGCGGCCGTGGTGCGTTCCAGCGCCGGGTTGGGCATCGCGGTGGCTTTCGCCTTGCTGGTGGGGCTTGGTTGCGGGCTCATCAACGGCGCGGTTACCGCCTACGGGGGCATCCCGCCATTCGTGGCCACGCTGGGGATGTTGACGGCCGCGCGCGGGCTCACGGTGTATGCCACCGACGGCAACAGCGTTTCCGGCCTGCCTCGTGCACTGGGTATGGTCGGAGGAGGCGCCCCGCTGGTTCTGGTGGCGGCCGCTGCAGTGGTCTCCGGCGTGGTGGCGCTCTCGCTCACCGCGCTGGGGCGTTCGTTCTTGGCTGTGGGCGGCAACCGCGAATCGGCTCGCCTGGCGGGCATCGACGTGCGGCGCGTCACGCTGTTCGCCTATCTGGCCTCGGGGCTGACCGCCGCGGTGGCGGCCATCGTGCTCACGGCCAAGTTCGGCTTGGCCGACACGGGCGCGGCCTCCGGCGCGGAACTGAATGCCATCGCCGCGGTCGTCATCGGCGGAACCTCGCTCAGTGGTGGACAGGGGAGCGTCCTGGGTAGCCTCGTGGGCGCGTTGACGATCGCGGTACTCAATGCCGGACTGGTGCTGGTCGGTGTGCCCGATACGATGCAAGGCGTCGCCATCGGCGCGGTGATCGTTGTGGCGGTCCTGCTGGATCGCATTCGCCGGAAAGGGGATTAGCATGACCTACCGTTACGTTTTGTCCGGATTGGCCGCGGTGACGCTGTTGGCGGCCATCGGCTGTGCTCCGGCCGAGGAGAAGAAGCTCGCCGAACCCGCCAGGCCCGCGCCCCCCGCCGCCGCCCTGACGGGCGCCGACCTGGATGGCGTTGCCAAGGCGGAGAAGCCCTTCAAGCTGGCGCTGATCGTCAAGACGCGGAACAACCCGTTCTTCGATCCCATGATCAAGGCGGCTGAGCAGGCCGCCAAGGAACTGGGCGTGGAGCTCGAGGTCCAGGCGCCGCCGCAGGAGGGTGACAAGGAGATCCAGTTCTCCATGGTGCAGAACGTCGTGGCCAAGGGCGTGGACGCCATCCTGATCGCCCCGGCGGACTCCAAGGGCATCGTGCCCGCGCTGAAGCAGGCGGCCGACAAGGGCGTGCTGGTCATCAACATTGATAACCGAATCGACGCGGCCTCGGCCACGGCGGCCGGCCTCACGACCGGCGGCTACGTGGGCGCCGACAATGAGGCCGGCGGCATTCTGGCGGGCCAGGCGATGGCGGGCCTGCTCGGTGGCAAGGGCGAAGTCGCCATCCTTGAGGGCATCCGAGGCGCCGACAACGCGGAGGCCCGCAAACGCGGATTCGAGGCCGGCGTCAAGGATAAGCTTACGGTGGCGTCCCGCGAGTCGGCCGAGTGGGACACGCAGAAGGCCTACGCCAAGTTCCAGTCGATGCTGGCGGCCAAGCCGAGCATCGCGGGTGTCTTCTGCGCTAACGACAAGATGGCCATCGGCGCCATGAAGGCTATCCAGGAGGCGGGGAAGCAGGGCAAGATCGCCGTCATCGGTTACGACAACATCCCCGACGTGAAGGCTGCGCTGGCGGCCGGCGACCTGAAGGCGACCATCGAGCAGCATCCCGACCTTATGGGCCGCTACGGCGTGAAGATGGCCGTGGGCATGCTGTCCGGTAGATTGGCCAAGGGCGGCGAGTTCCTCGTACCGTTGGAAGTCATCACCAAGTAGGCTGCACCGGCCCGCCGTGCGCTTCTACGGCTGCGGCGGGCTGACCACCACCCTCGCGCGGTGGCCCTGGGCGGCTCGGGCTACGCGCACGACGTCCTCAGCGGTCACCTTGGCGATCCGCGCTGCCAGCGCGTCATCGGCCGACGCCCCCAGCGTCGTACCGGCCCAGAGCGCCAGATGGTAGGCCCGGTCGCGCACCCGTTCGTGTGCCAGGCGGTAGGCCCCCGAGGCGAAGCGCCTTGCACGCTCCAGTTCGGCCTCGCCGGGCGGACGCGCGACGAGGCCCGCCACCACGCCGTCCAGTATCTCCTCCGCCCGTGCTGTTTCGGACGGCGGCGTCTCCACACTGGCCACGATATGGTTTCCCGCGGCTTGCCACCGGCACTCGGCGCCCAGCGCGTAGCCGATGCCCTCAGCCTCGCGTAGCTCGCGGAACATCCGGCTCCCCTTGCCGCCGCCCAGCAGGGCCGCCAGCGTCAACGCGGCGGCGAAGTCATCCGAGGCCGGCGCAGGCGCGGGAAGCAGCGTCATGACGAGGCTGGTGCCAGACCGCATCGCAATCGCCTGGCGGGCGGGACCCGAGCTGGGCTTCGCCTCGGCGACCGGTTGGCGGGGTACAGGCTGGCGCTCGAAGTCGACGAAGTAGTTCTCCAGCGCGCGCCGCGCCCGCGCCGCCGTCACGTCGCCGACCACCGCGATGGAGCATCGCTCCGGCCGGAACCAGGTCTGGTAGCACCGGAGTACGTCGGCGCGGGTGAGCCTTCGGAGGGCGGCGTCGGCCTGGATGCGCGGCTTGCCGTAGGGCGAGTTCGGGAAGAGCGCCTGCCGGGCCGCCGCACCGGCCACTGCGTCCGGGTTGGCGGCCTCGGCGCGCAGGGAGACGCCGATCGCCCGCTTCGCGGCGGCGACGCTCTCCACATCCATCTCGGCGTTCTTCAGGGCCTGCGCGATGACGTAAAGCGCGTCCTCGAACCGGTCCGGGGTGGTGACGCAACTGATGGCCACTCCTTGCTCGCTCCAAGTGCAGGACAGGTCGCCGCCGGCGGCGTAGACGGCTCGCCAGACGGCCGCCTTTGAGAGGTTCTGGTTGTCGCCGAAGAGGCACCGCGTGGTCAGGTCCGCCAGCCGCGAGCCCTCCGGGTCGGCTTCGGCGCCTCCGGCGACCATAGCGCAGATAGCCGCGGCGCCGGCGCCGGGCTCGTGACGCAGCGCTGCGCGAACGCCGGTGGGTAGCGCGAACTCCGTGACGGCGGGCGCGGGCTTCGCGGGCGCCTGCAGCAGGGCGGCCAGGGCGATCAGGGGCCAGAAGCAGGCGGTCATGGCGCCGCCTCGGAGTGGGCGACGGCCTCGGCGCGGACGGCCTTGGTGAGCCACTCGGCGGCGCGCGCGGCGATCTGCGCGCCTGTTACGGCGGAGGAGCCCTGGCGCAGGCTCAGGTCATTCACAGGGCGGCCCAACGCCAGGTTCAGCCCCGCGGCCCGCACGGATCCGGCGCAGGTCTCCAACTCAAAGAGGCGCAGCCCCAGCAGGCGTGCCCGGATCCCGGCTACCTCGGCGGCATCGGGCGGGCGATCGACTATGCCCTGTAGCGTGGTTCGGATCGCAGCGAGCGGCGATGCGCCCATGGGCCCGTCGTCAGCGCCGCAGATCACCGTCACCGAGTGGCCGGCGATCACGCTGGTCTCTACCGAGACGCCGCCCGTCACGGCGGTGGTGGCGGCTTGCGCCATGCGGCCCACGGCGGGATCGGCCGCCAGCAGGGCGAGCATCCGGTCGCAGAGGTCTGAGGCTCCGTCGCTCAAGGCGAAGCCCGCGGCGAACCAGACGCGCCCCTCGGGCCCCGAGCGAACGGCGACGCCGATCGGGTTGGCTGCTGCTCTGGGTAGCAGCTGATCGCGGCCCGGTACGCTCGGCGGCGCCGGCGCTGGCTCGGCCGGCTTCGCCCAGTCGCCCAGCGACGCCTCCAGCGCCTCTGTGGCCGCAGGAGGCGCTGTGCCGCCCGCCATGGCCACGCAGACTGCGTCGGGCCGGTAGAGGCGACTGTGGAAGCGGCGCAGGGCCTCTGGCGTCAGGGAGCCGATGCCCGCCACGGCGCCCGAAGGCGGTGAAGCCAACGGGGAGCCTGCGAAGAGCCCGGCCCAGACCGCGTCGGCGGCTGCGACACCGCCGTCGTTGGCGCGGCGGGCCAGCTCGGCCAGCACCACGCGGCGCTCGCGCTCCATCTCGACCGCATCCAGCGTGGGATGCCGCAAGGCGTCGGTAATGACGCCCAGCGCCTCGCGGACGTGCCTGCCCTCGACCACGGTGTGGAAATGGGCGAAGCCGCGCAGCGTGCCTGCCGACAGGACGCCGCCCATGTTCTCGAGCGCCAGGTCCACACCGCCGGGCCCGCGCGTGGGGGTTCCCTTGAAGATCATGTGCTCCAGCAAGTGCGCCGCGCCGGCCTCATTCGGGCCCTCGTAGGCTGAACCCGCCCGCACCCAGACGTCTATGGCCGTCAGGGCCGAGCCGGGCCGCGGAACCACGCAGTAGCGGAGGCCGTTTGCCAGCTCGCCAACGGCGGGTTCGGCGCCGCAGGCAACGGCCGGAACTGCTAGCAGCGCGGCAGCCGCGGCTACCCACGCCGCTGCGGCCTTCGGCGGGCGCATCAGTAGATCTCCCCTGTGCTCGTGTCCAGTGCCTGCCCGAACGCGCCGGTGCCGAACTGGTTCAGGATCGGCAGCGCCTTGATCCTCAATTGAAAGGTGATCTGCCGTTGCGCTCGGTAACCGAATGGGTTCTCCATGTAGGTGAAGACGGCCTCCATGCAGTGCAGGTCCCGCGTGATCTGAAGGGCCTTGCTCTCGAAGCGGCTCAGGTAGCCGTTGTACTGCGCCAGCGCCGTGATGCGCCATACGCGGCCCAGGGGCATGACGATGTGGGAGTTGGCGTTGGCCATGCGGTGGCGGCGCGGGTCATAGCGGGCCAGCAGGCTGAAGGCCGAGTCGCCCGATCCGGCGAGGCGCAGGTCCGCGGTGCTGGAGACCCACTCGCCCTGGTTGGGATCGTAGGTCATCATGGCCCGGATCCGGCTTCCCGACGCCGGTCGGTAGAGCGCGTTGGCCGACAGGGTCTGCCATGGCTGCTGGATGCCCGCGTACGAGCCGCGCGTGAAGTCGTAGCCGCTCCGTACGCCGAACTCCAGTCGCCCGCTGCCCACGAGGCGCAGGTCGGCGTTGACCGAGTGGTACTGTCCCTGCTGGTCGAACCGCAGCGGGGTGCCGCCCTCCGGCCGGCTGTAGGTATGGGTGAGTGAGAGCCGCGAGCGTCCGCCCAGCTCCTGCTGCAGCCCGACGCTGGAGCGGACCAGGTATTGCGCGGAGCCGTCGCTGTAGGCGTACTGCTGGAATCCGCCGCTCAGGTCCAGTCCAGTGCCCCGCGCCAGCGACCATCGCGCTCCGGTCAAGTCGAAGCCGCCCACCACTCGCTCGGTGGTGATCGCGGTCCGTCCGAGCGTGCCCGACTCGGTGTAGCGCCCGGCTGACAGGTTGAATGTCGCCGGAAGCCGCGCCGCCCAGCCTTCGGTGAAGCGATAGCTGCTGAGGGCCATCTCGGGCAGCTTCTGCACGCCGCCATAGTACTGCTGCCCATTGCCGCCGCCCATGGGGACAGCTTTGTTGGCCACGAGTTGCAGGTTGTAGTTGGTGCCGCGGGACTCGGCCTGTAGGCGGGTGGTCAGCGACTCCTGCACCGTCTGGTAGGAGCCGCCCGAGGTCGAGGAGCGGCTGTAGTCGGCGGCCACGTTGACCGATGCGGCGCGGCCGAAGCGCCACGACCGGCTTAGCGAGCTACCCAGCGATTCGGTGGAGTAGTTCGCCGACTCGTTGGTCTGCCGGTTGAGCGAGATGGCGGTGTCGCCTCCGGCCGACATGGACGAGTAGCCCAGCCGCGCTCCGAGGCTCGTGTTGCCCGGCATGGTGAGGTAGCTGTTCTTGCGCAGGTCGGCGTTCACCGTCAGGTTCTGGCCCGCGCCCAGGCTCTGCCGCAGGTCGATGCGGCCGGAGAGGTCCTTGCTGACGCCGCCGGCCGGGATGCCGTAGATCGACGCCATGCCCGCGGACCGGCGGTTCCGCCACGTTTGGTCGATGCCCAGTCCCAGCCCCTTGAGCTGCATGGCGTCGACGTGGTAGACGCCTCGCCCGGTCTCGCCCGCCGCGTAGTTGAAGGCGGATTTTACGAACCAACCCTCGTCGGCAGATCGGCCCACCTGCGGCGTGTAGCCCCGTTCCGGCACGCTCCGGTCCAGCGGGATAAGGAGGCTGGGCAGCGTCACCAGCCGCCTGCCCCACAGCACAATGCCCGCCCGCTTCAGGACGATGCGGCGGCCCGGTTCCACATCGATGCGCCCCGCCCGCACCAGGTAGTGCGGCTCCTCTCGCTCGCAACCCGTTACCACGGCGTCGCTGCCCGTGGCGGGTTCGCCTTGCCGCCCGGAGAGGCCGCCCGCGGCGAGGAAGAGGGGAGACGCCACGCGGCCCTGGAGGAATTCCGGCGTCAGCGCCGCATGGAGCCGCTGCACGAGGTAGGCGCGCTCACGCGGCCGGAAGCGGATCGACTCGCCCGTCATCACCTGGCTTCGGTAGGTGAGCACGGGACTTCCGGTAAAGGTCAGCACGTCCTCGGTGTCGCCGTCCACCAGACCGCCGGTCACCGCGTACTCGCCGGAGACAAAGGAGACGTTGGTGGCCCGGATGTGCGTCCCGTGGATTTCGGCTTCATCGAATGTGAGGCTTGCCCGCGAGGGCGCGGCCGGTCCCTCGGGCCTGGCGGAGCGGTCGCTGAGGCCGGGTCCGTCGGGCGTGGTCCGGCCCTTCACGGGGGGAGGCGGGTCCTGGCGCGGCACGGCCTGCTTGGCGCACGCCGCCGCCGGACGGGCGCTACGCAGGGCCGCCAGCCGTACGGCATGCGACGGCGTCGGCCGGACCGACAGCGCGGCGGCTGCGAGGCAGAGGATCACTCGGTCCTCCGCAGCGTCCAGAGCCCCAGCGCCGAGAAGAGCACGTTCTGACCCCAGCCGGCCACGGGCGGCGGGAGGATGTCCGGGTAACGGGAGCCGATGATCTTGGCCGCCAGCAGCGTGTTCCAGTAGACGAAGACGAGGCTGATGGAGAGCAGGACCCCCACGAAGTTGCCCGCCTTCGAGAGCCTGAGCGCCAGCGGCGGGCAGCATAGGGCGAAGACCACGCAGGAGAGCGGCACCGAGAGCTTCAGGTGGAGGTCTAGCCAGTTCTGGGGGCTACTGAAGCCCGCGCGGGCGTCCGCCAGGGCTCGCGGCAGCATTTCGCGGAAGCTGGTGGCCGCGGCCGGCGAGTAGAGTGGCAGCTGCAGGTAGATCAGGTTAAAAACTCTGTCGGCCAACCGGAACGGTATGTCGACCGTCTTAGCGTGGGTAAAGACCTCGTCAGTGCCGCCGTTGGAGTAGCTGTGCACCCGGGCGTCGTGCAGCTTCCAGCGCCCGTCGATGTAGTCGGCCAGCGGGGCCTGGACCACCACGGGTAGCTTGGCGCCGGGCTTGGCGATCATCAGCGTCACGTCGTGGGCCTGTGTCAGCGGCCCGTGGAGCGACATTCGGCTCACGTAGAGCGTGTAGACCCGGTCCGGCGACTGCACCACCTGCCGCTCCTGCGGCGCCAGGAACCTGACGCCCTGAGATAGCTCCCGCATGGTGCGCTCGTACTGGCGGTTGGCCCAGGGGACCACCACCTCCGCGAAGCCGAAGTCGGCCGCGCTGATGGCCAGTCCCACCACCACGGCCGGCCGGAAGATGCGCCAGAGGCTGATCCCCGCCGCCCGCATCGCCGTGATCTCGGAGTCGCGGGCCATGCGGCTGACGGCCAGCGAGAGGGCGATGGCGGTGGCCACGGGCATGGTGAGGCCCACCAGATAGGGCATGAAGCAGAGGGCGATGCGCGCCACTCCTGCGGCCGGTATCTGGTAGTTGAGGAACGTATCGGCGTTGTTGTAGAGCACCGTGCCGGTGAGCATCAATACCACGGCTCCCTGCCCGATCAGGAAGGGAACCACCATCTCACGCATCAGGTACCGGTCGAGCCGCGTCATGCCTCGCATTATGACACTACGCCGCCCGACCGGCTCACTGTGCCCTTACGGCGCGGTCGGGCCGAGGCCCTCCAGTTCCACGATGCGCGGACCCAGCGACACCCCATCCTTCGGCGCCCACTGCGTGAACTCCGCCCGGAACTCCTGCGCCGTGACGGCTTGCGGCAGCGTGCGGTCCAGCAGCAGGTGGGCGCCGGGGCGTAGCGAAGCGTATGGGTGCTCGGGCGCGTAGGTGTCGATCTGCGTCCACTCGCCGCCCTTGCGCGCATAGAGCCGGAACTCGCCGAACTCGCGATAGAGTGAGCCGCCGTCGCCGTGGCCGGAGAGGCGGTACCGCTGGAGCTGCATGGGCGTCTTCGTTCGCCACTCCAAGAAGTGGACCGAACCCACCGGCGCCTTGTCGGCGAAGAGGATCAGGTCGCCGGTCTCCATGGCGCCGTAGGAGCCGCCCAGGGCGTCGCGGGCGTCGCAACCGGCGACCAGCGGGCTGTGGCCGGTGGCCTCGGCGCCCAGGCGCACGTCCCATCGGTTCGTGACGGTCTCGGGTGTGGGCTGCGCCATAGGGACCAGGCGGGCCTTCCCGTTGTCCGGCCCCACGTTGAACTGCTTCACCAGCGCCATGAGCGTGTAGGGATCGACGAAGGCGACTTCGGCCCCACGCGGCTGCGCCACGGTGTTGTCCATGAGCCGTTTCAGGTCGGTGGGCGACCAGAGGATCGTGCGGTAGGCGGCGAATTCTGGCTTGTTGGGCTTGCAGCGTGAGGCGATGACCTCGGCGCCCGCTTCGGCGCTGTAGAGGTCCCACGCCATCCGCACCACGGGCATGGCGCCGTGCATGGATGCGTGGGCCGTCTTCTGGCCGATGATGCCGTCCGGCGAGAAGCGCGCATAGGCGTCGAGGCCCGCGCTACCCATGCCCGGCGCGTTGCCGTCGATGACGAAGCCGGTGATGGAGAGGTCCCACTGGCGGTAGTAGCGCGTGCAGTGCTCGACCCAGGTGGCCAGACCCGACGGCAGGCCAGACCAGGGGCGCGGCTCGCTCAGGTAGCTGGGGTTCACGTATCCGGCGCCGGAGTCGCCCGCGATGAAGGCGTCTCCCGGCTTGGCGTGGGTGCGCGCCCAGTCCATGCCCATGGCGAAGCGATCGGCGAGGTTGGGATTGAAGGCCCAGCCCACGGGTATCGTCCCGCGCGCCGGGTCGGCCCAGATGGCCGGCAGGCGCTGGTAGAGCCACGCGGCCGCATCATAGTCGCCGCCATAGATGGTGACGAACGTCCTGGGCGCCACGCGGCCGTCGGCGAGCACCAGCCCTCGGGACTTCAGGTCCGCCAGCGTGGGCCGGGGTTGCTTGTAGGCCGGCTTCAGGGGCTGCAGGCTGAAGACAGAGGCGTTGGCCATGGCCGAGTAGCCCAGCGCATCAGCATCCATGAAGGCGTTGTAGCAGGAGAGTATCTCGGCGTATCGCCACTCGGCCGGCACACCCTCGCGCTTGCCTCCGGCCTGGCCGTAGTTGGTGTACTTCCATGCCCAGGGCACGAAGCCGCCCACGTGGATCATCTTCTTGCCGCCTGTGCAGGCCCACGAAGTGCGCAGGATCGCCATCAGCGTCCGGGCGTCGGCGCCCACGGGCTGCGTGAGGTCATCCACGGGCGCCTCGTCGTCCCACATCGAGAGGTCGAAGAAGAAGCCGCGTCGGGCGATGAAGTAGTCGTGGTTGGAGAGCGTGTGGTTCGGCACGTCGCCGCCGGGATGACCGATCCACCAGGCGTCGAGGTAGTAGGCCAGCCGTGTGGCGTCGCACTTGCCGGTGTCGAGGTACCGCTCCTTGGCCCAGATATAGGCGTCGCACTTGGCGCTACCGGTGGAGGGCGTAGCGCTGCCGGGGATCGTTCCCCGCCCGGTGAAGAGTGGCGAGCCGTCGGGCGCCATGAGGCGGCGCTTCACGGGAAGGCGCGGGCCCTTGGGGTCCGTTACCAGGCGGCTGTAGAGCGAGGCGGGATCGGGGTCGTACCGCAGGCAGACCAGGTCCTCCACGCCGGCGATCGTGCTGGCCACGTTGGACGTGGCGGGCACCCGCTCGTCATAGGCTACCACGCCGCGGATCGCCGCGCGGAAGGTTTGGGCGGCCTCTGCCACGTCGCGAAGGGGCTTCACGTTGCGGCCCGCCAGCCATGTGCCGGGCTTGCGCATCTCGCCCAGCCAGAAGCGGTCCGTCTCGCCGGTCTTGCCGCCTACCAGGTGGACGTAGAGGCTCGGTGTGCGGCGGTTCACGATGCCCTGGAGCGACGCCGCGAAGTGCACCGTGTCCCAGGTGGCCCTGACCTGCGCCGGCTGGTCGAGCGCGAGGCTGTTCGTGGCGCTCAGGTCCAGCGTGTAGAGCGGCGCGGGCGGCAGGGCAGAGGCGGGCGCCGCGGCGCAGAGGCCGGCGAAGAGCAGCAGCAGGACGAGAGGCATGATGGGCATGGAGGGCTCCTTCGGAGAGGCTTGCACGTTGGCGCCCACGCAGGTTCGCGACGGCGGGCGGCGAGTCCTGCGTGGAGGCCCAGAACACGGACGGACACGGGCGCGGCCCGGTCGGACGGCGGGGCGTGGACACCGGGCATGGTCGTCGGCCATACTTCCCCAGCTTCGGCCGCACGGCGGCCCTGCGGGAGGTCCTGTGATGCGACTCACTGGTAGCGGCCGATTCGTGCCGGCATGGGCGTTGGCTCTGTTGTGTGCCGGCGCCCCGTTTGGGGCCCACGCCGACGGCAACTGGCCGCAGTTGCGGGGTCCCGGCGCCATGGGTGTTTCGGAAGCCTCTGCCTTCCCGGACACCTGGTCCGCCACGCAGAACGTGGCCTGGAAGGCCGACATTCCAGGCCGAGGCTGGTCTTCTCCCATCGTCTGGGGCAATCGCGTCTTCCTGACGACGGTCTGCAGCCAGGGCGCCACCGAGCCTGCGAAGAAGGGCCTCTACATGGGCGGGGAGCGGCCGCAGGTCTCGGGCGACCAGCACGAATGGTGGGTCTACTGCCTCGACCTGGCATCGGGCAAGGCGCTCTGGAAGCAGATGGTCCACTCGGGCAAGCCGCCGAGCCCGATCCATGTGAAGAACAGCTACGCCTCGGAGACCCCCGTAGTCGATGCCGATCGCGTCATCTGCATGTTCGGCAATGTGGGTATCTATGCGTTTACGCACGCGGGCAAGAAGGTCTGGCAACGGGCCCTGACCCCCCATCCGATCCAGGCGGCTTGGGGAACCGCGGCGTCGCCGGCGCTGGCGGGGGGACGCCTCTATGTCGTCGACGACAATGAGGCGGAGTCGACCCTCGCGGCGCTGGACGCCAGGACGGGTAACGACGTTTGGCGCGTCAGCAGGGACGAGAAGAGCAACTGGGCGACGCCGTTCATCTGGAAGAACAGCCGGCGCACCGAGATCGTCACGGCGGGGACCGGCAAGGTGCGCTCGTACGACATGGACGGCAAGCTGCTCTGGTGGCTCAAGGGGATGTCGGGCATCACCATCTCCACCCCCTACGCGACCGGCGACCTGCTCTACGTGACTTCCGGCTACGTGGGCAGCCCCCGCCGGCCGATCTACGCTATCCGGCCCGGCGCCGCCGGTGACATCTCGCCGGCCGATGGCTCGACGTCGAGCGAGTTCGTCGCGTGGCGGCAGCCGACGGCGGCGCCGTACAACCCCTCAACGCTGCTCTACCGGGGGCAGGTCTACTCGCTGCTCGATTTCGGCATGCTGTCCGCCTACGACGCCGCTACGGGCGCCCCCCTTTTTGAGCGCACTCGGATACCGGAGGGGCGAGCCTTCACGGCATCGCCGTGGGCTGCTGCCGGCAAAGTCTATTGCATGAATGAGGATGGCGTCACGTTCGTCTTCGGGGCCGGCCCCAAGTTCGACCTGCTGCATTCGAACAAGCTGGCTGAGGACGACATGGGCATGGCCTGTCCCGCCATCGCCGGGAACCGGCTACTGATCCGCACGTCCGCAAGGGTCTACTGCATCGCACATCCGCGCCGGTAGGAAAGGGGGCGCGCGCCGCATTGCTGCGTTGACCGGCCTCGTGTGCGGGTGCTAGAATCCGCCGCAACTCGCCAAAGGAGCCTCCACGATGCCCACGCCCGTCGACCCGAGCCTGATCTTCCAGTCGCGGTACGGCCACGCGCCGGAGGCCGTCGTCCGGGCGCCGGGCCGCGTGAACCTGATCGGCGAGCATACGGACTACAACCACGGCTACGTCTTCCCGGCCGCGCTGGAGTTCGATATCCGCATCGCCATGGCGCCTCGGGACGACCGGCAGGTGCGCGCCTATGCGGAGTCCTACGGGCAGGAGAGCCTCTTCAGGCTCGACAGCGTGGTGCGCTCCGACGCGGAGCCCTGGTCGAACTACGTGCGCGGCGTCGCGTTTGTCCTGGCCGAGGCGGGGTACGCGCTCGCCGGGATGGATGCCGTGGTGGTGGGGACGGTCCCCGTGGGCAGCGGCCTCTCCTCGTCGGCGGCGTTCGAGATGGCCGCCTGCTGGGCCTTCGAACTGGCTTCGGGCATCCAGATCGACCCGGTGCAGCGGGCGGTGCTGTGCCAGCGGGCCGAGAACCGGTTCGTGGGCATGAACTGCGGCATCATGGACCAGTTCATCTCGTCGCTGGGCAAGGCTAACCACGCCCTCTTCATCGACACGCACTCGCTGGAGTTCCGCCCCGTGCCCCTGCCCACCGGCGGCGTCACTTTGGTCATCACGAACACGAACCGCCCGCACGAGCTGGTGAAGTCGGCCTACAACGAGCGTCGCGCCGAGTGCGAGCGGGCCGTCGAGCTGCTGCGCCCGGAGATGCCCGGGCTGGAGTTCCTCCGCGACGTCTCCGAGGCCCGGTTCGATGAGCTGAAGGGGCTGCTTCCCGATCCGATCGTCCGCCGCGCCAAGCACGTGGTGACCGAAGACGAGCGCGTACTGCAGGCTATCCGCGTTCTGGAGGCCGGCGACGTGGCGGCGTTCGGCGAGCTGATGACCGCTTCGCACCGCTCGCTGCGCGACGACTACGAGGTGAGCTGCCCCGAGCTCGACGCGCTGGTGGCCGCGGCCCTGACGGTGGAGGGGGTCTACGGCTCCCGCATGACCGGCGCCGGTTTCGGCGGCTGCACGGTGAGCCTCGTAGCCGATGCCGCGGTACCGGAGTTCCAGGGTCGGGTCCGCCGCGCCTACACCCGAGCCACCTGCCTGGAGCCGAGCTTCTACGTCTGCCGCGCCGCCGAGGGCGCTTCGCGGATCGCCTGAAGGGGACGCCCCGACCGGCCAAGGGTGCCACTCTCCTATGGCAGAGAAGTGGCCCTCTTGACCGCCTGGCCTACCCCTTCACTGCGCCGGCCGTGAGGCCCGCCACGAACTCCCGCTGCAGCAGGAGGAAGAGGACCACCACCGGCAGGATGCTCACCAGCGTCCCGGCCATGAGGGTTCCGTACTGCTGCTGGTAGATGCCGACGAGCTGGTTAAGCGCGATCGGCAACGTGAAGCGGGCGCTGTTGTGAAGGATGATCTGCGGCCAGAGGAAGCTGTTCCAGGCGCCCATGAACGAGATCAGGCAGAAGGCGCCCACCATGGGCCTCGACACCGGCATGACGATGTCCCAGTAGGTGCGGAACTCGGTGCATCCGTCGATGCGCGCCGCGTCGAGCAGCTCGTCCGGCACCTGCGTGATGGACTGGCGGAAGAGGAAGATGCCGAACACGCTGACCGCGCCGGGCACCACGAGGCCTAGGTAGCTGTCCACCAGGCCGAGCCGGTAGATCAGCTCGTAGAGCGGCGCCATCACCACCTGCCCGGGTATGAGCATCGTGGAGAGCATCAGCACCATGAGCTGCTTCTTGCCCCGGAAGCTGTACTTGGCCAGCGCGAAGCCGGCCAGCGACGAGAAGAAGAGCTGGACCAGCACCGTCGTGCAGGCGACGAACAGGCTGTTGATGCCGCACCGGAGGAAGTCGACGCTCTTGACGGCCTTGCCCACCTCGAACAGGGCGTCGAAGTTGACCATCGAGGCGCGCGGCGCGAAGAAGGTGTAGTGGAACAGGTCGTCGGGGCCCTTGGTGGTGGCGGCCACGAGCCAGAGCAGCGGCGTCAGGGTCAGCGCCGCAAGAAGGCCGAGGCAGACGTAGACGATGGCCCGCAGCAGGCGGGTGGCGGCGGTGGGTATCATTCGGCGCCACTCCGGAAGGCGCCGGTGATCCGCATCTGCGCCAGGCTGATGACGAGCAGGCCCAGCGCCAGCGTCCATCCCACGGCTGAGGCGTATCCCAGGTCGCCGGTCACGAAGCCCATCTGGTAGAGGTACATCACGATGGTGAGCCCCGCCTTGTTCGGTCCCGAGCCGTTGCCCAACATGATGTAAGGCAGTTCGAAGAGCTGGAACGAGCCGATGGTCGATGTGATCAGCACGAAGACGGCCACGGGCCGGATGCCCGGCAGGGTCACCGCGAGGAACTGCTGGAACCCGTTGGCGCCGTCGACGGTGGCGGCCTCGTAGAGGTCCTGGTCCACCGCCTGCAGCGCGGCCAGGAAGTAGATCATGTTGAAGCCGACGTACATCCAGAGCGAGGTGAGCACGAGCGCCGGCATGACCAGCGCCGGGTTGGCCAGCCACTTGGTGTCCAGCTCGACCACGGGGATGAACGAGAGCCACCGGTGGAGCGGCTCCGTCAACCCGTGCAGCGCGTTGTTGAGCAGGCCGTACTGCGGCACGAAGAGGACGCTGAAGAGCACGCCGACGAAGACCTGGCCCAGCAGGTTCGGCGAGAAGAAGACCAGCCGCAGGAACTCCCGCCCGCGCAGCCAGCGCCGGCTCAGCAGTAGCGCCAGGCCCAGGGCCAACGGAAGCTGCACGAAGACCGACCAGAAGGCGAAGAGGGCCGTGTTGGCGACGGCGATGCGGAAGTCCGGGTCGCGCAGCAGGAAGCGGAAGTTGGCCGCGCCCACGAAGACCTGGTCCTTGGGCCCGCTGGTGGCATACATGGAAAGCGTGAGGCTCTTCACGATGGGCCAGAGGCCGAAGGTCAGGAAGAGGAGCACGAACGGCGCCACGAAGAGGTAGGGTGCCGCCCGGTGCTGCAACCGGAACCAGCCATCGGCCCGGATGCCACGCGGGGCGCTCACAGGAAGGGGCTCCGCGACATGAGCCTGCGAAGCTCGCCGGCGCTCATGCCCATCTGCCGCCGCACGAAGGGCTCGAAGCCGGCGTCTCCCTCTGCCCGGTAGCGCTGCACGCAGGCCACCAGGGCCTCGCTGAGCTTGCCCTTGGCGGTGCTGATGAAGGGGCTCGCGTACTGGTAGGGCGTCTGCGGCGCCAGCAGGGCGTAGCTGTCGCCCAGCCGCTGGTTGGACCAGTAGGGGCGCGGCTCGGAGAAGGCCGGCTGCCGCCACGCAGACCTGAGCGCGGGGATGATGTTGGTCCCCCGGAAGCGCTCGGCCAGCTCGGCGGGGTTCAGGTAGAGGTGCCTGGCGAACTCCCAGGCCAGGTCGGGGTGCGGGCTGCGCTTGGTGATGCCCAGCATGGTGCCTCCCCAGGTGCTGGTACGCGGCCCGCCGCGCTTCACCGCCGGCAGCGGCATGAGCGCCATCTTGCCGGAGACGCGGGGCACGTCCATCTCGAAGGAGCGGGTCCGCCAGTCCGGCGCGGCCAGGAAGAGCAGGTAGCCGTCCTCGATGGCCTTGGTCAGGATCTGCCCGCCGCCAAGGTCGCCGCCGATACGCCGCGGACCGGCCACCAGGGGGACGTACCAGAGCATGGTCTGGACGCCGACCTCGTCGTCGAACCTGCAGCGCCCCTCCTGGTCGAAGTAGCCGCCGCCGCGCTGGAAGAGGCACATCTCCAGCCGCGAGGCGTCCGTGTCGGGCATCTCCAGCATGTAGCGCTTGTTCGGGATGGTCACGCGGCGTCCGGCGGCCACGAAGTCGGCCCACGTCTCGATCTTGGAGACATCGATGCCCAGCCCCTCGACGATGTCGCGCCGGTAGGCCAGTTGCACGGGGTGGACGTCGTGCGGTAGGCCGAAGATGCGCCCCCGGGTGGTGTAGGGCGCGAACCGCGCCTGCACCATGCCGTCCCAGAGGCCGGCCCGGTGGATGCGGTCGGTTAGGTCCAGGAAGCCGACGTGTTCCAGCGGGCCCCGGAAGAAGGAAGCCGCGCTGCTGATCTCCACCTCGACGAGGTCGGGCACATCCAGATCGGCCCAGAACGCCGCCTGCAGGCGCGAGGTGACCGCCGTGCCGGAGACGAGCTGTACGTCCACGCGGACGCCGGGGTGCGCCTTCTCGAAGGAGGGCACAGCCGCCTTGTAGGCGTCATAGTGCGTGTTCGCGAACGTCCACATGGTGAGGTTCGCCGTGGAGTTCCCGATCGGCTGGGCCGCGAGCCAGACGCCCGACGCGAGCGCGAGCGCCAGGATGCAGAGGGCGGCGATGCCGTATGGGAAGCCGGTCAGGCGGTTCATGGCGGCGCGGGGTCTCCAGGCGCGGGCGGCTGGGCTCAGTGTATCCCTTCGGGGTCTATGCCGGCAACTCGCGCAAGACTTCCAGGAGGGCCTCCACGTCGCCGCTGTTGGTGAGCACGCTTGTCGCCGCCCGTGTGGCGTTGTAGTGCGGCACCGGGCGCAGGTGGATGCTCCGGCGGCTCCGAGCATGGTCCATGACGGCCTGGAAGCTATGCCCCTGAATCACGAAGCTCACCAGTCCCGCCGACGCCTCGGCCGCCACGGGAGTGAGCAGGCGGACGCCCGGCAGGGACAGGAGGCCCTCCTTCAGCGCGGAGGCATGGCGGGCGATATGGGCGTGGATGGCCGGCCAGCCCACGACGCCCATCCAGTCCAGCGACGCGTGCATCCCCGCCCAGCGCGCCAGGTCGCGGCTGCCGTACTCGAACCTCTCGCCGGTTGCGTGGGGCACGGCGCGGCCTGCCTGCCAGTCGGCCTCGGCCAGCGAGCCCGCGCCGACGTGGGCGGGCCGCAACGCGAGCATGGCCTCCGGCGTGGCCGCCAGGAAGCCCGTGCCCTTGGGACCGTGGAGCCACTTGTGGCCGTTGCCCGCCAGCCAGTCGCAGCCCAGCTCTGGCAGCGTCACCGGCACGGCCCCCACGGACTGTGCGCCGTCCACCATGGTGGCGATGCCGTGCTCGCGCGCCCATCGGCACATGGCGGCGGCGGGCAGGCGCGTGCCGGTCTCGCAGGGGACGTGGCTGAAGGTGAGCAGCTTCGTGCGCTGGCTTGCCACCTGCCGCAGCCGCTCCACCATGGTCTCGGCGTCGGGCGAGACGCTGATCCGATGTACCACGATGCCGCGCGTGGCCCGCAGGTAGAGGAGCGGGTGCCACATGGCCTCGTGCTCCTCGTCGGTGGTGATCACCTCGTCGCCGGGGCGCCAGTCGAGCCCCGCCAGCACCAGGTTGATGCCGTCGGTGGAGTTGCGCGACATGGCGATCTGGCCCGGCTCCACGCCCACCATAGCCGCCAGGCCCTGCCGCGCCCGGTTCACGTCCTGCATAATGTCGCGGGTGCAGGCGATGCCCTGCCGCTCGGCGGCGGCGGTGGCTTCTAGGAGCTCCTGCAGGGCGGGCTCGGGCATAGGGCCATAGGTGCCGGTGTTCAGGTAGATGCACTCGCGGGTGACGGGGAAGGCTTCGCGGGCGGTCTCAAGCGTGGGTGTTGCAGGGCTCAATGGGAGGTTCTCCGTGCCGCGCCGCGGATCGGTGCGGTCTGCGTGAGGTAGTCGACAACGGCTGTGCGGACGTCGATGCCGGTTTTGCGGAGCCGAAGCGGCTTGATGCCCAGTTCGGACACCGCGTAGTCCATCACCGCGATGCGGGTCTCGCCGGTTGCTCGGGCCGCCCCGTCGGTGACCACGTCGGGCGCGAAGTCCCGTAGCCGGCGCAGGGCCTCGGCCGTCGTCGCCACCGTAACGATGGTGTTGTGGTAGGGCTGGGCGCTGTATATGTCGTACCGCGTGACCGGGCCGTCGGGTAGCGCGGCGTGGAGGCCGAATCCCAGCGGGTTCAGGGCCATGGCGGCGCCCGAGGCCCGGCGCATGGCCGCCACGAAGATCCGCGTGGAGCGGCGCTCCAGCGACTTCTTATCGGCGCCGCATCCGCCGAGCCGGGCGATGGGCTTCAGGAAGGGCGCCAGGAAGGGCTGCAGCGCCCGGGCGACGGCGGGGTCATCGGGCAGGTCGGGCGTGACGCGGTAGAGTTTCCCGGTAGCCGAGGCCACGCTCCATCCGCCGGCCGGGCCGCGCCGGCAGACCAGGTCGAGCGCTCCCACGCAGACGCCGAGCTCCCCGGCCTGGGCCAGCGGGACCATCCGCCCGTCGGGGCCTCTTACCTGTTCGGCGTTGGGCAGGAAGGTGTGCGAGTCGCCGCCGACCACGGCGTCAATGCCCGGCGCCTCGGCGATAAGGGCCTTGTCGGCCTCGTACCCGATGTGGGTCAGCGCGATCACGAGGTCTGCCTGCTTCCGTAGCTGCGGCACGATCTCCCTGGCGCGGGAGATGGGCTCGGTGATCTTCCAGCCGCGCGTCTGCGGGTAGTTGGCGGAGCGGGGAGCGGTGATGCCGAAGAAGGCCACGCGCACATCCCCGAAGCGGCGCACGACGTACGGCACGGCGCCCGCCGCAGGCTTCCCTGCGCCATCTGCAGCGTTGGCGCAGAGCCAGGGGAACCGGGAGGCCCCGACGAACCGCGTCAGGGCGGCCTGAGCGCCGGGCGCGTCGTCGGCGTCGGCTGCGTCCCGGGCCTTGAATTCGTTGTTCCCCACCGCTCCCATCTGGTAGCCCGCCGCGTTCATGGCCGCGGCTTCGGCCTGGCCCATGTGCGTCGTGGCCAGCGGTCCTCGGGTGAAGGCGTCGCCGCAGTCGACGAGGATCGATGACCCCGGCGCCTGTTTGAGAAGCCGCCTGGCCAGCGTTATCCGTCGCGCCGTACCGCCCACCAGGACCGGGGCCCTCTCGCCCTGGAAGGTGTACGGGAACGGGAGTAGCCGGCCATGGACGTCGTTGGTATGGACGATGCGGAGGGTGAACTGCTGCGCAAGCGCGGAGCCGTCCGCGAGGGCGACCGCCCACAGGATGGCGGCGGCGACCAGCAGGCGGCGCGGGAACCTCGGCGCACGAAGGGTGCTCATGGGCGCTCCGTGAAGGGTGTTGGTCGGGCGCCCGATCGGCCGCGAGGCGCTCCGGCGACTCAGTGTAGCAGCCACGCGCCGCCTTGCGGTCTGGTACCATGCCGTGCGGGGCGGCCCGGCGCCGCCGAACGAGCTTGCACGGAGGGTTCAGCATGGCGAACGGCCTGCCGAAAGCGCTGTCGGGTGTGAAGACGCTGGTGGTGATGGGCGACAGCATCACCGAGGGGGGCGCCGCTCCGGGGGGCTACGTCTGGCTCCTGGCCGAGGCGCTTGCAAAGGCCGGGAGCGGCATCCGCGTGGTGAACGCGGGCATCAGCGGGCACCGTGCGCCGGACATGGCCGCGAGGTTCGACCACGACGTGCTGGCCCACAAGCCCGAGCTCATCCTGCTCAACGCGGGCGTCAACGACGTCTGGCATGCATTCAATATCTTCGAGACCGGCGTCCGCGACCCGCTGGGGCTGCAGCCGGCCGGCGTGCCCGTTGAAGACTACACGGCCTGCCTCGAGGAGATGGTCGACAATGCCGCCGCGGCGGGCGCGAGGCTCGCCTTCGTGTCACCGACGCTTGTCTATGAGGACCTCAACTGCGCCGAGAACGCCCGGGCCGCTACCTACGTCTCCGCCATGCGGGCGGTCGCGATCCGGCGGGGGATGCTCTTCGTGGATGCCTACCTGGCGTTCCGGGAGACGGTGGCGACCTTCCGTCGTTGGTCGCTGGACGAGACGCTGCTGCTGACGACCGACGGGGTGCACCTGAACGCCGCGGGCAACGCGCTGCTCGCCGGCTCGATCTGGAACGCGCTGAGCGAGTAGGGGAGGGCTTCTACTCGACCACTGCGCCGAAGCGCCGTGTGCGGGCCTTATAGCCGCGCACGGCCTCGGCCAGCAGCTCCTGCGAGAAATCGGGCCAGAAGGTGTCGGTGACCCAGATCTCCGAGTAGGCGGTCTCCCAGAGCAGGAAGTTGCTCAGGCGCATCTCGCCTGCCGTGCGGATGAGCAGGTCGGGGTCCGGCGTGTCCGGCGCGTAGAGGCGCGATGCCACCGTCTCCTCGGTGATCTCCTCGGGCTGGAGGCGCCCCGCCGCGGCCTCTGCCGCCAGGGCGCGAACAGCGTCGACGATCTCGGATCGCCCCCCGTAGTTGATGGCCAGGTTGAAGGTCATCCTCTGGTAATCGGCGGTTCGCTCCATGGCCTGCTCGAACTCCTGCCGTAGGTCCTCGGGCAGTTGTGACATTCGCCCCAGGACGCGGACGCGGATGCCGTTGGCGGCAAGCTCGTCGATCTCCGCCTTCATGGCGCGGAGCATGAGCGCCATGAGCCCGCCCACCTCGGCCTCGGGACGGCGCCAGTTCTCCGAGGAGAAGCCGTAGACGGTCAGGTGGCGGATGCCCATCTCGTCGGCGGCGTAGACGATCCTCTTCAGCGTCCGGTAGCCCTGCCAGTGCCCCTCAAGCCGCTCCATGCCGCGCGCGCGGGCCCAGCGCCCGTTGCCGTCCATGATTATGGCGACGTGGGCGGGCATGGTCGTTGGGCTGGGGGTGACGGGCTGCTGGGACGCGGTAGACATTCGGTTGCACCTGCCGCTAGATGTATCGAGGGGCGCCGTCGCCGGCGCCCCTTCGTTGCAGGCTAGACCTCGAGGAGGTCCTGTTCCTTCTGCTTGGTGTGCTTGTCGATCTCGACGATGTACTGGTCAGTGAACTTTTGGAGCTTGTCGCCGGTCCGCTTCTCCTCGTCCTCGCTGATCTCCTTGGCCTTCTGCATGTCGCGCAGGCGGTTCATGCTGTGGTGGCGCACGTTGCGCACCGCTGCATGGCCGGCCTCGGCCTTCTTGTGGAGCAGCTTGATGAACTCCTTGCGCCTCTCCTCGTTGAGCGGCGGGATGTTCAGGCGGATCGCGTTGCCGTCGTTGTTGGGCGTCAGGTTCACATCGGACTTCAGGATGCCCTTCTCGATGGCTCCCAGCTGGTTGCGATCGAACGGGGTGATCAGCAGCTGGCGGGCGTCCGGTGTGGTCACGGTGGCGACCTGGTTCAGGGGTAGCTCGGAGCCGTAGGCGATGACGACGACGTGCTCCAGGAGCGCGGGATTGGCCCGACCGGTGCGAATGAGCGTGAACTCGTGCCGGGTGGCCTCCACGCTCTTCTTCATCTTGTCTTCGGCGTCGTGCAGCAGATCGGTGATGCTCATGGCTTCCTCCCTACTACCGTGCCCACCGGCTCACCGGACACCACGCGGCGCACGTTGCCGGGCGCCAACATACTGAACACGATGATGGGCAGGTCGTTCTGTCGGCAGAGCGTGAACGCGGACAGGTCCATCACGCCCAGCTGGTGGTCGATGCAGTAGTCGTAGTCCAGGTTCTCGAACCGCTTGGCGTCCGGAAAGGCGCTCGGGTCCTTATCATAGACGCCGTCCACGTTGGTCGCCTTGAGTACCGCGTTGGCCTTGATCTCCAGTGCGCGCAACACGGCGCCCGTATCGGTAGAGAAGTAGGGATTGCCGGTGCCGGCGGCGAGGATGACGACGCGGCCCTTCTCCAGGTGCCGGATGGCGCGCCGGCGGATGAACGGCTCGGCCACGTCGTCCATGGAGATGGCAGTCTGGACGCGGGTGTCGACGTTGATCTTCTCCAGCGCGTCCTGGAGAGCCAGGGCGTTCATGACGGTGGCGAGCATACCCACATGGTCGGCCGTGACGCGGTCCATGCCAGCCTCGGAGGCGAACTTGCCCCGCATGATGTTACCGCCGCCCACGACGATGGCCAGCTGCACGCCGTCGGCATGGGCCTCGGCGACTTCGGCGGCCATGGACTTGAAGGTGGCGGGGTCGAGGCCGAAGTCCTGCCCTCCGGCGAAGACTTCACCGGAGAGCTTGAGCAGGACTCGGCGCCAGCGCGGCGCGGCCACGAGGTTACTCCTGGCCTACGACGTAGAGCGTGAACGAGGTGGCTTCGGCGCCGGCCTCCTTCAGCAGTTCGCCGACCTTCTTGGAGGGGTCGCGGACGAAGGGCTGCTCCACCAGGCAGATGCGCTCGAAGAACTTGCCGATGCGGCCTTCCACGATCTTCGGAATTGCGGCCTCGGGCTTGCCCTCGTTGCGGGTCAACTCGGCGAGGACCTGCTTCTCGTGCTCCACGACATCGGCCGGGACGGCCTCGCGGTTCACGTACTCAGGCTTGCTGGCGGCGATGTGCATGGCCACCGAGCGGCCCAGGGTCGCCAGGTCGGCGTTGCCGGGATCGCCCTTCATCTCCAGCATCACGCCGATCTTCGTCGTAACGGTGTGGATGTAGGTGGCGACCACCTTGTCCGCAGCGGCGGCCGAGCGCGTGCAGCGGCGGAAGACGATCTTTTCGCGCAGCTTGGTCACGACGTCGTCCAGCGCGGACTGTGCGGTCTTGCCGTCGACCGTTAGGGCCAGCACGTCCTCGGCTGAGGCCACCTCGTTGGCTGCGGCCAGGTCGGCGAGGCACTGCGCCAGGGCGCGGAACTCCTCGTTGCGGGCCACGAAGTCAGTCTCAGAGTTCAACTCGACCAGGGCTGCGCCGGCGGCCGTCGAGGCGGCGGCCACGACACCCTCGCTGGCAGCGCGGCCGGCGCGCTTCTCAGCTCCGGCCTTGCCCTTGGCGCGCAGCAGGTCCCGGGCGCGTGATTCGTCGCCCTCGGACTCGATCAGCGCCTTCTTGCACTCCATCATGCCGGCTCCGGTCTGTTCCCGGAGCTGGCTCACCATCTTGGCGGTTATCTCCATAGGTAGCACTCCTGATGAGGTTGAGGTTCTGGATGGGTTGGGCCGCCCGTTCGATCGAACGGCCCGGTCAAGCTCTAGGCGTCGTCATCCGCCGTATCGACGACAACATCGTCGGTCGCGGTGGCGCGCCGCGCCATCCGGCTGTACTCGTCCTCTTCGGTGACGGCTACGACGCTATCGCCGGGCAGCAGGCCAGGGACGACAGGGGCGGCCACGCTCTCGGTGATGTCGATGTCCAACACGACGATCTCCGGCA
>CAJBBX010000029.1 GCA_903951425.1 uncultured Chthonomonas sp.
ACCCTCCGCCACCGTATAGCCGAACTGGTAGTACCCCGATGCGTTGGTGGTACCCGACCCGAGCACGGTCCCGTCCAGCTTGATGGTCATCGGCTTGCCGGGGATGAGCACGTTCGTCGGGGTGTATAGGTAGGACTTCAGGACCACGTAGCTCTTGATCCTGGCGGTCCGGTCCACTACGTAGACCTTGGTGTTGGTCGTGGTGGCCGTGAGCGTGGCTGACGAGGATGACGGTTGGTACTGAGCATCGCCGGCGAAGGAAGCGCCGATTGTGTGCGGTCCCGCCGATGTGGCGATCACGTAGTTCAGCGTCGCCTGGCCGGAGGCGTCCGTGACGGCTGAACCGACCGCGGAACCCGCAATGGTGAAGGCGATGGTTCTTCCCGCCACCCATGCAAGATCGCTGGTGCGCCTGAGGTAGCCCTTGAGCGCCACCGTAGTGGTAATAATACCGGCCCGGTCCACGACGTAGGTGCTCGTTGCGCCTTTGGTGACCCACAGATTGCCGGTACCTTCGGTGTAGCCGTATCCGGCGCCGCCCGCGAACACTGCTGTGACCTGCCAGTACGGTGGCTCAGGCGCGCTGATCGTGACAGACGCGACACCTGATGCATCTGTGAGCCCGCTGCCTACATACCACTCGGACGCCCACGGATGGCCAAACCAGAAGTGCAGCCACTGACCGGGGACGGGCACGCCGCCCGACTTCAGTGTCGCGCTGAGCGTGACCAGCTCGTTGAAAGGTACAGTCCAGGTACCGGCGGTCACGGCGGCATCCGCGGTTGTATCCGGCACCGCCATGGCGACGACGCTCGAGTCTTCTGTGCCGTAGTAGAACACCTTGCCGTCGGCCGAATAGCAGCCTACGTTGGCTGAGAAGCTGGTCTCCTCGGAGTAGAGCGCCCGCGTTACTCCGTCGGCTATCCGGACGAACTCGACAAAGAAATCGCCGGCCGCCGCCGCTAGTTGGGCTCCGCCAGGCGAGAACGCGAGCGCCCAGCTCGTCCCGGTCTGTCCCGGGAACGTGATGGACTGCACCGATCCGGTCTGGATGTTCCAGAGCGTCATCGTATTGTTTCCGCCCGATGCGAGCAGCGCGCTGTCCGGTGAGAATAGCATGCGCCCCCATGCCGGCGTCGATGCCGTGACATCGCCTGTCAGCGCCGAGAGCACATAGGTTGTGCCCGAGCCCACATAGAACGCGATCGAAAGACCGTCCGGCGAGAATTGGAGCGAGCGGATGCCCTCGGTGAACGCCGAGGAGCCCCACAGCTTGGCGCCCGTGCTGGTGCTGTATAGGCCGAGTCCGCCGTCCCAGGCTCCCATCACGGCGAAGCTGCAGTCGGGCGAGAGCGCAGCGGAATAGGGGCTCATGTCGCCATACGCAACACCGGTCGGGAGGCCGTCGGCGGCGCGCCAGCGACCGATGCCTCCGTAGTAGTCGATGGCGTAGACCTCGGAATCGTCTGCGCTGAAGGCCAGAGCGCGATCCAGGACGCCACCGGGGACAGCCAGCACCAGTCGCTTGGCGCCGTCGGCAGTGTCCCACAGGTGGATTGCGTTGTCGCCGGTAGCGGTCGCCAACGTCCGGCCGTCGTGTGAGAGCGCCATGGCGTTCACGCGCCGGCAATGGAGAGTTAGCTCGCGCTGCAGGCTGCAATCCAGGGCAGCGAACTCGGCCACGCACCCTAGCTTCCAGCCCGAGCATAGTGTCTGGCCATCCGGTGAGAAGGCCACAGGATTGATCCAGCCGTCTGTGTACACCGACGCAAGCACTGTCCCGTCCGAGGCATTCCACACCTTGAGCGTCCGGTCACCGTACTTGGTGCTTGTGGCCACCTTGGCGCCGTCAGGTGAGAACACGGCATCGTAGACCGCCGTGGTGTGCGACGCCAGGGAATACAGTACCGAACCCGACGCGACGTCCCAGATCCGAGCCGTCTTGTCGGCAGACGCGGAGACAAGGCGGCCGCCGTCGGAGGAGAACGCGACCGAGTTCACCGCGCCGGTGTGACCTGAGAGGGTTCTGAGCACCGTCCCGCTTGAGGGATCGACCAGAGAGATCGTGTTGTTTGTGCGGCCGCAGGCAATGACGCCCCCTGCTGACCAGCCGACTGAGGAGACCGAAGTGAGGGGTATCTTGCGCTGCAGCGCGAAGTCGGAGACGCGCCAGACGCAGGCGTTGGCATCGTCCTGACCGCATGTCACGACGTTCAAACCATCCGGTGAGAGCGCGAGCGACCTGGGTCCCCAGATCGTAGGCTGCTGCGCCGTGACGCGCTTCAGCAACACGCCGTCGTAGGTCCGCCACCGATGTAGCATGCCGGACATGCTGAGCCCGATGACGTGGGCGCCCGACGGAGACCAGATCGCGCCGGCCATCCAGTCACTGGCCCGGAGCGAGCGCAGGAACGCGCCGTCGGAAGTGCTCCACAACTTAACTGACCTTGAGCCCGACACAGCCAGGATCGTGCCGTCGGGAGAGTAGGCGGCCGCCGTGGGACCATCACCGAACCCAGGCCTCTGCCATATCACACCCGGTCTGCTCTGGCCAAGCGCAGTCGCAGCCACACAGACCAGCAAAGCAGACAGCAACCGCAGCGCACACCACCGCCGTAACATCAGTTCCATTGGGTCGCGTCCTCCTCTGTAGTCGACGCCGGCGCACGGTGCGTCCAGTCGCCGAGACTCAATCGCACGTTCGCCATGCCGTTCGCGGTTCCTGCAGTGGTGTTTCCAAAATCGTGTGTGGAGGTGAGTGGGTGAATCGGTGAGGATGTGAGGAGGGCCGCACGCCAGGCTCAGCTTGCGGCCCTCGGGTAATGCGTTTGCCTACGGCACCGCGTTGAACGTGGTGCTCGCTGTGACGGGTTGGTACCATGAATCTCCGGCGAACTCGGCGGTGGCCGTGTGGCTCCCGGTGGCCTCGCCGATTGGTATGTTCCAGGCGACCGTGGCCCAGCCGTCGGCAGCAACCGCCGCGGATCCGATGGTTGAACCGTTCACCTTGAACGTGATGGACTTGCCGGGCTGGATTACGTAGTCCGGCAGGCTTCGTACGTAAGCCCGGAGCGGA